>NZ_JAAMQZ010000006.1 GCF_013522825.1 Stutzerimonas stutzeri
ACTTGAGCAGCCATTGCTGGAACACCTCAAAGCCTGCTGAGTCATTGGTCAGCTTGCCTTTGGTGCGGTGCTTGCCGTTGCTCTGCAAGGTTGCGATGTCGAATGTGTGTTTGGCGATGTCGACGCCAACGACTATGGCCATGGTTTTCCTCCTCAGTGAACGGATAGATCGTCACTGCATCCGTCCTACCTTGCTAATGCGAGCTCGTGGCTCAAGATACCGTTCGGACTTACTGGATGAGTGCGGAGGAGTGCAGCGTTATCTACGTCACAAGCTCGAAGCTTAAGGGCGGGTACTACTTGCACTCTCTCCCCCGATGATCAGCCGGGGACTATCGCCTCCTGAAAGGCTGCAGTCGAGATACAAGGTCGGGTCACGCTTCATCGACCCGACGAACGGAGCCTCGGTGGATGTAAAAAGCGACATCCACCCTACGCTGGCTTGCAGCTTCTATTCCCCCGCCGTCTGCAGCTTCATCAGGTAGTCGCGGAAAATCTGCCCCAGAACCTGGGTGGCGATCTCCAGTTCATCGCGGCGCATCTGGGCGGAGACCCGGTCAGCAGTGTCCAGTGCCTCCTCTTCGCCATTGACCGCCGACATTTTCAGAACCACATAGGCCTGTACATTGTTCGCCGGTACGCCTTCGCCACGGAAGAACATCACCCCGAGGCGATGCTGCGCCAGTGCATGGCCCTGCAGCGAGGCCTGCTCGAACCAGTACAGCGCCTTGGGCAGATCGCGCGGCGCCTGCCGACCGTCATAGTGGTATTCGCCCAGTTCGTAGCTGGCCTGTACGTCGCCCTCGCTGGCGACCTGCTCGCAGGCGCGCAGGGCTTCACGTACGGTTTCGGGGGCGGTATTCAGGGCGCAGCGTGAGGTTGCCGGGATCAGCAGTGAATTACCGCCCGCGAAGACTGGCAGGGACGTGAGAAGCAGCAGGCAGCCAAGGGCAAGGCTGCGACCGGTGCGAGTCATGAATCAAAGCGCCTCGACGATCAGGGCGGTGATTGAAATATCGGCAGAAACGAGCCGACCGTCACATTATGGATAAGCCGTTGCCGGCTTACAAAGGCTTTCATGGTTGGCCAGGGTTTTTATACCTGTTCAAGGCTTTGCTCGCATTCGCCGAGGGGCAGATTGAGCAGCAGCCAGGCGGTGACCGGGCAGGCTAGCGCCAGGCATAACTGTTGATAGCTGGCCAGCGGATTGTCGCCAATCGACAGCCCTGTCCAGGGCAATGCCGCCAGTAGCAGCACACCGCCCACGCTCCCGGCAGCGGCTTGTTGGCGTGCAGGCCATTGCAGCAGGCCGGCATGAATCACCAGCAGGGCGCTGAGCAGGCCCAGCGTCAGGGCGTAAGGGTCGCTCCAGCCCAGTTGCCGCGCCAGCTCGAAGAACGCGCACAAGCCAAGCACTACACGGCCCCAGGCGGGGCGGCTCCAGTTCCACTGGCGGGCGAATGTCAGCGCAACCAGGCCGAGCAGCGGCAAGCCGAGCAACAGGGTCGCGCGTAGCAGCCAGCGTTCGGCCTCCAAGGTATCGAGGCCGAACGCCAGGCGTGCCACGGCGCTGGCGCCGATACCGGCGGCAAGCGCGAAGGCGAGCAACGCACAGAACAGCGCCGGTTGCTGCGATTCGCCGTAACCGCGACGGGCCAGACCGATGCGAATGGCGCTGGCCGCTGCGCAGAGGGTCAGCAGCGCAGCTTGCAGCAGGTCGGGGAACAGGCTCATTTGAATGTGGCGAAGGCTCGTTCGGCGGCATCCAGGGTCAGTTGCAGCTCCTTGTCGCCATGCGCGATGGAGGTGAAACCCGCTTCGAATGCACTGGGTGCCAGGTAAACGCCGCCGTCGAGCATCGCGTGGAAGAATTGCTTGAAGCGCTCGGCATCGCTCTGCATCACGTCATCGAAGGTGACGATGTCGTCCGCTCCGCTGAAATAGAGGCCGAACATACCGCCGACCTGGGTGGTGACGAAGGGGATGCCGGCGGCATCGGCGCGATCCTGCAGGCCCTGCAGCATGCGGCTGGTGTAGTCGGTCAGTTCGGCGTGAAAGCCGGGGCGGCTGATCAGCTTGAGCGTGGTCAGGCCGGCGGCCATCGCCAGCGGATTGCCCGAAAGCGTACCGGCCTGGTAGACCGGGCCGAGCGGGGCGATGCACTCCATGATGGCGCGCTTGCCGCCGAAGCAGCCGACCGGCATACCGCCGCCGATGATCTTGCCGAAGGTGGTCAGGTCCGGGGTAACGCCGAAATGCGCCTGGGCACCGCCGAGGGCGACGCGGAAGCCGGTCATCACCTCGTCGAAAATCAGCACCACACCATGCTTGTCGCACTGTTCGCGCAGGCCTTCGAGGAAGCCCGGCGCCGGCGGCACGCAGTTCATGTTGCCGGCCACCGGCTCGACGATGATGCATGCGACTTCTTTGCCCACATTGGCGAGCATTTCCTCGACCGCCGGCAGATCGTTGAATGGCAGGGTCAGGGTGTGTTGGGCGAATGCCGCCGGCACACCGGCGGAGCTGGGCACGCCTTGGGTCAGCGCGCCGGAACCGGCCTTGACCAGCAGGCTGTCGGAGTGGCCGTGGTAGCAGCCTTCGAACTTGATGATGCTGTCGCGACCGGTGTAACCACGGGCCAGGCGGATCGCGCTCATGGTCGCTTCGGTGCCGGAGCTGACCATGCGCACCATGTCCATCGAAGGCACCATGCTGCAGACCAGTTCGGCCATTTCGGTTTCCATGGCGGTCGGCGCGCCGTAGGACAGGCCGTGTTGCAACTGGCGACGCACCGCGTCGAGCACCTCGGGATGGCTGTGGCCGAGAATCATCGGTCCCCAGGAGCCGACGTAATCGACATAGCGCTTGCCGTCTTCGTCCGTCACATAGGCGCCTTCGGCATGCTTGAGAAACAGCGGCGTGCCACCCACGCTGCGGAAGGCGCGCACCGGCGAATTGACGCCACCGGGGATGTGGGTCTGGGCGCTGGCGAAGAGGATCTCGGAACGGGACATGTTGGGCCTCGCGGTAATAAAGGAATCAATGATGTGCTGATGCAACCGACACTGCCATGACGTCGATCAGCCGTCGGCGAACAGCGCGCTGAATGCCCGCGCGCGGCGTTCGACTTCGCGGGCGGACTCGGCGGCGAACAATGCGTGGACCACCGCTATCAGGCTGGCGCCGCAGGCGATCAGCCGTGGGGCGTTGTCCAGGGTCACGCCACCAATGGCGACGATCGGCAGGTCGATGCGCTGGCGTGCCTGCTCGAGCATTTCCAGGGTGGCGGCGGGGGCGCCGGGTTTGGTGCTGGAGTTGAAGAAGCGCCCGAAGGCGACATAGCTGGCGCCCTCGCGGCGTGCCTGTTCGGCCAGCTCCGGACTGGCATGGCAGGTGGCGCCGATGATCGTGCGTCCACCGAGCAGGGCACGGGCAGCCGCCAGCGAGCCGTCTTCCTGGCCCAGATGCAGGCCGACGCCCAGACGTGCGGCGAGTTCGGCATCGTCGTTGATGATGAGTGTCGCGCCATGGCGCTCGCACAGTTCGCGCAAGGCGTCGGCTTCACGCAGGCGAATGGTGGCGTTGCCGGACTTGTCACGGTACTGCAGCAGGCGGGCACCGCCCCTGAGGGCCGCTTCGGCATAGGACAGCAGGCGTCCGTCGGCCAGCAGCGTGCTGTCGGTGATGGCATAGAGGCCGCGAAGAGTGGCCGTCATCATTCAGATCAGCTCCAGTGGCAGTCGCCGGGGAATGTACTGGCCACGACCAGGCGCTTCGGCGTCACGCAGGGTACGCCAGGTGTAATCGAGGGCGGATTTGACCGCGCTGGCGAGCCCTTCGCCCAGTGCCAGGCGCCCGGCGAGCGCGCTGGCCAGGGTGCAGCCGGAGCCGTGATAGCTGCCTGGCAGGCGTTCGCAGCTGAATTCGTGACGGCTGCCGTCACGCGAGTAGAGGCGGTTGAGCACGTCGCGCTCGTCGCCGTGCCCGCCGGTGATCAGCAGGTGCCTGATGAAGGGCAGCAGCTTCTCGGCGCACTCATCGGCGCTGCCTTCGGGCAGTTCGGCGAGGATGCGTGCTTCGGGGAGATTTGGCGTGGCGATGGCGGCGACCGGCAGTAGCCGCTCGCGCATGGCGTAGCCGACTTCATTCCTGCCCAGCGCGCCACCGCCGCCGGCGCGCAGCACCGGGTCGCACACGAGTGGCACGCCGGGCAATTTCTGCATGATTTCCAGCACCGTTTCGACCATTTCCACCGAGCCGAGCATGCCCAGTTTGACGGCGGCAACCGGCAGGTCGGCGATCACCGCATGGGCCTGCGCCAGTACCCATTCGCGATCCAGTACGCGGAAGTCGGAGACATCCACGGTGTCCTGCACGGTCAGCGCGGTAATGGTCGGCGCGGCGTGGCAACCCTGGGCGATCAGGGCCTCAATATCTGCCTGCAGGCCCGCACCACCACTCGGGTCGTGGCCGGAGAGGCAAAGAACGACAGGGCGAGAGCAAGGGCCGGTCATCGAAAGGTTCCCCGAATACATGGTGTGTGAAAGTGGCCAGGGTGGCCGGATGTATGGCGTGCGAGCTTACCACCATTCATCCAGTGCGGCCCGCGCGCCTCTACTGTCGGAACGATGGGGTACGCATGGTTTTGGCCGAAACCCCGCTTTTCAATACCAGCCTGCGTGCTTCACTTTCCTGACACCTTTCCGTCAGCCGAGGACGTTCGCCATGAGCCAGCATTCATACGCCGAAACCCACGCGGTGACCAATCAGGTGCCGCCGCTCGATGGCGCCAACCTTTATCGTCTCGACCTGCCATTGCAAGAGTGGGTGCGGCGCTATCAGGGCGGCTGGGCCGAGGCACGGCTGGATGCTTACGGTGCGCTGGCCGGAGGCCCGCTGATGGCGGCTGGCTTTCTCGCCAATGAGAACAGGCCGGTGTTCAAGAGCCACGACCGCTATGGCCACCGCATCGACGTGGTGGAATTTCATCCCGCCTACCACGAGCTGATGCGCACGGCGGTCGAGCACGGCATTCCCTCGCTGCCCTGGACCGCTCCGCAACCCGGCGCGCATGTCGCCCGTGCCGGGCTGATGTATCTGCACAACCAGGCCGAAGCGGGCAGCAGCTGTCCGCTGACCATGACCTTCGCCAGCGTTCCGGCCCTGCGGCTGCAGCCCGAGCTCGCCGAACGCTGGCTGCCGAAGATACTTTCCGCTGAATACGATCCACGCAATGTGTCCATGGAGCAGAAGGGCGGGTTGACCATCGGCATGGCCATGACCGAGAAGCAGGGCGGCACCGACGTGCGCGCCAACACCACCCGCGCCCATCCGCTGGGTGTCGGCGGGCCGGGGCAGCCTTACGAGCTGGTCGGGCACAAATGGTTCTGCTCGGCACCCATGTGCGATGCCTTTCTCACACTGGCGCAGGCCGACAAGGGCCTGTCGTGCTTTCTGCTGCCGCGCCACCGCCCGGATGGCTCGCGCAACCAGTTCTATATCCAGCGCCTGAAGAACAAGCTGGGCAATTGGGCCAACGCCTCCAGCGAAGTCGAATACCGTGGCGCGCTGGCCTGGATGATCGGCGAGGAAGGGCGCGGCGTGCCGACCATCATCGAAATGGTCGGCATGACCCGCTTCGACTGCATGATCGGCTCCAGTTCGCTGATGCGCCAGGCGCTGAGCCAGGCGCTGCACCACTGCACCTACCGCCACGTTGGCGGTCGCGCGCTGATCGAACAACCGCTGATGCGCAACGTGCTGGCCGACCTCGCCCTGGAAAGCGAAGCCGCGCTGGCGCTGACCCTGCGCATGGGGCACGCGCTGGACAATCTGCACGATGAACAACAAGCCAGATTCGCCCGGCTGGTCACCGCCGTCGGCAAATACTGGATCTGCAAGCGCGCACCGGAAATGATCGCCGAGGCCAGCGAATGCCTGGGTGGCGCCGGCTACGTCGAGGACAGCATCCTGCCGCGCCTGTACCGCGAGGCGCCGGTCAACTCCATCTGGGAAGGCTCCGGCAACGTGCAGTGCCTGGACGTGCTGCGTGCCTTGTCGAAGGAAGCCGGCGTGCTCGATGCGCTGATGACCGAGCTGGGTGATGGGCATGGCGATGCGCGTCTCAAGGCACATATCGAGCGGCTCGGCACCGCCTTGCGCGACACCGACGATATCCAGCTCCGTGCCCGTCAACTCACCGAGGATCTCGCCGTGGTGCTGCAAGCGAAGCTGCTGCTGGAGGCCGGCAATGCGGCAGTCAGCGATGCCTTTATCGGCAGTCGCCTGGAAGGCCGGGGGCGGGCTTACGGAACCTTGCCGAGGGGCTTCGATATCCAGGCGGTGCTGGGGCGCAGTGCGCTGCAGTAGCGGTTTTTCGTGAACTGCCGAATGAATTCGACGGGTTTAAAAACAGGCCGGCCTCAACAGCTTCACCCTGACGCCCAGGCAGTGGATCGAGCAGGCTGGCGCCATCGGCCTGGTGTCAAAGGCCGGGCGCTATGGCGGCACCTTCGCGCAGAAGGATATCTCTATTCAATTGCTCAACTTTTGCTCACTGATGCCGAAATGATGTCAGTGGCAGGAGATGAGCGATGCAGATTATTTCGAGTCAACAGTTCGGGCTGAGCGCAGAGCGGCAGTTCATTGCCGGACGCGAGATCAGCGAGACGTTGGATATGCAGCGTGGTGGCGAGCGCCTGCAGCTCAGCCGTCATGAGCGCAGCGAGGTACACGGTGCCAGCCGGGCCGAGGTGCAGCTTGCCGAGGAGCGCCCGGTGATTTCCGAGCGACAGCTGGAGCGTCTGGGCGATGGCCTGCCGCAGGCGGCGTCGGCAGTCAGCGGCGAGGGGGCGCAAGCCTTCGACTTCACGCCCGATGAAGAAAGCCTGCACAAGCTGCGCATGCTGCTGGCGGTGCTGGGGCGCAGCGTTGAAGAGATCGACACGACGCTGGGCAAGCTGGCCGATGGACTATCCATGCCGCTTGCATCGGCGCCGGCTGCTGCCGCTGCAGAGATTGGCAATGACGACTTTCTCAACTACCAGTACCGCGTACAGGAATGGCGCGGCGAATCACTGAACGTCGAGGCCAGCGGCACCGTCAACACCGCCGACGGGCGCACGATCCAGTACGGCCTGAGCCTGGAAATGCTCAGCATGCAGTACAGCAGCGCCAGCGTCTCGGTCCGCGCCGGCGCCGCCCTCAAGGACCCGCTGGTGCTCAATCTCGACGGCGGCCCGGTACGCCTGGATGGCAGTCGGCGTGTCGATTTCGACCTGGATGCCGATGGCCGCCGCGACAGCATGGCCAGCCTCGCATCCGGCAGCGCCTTCCTGGCCCTGGACCGCAATGGCAATGGCCGCATCGACGATGGTCGTGAACTGTTCGGCGCTCTTTCTGGCGACGGCTTCGCCGACCTGAGCACCTATGACGAAGACGGCAACGGTTTCATCGACGAAGGCGACAGCATCTTCGGACAACTTCGCCTGTGGCGCCCGGACGCCCAGGGCAAAGGCGAACTGGTCGACCTGCTCACCGCCGGCGTAGGCGCCATCGGCCTCGCCCGCGCCTACGGCGACTTCGACCTGGTTGCCCAGCAGCAACTGGAAGGACGGGTGAGGAGCACCGGATTCTTCCTGTTCGAAAATGGCCAGGCGGGCAGTGTGCAGCAGATTGATCTGGCGATTTGAGGAAAGGGGGCCTGCAATGGAAGTGCGATATGAACGACGGTAACCAGCCGAGCTATTTTTCCTACTGGGGCAAGGCATCTCCCGAGGGCGAAGCTTGCGCCCGTTTTCATCTATTGGCGTTCCATTCCCTGGATGTTGCTGCTTGCGGGCAGGCGCTGCTGAAACTGCCGCAGTTCTCTTTGCGGCCTTTGGCGGATGAGCTGGAGTGGCCACTGGCGCAAGTTGAAGCGCTTTGCGTGTTCTTTCTGGCGTTGCATGACCTGGGCAAGTTTGCGCGAGCTTTTCAGGGGTTGGTGCCGGACTTGTCCCCCGAACTGGTGCCTCCGGTTGCGAACAAGCACTACACCGAGCGTCATGACACGCTGGGTTGGTTGCTCTGGCAGGATGATTTGGTCCAGGAATTTCCCTCGGATGCCTTGCCCGTTGCCGGACATGAAACCTGGGCGGCCTGGATACGCAGCGCTGTCGGCCACCACGGCATGCCGCCTCGGGAAGCTGCCGGGGGTGGGTCGATAGAGTTGAGTGCGGAGGACTACTTCGTGCATGCCGATTGCCTGGCGGCACGTGCCTTCGTGGCGGAAATGGCCGACTGGCTGCTGTCCGAGGGGGTGCCAGCGCCAGGGCGCGAAACGTCCCGAATCCTGCATCGCCACAGTTGGCGTCTTGCCGGGCTGGGGGTGCTGGCCGACTGGCTGGGTTCCAATCAGTCATTTTTCCCCTATCGCGCCGAGCCGCAGACGCTGCCCGAATATTGGGCCGCTCACGCATTGCCTCAGGCAGAACGTGCGCTGCTGCACGCCGGTTTGCACTCCCAGCCACTGCGCGATTGGGAAAGCCCGACGGCGTTGTTCGATTATTTGCGCGAACCGACACCTTTGCAGCACTATGCCGCCGAGGTGGAGTTGGAGGATGGTCCGCAATTGTTCCTGCTGGAGGACGTGACCGGCGCCGGCAAGACCGAAGCCGCGCTGATTCTCACCCAGCGCTTGATGCAGGCCGGGCGCGCGAATGGGTTGTATTTTGCGTTGCCGAGCATGGCCACTGCCAATCAGATGTATCGGCGAGTCGGTCAGGTCTATCAGCGTTTGTACGATACCGATACTCAGCCTTCGCTGATTCTCGCCCATGGCGCCCGCACCTTGGTGGAAGGCTTTCGCCAGAGCATCGTGCAGGCCGAGGAATCACCCGCCGATCGCAATTATCGCCAGGATGATGTTTCCGCCACGGCCCAGTGCAATGCCTGGCTGGCCGACAACCGCAAAAAGGCGCTGCTGGCCGAAGTGGGTGTTGGCACGCTGGACCAGGCGTTGCTGGCGGTGCTGCCGGCGCGGCACCAGTCTCTACGTTTGCTCGGTCTGGCCGGTAAGGTGCTGCTGGTGGACGAGGTGCATGCCTACGACCCCTATATGCTGACCCTGCTGAAAACGCTGCTGACCGCCCACGCCCGGCAAGGGGGGAGTGTCATTCTGCTTTCGGCGACGTTGCCGTTGCGGGTGCGTGAGGAGTTGCTGGCGACTTATCGCTTTGGCTTGGGTGTTTCCGATGAGCAAGGGCTCGATGATGATCGTTATCCCCTGGCGGTCCGTGCCGGTAGACAGCTGATCAGTCATGCGTGTGCGACGCGAGCGCAGGTCAGACGACGAGTCGAAGTGCGGGCTTTGCATGACGAGGCCGAGGTGCTGGCGTTGATCGCGGAGCAGTCACGAGGCGGGCGCTGTGTCTGCTGGATCCGCAACACGGTCGAGGATGCGCGGCGTGCCCATCAGGCGCTGGGTGAGCTGTTGCCGGCGGAAAACCTGATGCTGTTCCACAGCCGCTATGCCATGGGTCACCGGCTGGATATCGAGGATCGGGTGCTGACGTGCTTCGGCAAGGCGTCCACAGCGGCGATGCGTGCCGGTCAGGTGTTGGTGGGGACTCAGGTGCTTGAACAGAGCCTCGATTTTGATGTGGACCTGATGATCAGTGATCTGGCGCCGATCGACCTGCTGATCCAGCGTGCCGGTCGCTTGCAACGCCATACCCGGCAAGCCAATGGCGACTTGGCGAAAGATGATCGTGAGCAGCGTGAGCCCCCGCTGCTTTATCTGCTGACGCCAGAGGCTGTCGATGAGCCGGAAGGCGATTGGTATGCCGCACTGTTCCCCAAGGCCTGCCATGTCTATCCGGATGCCGGCAAGCTCTGGTTGGGCGCACGGGCTTTGCTGAAGGCGGGTTGCATCGTCAGCCCCGGCGAAAGCGGGCAATCCGGCGCGGTGCGCGAGCTGGTCGAGGCTGTTTATGGCGAGGAGGTCGATGCGGTACCGGATAAGTTGCAGAAGGCCTCGCGAGACCAAGAAGGGAAAGATTTAGCCTGGAAAAGCCAAGGTTATTTTAATGTTCTGAAGTTGGCTAAAGGGTACTGCTTGGGTAGCGGATGCTGGGATGAGGACAGCCGGGTGCCGACTCGTCTTGGGGACGAGAGCCTGACGGTTTATCTGGCCCGGATGGTGAATGGCGAGCTGCGACCCTTGTGCGAAGGCGGCGCCCATCCCTGGGAGCAGTCGGCGGTGCGCATCAATGCGCGACAAATCGAAGCCTTGGCACCGGAGTGGCAGCGGCAATTTGCTGCGCCACTACAGCGTTTGCGCGAACGTCATCGCTTGTTGGAAGAGCCAGCTTTTGTCTTGCCGCTACTGGAAGAGGCAGGGAATTTGATGGGTCGAGTTCTGGATGAGCGAGGGCGGGAAACGGTCATGCGCTATGACACTGTAAGTGGGTTGTGCTGGGATTAACCCAGGATGCGCCGGGTCAGCAGCCTTTGCATATCCCGGCGGCCATCTGCAACCAGGTAGATCAGTACTTGTCGGTCAAGCGTCCGGTAGATGATCCGGTACGGCTTGTCGAAGACCTGCCGGTAATCGCGGATGCCCAGTTCGGTTAGTTCATGGGGATGGGTTCCGCGCTCTGGTTGAGTTGCAAGGCTGCGGATATTTTGCAGAAGTTGGCCTAGCACGCGATCAGCGCTGGCTGGCGAGTCGTGCTGGGTGATGTAGTCGTGGATCGCCACGAGGTCCCGTTCAGCGCCAACGGTTACTAAAACCTCGTGCGGCTGCCTGCTCATGCTCGGCTCTTGCTCCGGGCAAGAAGGCGAGCTTCGACCTCATTGAGTGGGCTGAGTTGGCCGGCTTCGACTTCCTGGTTGCCGAGCGCAAGAACCTTCAGTAGGGCCAGAGTTTCCTGGGTTTGCTCGAAGGAGCGCACGTCCTGAATGACCGCTTTGGCTTCGCCATTTTGAGTGATGACCAAGGGCTCCTGTTCGTCGGCGAGCTGCTTAAGCACCTCGGCGGCATTAGCCTTGAGGTAACTGATGGGTTTGATGTTGGAATAACGCATGACAGCCTCCCAAGAAACCTGTTGGAGACCAAATATAGTCCTTAAAAGGCCGGCATGCATAGATTCCTCCTAGCCCTGCGATGGCAGGGAACCGGGTTTTAATTCCCCGCCACACGGTTCATCCCCGCCACAGCGAGTAAGTGTGCTTTGCCACTTTAGCAAAGTGTGGTGGGGTAAGGGGTAGAATAATTTGATTGCAGACGATGGCACATCGCTATATTGTCGGTGCAGGATGCTCAAAGGAGTTGAGGTAATGGATCTCTTGCAAGCTGCATGGCTGCCGGCTAGCTGTGAGGATGGGGGCGGGTATATCTCGCCGGCACAGATATCGGACTTGTCGTGGACCGATTTGCGAACTCCCCGTCCCGACTTCCGGGGCGCGCTCTACCAGTTTCTGATCGGGCTGCTGCAAACCGCCTACGCCCCGCAAGACCTGGATGAATGGCGGGAGCGTTGGAACACGCCGCCCGATGTCAAGGAACTGGAAGCCGCCTTCGCGCCATACCGCCATGCCTTCCTGCTGGAAAACGACGGCCCCGCCTTCATGCAGGACCTGCAACTGCCTGATGAGGTCAACCAGTTGCCGGTGCTGGAGCTGCTGATCGATGCCGGTTCGTCCAGCAATCTGTATTTCAACAAGCCCGCAGCCGAGCATGGCTTGTGCGCGAGCTGTTTTGCCCAAGCGCTGCTGACCCTGCAAATCAACGCCCCTTCCGGTGGGCGCGGTATTCGTACCTCGTTGCGTGGCGGTGGTCCGTTGACCACCTTGCTGCTGCCGGCCAGTGAGCGCTCTACGTTGTGGCAAAAACTGTGGTTGAACGTACTGCCGCTGGATGCCCTCGACCATCCACCAGTCAAGAACCTGAGCGACGTGCTGCCCTGGCTGGCACCCACCCGTACCAGTGACGACAAGGGGATCGGTGATACCCCGCCAGAAGTCGTTCACCCCTTGCAGGCGTACTGGAGCATGCCGCGACGTATTCGCCTGGATGATTCCACGCTCGGCCATGGCGATTGTGCGGTGTGCTGTACCCAGGGCGTGCGACTGATTCACCATTACCGCACCCGCCACGGTGGCACCAATTACACCGGCGCCTGGACGCATCCGCTGACGCCCTACAGCCTCGATTCCAAGGGCGTAAAACCGCCGATCTCGATCAAGGGGCGTCAGGCCGGGCGCGGTTATCGCGACTGGTTGGGGCTGGTGCTGGGTAATGATGATCATCAGCCGGATGCGGCCCGCGTGGTGGCGCACTTCACCACCAAGGTGAAGCAGCCGCGTACCCGGCTGTGGTGCTTCGGCTATGACATGTCAAACATGAAGGCCCTGTGCTGGTACGACAGTACGTTACCTGTGCATGTGCTGGTGGCCAGTCGCCAACGATTGTTCGCCCGCAACGTCAAGCAACTGCTGGAGGTGGCCAATGACAGTGCCAGCGCGCTGCACAAGCAGGTCAAGGCCGCTTGGTTCCGCCGCCCCGGCGACGTGGGGCCGGAACCGGCTGTATTCCAGAGCTTCTGGCAGGGCTCCGAAGTGGCCTTCTATCGCTTGCTGGAGCCACTCAGTGGTGTGGATTTCGACAACGAAGCCGAGCTGGCACAGCTCTATCGCCGCTGGTTGCTGGAAACCCGCAGACTTGCCTTGGAGCTGTTCGATCAATGGGTGCTGAGTGGTCCCATTGAGGATATGGAGCTGCAGAGAGTGGTCAAGGCGCGGGCCGATTTGGCCAAGGAACTCAATGACGGCAAGGCGATGAAGCCGCTGTGGAAAATCGTCAATCTGCATCACAAGGAGCGGGCATGAGGCCGAGGAGATCCACATTGAATCCAGCCCAGCACGACTGGGTACGCAAATGGTGGCGGGCCTTGCAGCCGCGTGAAGCGGGCAGCGAGTCCTTGCCCGCAACACTGGTAGGCATGGGGCGCAGAGAGCGGGCGCGTTTGCGTCGCTGCGGCACTGCCGACGAGTTGCTGGGCGAGCCGTCTGTCCTGCTGTTGGCGGACCAACTGATCGCTCTGGGTGGCGAGCAATGGCCGTTATTCAAGGAAGCAATCACCTATGAGCGCCTGGCCCTGGTCGCCGGCGTGTTGGCCAAAGTCAAGGAAGATGCCCGCGATCAGCGCAGCCTGGCCAGGCGCCTGGGCAATGGCTCGGGTGACGAGCGAGCCGCCATGAGCGAGCTGCGCTTCAAACGCTTGCAACGCGCCGAGGATATCGACGACCTGTTCCTGCAATGGCGTCGTGCCGTGCAACTGGCTGCTGGCAAGGTGGATGTGGCCCAGTTGGCCGACGACTTGCTGACCTGGCAGCTGGAGCTGGGTCAATCCGCCACCCGCGCCAGCGACGGAGTGAAATTCCGCTGGGCCTATGACTACTACCTGAGCGCCCGGGATCGGGCCGCCGCTGATGACCCTGAACCCAACAAGGAGCCGACCCCATGACCCGCTTCGTTCAACTGCACCTGCTGATTTCCTACCCGCCGGCCAATCTCAACCGTGATGACCTGGGCAATCCGAAAACCGCGCGTTTGGGAGGCGTCGAGCGCCTGCGGGTGTCCTCGCAAAGCCTCAAGCGCGCCTGGCGGACCTCGGAACTGTTCCAGCAGCAACTGGCCGGCACCATCGGTACCCGAACCAAGCGACTGGGGCGCGAGGCCTTTGAGGCACTGGTCAGTGCGGGAGTTGGTGAGAAGCAGGCGACTGAATGGGCCAGCCAGATCGCCAAGGTCTACGGTGCGGTGAAGAAAGACAATCCGCTGGAAATCGAACAACTGGTGCATATCGCCCCCGAAGAGCGCACCTCGCTGGACGCCCTAGTGGCCACTCTGGCGCAGGAAAAGCGAGCGCCCAGCGATGAAGAGCTGGATGCTCTGCTGCACAAACAGACGGCGGTGGATATCGCCATGTTCGGTCGCATGTTGGCCTCGAAAACCGAGCACAACGGTGAGGCTGCGGTACAGGTGGCGCATGCCATCGGCGTGCACGCCTCAGCCATCGAAGATGACTATTTCACCGCAGTGGATGACCTCAACAAGGATGATTCGGGCGCGGCGCATATCGGTGAATCCGGCTTTGCCGCTGCCGTCTTCTACCAATACTTGTGCATCGACCGCGACCTGCTGAAGAAAAACCTCGGTGGCGATGAAGAACTGACCCAGCGCGCCTTGATCGCACTGACCGAAGCAGCGGTGAAAGTCGGCCCCAGCGGCAAACAGAACAGTTTTGCCAGCCGCGCCTATGCCCATTATGTGCTGGCCGAGAAGGGCGCACAGCAGCCGCGCTCGCTGTCGCTGGCCTTCGTCAAGCCGGTCGCAGGCAGTGACTACGCCGCCGATGCCGTCGGCGTGCTGCAGCATCTGCGCAACAACATGAATAAGGTCTATGGCGATTGCGCTGACGCCCATTGTGAACTCGATGTGCTCAAGGGTGAAGGTAGCCTGGCTGAATTGCTCGATTTCGTCGTAGCGGAGTGAGTCCCATGACCGACTATCTGCTGCTGCGCCTCTATGGCCCCATGGCCAGTTGGGGTGAAATCGCGGTGGGCGAGTCGCGGCATTCGGCGGTGCACCCCTCACGCTCGGCGCTGCTCGGCCTGCTGGGTGCGGCGTTGGGTATCGAGCGCAGTGACGAAGCGGGGCAGCAACTGTTGATCCAGGGCTACCGCTTCGGCATCAAACTGGAGTGCCCCGGTTCGCCGTTGCGTGATTACCACACGGTGCAATCCGGGGTGCCGCCGCGCAAGACTCGTTTCCGCAGTCGGCGCCAGGAGCTGGCAGCGGCCAAGGTGGACACCTTGCTGTCCACCCGCGAATACCGTTGCGACAGCCTGGCATTGGTGGCGGTCGAGGCAACGTCCGACGCACCCCATGATCTGCCGCATGTGGCTGAAGCGCTGCGCCGCCCGCACTTCCCCTTGTACCTGGGCCGCAAGTCCTGTCCGTTGGCGCTGCCGCTGGCGCCCCAGGTGATCGGTGCGGCCACGCTGCGCGAAGCATTGGACCGCAGCGAGTTGCCGTCCCTGTTGGGACTGCTCGACCACGAACCTCAGCAAGCCTGGCCGAGCCGTGCGGATCGCCAGTGTTTTCGTGTGCAACAGGTGCGTTATTACTGGGAGGACGGCATGGAGGCGGGCATGGCGGCGAGTTTCGATAGTTGGCGGCATGATCAGCCGCTGTCGCGTAGTCGTTGGCAGTTCGCGCCGCGCCGCGAGTGGGTGGCCTTGAGCGAAGGAGAGCAGGAATGAGGTACCACTTCTCTCGTGTGCGGCTGCTGGCACGGCCAAGCCAGAGCGACTGGCTGCGTGACCTTGCCCGGCATGGCGAGCCTTATCGCGACCATGCGCTGATCTGGAAGCTGTTTCCCGGCGACGGGCTGGAGCGGGATTTCGTGTTCCGCCGCATGGACGACGAACAGACGTACTACGTGGTGTCGGCTCGCCCGCCGCAGCAGGAATCCGGGCTGTTTCAGATCGATAGCAAACCCTACCTACCGCAACTGGAGGCGAACGATTACCTGCGCTTCGATTTGCGCGCCAATCCCGTTGTCAGTCGCCGCGAGCCTGGTGCTCGCTCACAGCGCCACGATGTATTGATGGATGCCAAGCGCCGGCTACCGGCGGGCGAAAGCCTGGGAGAGGCTCAGGAGAAAGCCGGGCGCGATTGGGTACTGGCGCGGGCCGAGCATTGGGGGCTGATGATCGAGCCGGGTAGCCTGTTGCAGGACGGCTATCGCCAGCATCGGCTCAAGCGCAAGGGGCACATCATCGAGTATTCCTCACTGGATTATCAGGGCGTAGCGCGTGTGGTTGATCCGGAACGTTTGCGTACGGCATTGCTGGATGGTGTCGGCCATGCCAAAGGCTTCGGGTGCGGCCTGTTACTGGCCAAGAGGCTGGTCTGATGCTACCACCGCTCAAGCCGCTGCCCATGAAGGATCGGGTGTCGATGATCTTCGTCCAGTACGGGCAAATCGACGTGCTGGATGGGGCCTTCGTGCTGATCGACAAGAGCGGGGTGCGCAAGCACATCCCGGTCGGCTCGGTAGCCTGCATCATGCTCGAACCGGGTACGAGGGTGTCTCATGCGGCGGTCAACTTGGCTGCCACTGTGGGCACCTTGCTGGTCTGGGTCGGTGAGTCCGGCGTGCGCCTGTACGCCAGCGGACAGCCAGGAGGGGCGCGGGCGGATCGATTGCTGTATCAGGCCAAGCTGGCACTGGACGATGAGTTGCGCCTGAAAGTGGTGCGTAAGATGTATGAGTTCCGTTTCCAGGAGCCGGCACCGGCACGGCGTAGCGTTGAGCAATTGCGCGGCATCGAGGGCGCGCGGGTGCGTGAGACCTATAAGTTGTTGGCCAGGCAGTACGGTGTGGACTGGCGGGCGCGCAACTATGACCGTAAGGACTGGGATGCCGCCGATGTACCCAATCGCTGCCTGTCTTCTGCCACTTCTTGTTTGTATGGCATCACCGAGGCTGCGGTTTTGGCGGCGGGGTATGCACCGGCGGTGGGTTTTATACACACAGGCAAGCCGTTGTCGTTCGTTTACGACATTGCCGACCTGTTCAAATTCGACACGGTGGTACCGCTGGCCTTTCGTATTGCGGCTAAGCAACCGTTCCACCCCGAGCGTGAAGTGCGTATCGCCTGCCGCGACCTGTTCCGCTCCAGCAAGCTACTAGGCAAGATCATCCCGACCATCGAGGAAATGCTCTCCGCTGGTGGTATCTCACCTCCAGAGGCTCCACCCGAATCGGTGCCTCCTGCCATACCCAACCCGGAAAGCCAGGGCGAAGTCGGGCACAGGGCCAAGTGAATGAGCTTTCTGACTGTCATTACCGAAAACATTCCGCCCCGCCTGCGTGGCCGGCTGGCGATATGGCTTCTGGAGGTGCGTGCTGGCGTCTATATCGGTGATGTTTCTCGGCGCACCAGGGAGATGATCTGGGAACAGCTTGAGGCAGGCCATGAGGATGGGAATGTGGTTATGGCCTGGGCCAGTAACAACGAGTCCGGTTACGAATTCCAAACGCTTGGAGCAAATCGGCGTGTGCCGATCGACTATGACGGTTTACGTTTGGTCGCTTTTCATCCCATGGAAAAAACTGATCTTTAACAAGAAAAAGTTGGTAGATTTTTAGTGACCGGTTTTTCTTTTAAAGAACAGTTGGTTACGCTAAGTGTGTTCCC
The DNA here is from genome assembly GCF_013522825.1 of Stutzerimonas stutzeri. Lineage (GTDB taxonomy): Bacteria > Pseudomonadota > Gammaproteobacteria > Pseudomonadales > Pseudomonadaceae > Stutzerimonas > Stutzerimonas stutzeri_AK. The sequence goes on from NZ_JAAMQZ010000006.1 coordinate 17,254, forward strand.
CGCGCCAGCGGGGATGAAGCGCAGGCCATCACCGCCATGCCGGAGGCCACGATGTGTTCCCCGCGCCAGCGGGGATGAAGCGACTGCCAAACCCTACGCGACCTCCTCAAGCTGGTGTTCCCCGCGCCAGCGGGGATGAAGCGTGGGTCGGCCAAACGCTGCCACTGATGCTGACGTGTTCCCCGCGCCAGCGGGGATGAAGCGCTCTGATCCCAACCGAACCACCCGAGGCGGCCGTGTTCCCCGCGCCAGCGGGGATGAAGCGACGTGCGCGGCCAGGCGCCTGCTATTACCGCTGTGTTCCCCGCGCCAGCGGGGATGAAGCGGTGCATCGGCTGATTAGCCGGCGCCCCAACGAGTGTTCCCCGCGCCAGCGGGGATGAAGCGTACGCAGCGGGCTCTGCGGGCCAGCTCAGCAAGTGTTCCCCGCGCCAGCGGGGATGAAGCGAACCCGGCCCTGGGCATCGACCTACCCAGCAAGTGTTCCCCGCGCCAGCGGGGATGAAGCGGCAGCGGGCGGTTCATTCACCTGGACATGGCAGTGTTCCCCGCGCCAGCGGGGATGAAGCGCCAGCGACGCGGCATGGATCCGGTTTGCGGTCGTGTTCCCCGCGCCAGCGGGGATGAAGCGTACGCCCACTTCAGCCCGGGGCATTTGGCTGAGTGTTCCCCGCGCCAGCGGGGATGAAGCGTCGCATCGCTGGGCGTGGCTGGTGATGCGCTGGTGTTCCCCGCGCCAGCGGGGATGAAGCGCACGGTGCAAACCGCCATCCTCGCGGCCACGACGTGTTCCCCGCGCCAGCGGGGATGAAGCGTCAGCACCGAGCATCTTGAAGATCGCGATAGTGTGTTCCCCGCGCCAGCGGGGATGAAGCGACGCTGACCGTGTTCTACGCCGACACGCGACAGTGTTCCCCGCGCCAGCGGGGATGAAGCGTGAATTCCACGGCGCGCCTAGAGGTTGACATGGTGTTCCCCGCGCCAGCGGGGATGAAGCGGCTACCACGCCGCCGAGCGACACCGCCGCACCGTGTTCCCCGCGCCAGCGGGGATGAAGCGGTCGCGAACTGCAACTGACTGACGCTCTGGCGGTGTTCCCCGCGCCAGCGGGGATGAAGCGTATGCCACTACAGATTCAGCATCTGCCCATGGGTGTTCCCCGCGCCAGCGGGGATGAAGCGCGACCTACTTAGCCCGCAGGTGAGGTGGGGGGTGTTCCCCGCGCCAGCGGGGATGAAGCGCTGAGCGAAAAGGATCTGGCGTTAGCGATTGAGTGTTCCCCGCGCCAGCGGGGATGAAGCGTGTGAGATTCCATCCTCTACGCTGCCCTTCCAGTGTTCCCCGCGCCAGCGGGGATGAAGCGGCTCCAGCAGCCGCCATGTTTTGCGGTCGGGTGTGTTCCCCGCGCCAGCGGGGATGAAGCGATGAATCTGCCCGAGGGGTTCTTGCAGCGCCGGTGTTCCCCGCGCCAGCGGGGATGAAGCGCGTCTTTGCCCACTCGCTCAGAAACGCGACTAGTGTTCCCCGCGCCAGCGGGGATGAAGCGAGGCGCCCGTTCTAGTTGGAATGGATAACCCCGTGTTCCCCGCGCCAGCGGGGATGAAGCGATTACCGCTAGCCATTGCCCCAGTTATCTGGCGTGTTCCCCGCGCCAGCGGGGATGAAGCGTGGGCAACGACTGAGCTGGAGTGGAACATCTAGTGTTCCCCGCGCCAGCGGGGATGAAGCGAATCCCTTCAGCGCAGAGGATTACCTGCTGCCGTGTTCCCCGCGCCAGCGGGGATGAAGCGGCGTCGAGCTGGGCGGCTTCGCTGAGGGCCATGTGTTCCCCGCGCCAGCGGGGATGAAGCGGTGACTGAGTGGTTTAGCGAGTGCCGGCGCGAGTGTTCCCCGCGCCAGCGGGGATGAAGCGGGCTACACCAAACTCAGTCAGTCGATGCCAGCGTGTTCCCCGCGCCAGCGGGGATGAAGCGGGTAGCATTATAGTGATTGCAACTTGAGGCGAGTGTTCCCCGCGCCAGCGGGGATGAAGCGCCGTGCCCGGTATGCGATAGCCCGCTGGTTGAGTGTTCCCCGCGCCAGCGGGGATGAAGCGCCGCTGTGTTCATCCTGATCGCAATCGTCATCGTGTTCCCCGCGCCAGCGGGGATGAAGCGGTGTACCTGCACCCCGAGCTGAACAGCGTCGAGTGTTCCCCGCGCCAGCGGGGATGAAGCGCTGAAAACCCCGGCCGACCGCGCGGACTTCATGTGTTCCCCGCGCCAGCGGGGATGAAGCGCCCAGCCACGGCGCTGGGCTTTTTTTCGCCTGGTGTTCCCCGCGCCAGCGGGGATGAAGCGGCAAATCGGGAAAACTATCGGGGCGTGCTGGTGTGTTCCCCGCGCCAGCGGGGATGAAGCGCGAACGACCGCTGCGCTATGGGTTATCTATCCGTGTTCCCCGCGCCAGCGGGGATGAAGCGGCGGTGAGCCACAAATCATCGCAGCCTAGCGTGTGTTCCCCGCGCCAGCGGGGATGAAGCGAGAACTACAAGTACCGCAATGCCAATTCCAAGGTGTTCCCCGCGCCAGCGGGGATGAAGCGGTAACGCTGTTTTTGTGGAATGCCAGCCCGCCGTGTTCCCCGCGCCAGCGGGGATGAAGCGCCCGTAAAATCGGGGCAGGCAATCTCAGCGAAGTGTTCCCCGCGCCAGCGGGGATGAAGCGCATAGCCGCCGTCTGCCCAGCGTTGTAGATGCGTGTTCCCCGCGCCAGCGGGGATGAAGCGCCGATTCGCTACGTGTCTCAGGGGCTGACCCCGTGTTCCCCGCGCCAGCGGGGATGAAGCGTCGAATAACTGTTCCTCCAATCTGGAGTGGGTGTGTTCCCCGCGCCAGCGGGGATGAAGCGACTGGCTTACCGAGCATGGCATCGACTATGACGTGTTCCCCGCGCCAGCGGGGATGAAGCGATCGGTAATCGCACCTTCACCGTTGAGATGCGGTGTTCCCCGCGCCAGCGGGGATGAAGCGCGTTCTGCGCGATGCCTACTGCGTCGATGTACGTGTTCCCCGCGCCAGCGGGGATGAAGCGGGGCTGGTGACGCTCGACATCGGCTACAACGAGGTGTTCCCCGCGCCAGTGGGGATGAAGCGGCTTTCGAGCTGAACGAGAACCTGCTCCCGAAGGTGTTCCCCGCGTCAGCGGGGATGTGAATCGCAAATAAGAGTAAGGCAGGATGATATGAAAGCGCTCCCGCCGCTGCTGAATGCCCATTGCAGCACAGCTATAAAAACTCGAGCGAGCGCCGCCGCTACCCCTGTCATCAATGAACAGGCAAGATGACTCAAAGCTACGCAGTTCAGGAATATCTCTTGTGAATACCGATTCCCCTTGCTTTATCACCATGCCAACCGCCGAGGCGGCGGTTGATCGGCTGGCCGAGTTGCATCAGCAGGCGTCTGCGGCGCTGCATCAGGCGCTCAAGCGTTATGTGGCCACGCGCAGTGAGCCGAGTGCGGCGGAGCGTGCGTTGTTTCGCTATCCCGAATTACGTCTGACCTATGCCTGCCAGGGCGAGGTGCCGGCCTCTACGCGCGCTTATGCCAAGGTGCAGGCGCCGGGTGTCTACAGCGTGACCGTGACGCATCCGGCGGCGTTTCGCGGTTATCTGCTCGATCAGCTCAAGCCGCTGATTCAGGACTTCAACGTCAAGCTCGAAGTCGGCATGAGCGACCGCAACATTCCTTATCCCTACGTGATCGAGCAGGGCGACGAGCTGTCCGGCAGTGGCGTGACGGCAGCCGAGCTGGCGCGGGTTTTTCCCAGTACCGACCTGTCCGCGGCCTGCGATGACATCGCCGACGGTCTCTATGACTGGGAGCATGCCGACCCTTATCCGCTGGCGCTGTTCCATGCCGCCCGCGTGGACTTTTCCCTGCGCCGACTGGTGCATTACACCGGCAGCGATTGGCGCCATGTACAGCCGTGGATTCTGCTGACCAACTATCACCGCTATGTCGATCAGTTCATCCGCCACGGTCTCGATATGCTGCGCGACGATACCCGCTTCGTGCGCATGGTATTGCCGGGCAACGTGATCATCGAGCGCGGCATGGAGGAGGGCGAGGCGCAGGCGATCATCGCGGGCGTGCTCTGGCACCGTTACCAGATGCCGGCCTATCACCTGCATGCCGCCGATGGTGATGGTGTCACGCTGGTGAATATCGGAGTCGGTCCGTCCAACGCGAAGAACATCACCGACCATCTGGCCGTGCTGCGTCCGCATTGCTGGCTGATGATCGGCCACTGCGGTGGGCTGCGGCAGTCGCAGTCGATTGGCGACTATGTGCTGGCCCATGCCTATATGCGTCGCGATGGCATTCTCGACCGGGTGTTGCCGCCGCATATTCCGCTGCCGGCGCTGGCCGAGGTGCAGCAGGCGCTGCAGGAGGCCGCAGCACAGATCACCGGCGACAAGGGCGAGACGTTGAAGAAGCGTTTGCGCACCGGCACCGTGCTGACCTACGACGACCGCAACTGGGAGTTGCGCTGGGCTCAGGAGCGACCGCTGATCAATCTCTCGCGGGCCGTCGCGGTGGATATGGAAAGTGGCACCATCGCCGCTCAGGGCTACCGGCTGCGTGTGCCTTACGGCACCTTGCTGTGCGTTTCGGACAAGCCGCTACACAGTGAAATCAAGCTGCCCGGCTCGGCCAATGCCTTCTACGAGCGTGCCGTGACCCAGCACCTGAAGATCGGTATCGCCGCCTTGGATCTGCTGCGCAACCAGCTCAACTCGCTGCATTCGCGCAAGCTGCGTAGCTTCGACGAGCCGCCGTTCCGCTAGGGGACGTAGGGCCGAACGTGTTCGGCTTTTTGTATCTGTAGGGCCGAATGAATTCGGCCCTACAGGCTCTCGCCCGTATCGAGGCTGCGCACCATGTACACGGCGGGAATCCGGTAGCTGGCCAGGTTGCCGGCCTGTGGTGCTGCCAGTTGCTCGTGGGCCTTGTAGCCCAGGCGCGCCCAGAAGTTTTGCGAGTCCTGTACCGATACCAGTGCCGAGTAGCGCAGTTTCGTCGTCCCGGCCTGTTGCAGGTTGTGCCGTACCAGTGCCGGACCGATGCCGCGGCCAGCGGCGCGACCAGCTACGGCCAAGTCGTGAAGGTAGAGACAATCGGCTTCGGCATGGGGCTGGAAGTCGCCATCCAGCGGAGTCACCTGGCCCAGTCGGGACGGGTAGGCGAACAGGTAGGCGCAGACCCCTTGGGCATCTTCTGCAACCCAGGCCTGCTGCGGGCAGGCGGCAAGGCGGGTGCGCACCACCGCTTCCTCTTCATGCACCTCGGGTGCGTAGGATTCTTCCTGAATTGACATCACGGCAGGAATATCGCGCGCCTGCATCGCTCTCAACCTGCACATCGGACAACTCTCGAACGGCTCTGGGTCGGCAAGGCGACCCGCGAAGGCCGGCGATCATACGCGATTGGCAGGCTGCCGGGGTGATCGGGTTCAGGCTGATGACGAGCGGAAACGACAGGTCAGGTAACGATTGCTGAAACCGTAGCGCAGCATCGAGGCAAGCCGGCGCAACAGGTACAGCGGATGCCTGCGGTAGTACGCCAGCACCGCGTTGCCAACGCCTTCGGAGCGATGCTGCCTGGCTGCGCGGCGCTGGAACAGCCCCTTGAATTGCCACCACTGGATCTGTTCGAAGCGCTCCTGCGGCAGCAGCCCGTGGGGGCGGAACAGGGCGAAGAAGCTGCGCGTGCTGAAATCGTGCAGGTGATGCGGGTTGCCGTCCAGTGTCGGCGTGATGGGCACCGAGGCGATGATCTGGCCACCGTCGGCGAGCAGCGCGGCGCAGTTCTCGATCAGCTGGCGCGGGCGCGGCAGGTGCTCGATGGTTTCCAGGCTGACGATGCTGTGAAACCTTTCTGCACTGCTGAAGGTTTCGGCATCGGCACAGACATAGCTGAGGTTCGGTCGCTGGTAATGCGCCTTGGCAAAGGCGATGGCGACCGGGTCGATGTCCACACCGATCACCGTCTTGTCCGGATTCAGTTCCGCCAGGCGATCACTGCCGTAGCCACAGCCGCAGGCCATGTCCAGCACCCGCGTGCCGGTCAGCCGGGCGGCGGCGAAATCGTAGCGCTCCATGTGGATGCGCAGCGTCTCGCGGTCATCTTCATTATCGGCATCCAGCTGGGGCGGGTAGATGCGTTCGATGGTCAACGCAGGCGTGTGCATGGCGGAGGGTTCCTGAGCCGGGGCGGCGACTATAGCAGGCCGTTGAAAATGAGCTGCTGAATCAGCGTTTAAGCGTTGCCCGAGCAGTAGCTCGTCTGGCGACCCTGACGTAGCTGTCATTTACAGGCATAATGCTTAGCATGCTATCTAAGTTCGTGACTTTGCCTTGAACAACTCTCACAAGCCTCTGCTTGGCGTGCTGCTCATTCTGGGGGCGTGCCTGCTGCTGGCGACCCATGACGGATTGTCCAAGTACCTGACGCAGTTCTATCCGGTGCTGCTGATCGTCTGGGCGCGCTACCTGGCGCAAACCGTTCTCATGGCGGGCCTGTTCGCGCCACGCATGGGTCGCCGAGTGTTCCATACGCTGCGCCCCTGGCTGCAACTGGCGCGCGGGCTGAGCCTGGTGGGCATCAGCATCCTGTTTATCAGCGGGCTGAGTTACATCCCGCTGGCCGAAGCGACGGCGGTGATCTTTCTGACGCCGCTGCTGGTAACCATCGCCTCGGCCATGCTGGGCGAGCCTGTCAGCCGCAGCCAGTGGCTGGCGGTCGGCTGCGGATTGCTGGGCGTGCTGATCATCGTGCGCCCCGGTGGCGCGCTGTTCACCCCGGCGATCCTGCTGCCCTTTGGCGCTGCCGTGTGTTTCACCCTGTACCAGTTGCTGACGCGGCGGCTCAGCGGCACGGATCATCCGGTGACCAGCAACTTTCTCAGCAGCCTGGTGGGGACCCTGGTGATGAGCGCACTGGTGATGCTGGACTGGCGCACCCCGACCCTCCAGGACGCGGCGATGATGGCTGCGCTGGGCGCCATGGCCATGAGCGGCCACCTGCTGCTGACCCATGCATTCCGCTTTGCCAGCGCGGCGATGCTGGCGCCCTTCACCTATGCGCAGATCATTTTTGCCGGGGTGGTGGGCGTGATCCTGTTCGGCCATGCGCCTGACCTCGACGCGACGCTGGGTATGGCCGTCATCATCGCCAGCGGTCTTGGCATGGCCTGGGTTCAGGGCCGGCAGCCGCGTCCATGAACTGAAACGGAGCGGATGTATCGTCAGGCCACCGCGCAGCTTCCAATCCTTTATCGAACAAGGGCGATTCGACCCTTGCGTGCGCTTTATTCAGGTAGAAAACACATGCAACGAATTTCTCATCACACCTTGCGCAGCGATTTCCGCCGGCTTCTGGCTTCGGACAGCTGTTATCACACCGCCTCGGTATTCGATCCGATGTCGGCGCGTATCGCCGCCGATCTTGAATTCGAAGTGGGTATTCTCGGCGGTTCGATCGCCTCGCTGCAGGTGCTGGCCGCGCCTGACTTCGCGCTGATCACCCTCAGCGAGTTCGTCGAGCAGGCTACCCGCATCGGTCGTGTCTCGCGCCTGCCGATCATTGCCGATGCCGACCATGGCTACGGCAACGCGCTCAATGTGATGCGCACGGTGACCGAGCTGGAGCGCGCCGGCATTGCCGCGCTGACCATCGAGGACACCCTGCTGCCGGCCAAGTTCGGGCGCAAGTCCACCGATCTGATCGGCATGTTCGAGGCCGTCGGCAAGATCCGCGCGGCGCTGGAGGCGCGGGTCGATCCCGAGATGTGCATCATCGCCCGTACCAACGCCGGGGTGATCGGGCTCGAAGAGGTGATCGCGCGGGCCCAGGCTTACGAGCAGGCCGGCGCCGATGCGATCTGCCTGGTCGGCATCGAGGATTTCGAGCAGCTCGAACAGGTCGCGGCCAAGCTCAGCGTGCCGCTGATGCTGGTCACCTACGGCAACCCGAACCTGCGCGACAACGCCCGCCTGGCAGCGCTGGGCGTGCGCATCGTGGTCAACGGTCACGCGGCCTACTTCGCGGCGATCAAGGCGACCTACGACTGCCTGCGCGAGCAGCGCCAGATCGATGCCTCGGATCTCAACGCCTCGCAACTGTCGGTCAAATACTCGACTGCCGAGGAATACATGGTCTGGGCCGAGGACTATATGCAGGTCAAGGAATAAGCGACCTGTCGGGTTACGCCTTCGAAACCCGGATTACGCCTTCGGCTAATCCAGGCTACAGTCCTCGGCAGCTGTGTAGGTCGGATTAGCCGAAGGCGTAATCCGACGATCCGAAGCTAACCCAACGATCCGAAGCGTAATCCGGCGCCCGGCAGGCTTGCGACCCCCGGCAGCAGCTTCTAGCATGGCCGGCCTTCACTGGAACGACTCGTCATGGCCCGTCCACCCCGTTTTCGCCTATCCCGTCCAGGCGCGCGGCCACAGCGCCGGCAGGCCAGCGCTGCGCCTGCCGAACCGCGTCTGCTGCTGCTGAACAAGCCCTTCGACGTGCTGACCCAGTTCAACGATGCCGAGGGCCGCACCACCCTGAAAGCCTTTGTGCCGGTGCCGGGCGTCTATCCGGCGGGACGGCTGGACCGCGACAGCGAAGGCCTGTTGCTGCTGACCAACGACGGCCAGTTGCAGGCACGTATCGCCGATCCGAAACACAAGCTGGCCAAGACCTACTGGGTGCAGGTGGAAGGCGAGGCGCGCGAGGAACAGTTGCAGCGTCTGCGCGAGGGCGTCGAACTCAACGACGGAATCACTCTGCCCGCCGAAGCCAGATTGCTGGCCGAGCCCGAGCTGTGGCCGCGCAACCCGCCGGTGCGCTTTCGCAAGAGTGTGCCCACCAGCTGGCTGGAACTGGTGATTCGCGAGGGCCGCAATCGCCAGGTCAGGCGCATGACCGCCGCGGTCGGGCTGCCGACGCTGCGGCTGGTGCGGGTGCGTATCGGCGACTGGACGCTGGAGGGGCTGCAGCCGGGGGAGTGGAAGGACGTGCCAGCGAATCCATGAGGCGCCGGCCCCATGCTGGAGTCAGTGCGGAATGCCCTGCGTCACTTCGATGACATAGCCAATGATCGGCTTGGCCAGGAAGGCGAACAGGCACAGACCCAGCCCGAGGAAGAGGATGGCCGTACCGAGACGACCGGCTTTCGACTTTTTCGCCAGGTCCCAGATGATGAAGGCCATGAAGGCCATCAGTCCGCCGACCAGGATGATCATCATCCATTTTTCAAAAACAGCTGGATCCATTGAATTCTCCGCATGGCTAAATCAGAAATTCAGACGACAACAGCTATGGCAGCGGCGGGAAACATAGTGAGGCGAGCGAGTCGCTCTTGTTGAAGGGTGCGCGCGGGGCATAGCAAGGCGGCAGCGAGTATACGCCAGTATCGCCGCCACGATTCGCGCAGCGGCAATGGGTCTCAGCTGCGCAGATGCCCCAGCGGCAGTTCGGTGCTGGAGGAGACCTGGCGCAGCACGAAGCTGGAGCGCACGCTGGAAACGCCCTCGATACGCGTGAGGGTGCCGAGCAGGAAGGCCTGGTAGTGATCCATGTCCGGCACCACCACCTTGAGTTGGTAATCGGCGTCCATTCCGGTGACCAGGCTGCATTCGAGCACCTCGGGGCACTTGCCGATCACCTCTTCGAAATGCTCGAAACGCTCGGGTGTATGCCGGTCCATACCGATCAGCACATAGGCGGTCAGGGTCAGGCCGAGTTGCTTGCGGTCAAGCAGGGCTACCTGGCGCGCGATATAGCCGTCGTCCTCGAGCTGCTTGACCCGCCGCGAGCAGGGTGAGGGCGACAGGCCGATGCGCTCGGCCAGTTCCTGGTTGGAAATGCGTGCGTCGTGCTGCAGTTCGGCCAGAATGCGCAGGTCATAGCGGTCAAGTTTGCTCATGTTTGAGGTCTGTTGCTTGTGAGTTGCTGATGATTTTGTATTTCATTGTTTTTGTTGCGCAACTCTGCGGTATTTGGGCAATGTTAGCAAACATTTTTCAGCTGGCATGCGTAAGCTTTACCTCAACTTCCGCTCCCGGCAGCAAGAGATGAGACCAACCCGTCTCTACCTCATCGCTGACCTTACCCAGCTCAGCGATCCGGGGCCGCAGCGCTCACAAGGTGTCTGTTCGAAGAAGCCGCTACCCGCAGCCAGCCAGACGAGAAAAGGCCATGTTCACGCATGGCCTTTTTCGTTTTTACGGGGCCTGAAAGGCGCGGTGCGCGCAGCCGTGCAATCCCGCTGGCCGCTGTGTAGGCTAGCCGCTGATCGGTGCCTGTCGCGCCGGATTCAGGAGTGGTTGTCTCGTGCCGATTGCCTTCAGAACGCTGCTGCGGCTGTTGCTTGCCCTGTTTCTGCTGGCGTTGCTGCTCTGGCTCTGGCGACCTTGGCAGGGGCCGTTGCTGACCGGCTACCAGCTCGAAGAGCGACCGCTGGTGCAACGCGTAGTGGCCAGTGGCGAGGTCTCCAGCAAATCCCTGGCACGCATCGGCAGTGAACTCACCGGGGTGGTCAAGACGCGCCATGTGCGCGAGGGCGAGCGCGTCGCCGCAACCGATCTGCTGATCGAGCTGCACGATGACGAACAGCAGGCCCGGCTGCGCGAAGCCGAGGCCGCGCTGCGCCAGTTGCTCGACTCCAGCCGGCCACAGGCCGAGGCGCAACTGCGCGATGCGCAGAGCCGGCTGCAACAGGCCAGCCGCGAGCGCGAGCGACGCGAATCCCTCCAGGCGCGCGGGCTGCTCTCCGCCGAGGCGCTGGAGCAGGCGCGCCAGACGGAAACCAGCGCCCGCGTCAGCCGTGACCGTGCGCGCCTGCAACGTGATGCGCTGGCCGAGAGCGGTAGCGAGGAGCAGCAATTGCGTCAGCGCCTGACCCAGGCGCAGGTCGCTCTGGCGCGTACACGCATTCATGCCGCGCATGCCGGCACCGTGCAGACCCGTAACGTCGAGCCCGGCGATCTGGTACGCCCCGGCGATGTGCTGTTGGAAATTGCCCGCGATGACAGCCGCGAGATCCTCCTGCCGCTGGATGAAAAGAACCTTGGCGCGGTCGGCCTCGGCCAGCCGGCCTGGGTGATTCCAGACGCCTGGCCCGAGCGCGTGCTCAAGGCGCGGGTCAGCTACCTGGCGCCGGCGGTCAACCCGGCCCAGGGGACCCTGGATGTGCATCTGGAGCTGCTCGACGAGGCGGATTTCCTCCGTCAGGGTATGAGCGTCTCGGTAAACATCGAGACCGCGCGACTGGAGCGCGGGCTGGTTATCGGCAACGATGCCCTGCTGGCCCGTGACGGCGGCCAGGCCCAGGTGCTGCGCCTGGTCGCCGACGATACGGTGAAACGGGTCCCGGTGCGCCTGGGCCTGCGCAGCGATGGCCTGAGCGAAGTGCGCGAGGGCCTGGCGGCGGGTGAGCGGGTGCTGAATGTCGCCGCCGAACCCGGCCAGAGGGTGCGTTTCAAGGCGCTGCCACTGCCGGGCGCGGAATAGCTCATGCGCTGGCTGGATGCGCTCTGGCTCGAATGGAAGATCGCCCTGGCGTTCCTCCTCGACAACCGCCTGCAGACCCTGCTGATCATGGTCGGCATCGCCGTCGGCTCGGCGGTGATCGTCTTTATCACCGCGCTGATCACCGGCCTGCAGGCCAACGTCATCGAGCGCACTCTGGGCACCCAGGCGCACCTGAAGATCGAGATGCCCGATGAGGTGAACCGCGTGCTGCCGGCGCCGGACAACGCCGTTGCCCTGGTGCTGCACAGCCCGCGTGCCCAGCGCCTGCGCTCGCTGAGCAACTGGCAGGCGCTGCGTGACCTGCTCGATGGCCAACCGCAGGTGCAGGCGGTGTCGCCGCTGGCCAGCGGCCCGGCCATCGCCCGTAGCGGTCTGGCGCGGGCCTCGGTGGCACTGATGGGCATCGAGCCGGAGCGCTACCTGAGTATTGTGCCGGTGGCCCGTGATCTCGTGTCCGGGCGCTTCGTGGTCGAGGGCGACCAGGTGGCCATCGGCAACGAGCTGGCCAAGGACCTGGGGCTGAGTATCGGCGACAAGCTGCGCCTGGACGGCGGTCAGGGACGCGAGCGGGTCATGCGGGTGGCCGGCATCTTCGAGCTGGGGGTGCGCGAGCTGGACGCACGCTATGTCTATCTCGACCTGCGCCAGGCACAGATCCTCCTCGATCTGCCCGGCGGAGTCACCCAGATCGACCTCACCGTCGATGACATCTTCGCCGCCGATGGCATCGCCGAGCGTCTGGCGCGCCTCACCGGCATGCAGGCGGAAAGCTGGATGGCCACCAACGGCCAGCTGCTCAACGCGCTGCGCTCGCAAAGCATGACCACCGAGATGATCCGCGTATTCGTCGGGCTTTCCGTGGCCTTTGGTATTGCCAGCGTGCTGGCTGTCAGCGTGGTGCAGCGCACCCGCGAGATCGGCATCCTGCGCGCCATGGGCAGCCCGCGTCGGCAGGTGATGCGCGTGTTTCTGCTGCAGGGTGGGCTGCTGGGGCTGGTCGGCTCGGCTCTCGGCGGGCTGGTGGGGTGGGGGCTGGTAATGGTGTTCAACCTGATGGGGCCGGGGCTGTTCTTCGTCCAGGTGCCCACCGGGCTGGTGCTCTCGGCGATGGGCGTGGCGACCCTCACCGGTGTCTTGGCGGCGGTGGCGCCGGCGCGGCGCGCGGCCCGCTACGATCCGGCGGTGGCTATCCGTTATGTCTGATTCGCATGATGTGCTGCGCCTGGAAGGGCTGCGCAAGGTCTACAACCCCGGCACACCGCAGGAGCAGGAGGTGTTGCGCGGCATCGACATGTGCCTGTCGTGCGGAGAGCTGGCCGCGCTGATCGGCCCCAGCGGCTCGGGCAAGAGCACCCTCTTGAACGTCATCGGTCTGCTGGACTTGCCCAGCGCCGGCGAGCTGTACCTGCAAGGCCAGCCGACCCGTAGCCTAGGCGACGAAGCCCGCACCCGCCTGCGCAACGAGGCCATCGGCTTCGTGTTCCAGTTTCATCACTTGATCTCCGCCTTCAGCGTGCTCGACAACGTATTGATGCCCCTGATGATCCGCCACGGCAAGCCGGGCGCCGAGGACGTGCGCCAGGCCGAGCGACTGCTGGCCCAGGTGGGGTTGGAAGGTTTCGCCGGCAAACGCGCCGGCCAACTGTCCGGTGGCCAGCAACAGCGCGTGGCCATCGCCCGCGCCCTGGTGACCCGCCCGGCGCTGCTGCTGGCCGACGAGCCCACCGGCAACCTGGACACACGCACGGCGGAACAGGTCTTCGAGCTGTTCCGCGAGATCAACCGCGAATTCGGCTGTGCGGTGCTGGTGGTGACTCACGATCCACGCCTTTCGGCCAGCTGCCGGCGCAGTATCGAGCTGGTGGATGGGAGGATCGTGCGGGATACGGGAGCGGACTGAACCCTGGGACGGTGGGTTACAGGCTTGTCATACAGCCTCGTAGATCCGTTGTGGCGAGCAACGATCGGCACCGCAGCAGCTTTGTATACGATGCTGATCATGTAGTCCCGTTACAGCTGTCCCGCATGCCACTGCGCTTCGCGGTTGGCAAGTGCTGCGGCGATATCGGCGACGCTGTCGGAGGCGAGGCTCTCCGACAGCGGGTCGAGGCCCACGCTGGCAAATAGCTGGCCGTAGCTGTTCCGCAGTTCGGCATAGCTCAGGTCGCGGCGTAGGTCCGCCTGCAGTGTGTTCAGTTCACCCTGTATCAATTCCAGCTCGCCGATACCCTGGGCCTGGTAGCGATTGCGCAACTGCTCGACGATCTGCCCATCCAGGCCCGCCAGTTGCTGGCTGGTCTGGAACTGGCGCTGGGCTTCGCGGAAGTTGGCGTTGGCCACGTGCAGCTGAGCCAGGATCGCCATCGACATGGCCTGGCGTCGCGCATCTGCGACTTCCTGGCCAGCCTTGGCGACCTCGATGGCAGCCGGTGCCGAGAGTACGTTGAACAGGTTCCAGGTGACTTTCACGCCGTAGTCGGCCCAGCTCTGGTTGACCAGGAATGAGTTACTGTCGTAGTGGCCGCCAGCGGAGAACTCCAGACCGGGTAGCAGGCGCAGCATGGCTTTGCGGGTTTCCGCAGCGCTGATGCGCGCTTGGTAGTCCTGCTCACGCAGCTCAGGGCGGCTGGCCAAGGCCTCCTGCTCAAGCGCGGCAAGTTCCACCTTGAGCTCCGGAACCTGATAGCCCACGTCAGGTGCCAGTTCGACGCTGCTGCCCAGGGGCAGGTTGATCAGAGTGGCCAGTTCGGTTTTGGCCAGCGACAGGGCGCGGCGCTGTTCTTCTAGCTGGCGAGTAGCTTCGATCAGGGCGCGCTGGTAGCTCAGCGCCTGGATGGGGTCGCCAATACGCTGTTCGCTGAGACGTTGACTGTCGTCGCGGGCCTGGGCAACGCGCGCCATCAGGCTGTCGATCTGAGACAGCAGGCGGTCGGCGGCCACGGCGCGCCAGTAGGCGGAGCGCACGTCTTGAATGATGGTATGCACCACCTTGCGCCGGCGCTCCTGCACGATCAGGCGCTGGTCGCCCTGTTGTTTGGCGCTGACGTAGCTGACGCCGAAGTCCAGTACGTTCCAGACCATGGTCAGGTCAGCCACACCGCGGTCACGATCCTGCGAGGTAGATGGCTCCAGAGACTGGGTGCCGGTTTCGATACTCTGGCTGCTGGAGGCGCTGACGTTGTTGCGCCCGGCATAGCCTGCGGACAGCGCCATACGTGGCAGCATGTCGAAGGTGGCCAAGTCGACTTGACGCTGGGCCATGGCCTCCTCCATGACCTTCAGGCGTGCCTCGAGGTTGTATTTCACCGCGCGGGCCATGGCCTCGTGCAGGGTCAGCGGAGCACTGAGTGGCTCCTGGTCGGCGAACATGGCCTGCAGATCGCTCTGTGCACGCTGCTCGCTGAAACTGCGCTCAATGGGTGTGCTGGTGACCGCGCAGCCACTGATGGCCAGGGTCAGCAGACTGACCGCAAATAGTCTTTGATTCTTCTTCATCCTTGGGCCGCCCCCTTGTCACGGCGCCGATTCACTCGTTCTTCGTTGTATGTGTTGGCTCAGACTGGCGGCTGCGCCGCCGCGATTTGTTGCAGGGCCAGCGCCAGATCCCGGTGCTGGCGCTGTTCGTCCTCATGCATGTCGTGTAATTGCTGGCCCAGCGTCGGTGCGCCGACAATCCCGCCGCCGTTGCCTGCTCCCCATTTCTTACCGTCGAAAACTTCCAGTTGTTCGTTCTCCTGCATGGCGTCTTTGCCGAAGATGCTGGAGAGACTGCTGGTGCCGAACGCGCCACCATCGCCACCGCCAAAACCGAGGAAGCCGATACCCGAACCATTGCCGCCAACATCGCTAAAACTGCTGAAGACCTGGGCGATATAGCTCGGCGTCAGCGGGTTTTGGTTGATGAAGATGTTGCCCAGAACTGGAATACCGCTGCCCAGGGTCGGTGCCTCGAATAGCGGTGACGGCAGCAGTGGCGAGGCGGCAGAAGGTGACGGCATGCTGGGCACCGCGACTTGGAGTGGTGGCGAGAGCATGCCGGGGGTGGAGACCGGCGGGGTGGTACGGAATTCGGGGTTACCGTCGGGTTGCGGACGTGGCTCCGGCTCCGGCTCTGGTTCTGGCTTAGGCTCTGGTTCTGGTTCTGGTTCTGGCTCAGGCTCTGGTTCTGGTTCTGGTTCTGGTTCTGGCTCAGGCTCTGGTTCTGGTTCTGGCTCAGGCTCCGGCGGTTGCACCGGTGCGATCAGATAGCTACTGCTAGTTGCGTCACCGCCAAGAATGTTGCCGGTACCGTCGGTGATGCCGCTGGCTGCCGCATTGAGCACCAGTTGCAGCGTGCCGGTGCCGGAAACGCCGCTGATTACGACTTGGTAGGTGCGACCATCGACCTGAGTCATCGATTGCAGCGTACCCTGCACGGTGCCGCTGGCAAGCAGGGAGAAGTCGCCGGCATCCACGCCAGTAACGTCCTCGTTAAAGGTGACAGTGAAACCGAGACTGCTGGCACTGGTAGAGGCTGCGCCGTTGAGGGTGATCGTGGCGCTGGGTGCAACGGCATCGACCAGTACCCCGGTCGTACTGCCTACCGCGTTCAAGGTGGTCGTAGTGTCATTCCCGGCGACGTCGCGCAAGGTGCCGCCATTGGCGTCGATACTGTTGCCCAGGCTGATGCCGTTGCTGTCCATTTGCCCATCCACCACCGTCAGGCGGAATACCAGGGCGCTGGTTCCGGAGCCCGACAGATAGTTGGCGTAGACGGTACCCCCGGTGTCAAGGGTGATGGCGATTCTTGGCGTACCACCGCTGGTATCGACGGTCACGCTTTCCGACAGGTTTACCGTGAAGTCCAGATTCTGCCCGGCCACGTAGGTGCCATCGGCAGGCACCGATACCGAGCTGATCGTGGCGGCAACGCCATCGATGATGATGGCTTTATTGCCCGCCAGGGAGTTGGCGTCGCCAAGTGCCGGTAGGGTAAGCACGGCATCGTTGTCTGTGGCGCCGCGAATGGTCGCGCCATTGAGAGAGAGGGCCGCCGTGGACTGGTAATTCAGATCGGCACTGATATCGCCGGCCTGCACCGTGTAGGTAAAGGTCAGGGTGTTGCCACCTGAGCCTGAAACATAGGTTGCGATGCGGTCGACACTGCCGGTTTCCAGCAGCAAGGTTGGGATGCCCCCCGCCGTGTCGACCGTGACTGCCTCGCTGAAGGTGGCGGTGATGGTGATGGTATCGCCCACCTTGTAGATGCCGTCTGCCGTGCTGGCGCTGACATCGGTTACTCGTGGAATGAGGCTGTTGACCGTGATGCTGATGGTATCGGTGTCGCTCTGGGGTCCGCCGCTGCCGCTGTTGCCCTGATCGTTGGTGGTGATCTGCAGGCTGGCTGGGCCGTTGTAGCCGCCGGTAGGCGAGAACACCAGGCCGTTCAAGGCGTTGTTGATGTCGGCGATGCTGCCGGTGAAGGTCATGGTTGTGGCGTTGCTGCCCGAGCCCACAGTGAAGATGAGCCCGGTGGTGCCACCGAGGGTCAGCAGGCCATTGGCCGCCGTTAGCGTTACCTCGACGCTGCTGGCGCCGGCATCCACATCGCTGATGCTGATCAGGTTGCCATTGCCGCTGTTGAACACCAGGTTGGCGTCCTGATCGACGTTCTGTGCAGCGGGTACCGAGTTGACCGGTGCATCGTTCACGGCAGTAACCGTGAGGGTCACGCTGGTGGTATAGGTCTGCGCGCCGCCGCTGCCGGTGTTGCCGTCGTCATCGATGGTGACGGTCAGCGTGACGTTGGCAGTGGCGTTACTGGCAGTGGTGAACGTGATGCCGGATGCCGCGATGAAGGCATTGATGTCGGCAAGGCTGCCGGTCAGGGTCAGCGCGCTGGCGGTACCGCCAATTGAGACGCCGTTGCCGCTGGTGGCATTCAGGGTGCCGCTGGGTACCGAGAAGGTCACCGTCACAGTGCCGCTGCCCGCATCGACATCGCTGAACGAGATGCCGGTCAATGCGCCGGGAATATCTTCGGTGATGGCGATGGAGCCTGGTGCTGTGATCGTCGGTGCGTCGTTGACCGCTGTAACCTGTAGCGTGATGGTTTCGTTGGCACTTTGTGCACCACCGTTGCCGGTGTTACCGCCATCGTTGATGTTCACCGTCAGGGTCACATCGGCGGTGGCATTGGCCGCGGTGGTAAAGCTGAGGTTGCTGCCATTGATGAAGTTGTTGATGTTGGCAATGCTGCCGGTCAGGGTCAGCGCCGACGAAGTACCGCCGACAGTGACACCGCCACCGCTGGTCGCAGACAGGGTGCCGGAGCCGATCGACAGGGTGACAGTGACGTTGGCGCTACCGGCATCGGCATCACCGAAGCTGATCCCGGTGATGGCGCTGGGCATGTCTTCGGTGACGTCGATGCTCACAGGGGCCGTGATCTGCGGGGCATCATTGACGGCCGTCACGCTGACGACCTTGGTGGCGGCCGCACTGTAGCTCTGGCCATCGTTGGCGACGAAGCTGATCGTGCGGTTGGCAGTGCTGGGGGCATCGCTGCCATTGCTGTACGTCACCGAACGCAGGGTGGCCTGCCACTGGGCGAGGGTAGCGCTGGCGCCTGCCGAGGTTAGCGTCAGCACGCCGTTGCCGGTGTCGTAGCTGGCAGTGATGTTGCCCATGCTGCTGCCATCGTTGATGAAGGCCAGTACATCGGCGCCAGGCTGGAAACTACCGGTGATGGTCACCGTGGCGCTGGACAGGGTGGCGTTGTCCGGGTCGCTCAGGGTGAGTCCGGCATCGATCGCAACGCTACTGTCACCTTCGGTAAAAGAAGTGGTGCCGCCACTGGAGGTGACGGTCGGCGCATCGTTGACGGCAACGACGGATACCGACGTGGCGATCGACGTTGCCGTCGTGTCGGTACCGCCGTTGGCCGTGCCGCCATTGTCGGTAATGCTGGTCAGGGTGATGACACGCGTCGTGGTGTTCGGGGCGTCGCTGCTGTTGCGGTAGCCCATGCCATCGACCACGGTTTGTGCGGTTGCCGCGCTGAGGCCTCCTGCACTGCTCAGGGTGATGGTCGCCGTACTGCCGACGAGGCTGATCGAGTAGCTGATGCCATTGCCTGCCGTCGTGCCGTTGCTGCCGTTGAGCAAGGCGATGTCAGTGCCGTCGATGCGCAGGAACTCATCGCTGCCATCGGCCAGGTTGGCGACGGTCAGGGTCATGCCGGTGATGGTCTGGCCGGTTTCGATGGTGTTGATGTTGACGCTGTTGAACAGATCAACCGCACTGCCGTTTTCGGTGTAGGTGGGATTGTTGCCTGTGGCGGTGATGGTCGGGGCGTCGTTGACGCCAATCACGTTCACGGTGACCGCCGCCGCCGTGCTGGTGCCGCCATCGCCGTCGTTGACAGTGATGCTGACGGTGCGCGCAGCGGTGCTCGGGGCGGCGTCATTGCCGTTGGCGTAGGTCAGGTTGTGGATCAGGGCCTGGACGGCAGCGGCGTTGGCACTGGCGTTGAGGGTGACGACCAGGCTGGCGCCGCCCGTGCCGCTGGAGGTGATGGTGCCGATGGCGGTGCCGCCGTAGCTGACGGTGCTGCCCGATACGCTGATCTGGCCTGCCCCCGTGCCTTCATTGCGGATCGCCAGCACGTCCTCGGTGGTGGTGCCGCCAGCGGTGATCGCCACGGTGACGTTGCCGCCGTCGAAGTTGGCGGAGTCGGCATCGGTGACGGTGGCGTTGCTGCCAGCGTCGAGCAGCACGGCACTGCCGCCCTCAATGAAGTTCGTGGAATCACCGTTGAGGTTGTTGATGATGGGGGCAATGTTGGGAGGGAGGATATTGACCTCGCTGCCACCGCTGGCTCCAACGCTTGTTGCTGTGCTTCCGTCGTTGTCTCCTGACCAGTTGGCCACGTTGGTTATGCGTGCCAGCCATGTGGCGCGGTCGGCGGCAGTCGTTGCGCCTGTGTACTGCACGTTATCCTGTTGGTTGGTCCCTCCGGGTAGGCCGATGGCATTGATACCATTGGTCAGGGCATTTTGGCTGCCGTTGCCATTAGGCGTCATCGAATCACGCATGGTCTGTGCAATGGACGTATTCCAACCGTTCGCATCAACCACGCCGGCTGAATTATTCATGCCGAAAATAAAATAAGGATTACTGTCTGCATCCTGGTAGATAAAGATGCCATCCCCCGTAGCAAGCATCGGGTCATTAATAGTAAAGCCCGATGTTGAGATATCGCTGGTAAGCACTGCGCCAGTGGTGACGTTGGTCAGTGTGGTCAGTGCATCTGCCCCTCCCAGGAACAGCCTGAAAATATTGCCAGCGCTGATCGCTCCACTGGTGGTCCAGGTCACCACACCATCACCGGTGGATAAGGGTGTGAACGCATTGGTCGCCTGATCCCAGCCCTTGTCGGTGATCTTGATGACGGTGCCGGCGGGAATATCGACCAGTGTCGCGAAGGTGACCGTGTCATCAACCGAATTCCAACCCAACACCACAATATCACCAGCGTTCAGGGTGTTCAGAATATGGGTGTAGTTTGTGTCGGCGAACAGGACCTCGCTTTCTATCGTTCCAGTACTGGCCTCAAGCGTCCAATCCCCGCCTTTGCTTGTATCACCTGTCCAGTCGGTGGAGGCAGCCACATCTGCGCCGGTAAGACTGGCCAATTGACTGATGAAAGCAGCGCCATTTTCTCCCTTGGCAATGTCACACCCGTAAATCAGCAAGTCGCCGCTGGCGGTCAAGCTGCTGCCAATGGCGGCAAGCTGGTTTTGTGCATCGGCGATATTGTCCAGATTCAGGCGTGCAGACCCGATCATCAGGTTGGCTTCGCCACCGTGTGAGATCAGGTGGATGGCATCGATACCGCTGCGGCCATCGAGATACTGCGCCATTTGCGCCAGGCCATCCTGGGTGGAGTCCAGAACAACGACCTCTGTTCCAGGGGCCAGGTTGTCCAGCAATTGCTGGTTGTCCTTGACGCTGGAGTCAATAAATACCACCTCCTGGCGTTGATCCGAGGTGGCCGAGGCGGGGGCGGCAGCCTGGTTGTCGAAACCGCTGTCGGCGTTCGGTGTAGCTGACGTCTCCGCGGTCGCGGCTTCGGCAACGGTGGCTGCAACTGCGCCGTCGAACATCATGCGCGGTTCGAGGGAGATGGCCAGCGCCGCCCGGATCATAGCTGGCTGGGGGCTGAGCGCCGGTTTGGTATTTTTGTTCCAGAACATGGCACTGCTTCCTATGATCGTGTGCAGCCACTTGGTTAGTGGACATCAGGCTGATGCTGATTCAAGACTATCAACGGCAGTCAAACCGTAGTCTGTCCTGCCTCTTATCGCTTCGCGAACTCAGTTTCGGCTCGGGAAGACGCCTTCCAGGGCGATGATGAAGTTGGTGCCCAGGTAAGGGTTGCGAATTCCCAGAGGAATACCTCCGCCGGAATGGACGGCATTGGCATTCAAGCTGGCATTGAAAGGCGCCAGCGTGGTATCGGCAGCACTGCCATAAAGACTGACTTCCGCTCCGGCGGCGCTGTCCAGAGGCTTCGCCAGGACTGAGCTCGTACCGGGAACCTGACTGCTACCGTCGGCAGTGGATGCTGGGATGGCCACAGATACCGTGCCCGTCACAGGCAATGAGAATGGAGGGAGGTTGGTGTTCAGCAGCGTGACGCTCTCGGTGCCCGCCACTTCGCCCTGGACGATCATGCTCAGACCGGGGCCTTGTCCCATGCCCACCGGACCGCGCCCACGGTAGTCGGGCAGACCGAAGGTGGTCTGGCCATTGCCGCCGTACAGGGTGCCCAGGAGGGCGAACAGTGCGCTGTTCTGTGAGACGGGCATCAGTTGGCCCTGACACATCGCGTAGCCGCGCGGTGCGAAGTTGAAGCCGACCATTTTGATTTCGCCGAGGAACGGTTCCATGTTGTTGCTCCCTGCTATTGTGGCGCCGGCTTTGCCGACAGGTTGTTGTAAGCGGTCAGATCTATGGATTTTCAGCTGTCCGAACATGGAACACGGCCTGCAGTAGACGGGCTCCATCGCCGTCCGGGCCGATCGGGGTGAGCATGACCCACCACGATGATGCAGCCGGGCTATGCAAGGTATAGCTGTATTGCGGCAGATCGACACCGGCAGGCTGTCGGAATATCGCGTCGTAGCACAGGTAGCGCGAGTTCATGGCCTTGCCCTGGTTCACTTCGACCAGTTCCACATCGACCCCGGGGTGCCCCTCCCAACTGAGGCGCCAGGTATGGCCCAGGGTCTGCTGCAGCTCTTGCCGGCTGGGAATGTCACTCATGCGCTCAGCCTCCGAGCGGCGGTGCGGTGCATCTCCAGATAGATCGGATGCTGGCGGGTGATGACGAAGCCGAAGCGCTCGTAGAGGCGGCGTGCAGGGTTGTCGGGCTCGACGTAGAGGCGGATCGACTTGCCGGTCGTGTCGGCTTCCTGAACCAGAAGCGACAACAGATGGCTACCTATGCCGTGGCCGCGCCAGTTCGGTAGCAACGAGAGATCCATCAGGTTGTGGGTAGTTGGGCCTCGGAAGAGATAGAGGCGGCCGATAGGCTGGCCATCCTGAAGCACGAGCGAGAATTCCGCTTCCTGGTAGTGCTCCTGATAGTGGCGGTGCTGGGCATCGAACTGCTGCTCCAGGAAGGCAGCCTTCTCCGCCTGGCTCCAGGGCAGCAGCTCCATTTCTTGAGCGCGGGTGCTGGCATAGAGCGCGCGCAGGAACGCCTGGTCGGTATCGACAGCGGGACGGAGATTCAGGGCGGGGCTGGCCATGGGTATCGCACTTCCTTGCAATCATTCCCCCAAGGGGATGTCCATTGTTGTTTTGATGGCGATCGCTTCAAGATTAGCCGATGCCAAAGGCGATTCGCCAGTATCCCTTACGTTTGGAGCGCTTTTTTCTCAAACAGGCGTATGACCCCGTGGCGACTTCGAGAGCCGTATCGACTCCAGGCGTTCGTAAGGCTCCCTGGCCCAGCGTTCGATGGCCTGGTGCAGCTCCTCTCCCGCGGCGTCTCGTTTGCCGAGGGTATCGCTGCTGAACGTCATGGTCGGTTGCTTGGCGTCGAAGGTGGCGACGGATTCGAGCTGCTGCCGGTCGATGTCGCGCACGCCCAAGGTGGGGGCCAGTCGTGTCCAGAGTGCCCCGGGCAGCTCGCAATAGTTCACCGGAATGCCGCCATGGCGCAGGCAAAGCTCCAGTCCGCCCGTGAGCAGGCGGCCGACCATGCGGCAGGTGTAGTCCACTACGGAGAGGTTGTCGGCATCGTCTCCCGGTGCATCCAGGCCTGTCGGCCCCAGCATGCCGGGTACCCGCTGCCGTCCCGGCTGGCGCAGTTGGGACACGGCGATCTCCAGTGGGTCGCGATAGAGGAAGAGACGTGGCGTCTGCGGGTAGAGCGCTTGCAGGAGCGATGCCTCGAAGGCGTTCCAGGCGTCCAGTTTGACCATCAGCTGCCGTTCGTCGCCCTGGCGACGCTGGCCGAAGGCCGACAGCAGGGCGGCGACCAGGGCGGGTTGCCGCGCAGCGCTGTTTGGATCGGTTCGGTGGACGCGCAGCAGGCTATCCAGGGGCGGCGGCTCGGAAAGCACGATATTGCGGTGCAGGCCGGCGAGCATCTGCGCCATCAGGGTGGAGCCGCAGCGCGATGCGTGGAAGATGAAAGCGCCGGGTATCAGTCCAGGGCTGGCGGCTTGCCAGTCCAGCAGCGCCTGGAGGCCGGTTTCGCGCCGCAACGCCTGGTTGAAAGGCAGGCGCAGGGCCTGTTCCACATCGTCACGGAAGAAGGGGCGGGTGAGACGCTGTTCGCCGAACCAGCACCAGTCCACGCGCCATTCGTCGTCGGGTTGCCAGGCCCGGATGGGCAGCCAGCCAGCGAAGTCTTCTTCGGGGTTCATGCTCGCCACTGATCGTTCCATGTCTGTCTACCCTGGCGCATCGCGCTGCGTACCTCGGCTTCGGAAAAGTGCAGCCCCTGCTGCTCGGCCAATGCAACGACTGCGTGCAGAAACTCACGGCTATCGCTCAGCGCTTGGAGTCGTTGCGTCAATTGCGGACTCCGTTCGACCAATCGTCGGAATTGCAGGAAGGCCTGCGCCGCCTTGCTCGGGCGCAGTGTCGGCGTATCCGGCAGGCCATGCTCGATGGCGTCCAGCAGCCAGTCGTTGGGCTGGCAGTCCAGCACCAGGTGGATGCGCTCGGAGGGCGAGGGGTTGTCCACCCGATGGGGGCGGGACAGGTCGAGAAACCAGCATTCGCCAGGTTGCATGGGAACCTGCAGGTCGTCGACCAGGAATTCCACGCCAGCCGGGCTCAGCAGGGGAACATGCAGGCGCAGGACGCTGCCGGGCAGGCCGAGATCCGGGTCGCGGTGCTCGCGGATGCGCGAGCCGGGGCCCAGGCGCAGCAGGCGTGCGCTGTGCAGCGTGGTCTGGAATGTCTCCAGCAATCGATGCCAGGCTGGACTCTGTTGCCACCAGTCGCTACGCATCGGTACGCCCTGGCCGGGGGCCAGCGGTAATGGTGCGTCGTTCGCTGCGATCAGGGCTATGCCGCTCCAATCGCCTTCGTAGTAACCGGTGTTGAAGTGGCTTTGCCAGACCTCGGGCGCGATCCGCTCCAGCGCCTGCCGCAGGGGCTTTAGGGCGAAGCTCAGGGGTAATCGTGAGCAGATGGGCAGTGGTTGGCGTTCGGGCATGTAGATACTTCCCTGTTTCCAATGATGGCTGTCAGAAGCCGCTCTCCCTTATGCCCAGCGCCGCCAATCGACGCCAGGCTGCTCCCAGGATCGATTGTCCCGAACCCGCCAGCACCACCACGCCACGTAGCGGTTGGGAGGGTTCGGTGGGCACGTCCAGCAGACTCAGGCGCACGCCGTATTGGGCTTGCAAGGGTTCCGCTCGATGCTGGGCGTCGCGGCGTACGGCGATTGGCCCGTGGTGATCCGAGCCGAGCGACTCCAGTTCCAGGTAGGCGACACCGGTGTCGTCCACTTCGTCCAGTCGCACCGGTAGGGCGGGCCGAGCCGGGTCGTCGGCGATGAAACGCCCCTCGGCGCCCGACTGCACGCGCCACAGGTGCTCCTCGGCGAGATAGCCACGCAACCGCAGTCCGGGCGCTATAACGCGCACCACGGGATCGGCGGGGCTCAGCCAGCGTCCAGGCGTCAGGTCGGGCAGCAGATCGCGTACGGTTCCGGCCTCTGCTGCGCGCAGTTGCAGGCGCTCGCGCTGGGCGGCCAGCCCCCGGTATTCGGCCACGGACTCGGCCAGCCTTTGTTCGAGAACACCGACGTCTCCCGCCGTTTCGCTGCGTCCGGACTGACGGCGCAATTGCAGCTGCAGGATCTGGATTTCCTGGCGGACGATGGCCAGGCGCGCCTCCAGGTCGGGGGATTCCAGTTCCAGCAACAGATCACCCTGGGCCACCGGTTGGCCGTCGCGCACGTGCAACTGTTTCACGCGCGCGGCCACGGGCGCGTGCAGGGCGCTGCTGCTGGATGCTTCGAGCACGCTCGGTACGTCCACGCTGCTGCGCCAGGGCAGGGCCAGCAGAGCCAGCAGGGCCAGCAGGCCTGTTGCGGTGAACAACACTCTGCTCGGATTGGCCTGGTCGCGTCGGCCCCACCACTCCTTCCATTCGCGCCAGATGGGCAGGCCGATGAACCAGAGCAGTTCCACCAACATCAGGAAGATGCCCAGCAGCTTGAAGAACATGTGGTACACGGCCAGGGCTATGCCCAGAAAGAGTATCGCGCGCCATAGCCAGGAACCGTAGCCCCAGACCAGCAGACGGCGCTGCATGGCCGCCGTCCAGGGTTCCGGCGCGGGCTCGCCATAGCCGAACAGGGCTTCGCGCAGGCGCCAGCGGCAGAGTGCGAAGGCTCGCTGCTGCAGGTTGTCGATGCCCCACAGGTCGCTGAGCAGGAAGTAACCGTCGAAGCGCATGAAGGGGTTGAGGTTGATCAGCAGCGTGGTGATCCAGGTGGCGCTGGCCAGCATGAAGGTGGCGGTGCGCAGCGGCCCGTCCGGCAGCAGCGACCACGCCAGCAGGGCGACGCAGGCCAGCAACAGTTCGGCGAGCACGCCGCCGGCGCCGATCAGCAGGCGCGAACGGCGGTCATTCACGCGCCAGGCGTCGCTGACGTCGGTGTAGAGCATGGGCAGCAGCACCATGAAGGCCAGGCCCATGCTCTGCACCCGGCAACCCGCCCGCTTGGCCATGTAGGCGTGACCGAATTCGTGGCACAGCTTGGCGAAGACCAGGGCGATACTGAAGGCGATGGCACCACCGAGGCTGAACAGGTGAGGGAAGGTGGCGATGAAGCGATCCCAGTCGCGAGCCACCAGGAACAGGCCGAGCGTCAGCAGGGTCGGCAGGCCATAGCGCAACAGGCGAGGGCCGTGGCGTTCCAGCCAGGGCCAGGTGCGGTCGAGAAAGGCGTTTGGCCGCCACAATGGGATGCGGAAGAACAGGTACTGATGCAGCAGGCCCTTCCAGAAGCTTTGACGCTGCTGCGCCGCCTTGCTGGCATAGCTGCCGCGCTGCTCGGCATCCGCCGCGTCGACCAGGTCGTGGCCGCGCAGGAAGCGCAGCATCTCTTCCAGATCGGAGCCGGCCAGTGGCTGCCCTGGTTCGGCGTTCGCCGCCTGCAGCACACGGGCGGGGTCGCCCAGTTGCCAGTGGCGCAGCAGGCGCATGGCTTCGGCGCCGAGCTTGAAGTAGCGGCCTCGTAGCGGATCGGCGAGCGTCCATTGCGGTGCGCCATCCAGTGCCGGCGCGGCGCTGGAAAGCTGCAGATCGGCGCGCAGGTTGGGCAGGCGCATCTACAACCCCAGCGTCTGGCGTAGCGCGGCCAGAGGCCGGCGCAGCAGGAACAGGGCCAGCGGCACCTGCTCGCCATAGAGCTTGGCGGTGCCGCGCAGGCCGATGCGCGGTGGCGCCTCGACGAAATCGGCGTCCAGCCGGTAGGCCAGTTGACCGCTGCTCAGCGCCTGCGCCTCGTAGGCCAGGCGTTGCAGGCGGGCATCGTGGCGGTGCAGCGGGTCGCTGTCGAGGAACAGGGCGATGTCCGTGCCGTGCTGGAAATTCAAGGCGTCGGCCACTGCCAGGTCGATGCGCAGTTCCGCATGCTGCGGATCGGCAATCTCCATCAGCCGTTCGCCGGTCTGTACCGGTTTTCCGATCCAGCGCTGGGCGTCGGCGAACACCGCGATGCCGTCGCGTTCGGCGCGCACCTCAGTGCGTGCCAGCAGTTCGCGTGCATAGTCGCGTTCGGCGCGTTTCTGGGCCACGCGGGCGGCGAGCAGATCGATGCGGGCGCTGGACTCGGCGTCGCTGAAGGCGCGCTGGGTGTTGGCCTTGAGCTCGGCCTCGGCCACCTCCAGGCTGCGCTGCGCGACATCGGCCTGGGCGCGGATGGACGTGGCGTCGAAGCGCAGCAGAACCTCGCCCTTGGCGACCGCCTGGTTGGGCTTGACCTGGAATTCGGCGATCACCCCGTCCAGTGGCGCGGCGATCACCTGGCCGTCACGCGGCACGACCTCGGCAGGGGCCAGCACCGATTGGCGCACCGGTACCAGCAGGAGCAGCAGCGCGGTCGCCGCTACGGCCAGGATGCGCCGCCTGGGCCAGCGCAGGCGCCAGGGCTTGCGTGGTTGCAGGGCGAGCCAGGCATGGGCATAGCAATCGCCAAGTTGAGCCAGCAATGCCTGCTCGGCTTCGTTCCAGGGTTGTTCGCGGGCTATCCACAGGCCGCCGAAGGGCTGCTGCTGGCGATCCAGCAGGGGCAGCCAGAACACCGAGCCGGCGGACAACGCCTGCCAGTCGCCACGGGCCTGATCGTTGAGCGATTCGGCCGTGACCACCTGGGGCAGGGCGGAGCGGCCCTGGCCGAGCAATTGATGCGCGGCATCCTCGACGAAGGCGACGAAGGGCGCGTGCGGTTCGACGACGCTGATGCCGGTCAGCGCCCTCACCCGGCCGGCGATGAGCAGGGCGGCATGGCGGAAACCGAACAGTGTCTGGGCGTCGTTGACCAGGGCATAGGCCAGGCTGTCGATGTCCTTGGCCGCCCGGGCCTGGCGCTGCAGGGCCAGGAAACGGGCGAACACCTGTTCGGCCAGGCCCGGTACCTGTGCGGTCATGGCGCCTCCGGGAAGCGCGCGTTGCCGCTCATGCCAGCCAGCAGGCCGCTGGCGTCCTCGGGCAGGCTGCCGATCAGCAGCAGGGTCTGGCTGCCTTCGTCGATACGCGCGCCCAGGCGTTTGACCATGGCTCGCAGGGGCGTGCCGGTTTCGTCTGGGGTGAATTCGAAGGGTTGTTCCGCTTTGATCCGGCTCAGCCAGCTGGATGGCACCAGCAGGTAGATTTCCAAGGTACCGTTGTCGACCACATCAAGCAGCGGGGCGCCGTTGGCGACGCTTTCATGAGGCTGTGCGCGCCGTTGTACTACTCGTCCATTGAATGGTGCGACGACGTTGCAGCGTTTTACCTGAACCTGATAGACCTGAGCCTCCGCCAGAGCCTGTGCCTGGCGTGCTTCTGCCAGGGCCACCTCGAAGCGCCCCACCGAGTTGAGTGCAGCCAGTTGCTTCTTGTGATTCAGCTCTTCTCGAGTGGCGCGGGTCGCCGCTTGCGCAGCGCTAAGTTGAGCCTGATAGGCGCTGCAGTCAAAGCGCGCGAGCACGTCGCCTTTCTTAAAGTCCTGGCCATCACGGAACGGCATCTCGACGATGCGCCCAGGCA
Source organism: Stutzerimonas stutzeri (assembly GCF_013522825.1). GTDB lineage: Bacteria > Pseudomonadota > Gammaproteobacteria > Pseudomonadales > Pseudomonadaceae > Stutzerimonas > Stutzerimonas stutzeri_AK. The sequence continues at coordinate 45,593 of NZ_JAAMQZ010000006.1, forward strand.
GTTCACTGGCGAGTACGGCCTGATTGCGCGCGCGTAGCACGCCGCGGACCTGCCGGTCGTTGATTGGCGTGGCGCTGGACGTCTGGAGCTCGAGCAACAGTTCGTCGGCCCAAAGTGAGGGAGTGACTGACAGAGTCAGCAAGCCAAGGGCGAACAGGGGAGCTGAGAGGCGTGACATGGCATACATCCTTGCATGATCGGCCTGTAGTTTACGGCAGAAGTCGATATCGGGAAATTAGCCGTGGCGAGGCTTTCAGCTGGCCTTCGTTGGCGGACCACACGAGCTGCCAAGGTTGTCGTCCACGACATTGGAACGGAGATGCTGGGCCTGAAATCGCTCATCAGGTATGAGGTCAGCCTCGCTGCGGCGCGACCTCCAACGGGTCGGCATGCACCAGCACCTCGGCATTGGGGTATCGATCATGAATGGCATGTTCGACCGCCACGCACAGGTCGTGCGCCTGCGACAGCGGCAGTTCGCCCGGCAGCTCCAGATGCAGCTGGACGAACCAGCGCGTGCCGGAAATGCGCGTACGGAAATCGTGGCAGCCATGCACACCGGGCACTTCGCGTACCAGTTGCTGCATGTGCTCGGTGATCTCCGGGGACAGCTCGGTATCCATCAGCACCGCGCCGGCTTCGCGGACGATGCTCATTGCACTCCAGAGGATGTAGAAAGCGATGGCAATGCCGAACAGCGCGTCGAGACGTTCCCAGCCGAAGCCGGCGAGCACCAGCGCCAGCAGGATGCTGGCGTTGAGCAGCAGATCGGAGCGGTAATGCAGCGAATCGGCGCGGATGGCCGTGGAGTTGGTCACTTTCACCACGTACCGCTGGTAGCGCAGCAGCAGCGCCGTCATCACCAGCGAGAACAGCATCACCGCGATGCCCAGTGCCTGCGCGCCCAGCGGCTCGGGATGCAGCAGGCGATCGACGCCCTGTACGCCGACCAGAATTGCACTGACACAGATGAACGCCGCCTGGCCAAGCCCCGCCAGCGCCTCGGCCTTGCCGTGACCGTAGCGGTGATCCTCGTCGGCGGGGCGCAGCGAGTAGTGCACCGCCAGCAGGTTGAGCAGCGAGGCGGCGCCATCGAGCAGCGAGTCGGTCAGGCCCGCCAGCAGGCTCACCGAACCGCTCAGCCACCAGGCCACCGCCTTGCTCAGCGCCAGCAGTATCGCGGTGGCCAGCGCCGCACGGGTGGCGCGGCGCAGCAGGCGGGCGTGCTCGGAATTGATGCCCATGGGGGGCGGTCAGGCTGCCGGGCGCAGGCCGAAGGCGGCAAGCTGTTCCAGGCTGCCGCTGTGCTGGATCAGGCGCGGGTCGTCCAGCGGCAGACTGCGACCGGTTTCCGCTTCGATGATGGCCTTCAGGCGCAGCGGGTCGATCTGGCCGTCGGCGCCAATGGCGTCCTGGAGTTTTTCCGGCGCCATCGAGAACTGGTCATCGGGGAAATAGATCGCGCCGGTGGCGAAGTCGATGCCAAAGGCGATCAGGCCGGGGATCACGTAGAACAGCAGGCCGACGGCGTTGAGCACGGCAATCGCAGGGTCGATCTTGCCATCTATCTGCCCACGCCGATCCGGGTAGAACAGCGTGCCGCAGGCGCTCAGTTGGGTGAACAGGGAGACGGCCAGCACGCCGCCGATGACACGGGAACGAGTACGCATAAGGACCTCCGGGAAAATTGCCGCAACTATACAAGGAAAAAACAGCGGCAAGCTGCGAGTTGCAAGCCACAAGTGAAAGCAGCCGACCGCGCTTTTTCGTCTTCTCCTTGCGGCTTGAGGCTTGCCGCTTGCAGCTGCTTTACAATCCGCCGCCTGAATGCGGAGTACGCCATGATCCCCCTTCCCATCGACGAAGCCCTGCCGGCGCTGCGCCAGGCCCTGCAAGCCCGTGACGAGGCCGTGCTGGAGGCGCCGCCCGGCGCCGGCAAGACCACCCGTGTGCCGCTGGCCTTGCTCGATGAGCCCTGGCTGGGCGAACAGTCGATCATCATGCTCGAACCGCGCCGGCTGGCCGCCCGCGCCGCCGCCGAGCGGCTCGCCAGCGAGCTGGGTGAAAACGTTGGCGAAACGGTCGGCTACCGCATCCGCCTGGACAGCAAGGTCGGGCCGAAGACGCGCATCGAAGTGGTCACCGAAGGCATTCTCGCGCGCCGGCTGCAGGATGATCCGGCGCTGGAGGGCGTCGGCCTGGTGATTTTCGATGAGTACCACGAGCGTAGCCTAGATGCCGACCTGACCCTGGCGTTGACCCTCAATGCCCGCATCCTGCTCCGCGATGAACCGCTCAAGGTGCTGCTGATGTCGGCGACCCTGGAGGGTGATCGGCTGTCGGTGCTGCTCGGCGATGCACCTGTGGTGCGCAGCGAGGGACGCATGTATCCGGTGGCGCTGCGCTGGGGCAGGCCGTGGCAGGCCGGGGAGCGCATCGAGCCGCGTGTGGTGCAGACGGTGCTGCAGGCGCTGGACGAAGAGAGCGGCAGCCTGCTGGTGTTTCTGCCGGGGCAGGCGGAAATCCGCCGGGTCAATGAAGCGCTGGCCGAACAGCTGGGCGGTCGCGCGGATATCCTGCTCTGCCCTTTGCATGGTGAGCTGGAACTGGCTGCCCAGCGTTCCGCCATCGACCCGGCGGCGCCCGGCAAACGCAAGGTGGTTCTGGCCACCAATATTGCCGAAACCAGCCTGACCATCGAAGGTGTGCGGGTGGTGGTGGATGCCGGCCTGGCGCGGATGCCGCGCTTCGACCCCGGCAGCGGCATGACGCGCCTGGACACCCGGCGCATTTCCCGCGCTTCGGCCACCCAGCGCGCCGGTCGGGCCGGGCGGCTGGAGCCGGGCGTCTGTTATCGGTTGTGGTCGGAAGAGCAGCACGGCCAGCTGAGCGCCTACGGCGTGGCGGAAATCCTCCAGGCCGATCTGGCCGGCGTCGCCCTGCAGCTGGCGCGCTGGGGCGTCGAGCCGGACGAACTGGCTTGGCTCGACAGCCCTCCGGCTGCCGCCTATGCCCAGGCGCAGAGGCTGCTGGAACGGCTCGGTGCGCTGCGGCGCAACGCGCAGGGTGGCTGGCAGCTGACCGCTCAGGGCCAGGTGATGGCTGAGCTGCCGACCCATCCGCGTCTGGCGCATATGCTGCTGCGCGGTCAGGCGCTGGGCGTCGCAGCGTTGGCGGCGGACGTCGCCGCACTGCTGGCCGAGCGCGATATTCTGCGCGACGCCGGGGCCGATCTGAGCCTGCGCCTGCAGCAACTGGCGAGCGGTCGTGGCAGTGGCGTGCAGCGGGTGCGACAACTGGCGCGGCAGTTTCGCAGCCTGCTGCGCGAGCGGTCGAACATGGCCAAGACGGCACTGGACGAATCACACGCCCTCGCCGCGCTGCTGGCCTTCGCCTATCCCGACCGGGTGGCGCGTCAGCGCCGCGAAGGGGGCAGCGAATACCGCCTGGCCAACGGACGGGCGGCGCAGTTCGGCGGGGCGGATGCGCTGATGAAGGAGCCCTGGCTGGTGATCGCCGAACTCGGCAGCCAGCAGGGGCGGCGTGAAGAACGTATCTACCGCGCGGTGGCGCTGGCCCCGGCGCTGTTCGAGGGCGTGCTGGCCGGGCAGGTCAGCCAGCATGACGAGCTTGAATGGGACGAGCGCGAAGGCGTGCTGCGCGCCGAGCGCCAGCGCCGGGTCGGCGAGCTGATCCTGAGCCGCGAACCGCTGCCGGGGCTCGACGAGGCCGCACGCGGCCAGGCGCTGCTCGGCCTGGTGCGGAGCAAGGGATTGGAGTTGCTGCCCTGGACGCCCGAGCTGCGCCAGTGGCAGGCGCGCATCGCCCTGTTGCGGCAGCTCGATAGTGATCACGGCGACGTCAGCGAGTGGCCGGATGTCAGCGACGCGGCGTTGCTGGAACGGCTGGAGGACTGGCTGCTGCCCTATATCGGCAAGGTTTCGCGGCTGGCGCACTTCGCCCAACTGGATCTGCGTGCGATGCTCGCCACGCTGCTGCCCTGGCCGCTGCCGCAGCGCCTGGAAGAGCTGGCGCCGACCGCCATCGCGGTGCCGTCCGGCTCGCGTATTCGTCTGGATTACAGCGAGCAGCCGCCCGTGCTGGCAGTGCGTCTGCAAGAGCTGTTCGGCCTGGCCGACACGCCGCGCATCGCTGGCAAACGGCAGATCGTCAAACTGCACCTGCTGTCGCCGGCGCGCAGGCCGGTGCAGGTAACGCAGGATCTGGCGAGCTTCTGGGCCAACACCTATACCGAGGTGAAGAAGGACCTGAAGGGGCGCTATCCCAAGCACTACTGGCCGGATGACCCGCTGATCGCCGAACCCACTGCGAGAGCCAAGCCGCGCGGGCAGTGAGGCGTCGCGGCGCGCGGCTGTCTATGCTTGAAGAAAAGAGCGCCCGCTGATTGGTTGGGTGCCATGGCGCGGGGGTGGTGCATGCGACGCAAGGTATTTGCCAGCAAGGTGTTCGATCGCAAGGTCGTGCTGATCACGGGTGGCTGCGCGGGCATCGGTCGTGCCCTGGCCGAGCGCATGGCCCAGGCCGGGGCACGGCTGGTGATCTTCGATCTGGAGCAGAACGCCCTTGACGGCCTGGTGCAGCATCTGGCCGATCGGCACAACGCCGAGGCGCTGGGCCTGTGCTGTGACGTGTCGGATGCAGCGGCGGTGCAGCAGGCCATTGCCCTGGTGGTGGAGCGTTTCGGCGGCATCGACGTGCTGGTCAACAACGCCGGCATCACCCACCGCAGCCGCGTCGTCGACACCAGCCTGAAGGTGTTCGAGCGGATCATGGCGGTGAATTTCTATGGCGCGTTGCACTGCACCCAGGCTGCTCTACCAAGCCTGACGGCGCGTGGCGGGCAGGTCATCGTGCTCAGCTCGCTCTCGCAGTACGCGCCGGTGCCCGACCGCGCCGCCTACAACGCCAGCAAGCACGCACTGCACGGCCTGTTCGAAACCCTGCGTGGCGAGCTGGACGGCACGGGTGTCAACGTGATGCTGGTATGCCCCGGCTACACGGCCACCGACCTGCGCAAGAACGTGCTGATCGGCGATGGCTCCACCGCGCCGCAGCCGGCGCTGGCCGTGGGCCGCGTGGCGTCGCCGCAGGATGTGGCCGAGTCGATCTTCCAGGGTGCGCTGAAGCGCCGGCAACTGCTGGTGTTGTCCAACCTGGACTGGCGTGCGCGGCTGGTGGCGCGTTGCTTTCCGCGCCTGTTCGAGCATCTGCTGCTACCGCGACTGGCCGGCAGTCGGATGTCGCAGGACGCCAGTTAGCTGCCGGCTTCGGCGCTGCCGTAGAGCTCCTGTATCAACGCCAGGTCCCAATAGGCGGCTTCGATCTTGTGGCCGTCCAGGTCGCGGACGAAACAGCCGTAGTAAGGCGCACCGTATTCCTCGCGGGGGCCGGGTGCGCCTTCGTTCGCTGCGCCGGCATTCAATGCGGCGTGGTGAAAGGCATCGACCGATGCCTTGTCCGCAGCGAAGAAGCCCACGTGCGTACCGTTGCCGACGCTGGCCGGTTGGCCATCGATGGGCGTCTGCAGCCAGAACTCCGGGTATTCACGGCCCCAGGCTTGCGCGCCGGGGTGGGACAGGATGCGCGTGCAACCAAGCGTGGCGAGCACCGCGTCGTAGAAGGCCGCGGCCTCGTCGAAACGGTTGCTGCCGAGGGAGACGTGGGAAAGGATGCTGGGGTTCTGGTCGGCCATGGCAATGTCCTCGCGGAAATAAAACAGCCTAGCCGACCGATCGCAACTTGCTGGTTAACCCTGTCCATCCTGGCTGATAGCCGGCTCGCCGCAGAGCATATAGCAGCGAAATACCACCACCGTAGCCAGCAATTGCACCAGCCCGACGCAGCCATCGACAAGAATCGCCAGCCCGGCGGGCGGTGTGCTGTCGCCCCAGAACTGCATGGCCAGCCAGACTTCCAGCAGCCACACCGGCAGCAGCACGGCAAGCATGCAGCCGAGGATCAGCAGGAAATACCCGCGCGTCAGCAGGAAACTTTGTTTGAGCGCTTCCAGCGGCGTCAGCCCGCGCAGTACCAGCAGATATTCGGCGAAGGCGATCTTCACCATCACCCAAAGCGCCGGCAGCACGAACAGCGAGGCGCCGAGCACGATCAGCAGCGTGCCCAGTGCGGCGAGTACCGCCAGCGCCGGCCACAGCGGCAGCGCCCGCGCCCATACCTCGCGCACGCCGGGATCATGGCCGCGGCTGCGGGCGTCGAGAAACAGAATCAGCGCGCCGACGTACAGCGGGTAGAACAGGATGCCTGTCAACAATTCCTGCGCGGGCAGCGCATTCTTGCCCAACCAGTGCTCGATCATCAGGCGGGCAACGCTTTCCAGCACGATCAGCGGCAGACAGAGGCGCACGATGCTGGGCAGGTTACGGGAATAGAAGAACCAGGCGTCGCGCAGGATGGTAAAAACGTTCACGTCGATAGCTGTCTTGAAAATCAGCCGCATACTTTAACAAGAGCGATGCAGGACAGGCGCATTTTTGCCATCCATACTGGCGGCTTTCCTCGACTCAGGTTGCCGCGTGAAAAAGATCGCCCTGTTTGCCGATGTGCAGAACCTCTACTACACGGTGCGTCAGGCACACGGTTGCCACTTCAACTATGCGGCCTTGTGGGCCGAGGTCAGCGCGCGCGGAGAAATAGTCGAGGCTTATGCCTATGCCATCGAGCGTGGTGATCCCAAACAGCAGCAGTTCCAGCAAATCCTGCGCAACCTCGGTTTCACCGTGAAGCTCAAGCCCTATATCCAGCGCAGCGACGGCTCGGCCAAGGGCGACTGGGACGTAGGTATTACCATCGACGTGCTGGATGCTTCCGCGCGCGTTGACGAAGTCGTGCTGGCCTCCGGCGACGGGGATTTCGATCTGCTGCTCGACCGTGTACGTGCCGGCAGCGCCGAAGCCACCGCCTACGGCGTACCGGGGCTGACGGCGCAATCGCTGATCCGCGCCGCCAGCCGTTATGTGCCCATCGAGGGCAAGCGGCTGCTGAAATCATAGAAGCCGGGACAGCACTGCAGACCGGCACTTTGCTCGTCGGATTACGCCTTCGGAAACCCGGATTACGCCTTCGGCTAATCCAGGCTACGGTCTGCGGTCTCGTAGGATGGAATCGTCGAAGGCGCTTCCGTCGTTTACCTGATCTACTAGCTTGGAGACCGGGTTACGCTTCACCAACCCGACGAACGGAGGTGAAGCCTGAAGAAAAAGCATGACAGGTATCCGCTACAAACCCGCAGGTCGCCCTGCTTCCAAGCTGTTTTGCGCGTAAACTTGCGCCCTCGTTTCCCCTGCCGGTTTTCGCCATGACCTTCGTCTCCCTGGGCCTGATCGATCCCTTGCTGCGCACGCTCGAAGCGCTCGACTACACCACGCCGACGCCGGTCCAGGCCAAGGCGATTCCCGCCGTGCTCAAGGGCCGTGACCTGATGGCTGCCGCGCAGACCGGCACCGGCAAGACCGCCGGTTTCGCCCTGCCGCTGCTGCAGCGGCTGACCCAGGAAGGCGCCAAGGTCGCCAGCAACTCGGTGCGCGCACTGGTGCTGGTGCCGACCCGCGAGCTGGCCGAACAGGTGCATGAAAGCTTCCGCACCTACGGGCAGAACCTGCCGTTGCGCACCTACGCGGTATACGGCGGCGTCAGCATCAACCCGCAGATGATGGCGTTGCGTAAAGGCATCGACGTGCTGGTGGCGACACCCGGTCGTCTGCTCGACCTGTACCGGCAGAACGCGGTGAAGTTCGAGCAGGTGCAGGCGCTGGTGCTGGACGAGGCCGATCGCATGCTTGACCTCGGTTTCTCCCAGGAACTGGACGATCTGTTCTGTGCACTGCCGCGCAGGCGCCAGACGTTGCTGTTCTCCGCGACCTTCTCCGATGCCATCCGGCAGATGGCGCGTGAGCTGCTGCGCGACCCGCTGACCATCGAGGTCAGCCCGCGCAACGCCGCCGCCAAAACCGTCAAGCAGTGGCTGGTGCCGGTGGACAAGAAGCGCAAGAGCGAACTCTTCCTGCACCTGCTGGCGGAAAAGCGCTGGGGCCAGGTGCTGGTGTTCGTCAAGACCCGCAAGGGAGTCGATCAACTGGCCGAAGAACTCCAGGCCCAGGGCATTGCCAGCGAGGCGATACACGGCGATCGCCCGCAAGCGAGCCGTTTGCGCGCACTGGAGCGCTTCAAGGCCGGCGAAGTGCAGGTGCTGGTCGCCACCGACGTCGCCGCACGCGGGCTGGATATCCACGACCTGCCGCAGGTGGTCAACTTCGACCTGCCCATCGTCGCCGAAGATTACGTACACCGCATCGGGCGTACCGGTCGCGCCGGCGCCAGCGGGGAGGCGATCTCGCTGGTCAGCGCCGACGAGGTCGATCAGCTCGCCGCCATCGAAACCCTGATCCAGCAGGTGCTGCCGCGCCACGACGAGCTGGGCTTCGTGCCCGACCATCGGGTGCCGACCACCACCCTCGGCGGGCAGATCATCAAGAAGCCGAAAAAACCCAAGAAGCCCAAGGAAGGCGCCGCCAAGGGCAAGATCCACCTGGGCAACTGGTTCGACGAAAGCGAAAAGCCCAATGCCAGGCCCATTCGCAAGGTGCCGAGCCTGGGTGGGGCGAAGCCGGCGAAGAAACGCTAAGACGCAGCCGTTGGTGACCGGTTGGGGCAGTGATCGAAGAGTGTGAATAGAGGGTCAACCGATGCGACCTGGCGCAGAGCTGGGGCGACGCCGGGACTCGCCGGACGATTGTCTGGCCGAACAATATGCGGCTCGGGCGTGTATAAGCTCGACTTGTAGGTCGCATTAGCCGAAGGCGTAATCCGACGATGCGCAGGCGCAATACTTTGGATGATCCGCGCCTGGCGGTCCGCTCGTCGGGTCGGTGAGGCGTGACCCGACCTACCGTTGCCTGACCAGTTATCCGGCAACTAATAGGCCATGGCAGTCTGATCGGCATGCGGCGAGTATTTCCTCCGCGAACTGTGGATCATCTATAGACCGGGCCAATGCGACACCGCCGATTAGCGCGATAGCGATCTGTAACGCGCGCTGACGATTCTCGGCTGACGAGGCCTCAAGGGATGCCTCTAATCGCCTCACAAAGCTCTGCAACGCCATACTGTAAACGTGTCGAACTGCGGGTTCTCGCCGCGTCACGTCCGTTGCCATGAAGGCAAGCGGGCACTGCATTGATTCGCCTTCCGTGTGGGCAAGCTGAAGATAACCATCGACCAGCGTACCCAGTCCATTCGCGCCTAATTCCTCCAGTCGTGCGCTGCCAGCCTTGAAAGCATATCGAATTGCTTCGGCATAGATTTCCGCTTTCGTTTGGAAGTGGTGATAAAAAGCGCCTCGCGTTAATCCTGCATCGGCCATCAGGTCATCGATGCTGACTTGCTCGAAACCGTAGAGAGCAAAAAGCCGTGCAGCGCTTTCAAGGATTTTCATTCGAGTCTTGTCGCGTTGGTCGGAAGGCCAGGACATAAGAGTTCCTTGGTTTATGTTCTTGAACATAGGGTGATGGGCGGGAGAATCCCCGTCTCACTCCACCAGAGACATTTATATGAAACTGCATATTTTCGGCCCTGGCTTTAGCACCCTCGTACGCAGCGTACGCCTTTACTGTGAAGAAAAAGGCCTCGATTACACCTATGGCATAGCGAAGTGCATCGTGCTTACCATCCGTTTGGCAAAGTGCCGGTTCTGTTTCATGCGGGCGGGCACATATTCGAGATCCGCGCCATCTGCCGCTATCTGGATGCGGCGTTTCCGGAGCGCACACACTTACCGCCTGATCTGGCCGCGCGAACGGAAATAGATCAATGGTCAAGCGCCCTGGCCACCTCCGTCGATGAGCGACTCGTACGCAACTATCTACTGCTTGTCGGTGGACCCAATCCGCCAAAGACGGTTGACCCAAGTCTACTGGCCCGCGCGGAATCACGAGTTGAAGCCACGTTAGCCATACTCGACGAACAGTTGGGTGAGCGTTCTTTTATCTGTGGCGACCGCTACAGTGTCGCTGATGCACTGTTAACGCCGATGCTCGACTACCTGGTCGCCACCGCCAGACCCGCTAGTTGGCTCGATCCGTGGCCACGCCTTTGCAATTATCTTGAGTGCATGCGAGCGCGCCCGTCGGGCCGTGCTGTATTAGCGGCTGTGGATATCAATGCTGGGTAAAATTCACTAACGACTCGCTGCCAACCCCGCTGATCGGGATTGGCCGGCAGCCTCGCTCATCAGCCATTCCTTGAACATGACTAGCCTGGGCAGGCTGACACACTCGGGGCGGTAGACGATGTAGTAGGCCAGTTCGGAGACGAAGCGGATTTCGGGAAAGAGTCGTACCAGCCGTCCAGCGGCCAGGTCATCACCTGCCATGGCGCTGCGTGCGAGCGCGACCCCGTGCCCTTCGACCGCAGCCTGGAGGACGGCTGCGGAGTTATTGATCCTCATGCCGCGAGAAGCCGGTACGTCCTTCATCCCGGCCTGCTCCAGCCATTTGTCCCAGGTAGGAAAACCGGCATGCCCGTCCATCGAAAGATCGTGTATCAGGGTGACATGCCGGAGGTCATGACCCTGTGCTCGGTATGGCAGAAGCTCTGGAGCGCATACCGGATAGATTTCTTCATCCATCAGCTTTTCTGCCGCTACCCCTTGCCAGCTTCCGGTGCCGTAGCGCACGCCGACATCCACCCGCCGGGCAAGAAAGTCGATCGGCTTCAGACTGGTTTCCAGGCGCACATCGGTATCGGGGTATCGGTCATGGAATCGCTCGAAGCGCGGTAATAGCCATTTGGCGGCGAAAGCGGGGCTGACGGTGACGGTCAGCACGTTGCCGGTCGAATCTTCCTTGAGCCGCTCCAGCCCCAGCTGCAGTTTGTCGAAGCCGGACCGGATCTCAGGGAGTGCGCGTAGCGCCGCTTCGGTAGGAACCAGCCTTTTACGACCGCTCGTGTTCCGAATGAACAGGGGCGTCCCGAGCTGGTCTTCAAGGCTTCTTACGAGCTGGCCGACAGCTGCGGGGGTGACGTTGAGCTCCGCCGCCGCTGACGAAAAGCTCTGATGACGGGCGCTGGCCTCGAAGGCCCGCAATGCGTTCAAGGGGATGGGCATCTTCATTCCGGGAAAGTTTTTCTTTCAGCCGGCCCAATTTAATCTCGTTTGTCGGTTCGCCAGCCAGCAATGAACAATTCTGGCCCAGAACGCCGGGTGCGTTAAAGAAAACCTTTTTATCGGGCGCGTTACAGGCCCGACAGGCCCACGGACGAAACGGCGAACGGCCCTTGGTTGCCTGATCGCATTACCGCACACACTTTCAAAAACGGACGTGCCAGTGGACGATCGCACCCTCGTGGTCGCCTCGCTGGAGGCGGCACCTGGGCATGCCTTAAACCTTGCCCATTCACCTGAAGAGAGCATGCAGATGCAACATGACAAGACCCAGCCGGTGGCTGGTCCAGCCGGGATTTCCGAGCGTGATCAGCGCGCGAATCTCTGGCGGCTGGTAATCGCCCAGGCGCTGTCCGGTGCGAATGCGGTGGTCATCTATGCCACCGGGGCGATCATCGGCAGCATGCTCGCTCCGACACCGGTGCTGGCCACCTTGCCGATCTCCATTTTCGTGGTCGGCATGGCCGCCTGCATTCTGCCCGCTGGCGTCGTGGCGCGGCATTACGGTCGTCGTGCGGCGTTCCTGGTCGGGACCCTGGCCGGTGTGCTCGCCGGTCTGCTGGCCATGCTTGCGGTCATCATGGGCTGGTTCTGGCTCTTCTGCCTGGCGACCTTCTGCGGCGGCGGCTATGCAGCCATTGTCCTGTCGTTTCGCTTCGCGGCAACCGATGGTGTCGCGCCTGAACGACGTGCGCGTGCCTTGTCGCTGGTCATGGCCGGCGGGGTGGCGGCTGGCGTCATCGGCCCGCAGCTGGTGACCTGGAGCATGCACCTGTGGCAGTCCTATCCCTTCGCTGCCACCTTCCTGGTGCAGGCGTTGGTCGCCGCCGCCTCGGCGGTCGTCCTGCTGGGCGTCCGTTTGCCCATGCCCACGGCTGCGGAGGCTGCCGGTGGCCGTGCGCTTCCGATAATCCTGCGGCAACCGCGCTTCATCGCGGCGGCGACTTGTGGCGCCGTCACCTACATGCTGATGAATTTCCTGATGACCGCCGCGCCGCTGGCGATGCACATGCACGGCCACTCCCAGGAGTCGTCCAACCTGGGGTTGCAGTGGCACGTGATCGCGATGTATGCCCCCAGCTTCTTCACGGGCAGCCTGATCACGCGCTTCGGAGCGGGACGCATAGCCATCCTCGGCCTGCTGCTGACAGGGTTGTCCGCCGCCGTGGGGCTTGCGGGTGTCGATGTCGCCCACTTCTGGCTGGCGCTGATCCTGCTCGGCGTGGGGTGGAATTTCGGTTTCCTGGGCGCCTCCGCCCTGGTGCTGGAATGTCATCGGCCCGAGGAAAAAACACGGGTCCAGTCGCTCAACGACTTCATCGTATTCGGTCTGATGGCCGTCGGCTCCTTCCTGTCGGGCGGCCTGCTGAGCGCCTATGGCTGGGATACGGTCCTGTGGGTTTCCTTCGTCCCGCTGGCCGTTGCTGTCGTGGCACTGGCGATGGCGAGAAGTCGCAACCAGTCAGTTTCCGGCGCGTAGGGCGGTTTGACTGTCAATTCGGTGTGGCACGGGTGGCCTCTCTGCGGCTAGGGTTCATGTTCGACGCGAGCAGACAGGGGACATCGCATGTTGAAGCTGTGGGGCCGGGCCAACTCGACCAATGTGAAGAAGGCGCTCTGGTGCCTGGAGGAACTTGACGTTTCCTACACCCGCGTGGATGCGGGCGGTGTCTTCGGCATCGTCGGCGAGCCGGCCTACGTCGCGAAGAACCCGAACCGCCTGGTGCCCTGCCTGGAAGATGGCGAGCTGGTGCTCTGGGAGTCCAACGCCATCGTTCGCTACCTGGCGGCACAATACGGCGAGCCGTTACTGTGGAATCCCGACCCGCGCCAGCGTGCGGAGGCGGACAAATGGATGGACTGGACGACCTCGTCCCTGGCAGCCCCCTTTCGGGTGGTGTTCTGGAACATGGTGCGTACTGCGACCGAAAAGCGCGACATGGCCGCGGTAGAGGTGGCGCTGGCCGAATGCGGCCAGCAGCTGGCCATTGCCGATCGTGTCCTGACCGAGCAACCGTATCTGTCTGGTGCGAGCCTCGGCATGGGCGATATCCCGCTCGGTTGCTTCGCCTATGCCTGGTTCGAAATGCCCATCGAGCGTGCCGAGTTGCCGCATCTTCACGCCTGGTACCAGCGCTTGCGACAGCGCCCGGCCTACCAGCGCGCCGTGATGACGGTGCTGACCTAGTGGTTGGGCCGCACCATTCTCCATGAATCGCCTCAAAGAGGATGAGCCATTCTCGGCTCGACCGGAGGTGAATCATGAGTATCGATCCGCTTGACCGACTCCACGACCAGCAACCCGTTCCAGGACAGGAGCAGAACCCTGTGCATGCTCCTGACCCGGACTTCATCACGGACAATCCGGACATTCAGGACCCCGACGGAGGTGGCGGGCCTGGCATCGGGCCGGACGTCGAGGATCCTGGCAGGCCGGACCTCGACGATCCGAACGAGCCGGGTCTGGGGAATCCGATTCCCTGAAGGTGGTTGAGCCTGCTTGAGAGTCTGTCCTTACCTGCGCCGGTCATCAGTGGCGGCGTAGGTGAGCGGCTCCACGAGCGTTGCCAATGCACGCACCGTGCGCAGATGATTCCACTTTCGCAAAGGCGTCGCGATATGCGTGGCGAATCTCCTTGCGGTCACGTTGAGATGCTTCGGGAGCACTGCATGCACGGCGATACGTACTACTACGAACCCCGCCAGGGCCATGGGCTGCCCCATGATCCGTTCAATGCCATCGTCGGCCCGCGGCCCATCGGCTGGATCTCCTCGCAGGATGCCGAAGGCCGGTTGAACCTGGCGCCCTACAGCTTCTTCAACGCCTTCAACTACACGCCGCCGATCATTGGCTTTTCCAGCGTGGGGCGCAAGGACAGCCTGAACAACATCGAGGCGACCGGCGAGTTCTGCTGGAACCTGGCAACCCGGCCGCTGGCCGAGGCGATGAACCAGAGCTGCGCCGCTGTCGCGCCCGAGGTGGACGAGTTCGCCCTGAGCGGGCTGACGCCGGTACCCTCCAGCTTGGTCGCCGTGCCGCGGGTGCTGGAAAGCCCGGTGTCGTTCGAGTGCAAGGTGACCCAGATCATCCAGCTGCAGGGCGCGGACAAGACGCCGGTGTCGAGCTGGCTGGTGCTTGGCGAGGTGGTGGCGGTGCATATTGCCCAGTTGCTGCTGGTCGATGGCGTCTACGACACCGCGGCGGCGGAGCCGATCCTGCGCGGCGGTGGGCCGGCGGACTATTTTCAGCTGGGGCGCGAGGCACGCTTCAAGATGTACCGGCCCAAGTGAGTTCATGCCATCTGGCAGGCCGAGTGCATCAGGCGCCTGGTGCTATCGTCATAAACACCGCCTGATCAGAGGAGACGCAGCATGGACCGATTCACCGGCGGTTGCTTGTGTGGCGACGTGCGGATTCTGGCTTCGGGGCGCCCCTACCGGGTCGGCCTGTGTCACTGTCTCGACTGCCGCAAGCATCATGGTGCCCTTTTCTACGCAGCCGCGGTGTTTCCGCAGGAGGCGGTGAGCATCGAGGGCGAAACCCGTGACTATGCTGGGCGCCATTTCTGCCCGCGTTGCGGGTCGTCGGTGTTCGCCCGTAGCGCGGATGAAATCGAAGTGCATCTGGGCACGCTGGATGCGCCCGACCAACTGATGCCGACTTATGAAAGCTGGACCATCCGGCGTGAGTCCTGGTTACCGCCGTTTCCGCTCGCGAAGCGGTACGAGCGGGATCGTGATGCCTCCGGGCGTGCCGAGTAATAGCTGCGCTCGTTATCGCGGCCCCAGCCAGCGCAGCACCCCTTCGGCGGCAGCACGACCAGTGGCGAAGCAGGCGGTCAGCAGGTAGCCGCCGGTGGGCGCTTCCCAGTCGAGCATCTCGCCCGCGCAGAACACGCCGGGCAGCTGGCGCAGCATCAGGTTTTCGTCCAGTGCCTCGAAGGGCACGCCGCCGGCGCTGCTGATGGCTTCATCCAGCGGGCGCGGGCGAACCAGTGTAATCGGCAAGGCCTTGATGGCGGCGGCAAGCGCTTGCGGGGCCTGGAAGGTCTCGGCAGCGGTCAGTTCGCGTAGCAGTGCGGCCTTGACGCCGTCGAGCTTCAGTTGCCGATGCAGGTGTTTGGCCATCGATTGCGAGCCGCGCGGTTTGGTCAGGGCGGCGGCGATCTGCTGCTGCGAGCGATCCGGCAGCAGGTCGAGCAATACCGTTGCCGCGCCGCTGGCATTGATGCGTTCGCGGATTTCAGCGGACAGCGCATAGACCAGGCTGCCTTCGATGCCGCTGGCGGTGAGGACGAATTCGCCTTTGCGCGGGGACGTGCCGGGCAGCACGAGACTGACGGTCTTCAGCGGCGCGCCGGCGAATTTCTCCACAAGATGCTGGCTCCAGCCTGCAACCTCGAAGCCGCAGTTGGCCGGTTGCAGCGGCGCGATGCCGACGCCACGAGCCTGCAGCAGCGGCACCCAGGCGCCATCGGAACCCAGCCGCGCCCAGCTGCCGCCGCCCAGGGCGAGCAGGGTGGCAGTCGGGTTCAGCAGCGATTCGCCTTCCGCTCCTGCGATGCGCAACTGGCCGTCTTCGCTCCAGCCCAGCCAGCGCTGGCGGGTATGAATCTGCACGCCGCTGTCGCGCAGGCGCTTGAGCCAGGCGCGCAGCAAGGGCGCAGCCTTCATGTCGGTGGGAAAGACGCGACCGGAGCTGCCGACGAAGGTATCGATGCCCAGGCCGTGAATCCATTCGCGCAGCGCATCCGGGCCGAAGGCGTCCAGCAGTGGCCGCAGCTGATTGGCGCGCTGGCGATAACGACCGACGAAGGCGGGAAAGTCCTCGGCATGGGTGATGTTCATGCCGCCGACGCCGGCCAGCAGGAACTTGCGCCCGACCGAGGGCATGGCGTCATGGAGATCGACCGCGATGCCGGCCTGGCTCAGCACTTCGGCGGCCATGAGCCCGGCGGGGCCGCCGCCGATGATGGCGATGCGAGTAGCAGCTTGGGTCATGACGGCAGCCGGACAGTTGCGAAGGGCGGGCATTGTAGCGACTGCGCCGGAGCGGGTCATTGTGGGCGCTGCGGTCAGCGCAATCCGTGCCGGCTCCAGGCTCTGGCTGCGCTGAAGTGCAACTGCGCATGGCGGCGGGCGAGCAGGGCGCGATTCTTGTCGTAGCCGCCGCCGATCACGCCGACCACCGGGATGTCACGGCCCAGGCAATGGTCGATCACGGCGCTGTCGCGCAACGCCAGGCCGTCGTCGCTGAGATCGAGCAGGCCCAGCGTGTCGTCGCGGTGAACATCGACGCCAGCGTCGTAGAGCACCAGGTCCGGCTGGTACAGGGGCAACAGGTAGTTCAGCGTGTCGTTCACCACCTTGAGGTATTCCTGATCGCCCATGCCCGCCGCCAGCTCTATATCCCAGTCACTGCGGGCCTTGCGCAAGGGGAAGTTCTTCTCGCAATGCAGCGACACGGTTACCGCGTCCGGCACCTGTTCGAGGATGCGTGCGGTGCCGTCGCCCTGATGGACGTCGCAGTCGAAGATCAGCACGCGACCAACGCGACCGCTTTCCAGCAGCGAAAGGGCGATGATCGCCAGGTCATTGAAGATGCAGAAGCCCGAGGCGTGGTCGTAGTGGGCGTGGTGGGTGCCACCGGCCAGGTGGCAGGCCAGGCCATGTTCGAGGGCAAGGTCGGCGGCCAGCAGTGAGCCACCCACGGCGCGCACGGTGCGCTGCGCCAGCTGCGGGCTCCAGGGCAGGCCCAGGCGGCGCAGTTCTTCGCGGCCCATGTCGCCGCTGCAGTAGCGCTCGATATAGGCGCGGTCATGGGCCAGCGCAAGCACGTCGGCTGCGCACAGTTCGGGGCGCAGAATCTGCGCATCGGTGGTCAAACCGCTATCGACCAGGTGGTCGCGCAGCAGGCGGAATTTCTCCATCGGGAAGCGGTGTCCCGGTGGCAGCGGCGGGCTGTAGTCGTCGTGGAATACCAATGGCAAGGGCATCGATTGGCGCCTGAAGTCATTCGTTGCACTGCGACTGCCTCGGCAGCCCGCAAACGGCGGCAGTATGCCGGCTTGATCACGACACGCTCAAGGCGCGGCAGGCACCGTCTGGTTGGTCAGCTGGAGCCTGTTCGGTTTAAACCGTAAAATCTTCGCCTTTGCCTGAAAATGGCCCTGCCTGAAAGGAAATTTGCATGACCGAGACACTCGATACCCTGGTGAGCCTGCTGTCGCTGGAGCGCATCGAGGAAAACCTGTTCCGTGGCAACAGCCAGGACCTGGGCTTTCCGCAGCTGTTCGGCGGTCAGGTGATCGGCCAGGCGTTGTCGGCGGCGAGCCAGACGGTGGTGCCGGAGCGGCATGTGCATTCGATTCATGGCTACTTCCTGCGCCCCGGTGATTCCCACCTGCCGGTGGTGTATGACGTCGATCGGGTGCGCGACGGCGGCAGCTTCACCACGCGCCGCGTCAGCGCGATCCAGAAGGGGCAGACCATCTTCACCTGCAGCGCTTCGTTCCAGACGGACGAAACCGGCTACGAGCACCAGCTGCCGATGCCCGACGTGCCCGGCCCGGACAATCTGCCCAGCGAGGGGGAATTGCTGCACAAGCTGGAGAACGTGCTGCCCCAGGGGGTGATCGAAAAGCTGCGTCGGCCCAAGCCCATCGAGATTCGCCCGGTGACCCTGTTGGACCCGTGCAACCCGCAGCCGATGGAGCCGGTCCGTCATGTGTGGTTCCGGGCTGCCGGCACGCTGCCGGACAATCCAGCGGTACACAAATACCTGATGGCCTACGCTTCGGATTTCAACTTCGTCAGCACCGCGCTGCAGCCCCACGGCGTTTCCTTCTGGAACAAGTTCATCCAGCTGGCGAGCCTCGATCACGCCATCTGGTTCCACCACGAAGTACGCACCGACGACTGGTTGCTGTACGCCATGGACAGCCCCTGGGCCGGCAATGCGCGTGGTTTCGCCCGTGGCAGCATCTTCAACCGTGCCGGTCAGCTGGTTGCCTCGGTGGCCCAGGAAGGCCTGATCCGCGTACGCGAGGACTGGAAATGACCCTGGCCGCTGCGCGCCACTGGGTGTTCGACATGGACGGCACCCTGACCATCGCCGTGCATGACTTTCTGGCGATCAAGCGCGCACTGGATATTCCACCGCAAGACGACATCCTCCATCACCTCGCCGCATTGCCGGCTGATGAGGCCGCGGCCAAGCGCGCCTGGCTGATGGAGCACGAGCGCGAACTGGCCCATGCCGCGCGGCCCGCACCGGGTGCACTGGAGTTGCTGCACGAACTGCGTGATCGCGGTTGCCGCCTCGGCGTGCTGACGCGCAACGCCCATGAGCTGGCGCTGGTGACCTTGCAGGCCGTGGGCATGGGCGACTGCTTCGCCAGCGAGGACATTCTCGGTCGCGACGAAGCGCCGCCCAAGCCGGACCCCGGTGGTCTGCTGCATCTGGCGGGCAGGTGGCAGGTCGCGCCGCAGACGCTGGTGATGGTCGGCGACTACCACTTCGATCTGGCCTGTGCCAAGGCGGCTGGCGCCAGGGGGGTGCTGGTCAACCTGCCGGACAATCTCTGGCCTGAGTTGACGGATCTGCATGCCCGCGATTGCCTGGAGCTGCGACGGATGCTGGCTGGGTAGAGCAGGTCGGACCTGGCGTCGGATTAGGCCTTCGGAGAAACCCGGATTACGCCTTCGGCTAATCCAGGCTACGGTCTGATTTGGCCTTGTGTGGTGGCGAATTACCACCGTTGTAGGTCGGATTAGCCGAAGGCGTAATCCGACGAGCAGCCTGCCTCAGTAAATCGCCTGATACAGCTTGCGCCGATAAGTGGTGACCAACGGGTGGTCGTTGCCCAGCAGGTCGAACACTTGCAACAGGGTCTTGTGCGGCAGGCCGTCGGCGTAGTTGCGGTTGCGCACGAAGAGCCTGAGCAGGGCATCCAGCGCCGTTTCGTACTGCTGGCGCGCCAGTTGCTGGATGGCCAGCTGGTAGGTCGCCTCGTCATCCTCGCCGTTCTGCGCCAGGCGACTTTTGAGGTCGGCGACTTCCGGCAGGCCGCTGGCCTGGCGCAGGAAGGTCAACTGCGCGCGTGCGGCGGCCAGCGCCTGCTTGTGCTCGTCGCCCTTGACCGCGCCCAGTACCGTCTCGGCCTCGCCCAGTTCGCCACGTTCGGCCAGGCAGCGGGCATAGAGAATCAGCGCCGCGGCGTTTTCGTTGTCGTCGGTGAGCAGTTGCTTGAGCAGGTTTTCCGCCTCGCCGATGCGGCCCTCGGCGAACAGTGCCTGGGCGCTGGCCAGCAGGTCCGCCTCAGGCGTGGCCGGTAGCTGGACGTGGGGTTCGAGCAGGGCGCGGATGGCAGACTCGGGCTGTGCGCCAGCGAAACCGTCCACCGGCTGGCCGTCCTTGAACAGCACCACGGTGGGCAGGCTGCGCACGCCGAAGCGGGCGACCACTTCCTGTTCGATATCGCAGTTGACCTTGGCCAGCAGCAGCTCGCCCTGGTACTCCTCGGTGATCTTCGCCAGCAGCGGCATCAGCGCCTTGCACGGCGCGCACCACTCGGCCCAGAAATCCACCAGTACCGGCTTGTGAAAGGAGTTCTCCAGCACCAGCTGCTCGAAGTTGCTGGCGGTGACATCGAAGATGTAGGGAGTCTGGCTCATCAGGGTTCTCGAATGGGCGCGTGTGAAGGTGCCATGTTAAGTGGGGGCGACCACTACGGGAAGCAAGGGGTGAAGGTGGTTCGGCATCAGCGGAATGTCCGCGCAAAGTGCGCCGTAGACGGCTAGAATCCGCACCACCTTTTCTCGGTGCGGCGATTGCAGTCGCGCAAAAGGAGTCAATGATGTCCGCTCTGTCCGATTTCCGGGCGCGCTACCTCGTGCGCTTCTGGTCGCCTTTGCCCGCGCTCGTCGCGCTGGGTGTCGCTTCCGCCTACTACTTCGCAATCACCGGGACCTTCTGGGCCGTGACCGGCGAGTTCACCCGCTGGGGTGGGCACGTGCTGGCCTGGTTCGGGTTCCAGCCGCAGGAGTGGAGCTATTTCAAGCTGATCGGCCTGCAGGGCACGCCGCTGGATCGCATCGATGGCGTGATGATCATCGGCATGCTGCTCGGCGCGCTGTGCACGGCGCTCTGGGCGAACAACGTCAGCCTGCGCTGGCCCACCAGCAAGCGCCGCCTGGCGCAGGGGCTGATCGGCGGGATCATCGCCGGTTTCGGCGCCCGTCTGGCCATGGGTTGCAACCTGGCGGCGTTCTTCACCGGTATTCCGATGTTCTCCCTGCACGCCTGGGCGTTCATGCTGGCGACGGTCGGCGGCGCCTGGGTCGGGGTGAAGATCTGTCTGCTGCCGTTCCTGCGCGTACCGCTGAAGGTGGGGAGCCAGGCCAGTTCGCTGTTCGCCGATGCGCAGGCGCGGGAAAAGCGCAACCGCCTGCCGGTGCGCCTGGGCGTGGCGGTGGCGGTCATCGCCGTGGCATTCGCCGCCTGGCGTTTCGGCGTGTCGATCGCGCTGGGCATGGCGGTGCTGTTCGGCGTGGTGTTCGGTGGCCTGATCGAGCGTGCACAGATCTGCTTCACCAGCGCCGCGCGTGATCTCTGGACCACGGGGCGTACCCAGATTGCCTACGGCATTCTGCTGGGCATGGCCGTGGCCTGCGTCGGCACCTTCGGCGCCATCATGCTGGGGGCCGATGCGAAGATCTTCTGGATGGGGCCGAATGCGGTGATCGGCGGCCTGCTGTTCGGGATCGGCATCGTCCTGGCCGGTGGCTGCGAAACCGGCTGGATGTACCGGGCCATGGAGGGGCAGGTGCATTTCTGGGTAGTCGGCATCGGCAACGTGATCGGCGGCACGCTGGTGGCGGTGTACTGGGACGAGCTGGGTACCTCGCTGGCGCTGCCCTATCCGAAAATCGATCTGCTGGAAAGCATGGGGCCGGGCACCGGCCTGCTGTTCAGCTTCGCCGGCCTGGCGCTGGCCATGTGGCTGGTCCATCTCAATGCCCGTCGTTTCCAACCCAAGAGGAGTGCTGCCCGTGAGCCAGCCCAAACCGAATCTCTCGCTTGATCTGCGGGGCGAACACTGCCCCTACAACGCCATCGCCACGCTGGAGACCCTGGAAACCATGCTGCCGGGGCAGTTGCTCGAAGTGGTGACCGACTGCTCGCAATCGGTACAGGGCATTCCCGAGGACGCCAAGCTCAAGGGTTACAACTGCCTGGCCGTGGAGCAGCACGGTCCGCTGTTCCGCTTTCTGATCGAAGTGCCGGCCTGATCCGACCTCAGTCCGGGGCGGCTGCGGAGCGCAGCGGCCAGCTGCCCAGTTCGCTATAGCGCACGCCATCCATGGTGTTCTGCGACCGATAGAGCACGAAGCGCTCGGCCTTCCAGCCGAAAGTTGCGGCGGCGCCTTGCGCTTGCGTGGGGGCCTGGCGCGCCAGCGTCATGTGCGGCAGGTAAGGACGGCTGTCGAGCACGATGCCCAGCGCACCCAGGCGCTCGGCAAGGCTGCCGGCCAGTTGCAGCAGGGCGGGCGGTGCTTCGCTCGGCGCCAGGCAGGCGAAGCCTTTGCCGAGGGTGATCAGGCGGTTCAGGGTCAGCTCGAAGCTGTCACTTGTGACTCCGGCGGCCAGATGTCGCAGCGCATCTAGGCGTGCCGCCGGCTGCGCGCCGAGGAAGGCCAGGGTCAGGTGCAGGTTTTCCAGCGCCACCGGGCGCCCGCCCAGCGCCTGTCGGTCGCGCCAGCTGCAGATGGCCGCCGCCTGCTCCGGCGGGCAGGGCAGGGCGAAGAACAGGCGCAGGCTGTCATCGGCACTCATGCTTTCACTTCTGCCGTATCGCGTGATACAGGCTGACATGGCGGAATTCGGCGGGCTCGGCCAGATCCGGCCAGGTGCAGGCGTCGAGGATGTCGAGGCGCCGGTACAGCGGATGCTGGAAGTCGCGCACCCGCGAATCGGCCACCAGCACTTCGTGGCCACGGCTGAGAAACTGATCCAGCAGCGGCAGGTTGGCGCGGTCGTAGAGCACATCGGCGACGATGATCAGGTCGAAGCGGTCGGCCTCGGCGAAGAAGTCTTCCGAATAGCCCAGCGTCACCCCGTTGAGCGCCGCGTTGGCGCGGCAGGCCTGCAACGCCAGCGGGTCGAGGTCGCAGGCCACCACTTCGACCGCGCCGGCCTTGGCCGCCGCGATGGCCGCCACGCCGGAGCCGGCACCGAAGTCCAGCACGCGCTTGCCGCGAACCCATTCGGGGCGCTCGGCCAGCCAGCGCGCCAGTACCAGGCCGCTGGCCCAGCAGAAGCTCCAGTAGGGCGGCTCTTCGAGAATCCTGCGGGTTTCCTCGGGGCTGAACGCGCGATCCATGTTGGCCGGATCGATCAGCCAGAGGCGGATATCGGTACCGGGCAGGGTGGCGCTGGCGAGGCGGGCGTCGCCCAGCAGATCGCCAAGGGCAGACTGCAGGCTGGTGGGTGGGCTCACGGCACCGGCACCAGTTGCAAGGGGCCGAGTGCCTGGTCCGAGGCGCTATGAATCTGTCGTGGCGGCAGACGCATGATCAGTTGTCCCGAATGGGTCACGCGACCGCGCAGTTCGACGCGCTGGTTCTTGGGAAAGGCCTCGGGATTGAACTGCAGGATAAAGGGCAGCGCGTTACCGCGCCCGGTCAGCCTGACGTTGCTGAGGAGTTTGTCGGGCTGGTTGCGGCGGTCCACTTCCAGCAGCGCCAGTTCCACTTCGCTGCCTTCGGGGGCACCGACCAGCGTCCCGCTCAGTTCATGCAGAAATTCTGCAGGTGACGCTGTGCTTGGCTCGATGGGCTGTGTGGCTTTCGGCGCGTCGGCTGGCTGGCTCGAACAGCCTGCGAGCAGCGCCATGAGTGCGAACGAAACAAGGGGGCGTGACGGCACGGACGGCTCCTCGGGACAGTTGAATGGGCGCCTGTATAGCAGCAAATCCGCCAGCTTGTCTTGCCGGTCGGATGCGCTACCATGGCCCTCTTTCACGTCTGACCAGCCCAACTCATGCATTGTCCCTTCTGCGTTGCACATGACACCAAAGTCATCGACTCGCGCCTGGTTGCCGAGGGCGATCAGGTCCGTCGCCGCCGTGAATGCCTGGCCTGTGGCGAGCGCTTCACCACCTTCGAAACCGCCGAGCTGGTGATGCCCAGGCTGATCAAGCAGGACGGCAGTCGCCAGCCCTTCGACGAGGACAAGCTGCGCGCCGGCATGCAGCGCGCGCTGGAAAAACGCCCGGTCAGCGTCGAGCGGCTGGAAGCGGCCATTGCGCATATCAAGCATCAGCTGCGCGCCACCGGCGAGCGCGAAATCAAGTCGCTGGTGGTCGGCGAGCTGGTGATGGCCGAGCTGCAGAAACTCGATGAGATCGCCTACATCCGCTTCGCCTCGGTCTATCGCCGTTTCCAGGACCTGAACGAGTTCCGCGAGGAAATCGAGCGCCTGTCCCGCGAACCCGCGAAGCACGAATGAGCATGTCCGACCAGGCCTGGATGGCCCATGCGCTGCGGCTGGCGCGCCAGGGGCTGTATTCCACCCATCCCAATCCGCGTGTCGGTTGCGTCATCGTCAAGAATGGTGAGCTGATCGGCGAAGGCTGGCACGTGCGCGCCGGCGAGCCCCATGCCGAAGTCCATGCCCTGCGCCAGGCCGGCGAGCGTGCATGCGGCGCCACGGCTTATGTGACCCTCGAACCCTGCAGCCACCATGGCCGCACGCCGCCCTGTGCGGAGGCGCTGGTGAAGGCCGGTGTTGCGCGGGTGGTCGCGGCCATGTGCGACCCCAATCCACTGGTGGCCGGGCGCGGCCTGGAGCGCCTGCGCAGTGTCGGCATCGAGGTGGCCAGCGGCGTGCTGGAAAGCGAGGCGCGAGCGCTGAACATCGGTTTCGTCAAACGCATGGAAAGCGGCTTGCCGTTCCTGCGCGCCAAACTGGCGATGAGCCTCGATGGCCGCACGGCCATGGCCAGCGGCGAAAGCCAGTGGATCACCGGGCCGGCGGCACGCGCCGAGGTGCAGCGCCTGCGTGCGCATTCCAGCGTGGTGCTGACCGGCGCCGATACGGTGCTGATGGATGATGCGCGGCTTACCGTGCGCGCTGCCGAGCTGGGACTGGATGCCGGGCAGACGGCTCTGGCGTTGCAGCGCCCGCCGCTGCGGGTGCTGGTCGATGGGCGCCAGCGGGTACCGCTGGATGCGCCCTTCTTCCAGGCTGGGCCGGCGCTGGTGGCGTCCGCGTCGAGCGAAGGCAGCGATGCCTATCGCGCGGCGGGGCATGAATTGCTGATGCTGGCGAACGGTCAGGGGCGTGTTGATCTGCCCGTGCTGCTGGCCACGCTGGCCGAACGCGGCGCCAACGAAGTGCTGCTCGAAGCCGGCCCGCGTCTGGCCGGCGCCTTCGCCGCACTGAGGCTGATCGACGAATACCAGATCTTCGTCGCGGCGAAATTCCTCGGCTCGTCGGCGCGGCCCCTGCTCGATCTGCCGCTGGAACGCATGAGCGAGGCGCGCGCGCTGAAGATCGAGGATATCCGTGCCTTCGGTGATGACTGGCGGATCGTGGCGCGCCCGTTGTAGGTCGGATCACGCTTCACCGACCCGACGGGTGGACGGCCAGACGTGATAGATGCCGAGGCGTTAGGGACGGATTGTCGGGTTGCCTGCTGTTCGTCGGATTACGCCTTCGGCTAATCTGACCTACGGCAACGGGGCATGGCGCGCCTGCTGTCGTAGGTCGGGTCACGCTTCACCGACCCGACGGGTGGACGGCCAGACGCG
Source organism: Stutzerimonas stutzeri (assembly GCF_013522825.1). GTDB lineage: Bacteria > Pseudomonadota > Gammaproteobacteria > Pseudomonadales > Pseudomonadaceae > Stutzerimonas > Stutzerimonas stutzeri_AK. The sequence goes on from NZ_JAAMQZ010000006.1 coordinate 70,608, forward strand.
ATAGATGCCGAGGTGTAGGGACGGATTGTCGGGTGCCTTCTGATCGTCGGATTACGCCTTCGGCTAATCCGACCTACGGCAACGGGGACATGGCGCGCCTGCTGTCGTTGGTCGGGTCATGCTTCACCGACCCGACGGGTGGACTCAGCTGGCGGGCCGCAGGCCGTTGTGATCCAGCTTGGCCCGACGCTTGTTGGTGCCTAGCAGCAGGCGCGCGAGCCAGCTGTCGTGGTGAGGGTTGCCGAAGTGGAGCAGGGCGGTGGCGCGCAGCAGCGCCGGGTCGCACTGGTCGTTGGCATGCAGGCTGCGGTAGCCCCAGAACAGATAGAGGTTGCCGGGCACCAGCTTGAGCCGGATCGGTCGCAGCCATCCGCGCCTGACCGCCAGCGCGACCAGTTTCTGGCTGGCGCCGTTGTGCATCACGGCTTTCTCGATGACGTTGCGCAGGGCGTTGAAGCGAACCGGGCGCAGATTGGGAAAGAGGATCAGATCGCCGCAGTGATCGCCTTCGGTGGGAATGAACAGCGGCAGCAGGGCAGTCACCGCCGTGGCGTCGAAATGGTAGAAGTGCGATTGTCTGAGGCCGCTCTTGCCCTGCAGGCAACGAATGACCGGAAACACCTGTTCTTCTGCCGAGGGGTCGCGGCCAGTCTGTACTTTATAAAGCTCGCTCAGCATCTCCCGCAGTGGGGCACTGAGCGCCAGATTTGCCGGCAGGTTGCCGCTCAGCGCCTCGATGCCGTGAATCGCGAAGTACTCGCCCTGATGCTGTTCCGCCTGCTGGCTGACGAAGGCACGGCCCTGTTCGAGCGCGTCCGCGGGGAGGTAGTTTTCCAGAACCGCAAAGCCATTGCCTTCAATCTCGGCGGCGAGACGTACCACCGTTTCGTCCACGGACGTGACTCCCGACATACAAGTTCCCTCTTGAAGCAGGTCATTGAAACGACGTGTGCGCCCGATCGCTGCAGATGCGCTGGGCTATGGACAGGCAAGCGAAACGGTAGTTTCGCCCCGAATGTGAAGTATTTGGGCGGTGAGCTCTCGTCCGTTCGCCGCCTCCGATAGCGGCTGACTTTGATCGCCATAGTCGCTGCAAACCGGCGTACTCGCTGCAAATCGTGCGCGTTTGTGGTAAAACCTGCGCCGGGCCGCGACATGGTCCAACGTTCTCAGGGCGGGGTGAAACTCCCCACCGGCGGTAATGGCGAAAGCCTAGCCCGCGAGCGCTTGTCGGTTGTAACAGACAAGGTCAGCAGACCCGGTGCGATTCCGGGGCCGACGGTAATCAGGCTTCCTTGGCTTGTAAGTCCGGATGAGAGAGAGCGGGATACCTTGGCGTGCGCCGTTCGTGCGCGCGCTGCATCCCTTTCGATCTGCAACGCCCTGTTTTTCTCAAAACAGGAGTTCGTCATGTTCACAGGAATAATCGAAGCCATCGGCACCATCCGCGCGCTCACGCCCAAGGGTGGCGACGTGCGGGTACTGGTCGAGACCGGCAAGCTGGATCTGGGCGACGTCAAGCTCGGCGACAGCATCGCCGTCAACGGTGTCTGTCTGACGGCGGTGGAGCTGCCGGGCAACGGCTTCTGGGCCGACGTCAGCCGCGAAACCCTGGCGCGCACCGCCTTCATCGATCTCAAGGCGGGCAGCAAGGTCAATCTGGAAAAGGCCCTGACGCCTACCAGCCGCCTCGGCGGGCACCTGGTCAGCGGCCACGTGGATGGCGTCGGCGAGATCGTCGCGCGCGAGGAAAACGCCCGCGCCGTGCAGTTCCGCATCCGCGCGCCGCGCGAGTTGGCCAAGTACATCGCCTTCAAGGGCTCGATCACCGTCGATGGCACCAGCCTGACGGTGAATGCGGTCAATGGCGCCGAGTTCGAGCTGACCATAGTGCCGCACACGCTGAGTGAGACCATCATGGCTGACTACCGGCCAGGGCGGCAGGTGAATCTCGAAGTGGATCTGCTGGCGCGTTACCTGGAGCGCCTGCTGCAGGGCGACAAGGCAGCCGAGCCGACATCCGGCGGCATCAGCGAAGGTTTTCTGGCCGAACACGGCTACCTGAAGAATTAAGGAATGGCGACGATGGCACTCAATACCGTAGACGAACTGCTCGAAGACATCCGCGCCGGCAAGATGGTCATCCTCATGGATGACGAGGATCGCGAGAACGAAGGCGACCTGATCATGGCCGCCGAATGCTGCCAGGCCGAGCACATCAACTTCATGGCGCGCTTCGCCCGTGGCCTGATCTGCATGCCCATGAGCCGCGAGCGCTGCGAAACCCTGCAACTGCCGCTGATGGCGGCGCGCAACGGTTCCGGCTTCGGCACCAAGTTCACCGTTTCCATCGAGGCGGCCGAAGGCGTGACCACCGGTATCTCGGCTGCCGACCGCGCGCGTACCGTACAGGCCGCCGCGGCGAAAGGCGCCAAGGCCGAAGACATCGTCAGCCCCGGCCACATCTTTCCGCTGATGGCTCAGCCCGGCGGCGTGCTGGCCCGTGCCGGCCACACCGAGGCCGCGTGCGACCTGGCGCGCATGGCCGGCTTCGATGCCAGCGGCGTGATCTGCGAGATCATGAACGACGACGGCACCATGGCCCGTCGCCCCGAGCTGGAGGCCTTCGCCGAGCAATATGGCATCAAGATCGGCACCATCGCTGACCTGATCCATTACCGCATGATCCACGAGCGCACCATCGAGCGCGTCTCCGAACAGCCGCTGGACACCGAGCTGGGCCAGTTCAATCTGGTGACCTACCGCGACAGCGTCGAGGACACCGTGCACATGGCGCTGACCATGGGCGAGATCGGCCCCGAGCAGCCCACCCTGGTGCGCGTGCACAACATGGAGCCGCTGCGCGACCTGCTGCTGGTCAACGTGCCGGGGCGCTGGAGTCTGCGTGCGGCCATGGGCGAAGTGGCCAAGGCCGGCAGCGGCGTGGTGCTGCTGCTGGGCAATCCGCTCACCGGGCCGCAACTGCTGGCCCAGCTCAATCGTCAGGTGCCGCCAACGCCGGCGATCTACAGCACGGTGGGTGCCGGTTCGCAGATCCTGCGCGACCTCGGCGTGCGCAAGATGCGCCTGATGAGTTCGCCGATGAAGTTCAACGCGATATCCGGCTTTGACCTGGAAGTTGTAGAATACCTGCCCGCTGTATAAGACGACCGCGCTACTGCGCTTGGACATGCTGCGTTGAAAACAGGCTCGGCTTGCTCATTTACAACAGTAAACTCCGCCGCCTCGCCTGTTTGATTCGCTGCGCTCACCCTTCGGGCCAGCCTTTGGCTGTTACTCCCGATGGTCGTTGCGCCTTGTCTGTCCTGCGCTCGTGACGCGCTACCTTGCTCGGGTTGCAGATTTTTTTGACTAGCCTGTTTCTGGCTCGCCCAAGCTCTTTAACGTTATACGAGACCTGTTCCATGACCCTGAAGACCATCGAAGGTACCTTCATCGCCCCGCAAGGGAAATTCGCCCTGGTAGTGGGCCGCTTCAACAGCTTCGTCGTCGAGAGCCTGGTTAGCGGCGCCGTCGATGCGCTGGTACGCCACGGTGTTAACGAAGACGACATCATCATCATCCGGGCGCCGGGGGCCTTCGAGATTCCGCTGGTGGCACAGAAGGTCGCCCAGCAGGCCGAGTACGACGCCATCATCGCCCTGGGCGCGGTCATTCGTGGCGGCACGCCGCACTTCGAATACGTCGCAGGCGAATGCACCAAGGGCCTGGCCCAGGTCTCCATGGAATTCGGCGTACCGGTGGCCTTCGGCGTACTGACCGTCGACTCCATCGAGCAGGCCATCGAGCGTTCCGGCACCAAGGCCGGCAACAAGGGTGCCGAGGCTGCACTGTCCGCACTGGAAATGGTAAGCCTGCTGGCGCAGCTGGAGGCCAAGTGAGCCTCAATCGTGACGACAGCCAGGAACCCCAGCCGAAGGCCAAGGGCAAGATCGCCACGCGCCGTGTAGCGCGCAGCCTGGCGATGCAGGCCCTGTACCAGTGGCACATGGCAGGCCAGAGCCTCAACGAAATCGAGGCGCAGTTTCGCGTCGACAACGATTTCTCCGGCGTCGATGGCACCTATTTCCACGAACTGCTGACCGGCGTCGCCCGCGCCAAGGGCGAAGTCGATGGCGCCATCGTGCCCCATCTCGACCGCCCGCTGGACGAGCTCGACCCGGTGGAACTGGCCATTCTGCGCCTGTCCACCTACGAGCTGATGCAGCGCATCGACGTGCCCTATCGTGTGGTGATCAACGAGGGCATCGAGCTGGCCAAGGTGTTCGGCGCCACCGACGGACACAAGTTCGTCAACGGCGTGCTGGACAAGCTGGCGCCCAGCCTGCGCAGCGCTGAAGTCCGCGCCCGCAAGCCCTGATCCAGCCCCGATGGGTGAGTTCGAGCTGATCCGTCACTACTTCGCCGCCGCCGCTTGCGCCAGGGCTGGCGGCGATGTCGTGTTGGGCATCGGCGATGACTGTGCCTTGCTCGCCGTTCCCGCTGGCGAGCAACTGGCGGTTTCCACCGACACGCTCGTCGCCGGTGTGCATTTTCCCGATCCCTGCGATCCCTGCCTGCTCGGCCAGCGTGCGCTGGCGGTTGCCACCAGCGACCTGGCGGCCATGGGGGCGACGCCCATCGGTTTTACCCTCGCATTGTCCCTGCCCGCAGCCGAACCCGGCTGGCTGGAGGCGTTCGCCCATGGGTTGGATAGCATGGCCGCCGCGTGCGACATGCGCCTGATCGGCGGCGATACCACGCGCGGTCCGCTGAGCATGACAGTGACCGTATTCGGTCGCGTGCCGGCGGGTCAGGCATTGCTGCGCAGCGGCGCCCGCGTGGGCGATCTGCTCTGCGTCGGTGGCGCGCTCGGCGATGCGGCGGGTGCACTGCCGCTGGTGCTGGGCGAGCGTGAGGGCGGGGCTGCCGAGGCGTTGCAACTGCTCGAGCGCTACTGGGCGCCACAGCCGCAACTGGCGCTGGGCCAGGCCCTGCGTGGCAATGCCACGGCGGCGCTGGATATTTCCGATGGCCTGCTGGCCGACTGCGGCCATATCGCTGCCGCCTCTGGTGTGCAACTTCGCATCGAGCAGCAGCGGGTACCGCTGTCGGATGCGCTGGTGAGTTGGGTAGGGAAGGATCGGGCGTTGCAGTGCGGCCTGACCGGTGGCGACGACTATGTGCTTGCCTTCACTTTGCCGCCGGAGAAACTGCCGGGCCTGCTGGCCGATGGCTGGCCGGTGCAGGTGATTGGCCGTGTCGAGCGTGGTGAGGGTGTGTGCCTGCTGGATGCCGACGGCAATGCCATCGCCGCTGATCGCCAGGGTTACAACCATTTCAAGGCCTGAGTGGCCATTCGGAGAGGACAGCCGGATTGACTGATTCCCTGCAACCCACCACCGAGGCGATGCCACTGTCGGTATGGAGCAACCCCTGGCACAACCTGGCCTTCGGTTTCGGTTCCGGCACCCTGCCGAAAGCACCGGGTACCTGGGGTTCGCTGCTGGCGCTGGCCTTCGTGCCGCTGTGGCAGACCCTGCCGGGCTGGGCCTACGGGCTGCTGATCGTCGCCAGCATGCTGTTCGGTGTCTGGCTGTGCGGCAAGGTCGCGCAGGACCTGGGCGTGCATGACCACGAAGGCATCGTCTGGGACGAATTCGCCGGCATCTGGATCACCTTCTGGCTGGTGCCTGCCGGCTGGCACTGGCTGCTGCTCGGCTTCGTCGTGTTTCGCGTGCTGGATATCGTCAAGCCCTGGCCGCTGAGCTGGATCGACCGCAATGTGACCGGCGGCCTCGGTATCATGCTCGACGACATCCTCGCCGGCTTCGCCGCCTGTGGCCTGGTGCATCTGACCGTGCTGATGTTTGGTTGAGTGTCGGACTGTGCGACGGGTCGCCGTAACCCGCCCATGGCTCATGGAAGAATGCCGTTCTGCCCGGTTTTTCAGGAAATCCTCACCAATGCATTTCATTGCCCTGCTGACGGCCACGCTGTCGCTGATTGCCTTTGCTGTTAGCGCCGCGCCGCGCGTACAAGTGGTAGGCCTGTTTCCTGGCGCCGCCGTTGTGAATGTCGATGGTCAACGCAAGCTGGTGCGGGTAGGGCAGACCGGGCCGGGTGGTGTTCAGGTGATCAGTGCCGATGGCAAGGGCGCGGTGCTGCGCGTCGAAGGTACAGAGCGTCACTATCCCTTGAGTCGCGAGCTGAGCGGCGGTTATGCCGAGCCTGAACGCAAGCAACTGAGCATCGCCAAGGGGCAGGGCGGCCATTACTGGATCGCCGGCTCGATCAACGGCCAGCCGGTGCAATTCCTCGTCGATACCGGCGCGACTTCGGTAGCCATCAACGAAAACCAGGCGCGCCGCCTGGGCATCGACTATCGCGTCGATGGCAGGCAGATCGTGGTCGGAACCGCCAGCGGCACGGCAAAGGCCTGGAAGGTGCACCTCAACAGCGTCAAGATCGGCGCCATCGACGTGATGGGCGTGGAGGCGGTGGTGGTGGAAGGCTCATCGCCCACCGAAGCGCTGCTGGGCATGAGCTTTCTCGGACGGGTCAGCTGGCGCGAGGATCAGGGCGTGCTGAGGCTTGAATCGAAGATTTGAACATCTGTATCTGTAGGTTCTCGGTAACCGACGGAAGCGCCTGCGGCGATTCCATCCTACGAATCTGCCATACCGTGATAGTGCTAATCACGTTCATAGAATGGGACGCCGACACGCTCGATATGTTCGAGCAAGGCCGGATTGTCGATACCTGCTCGTAAGGACAGGTCGACCATCCAGGGCAGCAGCAATTCATCTATCTGGTTTTCCAGTGCCAGCAATTGCGCAAAGGTCAGTTTATGTCCTTCCATCGTCAAGTCGATATCCGACCCTGGGCGATAGGTTCCCTTGGCGCGTGACCCATACAGGACAACCCGTTTGACCTGTGGGCAGGAGCGAAATACGCCCGATAGTTTATCGATCGCATACTGCGGTAGTCCAAAACGCTCCTCGCTGTTCATGCTTGCGCCGCCAGCCCCTTCATTTGCTGATGAAATTGTACGAATAGTTGCTGGTAGCACCCCAGAATGCCCTCGGCGATTTCATTAGCGACGGACTCGTTATAGGTATGCGAGCTTCGATTGCGGCTTTTGATCATCTCCATCCAGCCTTCGCCATCGGAGATCAGCCCCTGTTTGAACGCGGTGCGAATGGCATCCCGGGAGCCCGTGATGGTCGGATTGCCCTGATAAAGGAAGTAGTCCTTCATCAGATTCCAAGCCAGCTCGAAGACAAATTCGAAAGCCTGAATCAGACCTTGGCGCTCCAGCTCGCTAAGCGGTCGCTCCTGCGCCAGCTCGACGGCGCGGGTCAGTTGCCCAAGGGCGCGTTCATAGTTGGCCAGCCTTTGCAGCCAGCGAACGTCCGAGTCAGTCATTACAAGGCACTCGCTTATGAGAGGGCCTCATCATAGCAGCGCCGCAGATACCTTTTGCACCTTCCTGGGTGTCTGGCCGCATCACCGCGCGGATTGCACGATGGGGCAGGACGGAGGACAGGGTGCGGCTTGCCGAACATGGTGTACAGAGCTTCTTATTTCGGGGCTTCGGCGAGGATGCGGAAGAAGACGGTCTCCAGCGATACGGCGGGTTTGATGGTCAGCAGGTGGCCGCCGGTGTTGCCGAGTTGGGCGATGGCGGCGGGGAGGTCGGCTTGGGGCAGTTCGCATTCGTACTCGCCGGGGCGCAGGGCGGTGCAGCTTTGCCCCAGGGGCTGTTCGGCCTGGTAGCGCAGGATAAAGCAGTCGGCGCGTTCGGCGGCCAGTTCGCGGGGGGAGCGGACCGTTACCAGTTGTCCCTTGTTGATAAAGCCGAAACGGTCGGCGATGCGCTCCACGTCATGCAATACATGGGAGGTGAAGAAGATCGCACCGCCCTGCTTCTTGTAGTCGTTGAGAATCTCCACCACGTCCTTGCGCCCGACCGGATCCAGGCCGGACAGCGGCTCGTCGAGGATCAGCAGTTTGGGCTCGACTGCCATGGCATGAGCCAGGGCGACGCGTTGTGCGTTGCCTTTGGAGAGTTCACGCATGCGGCGCTTGCCGTTGCCGTCCACGGAGAAGCGCTCCAGCCATTGCATGCACCAGGCATCGGCATCGCTGCGCCTGATGCCGTACATCGACAGGCCCATGCGCAGGATTTCCAGCGGCGTGAACTGGTCATACAGCGCCGGTGATTCCGGTACATAGGCCATGCCGCGTCGTGCGTCGGCCTGGCGCGCATCGGTGCCGTAGAGTGTCACCTGACCCTGATAGTCGTTGATGATGTCCAGCATGATCTTGATGGTGGTGGACTTGCCCGCGCCGTTGGGGCCGACGAAGCCGAACACCTCGCCTTCGCCCAGGCTGAAGCTCACATCACGTACCGCTTGGACCTGCTTGCTCTTGGTCCGGTAGGTATGGCTGACACCCTTGAATTCCACGGCTGCGCTCAAGGCTGTTCCTCCAGTCCGGCGATTTTCAGTTTCTTCAGTTCGATATGCCCGTCGCGCAGCTCGTAGCCGAGGCGGAGGGGGTCGATGGGCAGGGTGTTGATGATGCCCGCCTCGACCAATTGTTCCAGGTTTGCCAGCGGGCCATGCTCGGGCTCGAAGCGGCGCTGCGCCTCGCGCAGGTCGATCAGGTCTTGCAGGCGGATGACGCGTTTGTCGAGCAGCTGCTGCAACTTCGGATCATTCTGTGCAGCATCTCGCTGTTGTGTAAGATAGTCGAGAGCAAGTTTCTCGTCGGCAAAGCTTTCTGCCTGCAACATCACCGCTAGCTTACGAAAGCCTGCGGCATTACCGGTCGCGCGTTGAGCGGCCAACTCTAATGCGCGGCTAGCCTCGGTAATGTCTTTATTGAAAAATGCTTGGTTGAATCCATAGAAAAACGCCGGCAACTCATCCCAGAAGCGGCACTGCATGGCTCGGCGTAATACTTCTGTGCCCTCACGATCAGCTCCACCCCAAGTCAGCAAGCCATTGGCAAGATAATAGTTATCCTCATGGCAGGGGTTGAGCTCAGCTACCTCTTGTTGGGCGCGAACCAGATAACTAGTATCCGCCTGTCCCCAATCAACCCCGGTAGCGGCCAGGCGCATGGTCTCGAGATTGGCTGCCAAAAAACGGTCGCTGCCATACAGTACCAGCAAAATAGGAGCAGCGATGACCACTCGCCCTTTGATGGCCGTAGTCTCAGGCGCAGGCATGTGAACATGCCATTGTGAGGTTGTAGAAAATATGCCGAATCCGAATAGGGCCAACAGTAGGGGTATGTATGACCGGCTGGGCATAATTATACAAATCGCTTACGCTGTAGCATCCAAGCCGCCAGCATCAGTAGAGAAAATGCATAACCCAGGTTGCTCAACAGCAACCAAGGCCAGTCGCTCGGCAAGAATGCTGGTTCACCATACAAGGCCAGCATACGTATATCCAATGCGCCGAGGTCTGGCAGCAGGTAGCTTAATGCGCCGAGGCCAGCGCGATACTCCTCGGTATTACTTACCAGCCCCGCTTGGTCGCTAAGCAATTCAACTATAGCACCATAAGAACGCGCGACCAGCATAAAGCCGAAGGTACCAATCAGTACAAAGTTCGGTGTCGATGCTATTACAGCCAGCAGGGTGGCTAGTGCTGTCAGTAAAAATAAATCGAGCGCAATGAATGCAATAACAATTAGATAAGGCTGCCCCAACGCCACTGGGGTGGCTTGAGGGTAGATGCTACCTATAAAATGTACCAAGCCTAGTTGTAGTAGGCTCAGTGCCAGTAATGCGCCTAGCAGCAGTGCCAGCATCGCAGCGAAGCGCCCAAGCAGCAGGCTGCTGCGAGCATGTGGATAGGAAAATGAGTAAAAAAAATAACGCTTGTCAAACTCGCGGGATAGTAATTCTTGCGCAAGCAGTACGATCATTAATGGTAACAAAAGACGGATAATGGAAAAGCCCACATCCAGTCCTACGGTTATCGGTTGGCGACCACCAAAATAGGCGGACAGAAGAGTCCCTATGGCGACTACAAACAATGAGCCTACGATCATACGTATGTAGCTTGCTTTTAAAGCTAATCGTAACGCTATCAGACTATTATGAAAGATGGACATTTATAATGGAGGGCTTAGTTAGATTTGGAGTTCAATGCTGGATTGGCTAGTCAAGTGATTTTTGCTAGGTAAGAATTTTTATTGGGAATGGTAGGATGGCCTGAAATTCAGGTTTGAAGGTTGCTAAAATATAAGCGTTATAAAGAGGGGGGATAATTCCTCCCTCCTTATAGGGTGTGTCTTATTAGATCAAGGTTTTCGCTACTGTATCTGCTTTAGTTGCTCCGTCGCATGCTCCGTTGCCAGGGTATGCAATATTCACCGTGCCTCTAGTGGTAGTAGCAGTAGCAAATGCAGCTCCATTTACGTCAGTCATCTCACAGTCCGGATCGGCGGTGCCTACAGTGCAGGATACGACATGATCTCTTGTCGCTCCAGCCGCAGCGCCTTCACTGGTGTCTGAAACCTGGATCGTCTTCTGCCCAACAGTGCGGGATTTCACCATCCCTGCAGTATGGCAGGCGGCAATTGCAACCCTAGTAGGATCACAGTCTACGGCAGCTACCACGCCTGTGGTCAGGTTGATAGAGACGTTTTCATTCAGGTTGTTACAAACATCCATTTCAAGCTGACCTGACGCTGGGAACTCTACAGCCCAAGCCAGGCTAGATAGCATCAAGCTCGCCAGAAAAAGAGTAGTTTTTTTCATATCCATAATCTCCTTAAATTAGTGTTTACTTCAACGAAGCGATAATGGAAGTGATGTTGTTTTTAACGTCAGCAACAGTCGAGGTGTCGTTAGCACGTTGGCGATATTCATTAAACTGCGGAATGGCGATAGCCGCCAGAATGCCGATAATCGCAATTACGATCATCAACTCGATCAGGGTAAAACCTTTTTGCTTCTTGATGGACTTCATTGAAAAGCTCCTGTGTTGGTGAGGTCGTTGGACCTGCCGAGTGGGGAGCAGCATCCGTGCCAGGCGCGGCTGGGTGGCTGGGTGGAAGTGCCTGGTTGTGAGTTAGGTCACTCTTTGGGGATTGGCGGCTGGGTTGGGGCGGCGTGTCTTGCTGGGAAAGGTTTGGGGTGGGGGTATTCGCGGGCGTGGCCCGCTCCTACGGGTTCGGTGTGCGCTAGCACCCTGTAGGAGTGGGCCATGCCCACGAACATGGCTTGCACCCTGGCATGACCCGTTCCCACGAAAACGGGTGTTGCGCTGATCGGGGATCATGTCTGCAGAGCGTTGCCTCTACAGGAAGCCATTTCCAAGGGGTGTGGGTTTAGTCTGCTTTCGCGGGCATGGCCCGCTCCTACCGCTTTAGTCAGCAAGTGACAAAAATTGCCACACGCTTTTTGCGGATTTGGCGCGCCTAGGGAACTGCGTTATAAGGGCGCGATCTTTCCAGCCTCCATAGGCGACGCCCATGAACGAGAACGCTCCCCTCGGCGGTCTGGCCCGACAGTTGGTGCAGGCTGGCCAGCTCGATGAAAAAACGGCACTGCAGGCGCAGCAGCAAGCCCAGCGCAACCAGATGCCGCTGGTGACCTGGCTGGTGCAGAACAGACTGGTCAAGAGCCGTACGGTGATGGAGGTGGCGGGTGAGCAGTTCGGCATCCCTTATTTCGACCTTGCCACGTTGGACAGGGAAACCCAGCCGCAGGATCTGATCAGCGAGAAGCTGGTGCGCCAGCATCGGGTGCTGCCGTTGCAGCGGCGCGGCAACAAGCTCTACGTGGCCGTTTCCGACCCAACCAACCACCTGGCGGTCAGTGATATCCAGTTCAATACCGGGCTCAATGTCGAGGCGGTGCTGGTCGAGGATGACAAGCTGGGCCAGGCCATCGACAAGTTTTTCGAGTCCGCCGCTACGGCGCTGGACGGGCTGAGCGATTCGGATCTGGACGATCTGAATGTGGAGATCAGTGGCGGCTCCACTGAAGATGAGAGCGAGCACAACGAGGCTGACGATGCGCCGGTGGTGCGCTTCGTCAACAAGATGCTGCTCGATGCGATCAAGCGTGGCTCGTCGGACCTGCACTTCGAGCCCTACGAGAAATCCTACCGGGTGCGGTTCCGTACCGACGGCGTGCTGCACGAGGTGGCGCGCCCGCCGGTGCAACTGGTCAGCCGCATTTCCGCACGCCTGAAGGTGATGGCGGCGCTGGATATCGCCGAGCGGCGCAAGCCGCAGGATGGCCGCATCAAGATGAAGGTGTCGAAGAACAAGTCCATCGATTTTCGTGTCAACAGCCTGCCGACGCTGTGGGGCGAGAAGATCGTGATGCGGATTCTCGACTCCTCCAGCGCGAAGATGGGCATCGATGCGCTGGGCTACGAGGAGGACCAGAAAGCGCTTTATATGGCGGCGTTGAAGCAGCCGCAGGGGATGATTCTGGTCACCGGGCCGACGGGTTCGGGCAAGACGGTTTCGCTGTACACGGGCCTGAATATCCTCAATACCATCGATGTGAACATCTCCACCGCCGAAGACCCGGTGGAGATCAATCTGGAGGGCATCAACCAGGTCAACGTCAACCCGCGCCAGGGCATGGATTTCGCCCAGGCGTTGCGCGCCTTCCTGCGCCAGGACCCGGACATCATCATGGTAGGGGAGATCCGCGACCTGGAAACCGCCGAGATCGCCATCAAGGCGGCGCAGACGGGGCATATGGTGATGTCCACGCTGCACACCAACAGCGCCGCCGAGACCCTGACGCGCTTGCGCAACATGGGCGTGCCGGCGTTCAACATCGCCACTTCGGTGAACCTGATCATCGCCCAGCGCCTGGCGCGCAAACTCTGCCCGAGTTGCAAGACGGAAGTGGAGGTGCCGCGCGAGGCTCTGCTCAAGGAAGGCTTCCCTGAAAACAGGATCGGCACTTTCCAGCTTTATGGCCCGGTGGGTTGTGATAATTGCAACGGCGGTTACAAGGGCCGTGTCGGTATTTATGAAGTGGTTAAAATCACGCCTGCTCTGCAGCGGCTTATCATGGAGGAAGGAAACTCCATCGATATCGCCCTGCAGGCGCGCAAAGATGGTTTCAATGATTTGCGCCTTTCGGGTCTGGTCAAAGCCATGCATGGCATCACCAGCCTGGAGGAAGTCAACCGCGTGACCAAGGATTAACCCATGGCGGAAAAAGCGTTGAAAACCAGTGTGTTCACCTGGGAGGGGACTGATCGCAAGGGCGGCAAGGTCAAAGGTGAGCTTTCCGGGCAGAGCCCGGCGCTGATCAAGGCGCAACTGCGCAAGCAGGGTATCAATCCGCTGAAGGTGCGCAAGAAGGCCGTCTCGCTGTTCAGTTCCGGCAAGAAGATCAAGCCGATGGATATCGCGCTGTTCACCCGGCAGATGGCGACCATGATGAAGGCTGGCGTGCCGTTGCTGCAGTCGTTCGACATCATCGGCGAGGGCTTCGACAATCCGAACATGCGCAAGCTGGTGGATGAGGTGAAGCAGGAAGTGGCCGCCGGTAACAGCTTCGCCGGTTCGCTGCGCAAGAAGCCGCAATATTTCGATGATCTGTATTGCAACCTGGTGGAGTCCGGCGAGCAGTCCGGTGCGCTGGAAACGTTGCTGGATCGGATTGCCACGTATAAGGAAAAAACCGAGCAGCTCAAGGCCAAGATCAAGAAGGCGATGACCTACCCGATTGCGGTCATCGTGGTGGCGATCATTGTTTCGGCGATCCTGCTGATCAAGGTGGTGCCGCAGTTCGAGAGTGTGTTCCAAGGCTTTGGGGCCGAACTGCCAGCGTTTACGCAAATGGTGGTCGGGCTTTCGCGCTGGCTGCAGGAGTGGTGGTATCTGGTGCTTCTGGGGCTGTTCGTGGCGGCATTCCTGTTCAAGCACAGTTACAAACGCTCGGAGAAGTTTCGTGATGCGCTCGACAGGATGCTGCTGAAGGCGCCTATTGTTGGCGACATTCTCTACAAGGCGGTGGTGGCGCGTTATGCACGTACCTTGTCCACGACCTTTGCGGCGGGTGTGCCGCTGGTGGATGCGCTGGACTCGGTAGCGGGGGCGACCGGCAACGTGGTGTTCCGCAATGCGGTGGCGAAGATTCGCAACGATGTATCCTCTGGTGTGCAGCTGAACTTCTCGATGCGCACCACCAATGTATTTCCTTCGATGGCGATCCAGATGACGGCCATTGGCGAGGAGTCCGGTTCGCTGGACGAGATGCTGGACAAGGTCGCCGGCTTCTACGAGGACGAAGTGGACAATATGGTGGATAACCTGACGACGCTGATGGAGCCGCTGATCATGGCGGTGCTGGGTGTGCTGGTGGGTGGCCTGATCATTGCGATGTACCTGCCCATCTTCCAGCTCGGCAGCGTGGTCGGATAACTCGATGATCTTTCAAGTTCTGGCCAGCAACACGCTGGCCTTTGTTTTGTGCGCGCTGGTGCTGGGGCTGCTGGTGGGCAGTTTTCTCAATGTGGTCATTTATCGATTGCCGATCATGATGCAGCGGGAGTGGCAATCCCAGGCGCGGGAGTTTCTGGAGTTGCCTGCCGAGCCTGACGCGGCGATGTTCAATCTGTTTCTGCCGCATTCACGCTGCCCGCATTGCGATCACCGGATTCGTGCCTGGGAGAATATTCCACTGGTGAGCTGGCTGGCGTTGCGTGGCAAGTGCTCGGCGTGCAAGGCGCCGATCAGCAGGCGCTACCCGCTGGTGGAGCTGGCGTGTGGGCTGCTCTCGGGTTACGTCGCCTGGCATTTCGGTTTCACCTGGCAGGCCGGCGCGATGCTGTTGCTGACCTGGGGGCTGCTGGCGATGAGCATGATCGACGTCGATCATCAATTGCTGCCGGATTCGCTGGTGCTGCCGTTGCTGTGGCTGGGGTTGATCGTCAACAGCTTCGGCCTGTTCGTGTCCCTCGCGGATGCGTTGTGGGGCGCGGTGGCGGGCTATCTGAGTCTGTGGTCGGTGTACTGGCTGTTCAAGCTGGTGACCGGCAAGGAAGGCATGGGTTATGGCGACTTCAAGCTGCTGGCCATGCTCGGCGCCTGGGGCGGCTGGCAGGTGCTGCCGCTGACCATTCTGCTGTCCTCACTGGTCGGCGCGGTGCTGGGCACCATCATGCTGCGTATGCGCAAGGCCGAGAGCGGCACACCGATTCCCTTCGGGCCTTATCTGGCCATTGCCGGCTGGGTTGCCTTGCTCTGGGGTGAGCAGATCACCGTCAGTTATCTGCAGTTCGCCAGATTCTGACACCGTGGTATCGCCTGCGCCGCTGATACCACAAAGCCCGTCGTTCGTAGGTCGAATTAGCCGCAGGCGTAAACCGGCGGGGCGGAGCACCGGCGAATGACCCTGACTCCGCCCGTCGGGTCGATGAAGCGTGCCCCGACCTACGAAACTATTTATTGAAAATATCGGCGTGTGTTCCTGTTCTGGCTAGCTGTAGCTCATCACCCTCTACTCGATAAATCAGCAACCAGTCGGGTTCGATGTGTGCATCGCGGAAGCCTTTCCAGTTGTTTTCAGCGGATGATCAAGGTAGCTGCTTGGCAATGGTTCACGATTGACCAGCAAGTTGAGCAGCGTTTTCAGCTTGCCCATGTCCTTGCCGCGCTTCTGTGCCAGTTTGAAGTCTTTTTTGAAGGCGCTGGACAATACAGGTACAAGCATCAACTCCCCAGTTCATCAAACAGTGCGTCAATGGATGCGACCTTTTTGCCCTTGCCATTCATCAGCTCGGCCATGGCGGTGGTGGTGGCTTTGTTCGGAGTGCGGTCGTAGGGTAGATCCTGACCGGCTGCGATCTGAGTCATCATCAGACGGATGGCCTCTGAGATGCTCAGGCCGGACTCTGACAAGCGCCGGGCAGCGGCTTCTTTGGTAGCGCTATCGATCCGTGCGCGGACAACGGTATCGGCGGTAGTGGCCATGATGGGGCTCCTTTTCGTGATGTGGCTACAATTGTAGCTACAGCTTGTCGGAAGCGCACGTCTTATTGGATTGTGCCAGTCAGCGAAGCGTAGTCCGGTGAAATGACCCTGACTCCGCCCGTCGGGTCGATGAAGCGTGACCCGACCTACGAAACCTGTCGTTCGTAGGTCGAATTAGCTGAAGGCGTAATCCGACGAGGCGGAGCGTAGTCCGGCGAATGACTTTGACTCCGCCCGTCGGGTCGGTGAAGCGTGACCCGACCTGCGAAACCTGATTCGTAGGTCGAATTAGCCGAAGGCGTAATCCGACGATACGGGGCGTAATCCAACCTATCGGCTAGTGCGATGTGCCCTCCGCGAATTCGATCTTGTTGCCGACGTTGTACTTGCCTGAAGGCTTGTTCATCGGGATGCGTTTGATTTCCTTCAGGGTGTCGGCCTCGATCACCAGCAGCGCGCCATCGGTGTCCCAGACGCTGAGCAGCAGGTGTTTGCCGTCGCGGGTGAACTCTACGTGGGCGGCGTTCTTGCCGGGCATCGGGCGCAGGGTGTGGGCGACTTCCAGGGTTTGTTTGTCGATCAGGTGGATGGCGTCGTTGTTGGGGCCGAAGAACACGTCGGTCCAGGCGTACTTCGAATTTTCGTGGCTGCGCATGAAGAAGCCCGGCCCTTCGGTGGGGATTTCCTTGATCAGCGACCAGTCCTGCATGTCCAGCACCGAGATCAGTCCCTGGCTGACGTTGGGCGTGGCGAAGACCCACTTGCCATCGCGTTTCCAGTAGATGCCCGAGCCCAGGTGCGGCATGCCCGGCAGCGGGATGTCGGTGACGGCCTTGCCGGTGTCCAGGTCGATCACCTGGCCGCCGTGGGCCTTGCGCGAGGTGGCGAGCAAATGGCGGTAGTCGGGGGTGAAGGAGAAGTCGTCGAGGAAGTCCGCCGCCTGGATGCGGCGTGGCTCGAAGGTCGGCTCGCCGGCGTAGGACAGTTCCCAGGCTTCCTGCACGTCCTTCAGGGCGACTACGAAGCTGTCGCGTGGCGGCGCGGTGTAGACGGCGCTGACCCTTGAAGGGGTGCCGTCCAGCCCGGTGGCCGGGATGCGCTTGACCAGCGACAGGTCGCGGGCATCGAGCACCACCAGTTCGCCCGGCAGGTAGTTGCCTACCAGCGCCCAGCGGCCATCGTTGCTGATCGCCATGTTGCGGGTGTTCAGGCCGGCGCGGACTTCGGCGATCATCTTCAGGTTGTGCAGGTCGTAGACGCTGACCCAGCCGTCGCGGGAGGCGAAGTAGACGAAGCGCCCGTCGGGGGAGAATTTCGGCCCGCCGTGTAGGGCGAAATGCGACTGGAATTTGGCCAGCTCCTCGAAGTGTTCGCCGTCGAGGATGCGCACATGATGATTGCCGGCCTCCACCACGACGAACAGGTTGAGCGGGTCGGCACCATGCTGCGGGCTTGTCGGTAGCGTGGCCACATCGGTGAGGATGCGGTGGCTGGCGCGAAGGTCGGCATCGCTCCAGGTCGGTGGCGTTGCGGAGGGCTGGTAGAGGTAGCTGACCAGTCCGTCGATCTGTGCGTCGTCGAGCAGGTGCGTGTAGGCCATCATCTGGCTGGCCGGGCGGCCATCGCGGATGACCTGGCGTGCTTCGTCGGGCTTGATCCGACTGAGGCTTTCCGGCAGCAGCGCGGGGCCGGCGCCGCCCAGGCGATTGACGCCGTGGCAGCTCTGGCAGTGCTGTTCGTAGAGGCTTGCGGCCTGTTCCAGTGTGACTGCCTGCGGCGCGGCCTGCAGGCTGCCGCACAGGATCAACAGGGTCAGTGGGAGTGTTCGCTTCATGACGCTTGCTCCTCGGCAGCCGCTGGACTGGCCTCGGCGCGCAGGCGTGCCGGGTATTCCAGCTGCTCATCGGCAAAGAGGCCGACGACCTTGCCGATCACCGTCAGGGTCGGAGCTTTCAACTGCTGTTCGCGGGCCATGTTCGGCAGTTCCTTGAGCGTGCAGCGCACCACCTGCTGCTCGGCGCGGGTGCCGTTGCCGATGAGTGCGGCGGGCGTTTGCGGCGCGAGCCCTGCGGCGATCAGGTTGCGGGAAATTTCGTTGAGGCTGCCAAGGCCCATGTAGAACACCAGGGTCTGTTTGCCCTCGACCAGGCTGTTCCAGGGCAGCAACAGGGCGCCGTCTTCCTGCAGGTGGCCGGTGATGAACTGGCAGGAATGGGCCAGGTCGCGGTGGGTCAGGGGAATACCGGCATAGGCACTGCAACCGGCTGCCGCGGTCACGCCTGGCACTACCTGGCAGTCGATGCCGTTCTGCAGCAGGTATTCGATTTCCTCGGCGCCGCGACCAAAGATGAACGGATCGCCGCCCTTGAGGCGCACCACGCGCAGGTTCTGCTTCGCCAGATCGACCAGCAGTTGATTGATCTGTGGTTGCGGCAGGCTGTGGTAGCCGCTGGTCTTGCCCACGTAATGCCGGGCGCAGATGGCTGGCAGCAGGTTCATGAGGTCGTCGCTGACCAGGCGGTCGTAGACCACGGCGTCGGCCTGTTGCAGCAGGCTCCAGGCGCGCAGGGTCAGCAGGCCCGGATCGCCGGGGCCGGCACCGACCAGAGCGACTTCGCCAGCGGCGAACGAGGCACTCAATGACGCGGGGAGTGTGATTGGCTGGTCCATGCGGTGCTCCTGAATTCTCATCGAGGCTGACGGTTTTGCGCTTGGCTCTATACGGTTCTGTCGACCGCTGGGTGCTGCTGTTCTAGAGGGCGCTGATTTCAACGCTTGGGATACGTGCGGGTGTTGGCAGACCGATTTCCTCGTCGCTGAGGTAACAGCCGGGGTCTTCCCCCCAGAGGTTGCCTTCGGCCCAGGCGCGGGTGCGTGTATTGCCGTTGCAGATGGCCAGCCAGCGGCACTCGGCGCAGCGCCCACCCACTGCGCGCGGGTGCTGACGCAGCTCGTCCAGCAGCGGCTCGGGCTTGTCCAGCCACAGTTCGCGAAAACTCTGACGGCGCACGTTGCCCACGGTGTGCTGCCACCAGTAGGTGTCGGGATGTACATCGCCGATGTTGTCGATATTGGCGATGCCGTTGCCCGAGGCATTGCCACCCCAGGCACGCAACATCTGTTCCAGGCGCTCGCGGTATTGCGGCAGGCGTTCTTCGACCCACTGCAGCAGCAGGATGGCGTCGGCATCGTTGTTGCCGCTGACGAAATCGGTTTCGCGACCGTTCTGCACATCGTCCCAGGCCTGCTCGAACAGCTGGCGCATGGCGTCGCGGGTCATCTGGTGATGGGCGTCGGCCTTGCGGCTGCGCTTGCCCCGACCGCTGTAGTTGAGGTGCGAAAGATAGAACTTCTGCACGTCGTGTTCGCGCATCAGGGCCAGCAGCGCTGGCAGCTGCGGGTAGTTGTTCTGCGTCAACGTGGTGCGCAGGCCGACGCGGATGTCGTGCTGACGGCACAGATCGATGGCATGCATGGAGGCACTGAAGCTGCCCTTGAGCTGACGCCAGTCATCGTGCACCGCTTCCAGCCCGTCGATGCTGATGCCGACGTAGTCGAACTGCGCGGCGGCGATGCGCTCGATGTTGCTTTCGTCGATCAGGGTGCCGTTGGTGGACAGGGCGACGAAGAAGCCCTTGTCGCGGGCGTAATCGGACAGCTGGAAGATATCGTCGCGCAGCAGCGGCTCACCGCCCGACAGAATCAGTACGCGCACACCGGCGTCATGCAGGTCGTCGATAACCTTGAGCGCTTCGCCGGTATCCAGTTCGTCGCGGAACTCGCTGTCGGCGGAGGTGGCGTAGCAGTGCTTGCAGGTCAGGTTGCAGCGCCGCAGCAGATTCCAGATCACCACGGGCGGGCGTGTGCCGCCGGCACTGCGAGCGCCCAGTACGCGAGTGCTTGGCTGGGCCAGGGCGCGCAGGTAATGGCTGATTCTCAACATGGGCGGCTCTCCTCGACGGCACATCAGGTTCGCGTCTTCGATGGGCGCAGCATCTCCGAGCGAATCGGGCCGATCCTTGATTGGAAACAAAAAAGGAGCGACAGCGGCTCCCTGAATGGGCTGGAAGCCCGATCTAGCGTGGGGGTGGGGCAACCGGTCGCGGTGCCGGCGATGGGAAAAGGCCTTGGGGCTTGCAGGGTCAAACGTGTTCGACCTTTTGCGCGAATTTATGGCCGAATGAATTCGGTCCTACAGGGCCATGCCTGGCCCGGAGGCTTCTGTTCGTCAGCAGGCGCGTGAGCGCCGGATTACGTTTTCGGAAACCCGGATTACGCCTTCGGCTAATCCAGGCTACGGTCTACGGAGCGGGTTGCGCTGCCGAGGCGGCGATGCGCAAGCCGGTCTTTTTCAGGATGCGACTGCTGACCAGCATCTCATCCGCTCGGCAAGCGTCACCGAGCAGGGCGCGGATTTCGGCGCGGTAGGCGTCGATTTCCTCGGCGTTGCGGCCGTGGACCATGGCGAACAGGTTGTAGTACCAGCCTTCACGGCGGGGCCGGCGATAGCAGTGGCTGACGAAGGGCTGGCTGCCGATCAGCGGTCCGAGGCGTGCGATCTCGGCGTCATCGATTTCCCAGACGGTCATGCCGTTGTGCCGGTAGCCCAAGCGGTAGTGATTGGGTACGGCAGCGATACGGCGGATGGCGCCGTCGCCCTGCAGCGCCTGGAGCAGTTCGAGGGTGGCCTCGACGCTGATGCCCAGGCGTTCGGCGATCCAGCTCCAGGGGTCGTCCACCAGCGGCAGGCCGGCCTGGGTGAGTTCCACCAGTTGCCTGGACAGATCGGACCGGGCGTCAAACCGGCCATCAAACCGGGAAGTGCAGGCCGACATGATAGGTCTCCTCCTTGGGCAGGTTAAGCACCGGCAGGCCGGTCTGCGCTTCGATGCGCTGGATGGCTTCGGCGATGCCTTCGGGTGTGGCGCAGCCAAGGACGAACCACATATTCCAGGCATGTTCGCGGCGATAGTTGTGGGCGACTTCCGGCATCGCATCGAGCTGCGCGGCGACCGCGTCGAAGCGCTCTTCAGGCACCGACAGCGCGGCCAGGGTGAAGGCGCCGCCGAGGCGTTCGATGTCGAACATCGGCCCGAAGCGGGTCAGGGTGCCGTCGTCCAGCAGCGCCTGGACACGGTCGCGCAGGGTTTGCGAGTCGCTTTCCAGCTCCGCCGCCAGCATTTGCCAGGGCTGGCGCACCAGCGGCAGGCCATGCTGCAGGCGGTTGATCAGGCGGCGGTCGAGGTCATCCATGGGCCAGCTCCCGAGCGGCGGATGGGGCGTAGCGGCCACCGCACTGCTTGAAAGCGCGTGTGCTGAACAGCAACTGGTGCGGCACATGGCTCAGCTGGTGTTCGGCCAGCAGGGCTTCGATCTGCTCGCAGACCTGTTCGCGTTCACGGCCATGCACCATGCAGAACAGGTTGTAGGGCCAGTCCGGCAGGCGCCGCGGGCGCTGGTAGCAGAGGTTAATGCCGGCAGCCTGGCCGAGGCGCCGACCAACTTCATCGACCTGTTCGTCAGGAATGTCCATGACCAGCATGGCATTGGCGCGAAAGCCCATGGCGCGGTGCTTGAGTACCACACCGACGCGGCGGAACAGGCCGTCCTCGCTCCAGTGGCGGACCTGTTCGAGCACCGCCTGTTCGCTGGCGCCGATGCGTTCGGCCAGTGCCTGGTAAGGGCGGGCGGCCAGTGGCAGGCCGGCTTCGAGCAGACGCCGCAGGTGCATGGCTTGCAGGTCGTCGAGAAGGGCGGTCATGGCGCGTCTCCGATGGGGAAACCCAGGTCGATGCGGTAGGCGCGGCGCATGGGCAGATCCAGAGGCGTGAGCCCGGTTTCCGCTTCGATCTGTGTCAGCAGGGTATCGATATGTGCGCGATCCGGCCCGGTGAGGACGAACCAGAGGTTGTAGTGGTGTTCGCGCAGGTAGTTGTGGTTGACCTCGGGGAGGCTGTTGATGCGGGCCGCCACGGCGTCTATCCGTGCGGGTGGCACGGCGAGGGCCACCAGGGTGCTGGCGCCGGCGCGGCTGTGCTCGAACACCGGCCCGATGCGTGAAAGCCCTCCGCCTTGCTCCAGTTGCCGGAGGCTGGCGAGAATCTCGTCTTCACTGCACTCCAGCGCTTCGGCCATGGCGCGGTAGGGTTCGGCGCACAGCGGCATGCCATGCTGGAAACGGTCGATCAGGCGGCGGCTGAGGTTGTCGAGCTGCATGTCATAACCCCGTCTCGTGGGCGCGGCTGCTGAAGAAGATGCCACTCGGCGTCTGGGCCGGCAGGCGCTTGATCAGCTTCAGGGTGTAGGGGTCCCAGACCTGGATTTCGCCGCCGTCGCGCACCGACAGCCAGAGCTGGTCGCCACGCGCGGTGAATTCCATGTGCAATACCGCAGGTCCCGGCTCCAGAGTGGCGATGATTGCGTGGGTTTCACTGTCGATGACCTGCACCTTGCCGTTGTCCGGGTGGGCGAAGTTGACCCAGATCTGCCGCGCATCAGGGCGCGCCATGACGAAGATCGGCTGGCCGGCGACGTCGATGGCGGCGGTCTGCTGCCAGTTCTCGCTGTCCATCACCAGTACCCGGTGCTGGCCGACGGCGGGGACGAAGGTCTGGTTGCCGGCCACGGTCCAGCCTTCCAGATGCGGCATCTTGTAGACCGGCAGTTTCTGCTGGCCGCGACCATAGCCGTCGAGAATGCGCTCGATGCCACGCTCGGGATGCCAGAGGTCGAGCTTGGCCATGCCGTCTTCGCCGAACAGGCCGGCGATGTAGTAGCGACCCTCGGGGGTGAGCAGCGCATCGTAGGGCTGGTTGCCGATGTTCTCGAAACGGGTGATCTGCGGCGTGTGGCCCTGGCTGAAGTCCAGCAGCCAGGTTTCGCCGGTATCGAACAGGCTGTAGATGAAGCGCTGGCCCGGCACGTCGGTGACGCCGACCACGCGGGAGTTGCGGCTGCCATCGGCCAGCGGGGTGGCGGGAATGTCGGCGACCAGTTCCAGCGTCCCGGCGTCGAATACCTTGACGCCGCCCGGCTCGTAGTTGCCCACGGCGATCAGCGTGCCGTCCTGGCTGATGGCGCCGCCGATGCTGTTGCCGCCCTGGATCACCCGCTTGTCGATGCGCTGGTGCAACAGGTCGACCTTGGTCAGGCCGCCGTCACGACCGAAGACGTAGGCGAAGCGCTGGTCGCGAGAGAACACCACCGAGGCGTGGGACAGGTCGCCCAGGCCCTCGATGCGTCCGAGGCTGGTCATGCCGCTGCTCTCGATCAGTTGCAGGCTGCCGGTCGCGCGTTCCACCACCACGCCCAGGTCGCCAGTGCCGCGCAGGGGTTGCTGCGCGCAGCCGAACAGCAGGCTGGCCGCAGCCAGCAGCAGAAAAGGACGGATCATGGCTTTGGATATCCTTCGACAAGAAGATCGACCAGCCAGACGATATCCTGCTCGTCGAGCAGGGCATTCCAGCCGGGCATCGCGGTGCCGGGGCGCCCGTGGGTAACGGTGGCGATAAGGCTGTCGCGGGGTTTGCCGGCCAGTGCGTCGTGGGTGATCGCGGGGCCGAGGCCGCCGGTCATGCGCAGGCCGTGGCAGGAACCGCAGTCCTGCACGAGAAGGTGTTCGAGTTGCGTCTGGCGTTCAGCGGTCGGGTTGCCGGCCAGTGCGGCGGGAATCAGGAGGAAGGACGCCAGGGCGAGCCCCAAACGTGATACTGCGTGTCGGGACACTGTCATGACGCCCTCCTGGACACTGCGTTACTTGAGGCTCAGAACCCACTCGGCGAGGGTCTTGGCTTCTTCTTCGGTTACGGCGTTTGGTGGCATCGGGATCGGACCCCAGACGCCCTGGCTGCCGTTCTTGATGTGGCCGGCGAGCAGATCGACAGCACCATCCTGGCCTGCGTATTTGGCGGCGACTTCCTTCAGCGCCGGGCCGACCATCTTCATGTCGACGTTGTGGCAGGCTGCGCAAGGCTTGCTCTTGAACAGTGCTTCGCCGTCCTGAGCCATGGCTGGTTGCAGGACCAAAGCGCCGCCCATGGCAAGCAATGGAATGAGAATCTTCTTCATGGTACTTCCTCAAGGCTAAGTGGGGGGTTCTTGAAGCCCGCCCCTGGGTGCCCGACATGACTTTGCCGGAACATGCACGTTAAATTTACCGGTTGGGCGAAGCAACCTTTTGTCCCTGATCATGGTTACGGTCGAGGGCGGTAAATTGCCCAGCATCCGGGAACTGTTGGCCACGGCTTGAGAATGCGGCAGCGGGGTGGGGCGCGTCCTTGACTGCAATCAACCTGGGCCTCGTCTCGTTGCAGGCGCAACGGCGGACGCGACAATCTGGCGCACGGGCGTGGGGATAAAGACAAGGCTACGTGTAGGCCGGGTCACGCTTGGCCGATCCGACAGGCGAGCGGCCAGGTAGGTTAAAGGCTGAGCTGACAGGCATGGATTGTCGGATTACGCCTTCGGTTCGTCGGATTACGCCTGCGGAGACCCGGATTACGCCTTCGGCTAATCCAGGCTACAAAATATGGGGCGTCGTGCAATCTCGTAGGATGGAATCGCCGAAGGCGCTTTCGTCTAATTCTGCAGGCGAGGTGGGGCGGGACCGGCATTGCGCCGGTCCCGCACGATGTCGCTACCAGGGGTCGCCTGGTTACAGCTTGGAGGCGGTGATATCGCCTTCGGCGTCGATGCCCAGTTTGTAGCCGAGCGAGACATGGTGGAAACGACCGGTCGCGCTGTCGTCGTGGATGGCGAAGCCGAAGTTGTAGGTGTTGCCCGGCGTCAGGCTGACATCGCCTTCGCCACCGGCCAGCTTGCGGGTGAAGACCACGGACCAGGTGTCACCGTCGAGCTTGCCTTCGGCGCCCACCAGCGCCTGGCCACCTTCCATTTCGCGGTGGTCGGCGACATAGCCGTCGAAGGCCTTGTTCTCGCCGCTACGCCACTGGTTCAGGTCGTAGTAGATGCCATTGGCCAGCGAACCGTCCTTGACGTACTTGGTCTTGTTGTCGTCCGCGCCGGGCATGGTGCGGGCGTCGCCATGGCAGCTGGCCCAGCAGCCGGACTGCGCGGCCAGTTCAACCTTGTCGCCGGCTTCGAGCATGTAGGCGATCTTGACCGGGTTCTGCTCGTCCATCGCCGGGCTGCCGGAGGCCGCCGGCTGCTTCCAGGTAAAGCGCAGGTAGAGGTTTTCGCCGTCATGGGCGGCCTGGACGGTGGTGGCGATGAACGCAGCTTTGCCGGCAATCGGTGCGGGCTCGATCTTCTTGCCGCTGACGATCTTCTGGCCAATCTCGGCAAGCTCTTCGGAGTGGCAGGCCGCGCAGGTCTCACCCCTGCGCAGAACCCGCGCACCGCCGTGTTCGGTACCTTTGGTGATCCATTCGACTGGCGACACGCCAGGGTAGAACACGCCGGTTTCGACGGCGGGCACGGCGCTCCAGTCGGCGGGCGCGGCCGCCAGGGCGTTGTGTGCGGCCAGGGCCAGTACGGCACTGACAGCACTGGCCATCATGGTCTTGTTCATATTCGGTTCCTCATCTCATCATCGATGCTTGGCTGGCCCGCCTGGAGGGCACCTCTAAAAACTACCTGCGTTGCCATCGCTGCGTTGAAAACAGGCTCAAAATGCTCATTTACAACTCGTAAACTGCGCTTTTTCGCCTGTTTTCGCCTTGCGCTGGCTGCCTCGCCTACGTTTTTAGAAGTGCCCTGGAACGGCTGGTCACTCTTCGTCTTCTTCGGTCATGCCTTCAGGCAAGTGGTGAGCAATCCCCTTGTGGCAGTTGATGCAGGTCATGTTGTCTTCGGCAGCCATCTTGTGCTGCATGCGTGCGCGCTGCTTCTGCTTTTCGGAACTCATGCTTTCCAGGCTGTGGCAGTTGCGGCATTCGCGTGAATCGTTTTTCTCCATCCGTGACCATTCGCGGCGTGCCAGGGTCAGGCGTTTGGCCTCGAATTTCTCCGGTGTGTTGATGGTGCCGGTGATCTTGCCCCAGACTTCCTTGGAGGCCTCGATCTTGCGCACCATCTTGTGCGTCCACTCCTTGGGCACGTGGCAATCCGGGCAGGTTGCGCGAACGCCGGTACGGTTTTCGTAGTGGATGGTTTCCTTGTATTCGGGATAGACGTTGTCGCCCATCTCGTGGCAGGAGATGCAGAAGGTTTCCGTATTGGTGGCTTCCATGGCGGTGTTGAAGCCGCCCCAGAGAATCACTCCTGCTGCAATACCCGCGATGAGTAGTGTGCCAAGTGAGTAGTGCGTACTTGGCCGGCATAAGAAGGCAAGGCGACTGGTTTTTTTGGGTGTTTCGTTGCTGTCATGGTCTTTCATGGGGTTCGTTCCTTGCCTGACCCCTGCGCCGTAGCGCAGGGGGCTTAGCAGGTAACCTGGGAAACTGTCGGGCTTGACGCTGTGCCGCTGTGGTCAGGCCCGACAGGCTCTCAGGGCCGGTTAGTACACGTCATGCATGGTGTTGAAGACGTTGAACTTGCCGGTTGGGGTGATCACTTCCGGGCTGGTAATGACCGACTTGACCTTCAGTGTCTTGTCGTCATAAACCACAACCGCGGACTGGTCAGCCTTGCCGCCCCACAGGGAAATCCACACTTCGTTACCCGCTTGGTTGAACTCAGGCTGTACCGCACGGCGAATTGCAGCGCCCTGTGGCAGACCGGAGTCCTTGCCAACGTTCAGGACACGAGGTTCTTTGCTCAGGTCGTTCATGTCGAACACATAAACGGACTCGGCAATTTCACGCTCGGGGTTCATCGGCGCATCGGCCCAGAAGTTGGTGGATTTCGGGTGGGTCTTGACGAACAGGTTGCCCGCACCCGGCATCTTCAGCTCTTGCACCACCTTCCAGTTGTGCTCCGCATGCTTCTTGAACTTCTTCTCATCGGAAGGAGTAGAGATCAGGGAAACCACATCGTCACCCAGGTGACCTGTTGCCCAGACTGGACCAAACTGAGGGTGGACAAAGTTGGCACCACGACCCGGGTGAGGAATCTTGGCGGTGTCTACGATGGCAGCCAGCTTGCCGGTCTTGGTGTCAACCGCAGCGACCTGGTTGGAGGCGTTGGCCGCGACCAGGAAGTAACGCTTTGAAGCATCCCAACCGCCGTCATGCAGGAACTTGGACGATGCAATCGTAGTGGTTTTCAGGTTGTCGAGGTCGGTGTAGTCAACCAGCAGAATCTGTCCGGTTTCCTTGACACTCACGACCCACTCGGGCTTGACCGGGTTGGCAACAATAGAGGCAACACGTGGCTCAGGGTGATATTCGCCGTCCACGGTCTGGCCGCGGGTGGAAACAACCTTGATTGGCTCCAGGGTCAGACCATCCACAATGCCGTACTGTGGCGGCCAATAGGTACCACCAATCAGGTACTTGTCTTCGTAGCCCTTGTACTTGGACACGTCAACGGAGCGCATGTCAGAACCAAAGCGAACCGTTGCAACGGTCATCGGCTCTTCAGGCCACAGGTCAATAATGGTGGTCAGGCCGTCACGTCCGGTGGTGTACACATAACGACCGGATGCGGACATACGGGAGATGTGTACGGCATAACCACTTTCCAGAATCTTCCAGATCTTGTGGGTATCACCGTCGATCAGGGCCAGCTTGCCCGCGTCACGCAGGGTGACTGCGAACACGTTGTTCAGGTTGACCTTGTTCATCTGCTTGGTTACACGCTCTTCAAGCGGAACGATCAGGTTCCAGCTGTCTTTCATGTCCTGCAGGGAGAACTCTGGCGGAACGGGTGGCTCGTGCTGTAAATAACGGGCCATCATGTTGATTTCTTCCTTGGTCAGGATGTCGTCATAGTTGACCATCCCGCCCTCGGTACCGTACGCAATGATGTTTTCAAGGCGCGTGGTACCCAGCTTGAGCGTGCCGCCTTCGGTTTTCTGGCCACCTTCGGTTTTTTCCCAGTGTGGCTCCAGGTTCTTGCCGGTGGCGCCCTTGCGCAGCACGCCATGGCAACCGGCGCAGCGTTCGAAGTAAATCTTCTTGGCGGCTTCTTTCTCTTCCGCCGTCATGTCGGGAGCGGCAGCCTGGGCGACCGCCAGGCCAAGCAGTGAGATGCCGGCGATCAGGCCAGCGAGTAAGGGTTTACCAACGTTGCTCATGGGTGTCTCTCCTTTTTGGAGCGCTTAGGGCGGCTCCTGCTAGTTACGACGGTATGGCAGTTCCTAGATGTTTCTTGTTGTGTGCGATTTCCATCCTAGAGAGGGCTCCGGCGAATGCGCTTGATGGCAATCAAGAGAGGTTTCGTGACCCCCCAAGCGTGACGCAGTGTCGCGGATGGAATGAAACGTGTAGCTAAAATCAGTCAAAAGACGTGAATGCGTGTGCTTTTTTCAGGCTTGTGTCGTGGGGTGAAAATTCGCGGTGGCTTGCATTTCGATCAGGGCTTGACCGTGATCAAGCTTCGCCAGCGGATGGCTTGAGGGGAGGATGCGGTGACGGGTACTTTGGCGGCAGTCGAATTAACCAACCGTTGCAGTGAGGTATTGCCAATGAATGCGCCCGAGAACCTTGTCGGCATGTCTGACGCGCCGTTCTATCAAGCGCTGGGCAATGAGGAGGTACTGTTCGAGCAGGCCTGGCGGCATGGCATGCCGGTACTGATCAAGGGGCCGACAGGTTGCGGCAAGACCCGTTTCGTCCAGCACATGGCACATCGGCTGAATCTGCCGCTGTATACCGTGGCCTGTCACGATGACCTGTCCGCCGCCGACCTGGTGGGTCGCCATCTGATCGGCTCACAGGGCACCTGGTGGCAGGATGGTCCGTTGACCCGTGCGGTGCGTGAGGGCGGCATCTGCTATCTCGACGAGGTGGTGGAGGCACGGCAGGACACCGCCGTGGTGCTGCACCCGCTGGCCGATGACCGTCGCGAGCTGTTCATCGAGCGCACCGGCGAGGCGCTCAAGGCGCCGCCGGGCTTCATGCTGGTGGTCAGCTACAATCCCGGCTACCAGAACCTGCTCAAGGGTATGAAGCCCAGTACCCGGCAGCGTTTCGTGGCCATGCGGTTCGATTATCCGCCCGCTGCCGAGGAGCTGCGCATCGTCGCCAACGAGGCGCAGGTGGATGTCGAGCTGGCCGCGCAGATCGTCAAGCTGGGGCAGGCGCTACGCCGTCTCGAACAGCACGATCTGGAAGAGGTCGCCTCGACCCGCCTGCTGATCTTTGCCGCGCGCATGATCCGCTCCGGCATGAGCCCGCATGAAGCCTGCATGGCCTGCCTTGCCGAGCCGCTGTCTGATGATGCGCAAACTGTCGCCGCGCTGATGGATGTCGTCGATGTCCACTTCAGCTGACGCCGCCAACGGGGTGAGCCGACGTCTGCCGGGCGACCTGGCGATGTGGTTCTTCATTCTCGTCGAGCTGTCGGCCTTCGCGATCCTGATTCTCGCCTTCGCCGTCACCCAGTTGCTGCATCCCGAGTTGTTCGCGCAAAGCCGCGCCGCGCTGGATAGCTCGACAGGGCTGGCGCTGACGCTCAGCCTGTTGACCTCGGGGCTGTTCGCCGCGCTGGCGGTGGAGCAGGTGCGCATGGATCAGTCGCGCCGCGCCGCCTGGCTGCTGCTGGCGGCGTTGCTGACGTCCTGCGTCTATGTGGTGCTCAAGCTCGACGAATACAGCCACCTGTCCAGCCTTGGGCTGGGCATGGAACACAACACCTTCTTTACCCTGTATTGGCTGCTGACCGGCTTTCACTTTCTGCATGTGCTGCTGGGCATGGTGATTCTCGGCTGGATGGCCGAACTCTGCCGGCGTCGCGCGTACAGCGCGCAGAATCACGCCGGAATGGAGTCCGGGGTGCTCTACTGGCACATGGTCGATATGGTCTGGGTGCTGCTGTTCCCGCTGGTTTATGTACTCAACTGACGAGGTTGCGATGTCCGCTTCGAAAGTGTTGATTGGCTGCTGGCTCGCTCTGGCGGTGCTCTCCATCGCCACTGTTGTCCTGGGCAGCTCCGGATCGACCCTGTTGCTGGCCGTCAGCGTGCTGGCGGTTGCGCTGGTCAAGGCCTGGCTGATCTCCGACGGCTTCATGGAGCTGCGCCACGCGCCTCTCATGTGGCGGTTGCTGCTGTCTGCCTGGCCGATGGTAATGGCGGTCGGCATCCTGCTGGCGATGCTGCTTTGAAGTAGGTCGGATCGCGCTTTGCCGATCCGACGAGCAGACGGTCTGGCGCGTACAGGCCGGCGCCTCGCCCGTCGGGTTACGCCTTCGCAAACCCGGATTACGCCTGCGGCTAATCCAGGCTACGGCCTGCCAGCCTCGATGTAGGTCGGATCACGCTTCACCGATCCGACGAAGCAGACGGTCTGGCACGGTAGGCCGACGCTTCGCCCGTCGGGTTACGCCTTCGGCTAACACGACCTACGAAATCCCATTCGATGCCGTTGCCAGCCTCGACGTAGGTCGGATCACGCTTCACCGATCCGACGAGCAGACGGTCTGGCACGCTATAGGCCGACGCCTCGCCCGTCGGGTTACGCCTTCGGCTAACACGACCTACGAAATCCCATTCGATGCCGTTGCCAACCTCGACGTAGGTCGGATCGCGCTTCACCGATCCGACGAACGAAGGTGAAGTCGAAAAGCCTTTCCGAGTGATCAGGTTTTAACGCTCCGCCGCGCGGGCCGTATGGACATGACAAGCGACCTTCCCCCGCCATTTCTCGCCGCTCCCAGCCTCCGTTGCAGCCCCCTTTAATACCTGACCTGTTTGATCAGATGTTCTTGATTACCATCAAGCAGTTTTAGATAGCTGCCTTCTTAAACTGGCGACGCCAAGCCATGAGGAGGCGACCATGTCCGAGACCTTCACCAAGGGAATGGCCAGGAATATTTACTTTGGGGGAAGCATCTTCTTCTTCCTGGTATTCCTGGGCCTGACCTATCACACAGAGCAGACTTTTCCAGAGCGCACCAACGCTTCGGAGTTGACCGAGGCGGTAGTGCGCGGCAAGGAAGTCTGGGAAAACAACAACTGCATCGGCTGTCACAGCCTGCTTGGTGAAGGCGCCTACTTCGCGCCGGAGCTGGGTAATGTCTTCGTTCGTCGTGGTGAGGATGCGGCCTTCAAGCCCTTCCTGGCGGCGTGGATGAAGGCTCAGCCTCTGGGTGTACCAGGGCGCAGGGCAATGCCGCAGTTCAACCTGAGCGAGCAGGAAGTGGATGATCTGGCGGAGTTCCTCAAATGGACTTCGAAGATCGATACCAACAACTGGCCGCCAAACAAGGAGGGCTAAGAGATGAGCATCATGAATCCGCATCTCAAGTTCCAATCGCAGGCGGTCGCCAAACCCTACTTCGTGTTTGCTTTGATTCTGTTCGTCGGGCAGGTCCTGTTCGGCCTGATCATGGGCTTGCAATACATCGTGGGTGACTTCCTGTTCCCGCTGATCCCGTTCAACGTAGCGCGGATGGTTCACACCAACCTGCTGATCGTCTGGTTGCTGTTCGGCTTCATGGGCGCGGCCTATTACCTCATTCCCGAGGAAGCGGACCGTGAACTGCACAGCCCGAAACTGGCCATCATCCTCTTCTGGGTGTTTGCCGCAGCCGGTGTGCTGACCATTCTCGGCTACCTGCTGGTGCCTTACGCCGCTCTGGCGCAGATGACTGGCAACCACTTGTTGCCGACCATGGGACGAGAGTTCCTCGAACAGCCGACAATCACCAAGATCGGTATCGTGGTGGTGGCCCTGGGCTTCCTCTACAACATCGGCATGACGCTGCTCAAAGGTCGCAAGACCGTGATCAGCACGGTGATGATGACCGGTCTGATCGGCCTGGCGGTGTTCTTCCTGTTCGCCTTCTACAACCCGGAAAACCTGTCGCGCGACAAGTATTACTGGTGGTTCGTGGTGCACCTGTGGGTCGAGGGCGTGTGGGAACTGATCATGGGCTCGATGCTGGCCTTCGTGCTGATCAAGATCACCGGCGTTGACCGCGAAGTGATCGAGAAGTGGCTCTATGTGATCATCGCCATGGCGCTGATCACCGGCATCATCGGTACCGGCCACCACTTCTTCTGGATCGGTGCGCCTGTGGTCTGGCTGTGGCTGGGCTCGATCTTCTCCGCGCTGGAACCGCTGCCGTTCTTCGCCATGGTGCTGTTCTCGCTGAACATGGTGAACCGCCGTCGTCGTCAGCATCCGAACAAGGCCGCTTCGCTGTGGGCCATCGGTACTACCGTGACGGCATTCTTCGGCGCTGGCGTGTGGGGCTTCATGCACACCCTGGCCCCGGTGAACTACTACACCCACGGTTCGCAGCTGACCGCAGCGCATGGCCACCTGGCGTTCTACGGTGCCTACGCGATGATCGTGATGACCATGATCAGCTACGCGATGCCGCGTCTGCGTGGCCTGGGTGAAGCGCCGGATGCGCGTGCGCAACGTATCGAGGTCTGGGGCTTCTGGCTGATGACTGTGTCGATGGTTGCCATCACACTGTTCCTGACGGCCGCTGGCGTCGTCCAGATCTGGCTGCAGCGCATCCCTGCCGATGGTGCCGCCCTGTCGTTCATGAATACCACTGATCAGCTGATGATCTTCTTCTGGCTGCGTCTGATTGCCGGGGTGTTCTTCCTGATCGGCCTGGTCTGCTACCTGTACAGCTTCAGGCAGCGTGGACGGGTAACCGCTGACGATACGGTTCCAGCCTCCGCTGCAATCTGAGTCGGGTTGCGATGTGAAGTGACGGCCCGGCTGACCCAGCGGGCCGTTTCTGTTTTGCACTGTTTTGAAATGCACCGTTTTGAGGTGCACAGGGGTAAATGCCATGGCCTTTGCGATCGAAGTCGAAGAGTGGGTCGGTAGCGTCTGGCACCGCTTCATCACCCGCCGTGCGAACCCGGATTTTCCCGAAGCACGCGTCGAGCTGGAGAGCATGCGGCGCCCGCTGTCGGTGCTGTTTCGGGCCATGGGCGGCGCCAGTGGCATTGGCGTCGAAGCGGCCAATGCACGTGATCTGATGCTGCGGCGCAACCTGCTGCAACAGGTTGCCGGGACCTGCAAGCAATTGCCGGTGGCCTGGTGCGATGCGAGCAATCTGCGTTTGCCACAAAGCCTTGCGGTCTATCCCGAGGCTGAACTCAATCAGGATCTGTATCGCTGGCTGGCGCTGCTTGCGGCGCAGGCGGGCGAGATGCGTCACTGGGCGCGCGACAATCAGCGCTGGACCCAGTCGCTACTCCAGCAATATCCGGCCATGCGGCCACGCTATGAACGTCTGGTGGAGGCGCATCTGCTGCTGCGTCCCGATCCCGATACATTGTCCAAAGCCGAAGGCGCGCTGGAGCGTGCGCTGCGTCAGGCGTTGCGGGAACCCGGCAGCGTCGAGCAATTCCCGCGCAGCGAAATCGCCCCCTGGCCGTTGCCGATGTGGCTGTATCCAGCGGAAAACCTTGGCGTACCACAGGCCACCGAGCTGGCCGATGAAGATCCGGACAACAACCTGCAGGCGCCGGCCACCGAGCAGAAGGGCATGCGCAAGCGTGCCAAGCGCGTCGAGGAAAACTCCGGCAAGGGCGGCCTGATGCTGTTTCGTCTGGAGAACCTGTTCAGTTGGACCGAACACGTCGAGCTGGATCGCCAGAGCGACGACAGTGAAAACGAGGACGCCTCGCGCGTGGCCGAGGACCTCGATGAAATGGCCATGTCGCGCCAGCGCATGCGCAAGGGCGGCGGGCTGAAGCTGCATCTGGATCTGCCGCCGGCTGATGTCGACGATGTTCCGCTGGGCGAAGGCATCAAGCTGCCGGAGTGGGACTATCGCAAACAGTGCCTGCAGGAAAATTTCGTCAACCTGCAGATGATGTTGCCGCGCGGCTCCGAACCTCTGGGCTTGCCGCTGCGTCTGAGCCCGCTGGCGCGCAAGCTGCGCCGTCAGTTCGAGCACCTGCGCAGCGATCGCCAGTGGCTGCGCGGCCAGCCGCAGGGTTCGGAACTGGACATGCAGGCCTGGCTGGATTTCCATGTCGAGCGCCAGCATGGCCAGTGCGCCGAGCGTGGGTTGTTCATGGAGCAGCGTCAGAACCGCCGCGATCTGGCCTGCCTGCTGCTCGCCGACCTGTCGATGTCCACCGATGCGCACCTGGATGACGAGCACAAGGTCATCGACGTGATCAGCGATAGCCTGCTGCTGTTTGGCGAGGCGCTGTCGGCGGTCGGTGATGAGTTCGCCTTGTACGGCTTCTCCTCGTTGCGCCGCCATCAGGTGCGGATGCAGGAGCTCAAACGCTTCCGCCAGCCCTATGGCGACGAAACCCGTGGGCGCATCCAGGCACTCAAGCCGGGCTACTACACCCGCATGGGCGCGGCCATCCGCCAGGCCACCGAACTGCTCGGCAAGTGCAAGCAGCGACGCAAGCTGCTGTTGCTGGTGACCGACGGCAAGCCCAATGACCTGGATGTCTACGAGGGTCGTTACGGCGTCGAAGACACCCGCGAGGCGGTCCTCGAAGCCCGCCGTCAGGGGCTGCTGCCGTTCTGCATCACCATCGACAGCGAGGCGGGCGATTACCTGCCCTACATGTTCGGCGCGAATGGCTACACCCTGATCAAGGAGCCCCAGCAGCTGCCATTCCGCCTGCCACAGCTGTACAAGCAGTTGACGCAAAGGTGAAACCGCCAGAACGGCAGCCACAAGCCACAAGCCACAAGCCACAAGCCACAAGCTTCAAGTTGTAGGGCCGAACTTGTTCGGCTGTTGTTCGGCTGCGCATCTTTGGCCGAATAAATTCGGTCCTACAGGTGGCGGTCGTCAGCTGTAGGCCGGGTCACGCCTCATCGATCCGACGAGCGGAACCTCGGTGGATGTAAAAAGCGACATCCACCCTACACTGGCTTGCAGCTTGCAGCTTGCAGCTTGCAGCTTGCAGCTTGCAGCTTGCAGCTTGCAGCTTGCAGCTTGCAGCTTGCTTCTGCTGTTACACTATCCGCTTTTCCGCTTCTGGAGTTTCTCCGGTGTCTGTCGTGTTCGTCGCCGCTTCCCAATTGCCGACGCCGTTCGGTGTATTCACCATGCATGGTTTTCTCGATCAGGACACAGGCAAGGAGCATGTCGTACTGACCATGGGTGACGTTGCAGATGGCAAGCCTGTGCTGGGTCGCCTGCATTCCGAATGTCTCACCGGCGATGCCCTGTTCAGCCTGCGCTGTGATTGCGGCTTCCAGCTGGAAGCGGCATTGAGCGCCATTGCCGACGAAGGGCGTGGCGCGTTGCTGTATCTGCGCCAGGAAGGCCGTGGCATCGGCCTGCTGAACAAGATCCGTGCCTACGAGCTGCAGGACCAGGGCGCCGATACCGTCGAAGCCAACGAGCGCCTGGGCTTCGCTCCGGACATGCGTGACTACGCGATCTGCCTGCCGATGCTAGACCATCTGGGCATATCCGAAATCAAGCTGATGACCAACAATCCGCGCAAGGTCAAGGCGTTGCAGGGGTTTGGCATCCGTGTCGCCGAGCGTATGCCGCTGCAGATCGCGCATAACCCGCACAACCGCAAGTACCTCGCCACCAAGGCCGGCAAGCTCGGCCACCTGCTCGGCGAAATTCATCAGGGTGAAGCCGAACAATCATGAAGCGTACCGAAGAAAGGACTCGACTGAACCGGCTCTGGTGGTTCTGGCTGGCGCTGTGTCTGCTGCCCTGGCTGTTGCTGGGGCCACTCGACGTCAATCTGGGGCTGCCGCCCATCGCGATATTCATCACCGGGCTGTTCGCCTTGTTCCCGAGCCTCAAGGCCTTTTCGGCTTTCAAGCGCGCGCTTTTTGCCCTGCAGGAGCGTGACGAGGCGGGGGAACGTGAGCGCTGGGCCACCTTGCAGCGGGCTCAGGTCATGGGCTTGTACTGGGCTGCCCTGCCGGCCTGGCTGGCGGCGCTGGGTTCGCTGTCGGGGCTGGGCGGCGTGGCCTGTCTGCTGCTGGTCTTCGGCAGCCTGATGACCATCATTCTCTACCGCATCCCGAAGCCGGTGCTCTGAGCCCGTAGCCTGGATTAGCCGAAGGCGTAATTCGGGATTCCAACGTTCGTGGCATATCTCGGCCATCCGAGGCGCGATCCGGCTCGGTTCGTCGGGTCGATAAAGCGCGACCCGACCTACAACACCATGCCTCATGCTTTGTAGGTCGGATTAGCCGAAGGCGTAATCCGACGATCCGAAGGCGTAAACCGACAATTCACTCATCGCGGCTGGATGATCGGCGGCTGCACGGTGAAATCCACATGCACATCGACCTGGAACACCTCGGCCAGGTGTTCCGGCGTCAGCACCTGTTGCGGCGTACCGGTGCGATAAAGGCGGCCCCGATGCATCAGGCACAGGCGGTCGCAGTAGCGTGCGGCCAATGCCAGATCGTGGATGGACACCAGCACGCCACGCCCTTCGCCGGCGTATTGCCTGAGCAGTTCGAGAATATGCCGCTGGTAGTACAGGTCGAGGCTGGCCACCGGCTCGTCGGCGATCAGCACGCGCGGCTCGCCGGCCAGCACGCGGGCCAGCCAGACGCGGGTCTGCTCGCCACCGGAGAGCTGGTCGATGCGCCGGTCGCGCCACTGCCATACACCGGCCTGATGCATGGCATGGTGAATCCTGTCCGTATCCTCGTCGCCCCAGGGCAGGCGGCCCAAGGTGACGATGTTCGCCACGTTCAGGGCCCAGGCGCTCTGGCTGGCCTGTGGCAGCAGCGCCACCTGGCGCGCCCTTTCATGGATGCTCAAGCGCTGGCTGGGCTGGCCGTCGATGGCTATCCGGCCTCGATGCCTTTGCACGCCGGCCAGGCAGTTGAGCAGGGTCGACTTGCCCGAGCCGTTGGGGCCGATGATGCCCAGCACTTCGCCGGCATTGAGTGCCAGATCGACGTCATGCAGGCGCTCGTCCACGCTCAGACCGTGGGCACGGATCAGCTCCATTTCTGCCGCTCCCGCCAGACCAGCCAGATGAACAGGGGCGCCCCGATCAGCGAAGTGAGCACCCCCAGCTTGAGTTCGCGCCCTGGCGGCAACAGCCGAACCACTAGGTCGGCGCAAAGCACCAGCGTGGCGCCGGCCAGCATCGAAGGGATCAACAGGCGATCGGGACGATGATTGACCAGTGGCCGAACCAGGTGCGGCACGATCAGCCCGACGAAGCCGATCGCGCCGGCCACGGCCACCGCCGAGCCGACCAGCACCGCGGCGCCGAGGACGATCAGCCGGCTGCCGCGTTTGACGTTCAGCCCGAGGCTCTGCGCGGCCTGTTCGCCCAGGCTCAGGCCGTAGAGCAGGGGCCGCTGGCGCAGGATCAGCAGGCTGCCGATCAACAGCGCCGGCAGCAGGATGCGCAGGTGATCAAGCCCGCGTTCGGACACCGAGCCCAGCAGCCAGAACACCAGTTCCTGCATGGCGAAGGGATTGGGCGCGAAGTTGAGCACCATCGCCAGCGCGGCGCCGCTGACGGTGGAAATCGCCAGGCCGGCCATGATCACCATCGATGGACGCGAGGAGCCGGCCAGGGCCAGCATCAGGACCAGGGCGATACCGGCACCGAGCAGCCCGGCCAGCGCTGGCGCCATCTCGCCGGCGAAGGACAGCAGACCGAAATAGAACACCGCCGCCGCGCCGAGCGCCGCACCCTGGCTGGCACCGATCAGCCCGGGGTCGGCCAGCGGATTGCGCAGCAGCCCCTGCAATGCGGCGCCGGAGAGACCCAGCGCCGCGCCGACGCAGATGGCCAGCAGGGTGCGTGGCAGGCGGATATCACCGACCACGATGGCCTCCAGCGAATCTGCTCCACGCAGCCAGTCGAGCAGCCCGCCGGCCATGTTGACCGACGTCGAGCCCAGGCTCAGCGAGAGCAGGGCAGCGATCAGCAGCAAGCCGCCGAGCAATGGCGTGATCAGTCGAGCCATTGGTGCAATTGTCCTATCAGTTCCCAGGTCCATGGCCCCGGACATTGCCAGCGCCAGAATTCGCTGGTCAGCCAGCGCTCAGCCGGCACGCTCCTGGCCAGCGCCGGGTGTTCGGCGAACTGGTTGGCGCGTGCGCGATGCTTGGGCGCGGCCCACAGAATCGCATCCGGGGGATCGCTGGCGATCCGCTCCAGGTCCAGGCGCTGGTAACCGGGTTCGGTCAGGTAGTTGGTCCAGCCGGCGTGCTGGAGAATCTCGTGCTCCAGCGTGCCCTGTCCGGTGCCGATGGCGTTGGCGCCGAGCAGCAGCAGGCGCTGCGGCCTGGCCGGTCGGGGCATTGGGGCGGGCACGGTGCTGGCGAGCGTTTCCGGTAGTTGCAGGGCGCGCAGGAACTGTTTTTCGTACTCCACCACCTGCTGCAGGGTGCGCGGCAGCGGCAGCACCTGTGTCTCCACACCCAGACTTTCCAGGCGTTGGCGCAGTTGCGTCGCCGAAAACTGACCGGCCAGCACCAGATCGGGTCGCAGCGCGAAGATCTGCTCCAGACTGCCATCGTGCACTGGCCACTCGGGACCGATCCAGTCGATGGGGTAACGGCGTTGCAATTGCGACAGGGCCACCACGTTGTTCCGGTCCGCATGATGGGCGATCAGCCAGTCCGCGCACAGGCCGAGGGAGAGGATGCGTTGCGGCGCGGCTGAATAGCTTGCGCCAGGGAGTATGCAGAACATGGCCAGGGCGATTTGAGCAATGCGATTGATCATTTGGCCAAAAGGTTGCTGGGTAATGAGAAGTCAGCACGTTACCTGAAAAGGCAAGGTGCTGACGGTGTAGGGCGGATCAATGCTTCATCGATCCGCCGGACGCAGGCTACGGCGGCATGGAATGTCGGGGGACCTGCGTGTCGAGTCAGGCATCAGCCCCGGATTACGCCTACGGCTAATCCAGACGGTCTGTGGCGCCTCGGCAAAGGCATTCAGAAACGGTAACCAACGCTCAGCTGTACCTCCTCCTCGGGTGCGGGATAGCGGCTGGCTGCGGTGGCGAAGGCATCGTAGCGTTTGCCGGTCAGGTTGTTGATCCGTAGTTTGGTGTTGAACTGCCTGTATTCATAGGCCAGAGCGGCATTGACCAAGGTGTAGCTGCCGGCCTTCTGCTGAACATTGGCATCGTCGCCAGAGTAATAGCGCTTGCCTGTATATACCGCCTCCACGTAGCTGCGCAGTCCAGGCAGGATTTCATAGCTCATGTGAGCACTGGCGCTGTGGCGCGACACCCAGGGCACGTCATTGCCTTTGAAGCTGCCGTCGCGGTACTCGGAATCGGTGAAGCTGTACTGACCACCGATACTCAGATCAGCGCTGAGTTGGCGTTCGGCTTCGAGCAGAACGCCCTTGCGCAGGGTCTTGTCCAGGTTGATGTTGGCGCCATCGAAGCCCCAGGCGCTGTTGGGGCCGGGTGCGGTCGGGTCATACATCAACTCGTCTTCCAGTTCCAGGCGATACACCGTGAGGCGGTATTGCTGAATGCCGTCGTTCCACTCGACGCCGCTTTCCCAGGATTCGCCGGTTTGCGGTTTGAGAAAGGTGACATCCGGCGAAGTAAAACCGTTTTCGTCGACATTGGCCCAGCGCAGAACGTCCTCGCGCCTGATGAATACGCGGGTCTGCTCGTTGGCTTGCCAGCTCAGGCCGATACTGCTGCTGCCTTCGCGATCACGATGCGCTCGGCTGGAAGCGGTGCTTTCGTCATCCGCTTCGCTGACGCGGTAACCGATCACCAGATTCAATCCATTCCCGAGATCCTGGCTGAACTGTGTGTACCAGTCGCGCAGAGTTTGTTGTGCGAGGGTGTCGCCCCACGAAGCCAGGTACTCGTAATCGCTGGTGATATGGTCATGGCCCAGCAGCCATTCGGCTTGCCCGAGAGGCGAATCGAATCGGGCGGTAAGACGCGGGCTGATGGTTTCGATACGGGTGCCCTGGGTGAATTCAGAGCCGGGGCCGAAACTGCCGACTCCATCTTGATCGCTGTGGCTGTAGTCGAGGTGCGCACTCCAGACTTCACTCAGGCGCTGTTCCAGCGCCAGGCGATGAACCTGGCTTTTGCTGTCGTTCCAGGCCAGCGAGTTGCTCTGCTTGCGGTCTTGGCGGCGCTGAGCCAGAGAAAGTGCGTTGGGAAAAAGCAGTTCGTCATCCACCGTCTGGTATTCATAAAACACGTGGCCGTTGTCGTGTTCATAACGCAGGCGGGCGAAGGCATTGCTGTAGTCGGCGTTGTTATGGTCGCGGTAATTGTCGTTGCTGCGGGTTTCGCCGCTCGCATACAGCGAGAAAC
The DNA here is from genome assembly GCF_013522825.1 of Stutzerimonas stutzeri. Lineage (GTDB taxonomy): Bacteria > Pseudomonadota > Gammaproteobacteria > Pseudomonadales > Pseudomonadaceae > Stutzerimonas > Stutzerimonas stutzeri_AK. The sequence continues at coordinate 110,849 of NZ_JAAMQZ010000006.1, forward strand.
CACCCCCGAGCTGCTGATGCAGGTGCCCGCGAAAGGCTTCATGGTCGTGACTGCCTCGGCTGGCTTCGACATAGGCCTCGTTGCTGGATGGGGTGCGCGTGATGATGTTGATGACACCGCCCACTGCCTGATCGCCATAGAGAACGGTCCCGGCGCCACGAATGATCTCGATCCGCTCGATATTCGCCAGCGGGACGCTGTTCAGGTCAGCGCTGGCCAGGGTCGGCTGATTCAGGCGGCGACCATCGACCAGGACCAGGGTGTTGTTGGCGGCATTTTCGCCGAAACCGCGCAGGCTGATGGCGGCGCGGTTACCGTCACCCATGGTGTCGCGAATCTGCAGGCCGGCCTGGCTGCGCAGTACATCGAGCAGGTCGCTGCTGGCACTGGCCTCGATCTGCTCGCGGTCGATCACTGCTACGCTGGCTGGGGTCGGCGCTTTCAAATTGGTCGCGCGGGTAATCACCATGGGCGGCAATTGCGCGCTGAAAGAGCTCTCATCGGCAGCGAGCGCCAGGCCGGGTGTCAGGGCGATGGCCAGGGCCAAACGGGACAGTTTCATCGGTCAAGAATCCTCAAAAGATCGAAGCACTTTTGAGGAGGGCAGGAACAAGCGTGGGGTCCGGAATGCAGGTGGCCGCGCTTGACGGTGCTGCCCTCCGCAACACCAGTCGAATCCGCTCAGGCCGGTCTCCGGGCTCTCGACTCGCATCGCGCTCGCCTTCCCATGCCGGGGCACAGTGGCGTTTGAGCGAACGGCGATCCCTGGGATCGCGGTCGATTACCGTTGCGGGGGCAGCGCCGGGATTGTTCGATTGAACGCACCGGCTTCCCGTTTAATGCGCGCCTTGCGGCGGCACACCTGAATGGAAAACGCGCGCACCATAGCCGGCGGCAGGCTTGGGCGCAATGACAACGTCAGGATTGAGGCAGCAAAATGAGATCGCCATGGCCCACCGGTAGCCTGAACGCGGCGTCCAGCGGTTGCCCTGCGACCAGGTGATGCAGGGCGCGAATCGGCCCGGCGTGGGTCAGCAGGATGGCCTCCGTGTCGCCCAGCTCAGCCAGAAAGGCGCGCAGGCGCTCCAGCAGTTCGGGCAGGCTTTCGCCATCGGGCGGAGCGGCAGTCTGCCAGTTGTCGCCCCAGTGCCGTGCGGCGGGTGAGTCCAGTTCCGCCCAGGTACGGCCTTCCCAGTCACCGAAATTCAGTTCCTGCAGACGGGCGTCGATGCGGAAGGGGACGCCCAGCGTCTCGGCCAGGCTGCGGCAGCGTAGGCTCGGGCTGCTCCAGACGGGGGGCAAGCCCTTTGGAAACTGCCGTGCCAGCGTGTCGTGGACGGCACGCGCCTCTTCGGCAAAGCTCGCGGCCAGCGGTACGTCCAGCCGGCCATAGCACAGGTCGGTGGCCGTCACGCGGGTGTGGCGAATCAGACAAAGCGGCACAGCGCCAGGACTCCCAGCAGGAAGGTCAGCTCGCTCAGCTGTTGCAGCGCGCCCAGGCAGTCGCCGGTGAAACCACCGATCCACTTGCGTAGCCAGCGGGCGAACCAGAAACGCAGCGCGATCAATGGCAGCAGCGCCAGCCAGAGCGGCGCCGGTATCTCGATCCAGATAAAAGGCAGCAGCGCCAGGGTGGCTGCGACCAGCAACCCGGTCGCCGACATGCGCACCGCCAGCGGCTTGGCCTTGCCTTCGGGGCGGGCGTAGGCCTCGGTGAGCATCATACTGGCGGCGTTGAGGCGGCTGATCGTATGCGCGAGGATCATGATCGGGATGATGATCGTCGCTGGCAGCGCACTAAGCAGCAGGAATTTGCCCACCAGGGTGCCGATGAGTGCGCTGGCGCCGTAGGTGCCCAGGCGCGAGTCCTGCATGATGGCGAGGATGCGCTCGCGATCCCAGCCACCGCCCATGCCGTCCATGCAGTCGGCCAGGCCGTCCTCGTGGAAGCAACCGGTCAGCAGCAGGCCGAAGGCCATGCTCAAGAGGATCGCGACCGACTCGGGCCAGAGCAAGGTCGCGCCCCAGTAGACCAGCGCACAGAGCGCGCCGATCAGGGTGCCGATCAGCGGGAAATAGATCGCCGCCTGGTTGAGCTCGTCCTCGGAGTAGGGCACCCGGGCGGGAATCGGGATACGGGTGAAGAACTGCAGCGAGAGCAGGAGGCGATCGCATTCGCGACGCAGCAAGGGGCGTTCGTTCACGGCGCGGCCTCGTCGCTCACGCCGGCTTCCTCGAAGGAGGCCATCTCGTTGAGAAAGCCGCAGGCCGCCTGCAGCAGCGGCCAGGCCAGCACCGCGCCGCTGCCTTCGCCGAGGCGCAGGTCCAGTTGCAGCAACGGCGTGGCGCGCAAATGCTCCAGCAGCAGCGGGTGGCCGCCCTCGTTTGAGCGATGGCCGAACACGGCGTAGCCACGCACCGCGGGCGCGATCTGCATCGCTGCCAGCAGCGCGGCGCTGGCAATGAATCCATCAATGACGATCAGCGCGCCTTTTTCCGCAGCACCGAGCATGGCGCCGGTCATCATCACCACTTCGAAGCCGCCCACCTCCGCAAGTACGTCGAGCACGTCGTGCGGCCCCGGCCCGACGCGCGCCGCGACCGCCTCCAGGATGGCCACCTTGCGCGCCAGCCCGGTGTCGTCCAGGCCGGTGCCGCGCCCGGTACCGACAGCGATTGGCAGACCGGCGAGAAAATGCGCCAGCAGCGTGGCGCTGGAAGTATTGCCGATGCCCATCTCGCCGAAGGCCAGCACGTTGCTGCCTTTTTCCACCTCTTCATGGGCGATGCGCCGTCCGGTTTCCAGACCCTGCAGGGCCTGGGCGCGAGTCATGGCCGGGGCTGCCAGCGCATTGGCGGTGCCGAAGCCGAGCTTCTCGTGGCGCAGCGGCAGGTCGCTGGGGAAATCGGCATTGACCCCGGCATCCACCACTTGCAGGGCGAAGCCATGCTGGCGGGCGAAGCTATTGGTGGCCGCGCCGCCAGCGAGGAAGTTGTAGACCATCTGCGGTGTGACTTCCGGTGGGTAGGCGCTGACGCCCGCTTGGGCCAGCCCATGGTCGGCAGCGAAGATGGTCAGGCTTGGGCGCTGCAGCTTTGGGCTGAGTGTCTGCTGGACCAGACCGATCTGCAGGGCCAGAGTTTCCAGCTGTCCCAGTGCGCCCAGCGGTTTGGTCTTGCGGTCGATCTTGTGGCGCAGCGCAGGGATTAGCGCGGGGTCGGGGGAGTGGATGGTGAAGATGGGTGGGGATGACATGAGGGCTCGTACCGGTTGTGCGGCCAGCAGGCCGGGTCGCAAGAGAGCTACAGTTTGGCGGGTTGTGCGGAAAAGCCCTTTGGCGTTTTCCACCCGTAGGTCGGGTCGCGCTTCACCGACCCGACGAGCGAACGCTCAGACGCTTCCAGGGGTGGTGTCTTGTTCGTTGGTTTACGCCTTCGGATCGTCGGATTACGCCTGCGGAAACCCGTATTACGCCTTCGGCTAATACAGGCTACGGTAACCGCGGCATGCGGGTCGCTTTTCGTAGGGTGGAATCGCCGAAGGCGCTTCCGCCGCTTGCCTGAGATAGGGCTGACCGGTTCGTTATATTTTCGCCAGCCGCGCCCGTACCGCCGCTTCAATCCCCACTGCATCCAGGCCGCATTCTGCGAGCATCTGCGAGGGTTTGGCATGCTCGACGTAAATATCCGGCAGGCCCAGCTGCAACAGCGGCCTGACGATGGCCTTGGCGGCGAGGAACTCGCTCACCGCGCTGCCGGCGCCGCCCATGATGCTGTTTTCCTCGATGGTCACCAGCAACTCATGGGCGTCGGCCAGCTGCCGTACCAGGGCTTCGTCCAGCGGTTTGACGAAGCGCATGTCGACGACCGTGGCATCCAGGGTTTCGCCAACTTCCAGCGCTTCGGCCAACTGCACGCCGAAGACCAGCAGCGCCACTTTCGAGCCTTGGCGACGAATGACGCCCTTGCCGATTTCCAGTGGCTCCAGGCCGGGTTCGATAACCGCATTGGGGCCGGTGCCGCGTGGGTAGCGCACCGCTGCCGGGCCTTCGAACAGGTAGCCGGTGGTGAGCATGCGGCGCATCTCGTTCTCGTCGCTGGGGGTCATCACCAGCATGCCGGGAATGCAGCGCAGGTACGACAGATCGAAACTGCCGGCATGGGTCGGGCCATCCTCGCCCACCAGCCCGGCGCGGTCGATGGCGAACAGCACGTCGAGATTCTGCACCGCCACATCGTGGATCAACTGGTCGTAGGCGCGCTGCAGGAACGTGGAATAGATCGCCACCACCGGCTTGGCGCCTTCGCAGGCCATGCCGGCGGCCAGTGTCACCGCGTGCTGCTCGGCGATGGCGACGTCGAAGTAGCGCTCGGGAAAGCGCTCGCTGAAGGCTACCAGGTCCGAGCCTTCCTTCATCGCGGGCGTGATGCCGGCCAGGCGGGTATCAGCCGCGGCCATGTCGCACAGCCACTGGCCGAACACGTTGGAGTAGCGCGGGCCGGACGGCGGCTTGGGTTTCCTGGGGGCGTCCAGCGGTTCCAGCTTGTTGATCGCATGCCAGGTGATGGGGTCGACTTCCGCCGGGGCGAAGCCCTTGCCCTTCTTGGTCACCACATGCAGGAACTGCGGGCCGGACAGGTCACGCATATTGCGCAGCGTGGCGATCAGCGTCGGCAGGTCGTGGCCGTCGATGGGGCCGATGTAGTTCCAGCCCAGCTCCTCGAACAGGGTGCCGGGCACCAGCATGCCCTTGGCGTATTCCTCGGTGCGGCGGGCGATTTCCCAGGCGCCGGGCAGGCGCGAGAGGACCTTCTTGCTGCCTTCGCGCATGCTGCTGTAGGTACGACTGGAAAGGATCTTCGCCAGGTAGTTGGACATGCCGCCGACGTTGCGCGAGATCGACATGTCGTTGTCGTTGAGCACCACCAGCATGTCGGCGCCGACTTCCGGCGCATGGTTGAGCGCCTCGAAGGCCATGCCGGCGGTCAGCGCGCCGTCACCGATCACGGCGATGGACTTGCGCTTCTGGCCCTGCAGACGTGCGGCGATGGCCATGCCCAGCGCGGCGCTGATGGAGGTGCTGGAATGGCCGACGCCGAAGGTGTCGTACTCGCTTTCGCTGCGACGAGGGAAGGCGGCCAGGCCGTCCTTCTGGCGCAGGCTGGCCATCTGCTCGCGGCGTCCGGTGAGGATCTTGTGCGGGTAGGCTTGGTGGCCCACATCCCAGACCAGGCGGTCGTCCGGGGTGTCGAAAACGTAATGCAGCGCGATGGTCAGCTCGATCACGCCAAGACCGGCGCCGAAGTGCCCGCCGGTCTGGCCGACGCTGAACAGCAGATCCTGGCGCAGCTCGTTAGCGAGTTCTACGAGTTCCGCCTCGCCCAGGCGACGCAGCTGCGCGGGCGTGGCGGCGCGGTCAAGAATGGGCGTTTGGGGGCGAAGCCGAGGAATCTCATGGAACGTCTTGAGCATCGGGCGAATCGTTTTTGGCTGAAAAAAGAGCCGCAGTTTACCCGATGGGCTCGACGATAAGAATGACCGTGGCGCTAACAGGGCCACGGTGGGGTGGTCCGGGTCGGAATGCCGCCGCGGAAAGCGCTATCAGCTGCGGCGTTCGACGATAAAGCGCGCCAGCTCGCGCAGCGGCCCGGCGCTCGCACCGAAAGGTTGCAGCGCGTGCAGGGCCAGATCGCGCAGCTCCAGCGCGTAGGCCTTTGCCGCGTCCATGCCCAGCAGGGACGGGTAGGTGGGCTTGTCGCGGGCGATATCGGCGCCCTGGTGCTTGCCCAGGGTGGCGGTGTCGCTTTCCACATCGAGGATGTCGTCCTGTACCTGAAAGGCCAGGCCGACCGCTTCGGCGTATTGCTGCAGCGCGGCCAGGCTGACGGCATCGGCACGGCCACTGGCGAGTGCGCCCAGGCGCACGGAGGCTTCGATCAGGGCGCCGGTCTTGTGCCGGTGCATCAGCTCCAGCGCCTCGCGGTCGAGTTTGCAAGCCACCGAGCCGAGATCGATGGCCTGGCCACCGACCATTCCGCCGGGGCCGGCGGCGCGGGCCAGACTGCTGAACATTTCCAGGCGCAGCGCGGGATCGGCCGGGTTGTGCGTCGGTGCGGCCAGCGCTTCGAAGGCGAGGCTCTGCAGGCCGTCGCCGGCGAGGATCGCGCAGGCTTCGTCGAAGGCCTTGTGGGTGGTGGGCTGGCCACGACGCAGGTCGTCGTCGTCCATGGCCGGCAGGTCGTCATGCACCAGTGAATAGGCGTGGATCAGCTCGACTGCGCAGGCGGCGCCATCGGCCTGGGCCGCATCGCCTTCGAGCGCCTCGCAGGCGGCGTAGACCAGCAGCGGACGCACGCGCTTGCCGCCGTTCATCACGCTGTAGCGCATGGCCTGGTAGAGGCGTTCGAGTTGTGGGCGGGGGGCGACGAAGAGGGCGCTCAGGCGGTTGTCGACGCGCGCCTGACAGCGCTGCTGGTAGGCGATCATGCTTCGGGATCCACTTCGAACGGGGTTTCCTGCAGCTTGCCGTCGCGTTCGAGCAGGATCTGCACCTTCTGTTCGGCCTGGCTGAGTGCGGCCTGGCAGTCGCGGGTCAGGCCGATGCCCTGCTCGAAGCAGGTCAGCGAGTCTTCCAGCGACAGCTCGCCGCTTTCCAGTCGTTCGACCAGCTGTTGCAGCTCGGCGAGGGATTGTTCGAAATCGAGGGCGACTTTCTTGCGGGCCATGGCGGAACCTGTTCTGTACGGCGGCTTTGAAACGGTCGCGACACTAGCAGAGCCGGGCGGAAAAAGCACTGCGGGTGGACAGGAACGCCAGTCGCTTTTTGCTTCAGGCTTCACCTACGCTCGACTGGTGAAGCGTGGCCCGATCTCTCGGCTCAGATAAACGATGGAAGCGCCTTCGGCGATTCCATCCTACGATTGCACGGCATCCGATATTCGTAGCCTGGATTAGCCAAAGGCGTAATCCGGGTTTCCGCAGGCGTAATCCGGTATTCGGAAGGCGGGTTATCGCCAATACGTCGTCCAGAAGTAATAGACGGTCATGCTTGCGCCTACCAGGATCACGAATGCCCGTAACCAGCGGGCCGGCAGTTTCTGGCTCAGCGCGCCACCGGCATAACCGCCCAGTGTGGTGCCGATCAGCAGGATCGCCAGTTCAGACCAGCTCACCCGCCCGGCGATGATGAAGGTGGCGGTGGCGACGCTGTAGATCACTGCGGAAATCAGGTTCTTCAGCGCGTTGGCGCGCACCAGCGGGTGGCCTTCGATGGAGAAGGCCGCCAGTTGCAGGATGCCCATGCCCGCGCCGAAGTAGCCGCCGTAGATGGATACCAGTCCGTGCGCGGCCAGAGATAGCGGCGCGTGCGGTGGTACTTCGCCGGCCTCCTTGCGCCGGGACGCCAGCCAGCGGCTCAGCAGGGGGCTGGCGGCGAACAGTGCGGTGGCCAGCAACAGAAGCCAGGGGATCAGCAGGCTGAACACATCATCGCCGCTGACCAGCAGCAGGATGCCGCCGAGCAGGCCGCCGCCCAAGCCGGCCAGCAACAAGGGCAGCAGATAGCGCCCCAGTGGGCGCAGGCTGGTACGCGCCGCCCAGGCACCGGCGAGGCTCGCCGGCCAGAGCGCGACGGCGTTGGTGGCGTTGGCCGTCACCGGTGGCAGGCCGATGGCGAGCAGTGCGGGAAAGGAAAAGAAGGTGCCGCCACCGGCCAGGGCGTTCATTCCGCCTGCGGCGAAACCGGCAGCGATGAGCAGCAGCATATCGAACAGGGACATCGGATGCGCTCGGTGACAAAAAGACGCAGGTTAGCCTTGCCGTTGCGCTACGCCAAGGGCGTTGCCGTTGCGTGCGGGTTTCGCTGCGCTTTCAACAGACCCGTTTTTCCGGATGGAGGCATGAACCGTAGGGCTCTATGCCCTGGCCGACGGCAGGACGTCATAGCGGTTGAGACAGCACTGTTCCGCCGGCTGCGGGCGTGAATAGAAGTAGCCTTGCAGGCTGGGGCAGTCATTGAGTAGCAGGAAGGCTGCCTGACGCTCGTTTTCCACGCCTTCGGCCACCACGTGCAGGCCCAGGTGGCTGGCCATGATCAGAATGCCGCGCACCAGGGCTACCGAGTGTGCGCTGTCCGGCAGGTCGGCGACGAATTCGCGGTCGATCTTGATGCCGTCGAAGGCGAATTTCTGCAGATAGGTCAGGGACGCGTAGCCGGTGCCGAAGTCATCCAGCAGCAACGGCATGCCCAGCGCGCGCAAGCGTGTCAGGGTCGTCTGGACATGCTCGTCGGCAGCCAGCAGGGCGCTTTCGGTGATTTCCAGTTCGAGCAGCTCGGGGCTGACGTCTTCCTCATGAAGAATGTCGCGCAGGCAACCGGCCAGATCGGCCTGGCGGAAGTCCAGTGGTGACAGATTGACCGCGATGCGTATCCTGTGTTTTCCCTGTTGCCACAGGCGAGCCTGGCGGCAGGCCTGGCGAAAAACCCAGCGCGTGACGTCGATGATCATCCCGCTTTCTTCCAGCACTGGAATGAAGTCGCTGGGCGGGACCAGGCCGCGACTTGGCGACTGCCAGCGCAGCAGCGCTTCCATCGCCCTTGGCCGTCCCTGGCTGTCCACTTGCGGCTGGAAGTGCAGGACGAACTGTTCGCACTCCAGTGCCTGGCGAAGCTCCAGCTCCAGTTGATGGCGTCGCTCCGCCACTGCACCCAGCGTGTCGGAATAAGCCACGATGCAGTTGCGCCCGGCATCCTTGGCCGCATACAGGGCCAGATCCACCTGCTTGAGCAGATCATTGGCGGTGCCGCTCCCGGAGCTGCTGGCGATGCCGATGCTGGGGCTGATGCGGCATTCGTACTGACCGATCCGTATCGCCGGTGCAAGATCGTCGATGATGCGCTGACCGAGGGCCAGGGCGTCCGAGGGTTCGACCGCTTCGAGCAGCAGCATGAACTCGTCGCCACCGGATCGCGCCAGCACACTGGGGGCAGGCGTCAGGCGCGTCAGCCGGGTCGCTATCTTGACCAGCAGAAAATCGCCGACCTCATGGCCGAGGGCATCGTTGATGCGCTTGAAGTGGTCGATATCGATGAACAGCAGGCTCAGGTGGGTGCCTTGGCTCAGCAGATGCTCCAGACGTTGCACCAGATAATGCCGGTTCGCCAGATGCGTCAATGGGTCGTAATGGGCCAGGAAGCGCAAGTTCTGCTCAGTCTCCAGCCGCTCGCTGATATCGCGCAGCAACAGCAGGTAGTGCTGCGTCTTGCGGTGGCGGAATGGGGTGCAGCTGACTTCCAGTGGCACCTGCTGGCCGTTGCGCAACCCGGTCAGTTCGAGCGCCGTGCTCTTGTCTAGCATGCGCTGCGCCGCGTCCTGGTCGAGTAGCAGGTCCTCGACGGCTGTTGCGATCAGTTCCAGTGGAGTGCGGGCGAACAGCCGGGCGGCGGCCAGGTTGGCCTGTTCGATGCGCAGTTCGTGGTCCACGACGAGCATGCCGACCGGGGCGGTATTGATCAGGTCGCGCATCATGCGCCCGCTTTCCGAGAGCGCCGCCTGGCGGTCGTAGAGCTGGTGCATCATCTGGCTCAGGGTGCGCGCCAGGGTGGCGATTTCGTCCCGGCCCCCGACCGCCGGCGCCTGCGGCAGATGATGAGCGGCGAAGTGGCGCGCCGCCTGCTCGACGCGGGCCAGGCGGCGGGTAATCAACCGGCCATAGAAGAAATTCAACGCCAGACCCAGGAAGAACAGCAGAGCAAGGATCTGCGCCAGATAGCCCCAGGCATCTCGCTTGATCTGCTGCAGCTGGGTGGTGAAATCCAGTTCGACGAGCAAGGCGTCATGCTGACGGGCCGGTATCTGCCCGGTACGGTCCAGCGGGTAGATCGCCAACTGGCGCTGACCGGCGAGCGGTAGCCAGATGGGATGGCCCCTGCGCACGTGTGCCTTCAGGGCGGCTGGACTGATGGCATCCAACTGGTCGGCCTGCAGGTCGAGGCGAGTTGCGGCAACAATGCGCAGCTCCCTGTCGATCACCATCGCCCAGACGATGCCATCGAGGCTGGCGAGATCGGCCAGCTCGATTTCGAGTTCGGTGGTGCGCCCTTGGCGTACATGGTCGCTCAGGCTGCTTTGCAGCAGGGCGAAATGCTGCTTGGTGCGGTTCTGCCAGTCCTGCACGGCCTCTTCGATACTGCCGGGAACCTGGAAGGTGGTCAGCAACAACGTGAACAGTGCCGCGAACAGGCCGAGCAGCAGCGGCAGGGACAGGCGCAGGGGCATTCGCGTCAGCATTCGACACCCCGGCAGTCACTCAGCAGCGCCAGTGGCCGTGCGGGATGCGCCAGCAAGCCATGCTCGAGCATGTAGTCGTTGAGTTGGCGCATCTGGCGCAGCAACTGTCCGTTGTGAAGCTGGATGCTGTTGATTCGTTCGTCGCCCGGCACGATACCGTCGAGCGTGCGCTGCAGGCTCGCTGTGCTCAGGCCGAGCCGCTGTTGCAGGTGCGTCGAGAACGTGGTGCGGTCGTCCTGCCAGATACGTAGCGCGTCGTACCAGAGGCGCTTCAGCCGCCCGCGCTGGGCGGGGTTCAGATGACGGCGGTTGACCACCATGACGTGGGTGATTTCGTTCGGCAGCGCACCGCTGTCGAAGATGCGTCGTGCGCCCAGGGCTTCCAGTTCGGGACCCATCGCGGCGCTGCTGATGAGTGCGTCGACACGCTTGCTGCGCAAGCCGTATGCGTGTTCCCGCAGGGGCAGGATGACCAGCTCCAGCTGTTCACGTCCGAACCCGGTCTGATCGAGGATACGCGACAGCAGGAAAGCGGCCTGCGCCGAATCCTCGATGCCCAGGCGCTGGCCTTGCAGATCGGCCAGGCGTTTCATCGGTGGCACCACATAGAGCACGTCGGCGCCATTGGAGATACCGGCGATCAGCAGGATTTCCAGGTCGAGCCGCTCGTCACTGCTCTGCAGCAGCAGTGTTTCGCTGAGGCTGAGCATGGCCGCATCCAGCGTGCCGTTGCGCAAGCCGCGCACGACGCCAATCGGGCTGGGGTATTCAACCAGGCGCAGCGTACCGGGTTGCGACAGCTTGAGTTCACCAGCGATGAAAAGAGGGGCATGACCGGGCCAGCGATCACTGCCGATGCGGATGGTTTCGGCCTCCGGTTGGCAGGCCAGCAGGCTCAGAAAGAGCAATAGCAACAAGATTCGCGGCATCCCAGCCATTCCACTGATGGTCTGGTGCCACCATAGCCTGAGCGGAAGTTGCCGCATATCCCTTCATTGGTCGGGGTTAATGAGCGGAAACCAGTCTAGATCGGGACATTGGCGTGCTGTGCGCGCTTAGGTCGCAGCCTTTTCAGGCGCTCGGCCACGCTAGCTGGCGGCAAGGGCTAACGCTGTCACGATGATCAGGCCCAGCAGCCCCAGACCCACCGCCAGCTTGCCGACTGTTTCCGAGGCCAGGCTGGGGGCTTTGTCGAGGGTGTCATTACCGAAGCGGCCTTCGAGACGATGCAGCCCGGTGACGGGCTGGAACAGATTGTCCGGTTGCTCGGCATGGGCCGGCTCCTCGGACATCTGGCCGTCCCAGGCTTGCCTGGCCATCATCCGGTCGAGCAGGCCGGGCATGAGCAGGGTGCCGATAATGGCCTGCAGCGAGGCGCGCCCAACCCAGAGTTCGCGAGGCGCTTCGCGTGCTGCCCGGAGGATGGCCTGCGCCGCCACCTCGGGCGTGTGGATGGGCGGTACGGGCTGCGGGCGCCTGGTCATCTTGTTGCGTGACCAGTCGAACTGCGGCGTATTGTGGGCCGGCAACTGGACCATCGTCAGCCGCACCTGGCTCTTGTCGTGGATCAATTCGCAGCGCAGCGAATCGGTGAAGCCGCGGATCGCAAATTTCGCCGCGCAATAGGCCGATTGCAGGGGGATCGCCCGGTAGGCCAGGGCGGAGCCGACCTGCACGATGGTGCCCCGGTTGCGTGGCTGCATGTGGCGCAACGCCGCCAGCGTGCCGTGAACGACGCCCAGGTAGGTTACGTCCGTGACTCGTTTGAACTCCGCCGCGCTGGTCATATGGACGGGGCCGAAGACCGTCGCCATTGCCGAATTCACCCAGAGATCGACTGGCCCCAGCTCCGCCTCGATCCGTTCGGCGGCGCGGTCCACCGCTTCGGCATCGGCCACATCCAGCGCAATCGCCAGTGTCCGGGCGCCACCGCTTTCCAGCTCGGCCCGCGTATCCTCCAGCCCTTGCGCCCCACGCGCGATCAGCGCCACACGGTAGCCGGCGCGCGCCAACGCCCACGCCGTCGCCCGTCCGACACCCGCGCTGGCGCCACATACCACAGCGACCCGTCCGCAATCTGTCATGTCTGTCCCCTTCGTCGATTCAGAGGCCGGATGCCGCTGACCCTCGCCTGTTGCAGTTGACCGGCGAGGGATGGACTGAGTTGCGAGGTGGGAATAGGCGCGGCAGACAAACATTTCCCGAGACTGGATGAGCCGTTGCGCATCGCCTGCTTTGTGCCGGCTCGGCGAGCCTTGCCGGAGTGGCGCAGGCATCGTTGTTGCAACTGCCGCCACTCGATGTGTGGAAACGGTTAATTGCCCATTCGGCGAATTGCCAGAGAGGTATTCCTTAGGGGTGTGGCAAATCGACGCCTTCTACCTAATGAGTCTTAATTCTTGTCGACACGCAAGGTTTGCCTGCCGGGTTTGTCGCGTAATGCGCGAAATTTTGAACCAGCAGGAGTACGCGCTGTGAATACAATCAAGCATCTGGCCTTATCCATTGCATTGGCTTTCAGCGGCCAGGTTCTAGCGGACGCTGCTGACGGTCTGTCACGTGTCAAGGTTGGTCTGGTGGCACCGCCCCAGGTGCATGCCCATGAGCAGGTGGCGCCGAAAGAGCCGCGCGTGGTGCAGTTCCGCCTGGTGATCGAGGAAAAGAAAATGGTCATCGACGACCAGGGCACCACGCTCCAGGCGATGACGTTCAATGGCTCGATGCCCGGCCCGACCATGGTGGTGCACGAGGGTGACTTCGTAGAGCTGACCCTGGTCAATCCGGCCAGCAACAGCATGCCGCACAACATCGACCTGCACGCGGCCACCGGTGCGCTGGGCGGCGCCGCCCTGACGCTGGTATCTCCCGGACAGGAAGCCGTGCTGCGCTTCAAGGCCGACCGTACCGGTACCTTCGTCTATCATTGCGCACCCGAAGGCATGGTCGCCTGGCACGTGCTGGCCGGCATGAGCGGCACGCTGATGGTGCTGCCGCGTGAGGGCCTGAAAGACCCGGCTGGCAATGCCGTTCGTTATGACCGCGCCTACACCATCGGCGAATTCGACCTGTATATCCCCAAGGACAAGGACGGCAAGTACAAGGATTACAGCACCCTGCTCGACAGTTATGCCGACACTCGCGAAACCATGCGCGGCCTGATCCCGAGCCACGTGGTGTTCAACGGTCGGGTCGGCGCACTGACCGGCAAGAACGCCCTCAAAGCCAACGTCGGCGAATCGGTCCTGCTGATCCACTCCCAGGCCAACCGCGATTCCCGTCCGCACCTGATCGGCGGCCACGGTGACTGGGTATGGGAAACCGGCAAGTTCGACAACCCGCCGCTGAAGAACCTGGAAACCTGGTTCGTGCGCGGTGGCTCGGCTGCCGTAGCGCTCTATACATTCCGCCAGCCCGGCGTCTATGCCTACCTCAACCACAACCTGATCGAGGCGGAAATGGGCGCAGCCGGCCATATCGTGGTGGAAGGCGGCGAGTGGAACGAGGAGCTGATGAAGCAGGTCAAGGCCCCCGGCCCGATCACTTCGCAGGAGTAGAGCCATGCAGCGCTTCGTGTACCGCGCAGTCCCGCTGCTGCTGGGCCTGCTGACGGCCTGCGGCGAACCGCAGGTGGTGTCGCAGGTGGAGCCGGAGCTGGTGGCGGTGCCGACCGGCCTGGCGCGTTATCACCTGCCGGGCGGCAGCGAGGTGCACGAAGAGCGTCTGGAGGGCTTCTCGATCATGCGTCGGCAGGTCAGCCAGGCCGAATACGCCGCGTGCGTAGCTGATGGCGAATGCCCGGCGCTGGATGTGGCGCCGGACGAAACGGCGGCGCAACTGCCGGCGGTGGGGCTGAGCTGGCAGGATGCCAATGCCTATGCGGCCTGGCTGTCGCGTCGCAGCGGATATCACTATCGGCTGCCGCGGCACGGCGAGTGGATACTGGCGGCGGCCTCGGCCTACATCGAGGAGGCGCCGATAGTGGACGATCCGCGCAACCCGTCGCGCCGCTGGCTCGCCGAATATGCGCAGCGTGCCAACCGCGAGCGCCTGCCGGAAACGCTCAAGCCTTTCGGCGGCTATGGCAGCAACGAGCACGGCCTGCTGGATGCCGGTGGAAACGTCTGGGAATGGACCGATACCTGCTTTTCGCGCAACGCTGGCGACTTCTGCGGCATTCGCATCGCCGCCGGGCGCCACCCTTCGGTATTGTCCGAATTCGAGCGCAACCCCACCAGCGGTGCCTGTTCGGTAGGTCTGCCGCCGACCCATCTGGGCCTGCGGCTGGTGCGCGAAGGCTGACCCGGTCACTGGCCGGGGGCTCGGGCCGCACCCTGTCGGCGACCCTTCGTTGAATCGAGCTGACCCGCAGCCTCATAACCGGTAAAGGTCCACCTTCCACCAGGCGGGTAGCAGGTCTTTGACCCTGTTCTGGCCGAAGCGATCATCGAGCAGGTACACCACGCCCTGATCGGCGGTGGTGCGTATGACGCGACCTGCCGCCTGCACCACTTTCTGCATGCCGGGAAAGAGATAGGCATAGTCATGGCCATTCTCTTCGCCAAACATCTGCTGCATGCGGGCTTTGACTTCTTCGTTGATCAGGTTGATCTGCGGCAGGCCGAGGGTGGCGATGAAGGCGCCGATCAGGCGTTTGCCAGGCAGGTCGATGCCCTCGCCAAACGCGCCACCGAGTACGGCAAAGCCGATGCCCTCGGAGTGAATCGTGAAACTGTCGAGAAAGGCCTGGCGCTCGCCTTCATTCATGCTGCGGGTCTGCACGCTGCTGGGGACCTCGGGGTACAGCGCCATGAACAGTTCGCGCACCTGCTGCAGGTAGGCATAGCTGCTGAAGAACGCCAGGTAGTTCCCCGGAGCACGCCGGTACTGTTCGGCCATCAACCGGCAGATCGGCGCGAGGCTGGTTTCGCGATGCTGGTAGCGGGTCGACAGGTTGCGCACCACGCGCACGGACAACTGCTCAGCCGAGAAGGGGGATTCGACATCGATCCACTGGGTTTCCTCAGGCAGCCCCAACAGATCCTGGTAATAGCTGGCTGGCCGCAGGGTCGCCGAGAACAGGGTGGTGGTATGGGCGTCGCTGAAGCGGCTGGCGAGAAAGGGCGCCGGCACGATGTTGCGCAGGCACAGCGTGGTGTGATCGCCGATGGCCTGGGTGTCTTGGCGGGTGACATCGAACAGTGAGTGCGGGCCGTAGGCCTCGCTCAGGCGACAGAACAGCATGGCATCCAGATAGAACTGCAGCAGCAGCCGGTCCTGTCCGGTGGGATGGTCGGTCAGGTGATCGGTGATGGCGCTGACCGCCCGCTGCAGCGCTGCGACGAGCAAGTCAGGGACGGCGGGGTGGATCTGATAATCCGCTTGCTGCACCTGATTGAGCTGCTCCCAGTGCCGGCTGACGCGCTGCAACACGTTGCGCAGGCCCGAGGGCACGCTACGGCACAGCTCATGAAACGCCACCTGGTCGAGTTCGGCGGTGTACATGCCGCGGGCCCGATCCACCAGGTTGTGTGCCTCGTCCACCAGCACGGCGACACGCCATTCGTTGCTCTGGGCAAGGCCGTAAAGCAGGGCGCCCATATCGAAGTAATAGTTGTAATCGCAGACCACCACATCGGCCCAGCGACACAGCTCCTGGCTCAGGTAGTACGGACAGACCTGATGGGCGAGGGCAACGGCGCGTACCTGCTCGCGCGTCAGCCAGCCCTGTTGCAGCGCAGCCTGGCGAGCTTGCGGCAAGCGATTGTAGAACCCCTTGGCCAGCGGGCAGGACTCGCCATGGCAGCTCTTTTCTGGATGCTCGCAGGCCTTGTCGCGGGCTACATGCTCCAGCACGCGCAGCGGCATGCCCGCGTTTCCCTCACGCAGGCTGTGCAGCGCGTCCAGCGCCAGGCGGCGGCCCGGTGTCTTGGCCGTGAGAAAGAACAGCCGATCCAGTTGCTGGCCCGGCATGGCCTTGAGTTGCGGAAAGAGGGTGCCCAGCGTCTTGCCGATGCCGGTCGTGGCCTGGGCCATGAGGGGGCGGCCATCGCGAGCGCTGCGATACACCGCCTCGGCAAGCTGGCGTTGTCCCCGGCGAAAGTCCGGGTAGGGAAAAACGAGCGTATCCAGGCAGGTATCGCGCCGTTCGCGGTGAGCTTCTTCCTGTTCCGCCCAGAGCAGAAAGCGTTGGCACTGCAACTCGAAGAAGCGTTGCAGATCGGCGGCGCTCAGCACCTCGACGAAGGCGTTCTCGGTATGGGTGAGTACGTTGAAGTAGACGACGGCCAGCTCCAGCTCCTGCAGACCCCACTGCTGGCAGAGCAGCCAGCCATAGACTTTCACTTGCGCCCAGTGCAGCGTGCGGTGGTTGGCCGGAATCCGGCTGATGTCGCCACGGTGGGTCTTGATTTCCTCCAGGCGATTGCGTTCGGGGTCATAACCGTCGGCGCGGCCACTGACGAACAGCCCAGGGTAGCTGCCGCTGAGTGGCAGTTCGGCGAGATAGTCAGCGCCACGGCGACTGACCACGGTCTGGTGACCGGCGATGCCCTCCTGAGCCGTGGGCGAGGGCGTGAAACGCAGGTCGAGATCGCCCTCCTTGGCGGTGAACTCGCAAAGGGCGCGCACCGCCACCGAGTAGGTCATGCGGCGTCCCAGCTGACGTAACAGACCTCGACCGGAATGCCCTGCTCGGCGGCAAAGGCCAGCCAGCGCTTCTGGTTGTCCTGCAGGCGGTCGCCCGGGCCTTTTACCTCGATCATCCGGTAGCGCTGCTCATGGGGGTAGAACTGGATCAGGTCGGGCATGCCGGCACGGTTGGCTTTCACATCCAGGAGCAGGCGGGCGAAGCAGGCCTGCAGGTGCTGCGCGGGAATGCAGTGCAGTGCCCGTTCCAGAAGCTGCTCATCGAGCAGAGACCAGAACACGAACGGCGACTGAATACCGACTTTCTCCCGGTAGCGCTCAAGGATCAGTTGCGGGTAGGCAGCGTCCTGCAGGCGAGCCAGACACCGCTTGAACAGATCCTGCCGGCGTACGTGAAAGTCCGGACTGAAGAGATCTGCCGGGCCTCGGTGGAAGGGATGGAAAAAAGCCCCCGGCAGTGGTGCGAAGATGGCCTCCCAGCAGAGCAGACCGAACAGGCTGCACAGCAGGCCGTTCTCCACGTAATGCACGGGCGCCTGCTCTGTACTGAAGTGATCGCGCACGGCCATTTCCACGCTGCCGTGCCCGGGCGTGGGCAAGGTCAGCTCGATGCGCAATGCTTCAGCCGCCTTGGGTCGCCTGGGGACGGGCAATCCCAGCTTGCGGCGCAATCGTCTCAGGGCGCGCTCGAGACGCTGACGTTCTTCATCGCTTTTGGGCACGGCACTGAATGCCAGTGCCTGCTCATGGGCTTCGGCATCACGGCCCAGTTGCTCCAGGACACGAATCTGCCGCCAGCGAGCCTGGGCGTCTTCGCTGCGCTGATAGACCACCAGCGCTTGCTCCAGCAGGCCGCACTTCTCCAAATGATGGGCAATCTGAAACAGCTGCCTGGCGTGACGGCTGCGTAGATAAGGACTATCAGACGAAAAGGCCAGCAGCGGCGGCAGCACTGCTTCGACGGTCTCGCCCGCTTCGAAACGGACCCGTAGCGCACGCAGCTGCAGGTAGTCCTCCAGATCCTGCCGGCTGCGAAAGCCGCGACACTGCGGGCTGATCTCCACCGATTCGTAGCGATAGACACCCAGATCCGCCAGCACGAATTCGGACCAGTCCTGAGCCAGATTCCCGAAGAACATCAGGCGCAGGCGGTCACAGAGCTCGCTCACCTGCAGGCTCAGCAGGCGATCATCAAGGCCGGGACACCAGCTGATAAAGGTCCGCGCCGGCAGGTCCTGCGCCTGCAGTTGCTCAATCAGCTCGCCTTTCCTCTGTGCGGCGCGGCGATCCTGCAGGGGCAGATGCTTGAGCACTTCATCCTTGCGCAGCAGTTCAGCTACTTCGGCGGCGCCTAACAGCGCCTGCTCACTGATCCAGCCGAGTTCAAGCAGGGGGCGAGCGGCAGCCAGGCAATCACCGAGCTCGGGATAGTCGAGCTTGCTCAGGCGAAAGTGACAACCGCGTCGCATGATCATGCGCACCAGCAGTCCCTGGGTCGGCCACACAAGGGAGTGAAAGGTTTCAATAAATGCCTGCTCCTCAACGGTCAGCAAATCGGCATAGCGCTCATTCACCCAGGCGAGCGCTGTGCGGAAATTGCTGAGGTAGTAAAGGTCGGTGGGAAGGGGAGTAGGCATGGCGGTAATCACTGTATTCTTGTACAGCATTGTCCGCGTTGGCGCACGGGTGATCAACCGCGTTGTGGGTCACGCATTCCAGGATTTCAGCGTAGCGCCGAACCCGTTGCTGTTATTGAGCCGTGCAGGTTGCTGGCGTCGTGTGCGGCAAGTCATCGAGGAGCTCAGGCCGGCTGTGGGCCATGGGAAGACAGGTCCCTGAATGCGTTCAACGCCCGTTGACGGCTGGCGGTGAGGTCTACCATCGGTTGCGGATAATTGGCCACGGTGAAGAGCCCGCCCGCGGCGCCTGGGTCGTGGATGCGGCGGTTGTCCAGATCGGCCAGTTCTGGCAACCAGTGGCGAATGAAGCGGCCCTGGGGGTCGAAGCGCTGTGACTGGCTGATGGGGTTGAACAGGCGGAACCAGGGCACCGCGTCGGTGCCGGTGGAGGCGCTCCATTGCCAGCCGCCGTTGTTCGCCGCCAGGTCGCCATCGATCAGGTGACGCATGAAGAAGCGTTCGCCCTCGCGCCAGTCGATCAGCAGGTTCTTGGTGAGGAACATCGCCACCACCATGCGCAACCGGTTGTGCATCCAGCCGGTGGCCAGCAGCTGGCGCATGGCCGCATCGATCAGCGGAAAACCCGTGCGGCCCTCCTGCCAGGCGGCCAGCTCCCGCGGGGCGTGGCGCCAGGGCAGGGCTTCGGTGTGCGCGCGGAAGGCGCGGTGCCGCGATACCTGCGGGTAGCCGACCAGGATGTGCGTGTAGAACTCGCGCCACAGCAGCTCATTGATCCAGGCGACGGCGCCGCTACTGCCGGTTTCGAACTCGCCCCGGTTGCTGCACAGCGCCGCGTGCAGGCATTGCCGGGGGGAGAGCACGCCGGCAGCGAGGTACGGCGAGAGCTGGCTGGTGCCGGGCTGGGCGGGCAGGTCGCGCTGGCGGTCGTAGTCATCCAGGTGCTGGTCGGCGAAGTCTTGCAGGCGCGCCAGTGCAGCCACCTCGCCTGCGGGCCACAAGGCCTGCAAAGCGGCGTCCGGGGTAGGAAAGTCGGTCAGCTGGGCGGCGATCGGGTCACTGAGGATGGCGAGCGGAGCTTGTGCCTGCGGCACACCCAGGCACATTGGCAACGCGGTATGCAGGCGCTGATAGCAGACTTTGCGGAACTGGCTGAAGACCTGGAAATAGCCACCCGAGCGGGTGAGGATGCTGCCGGGCCGGAACAGCAGGCGGTCCATGTGGCTGTGAAAGCCTACCCCCAGCGTCTGCAGTTGCTGCGCCATGGCCTCGTCGCGATGGGCTTCATTCAGCCCATATTCCTGATTCACGTGGACGCTGCCGATCTGCTGTTCATGGCAGAGCCGGGTCAGCACGGCAGGCGCATCGCGCCAGTGTTCGGCCTGGCGGATCAGCAGGGGCACGTTCAGCTGCCGCAGCTGTGTCTGTAGCGTCAGCAGGTTGCGCAGCCAGAAGTCCACCTTGCAGGGCGCATCGTCGTGGGCGCGCCACTGGCCGGGACTGAGCAGGAACACCGCCAGGGTAGGGCCGGCCTGCATGGCTGCGGTCAGCGCGGTGTTGTCCTGCACCCGCAGGTCGGTGCGAAACCAGATCAATTGGCGCATGCAAGGCTCCTCAGTGCCATACAGGCGGTGCGTCAGCGGGTGTGTTCATAGGGCGTTACGCAGGCCGAGGTTTTCCGGATGCGGTTGCAGGTAGGCCTGGCGCTCGATGTAGGCATCCGGATGACGACGGAAGTGGTGCTTGATCAGAGTCATCGGCACCACCAGCGGCACTATGCCCAGGCGGTACTGTTCGATCAGTTGCTGCAGTTCCTGTTTTTCCGCTGAGCTCAGTGCACGCTTCAGATAACCGGACATATGCTGCAGCACATTGCTGTGGCCGCCACGACTGGCCGGATGCTTGAGAGCCGCCATCAACTGGCTGAAATAGCGGGACTCAAAAAGCTGTAGAGGCGTGTCGGCACTTTGTGCCACCGCACGCCCGAGCTGTTGATACTGCACACGGCTGGTCGCCATCAGTTGGTACTTGTAGCGTTCGTGAAAAGTGATCAACGCTTTGCGTGTCAGTCCGGCACGCTGCAGGCGCTGCCATTCGGCATAGGCGAAGACACGGGTGATGAAGTTCTCGCGCAGTACCGGATCATTCAGGCGCCCGTCTTCCTCAACCGGCAGGTCCGGTCGGACGCGCATCAGGGCGGCAGCGAACAGACCGCGCCCGCCACCTTCGGCGGGATGACCGTTGTCCTGATAGACCTTGACCCGCTCCATGCCGCAGGACGGTGATTTCTGCATCAGGATGTAGCCGCAGATATCGTGCAGTTGTTCGGCGGCGCGCTGGCCATAGGCGCTCAGGGCTTCGCTGACGTCCAGTTCGCGATTGACCGTACCGAGCGCGCGCGGGCTGTCAGGGTCGCCGACAAGCCGAATCGGCTGGCGCGGGGTGCCCAGGCCAATGGCTTGTTCGGGGCACAGGGCGATGAACTCGAAGTGCCGCGATAGTATTTCCTGGCACAGCTGCGAGGCCTTGTGGCCACCGTTGTAGCGCACGGGGTGGCCCAGCAGGCAGGCGCTGATGCCGATCTTGATGGTGTCAGTGGCGACCATGGAAACCTCGACGGGCATGGCTGTACGACCTGTGTCTGCTGTACCGGTCAACGACTCGCGCAAGTGTGTGCCTTATCTGCGGCGGCAGCAATGGCCGCCCTTGGGCTCGGCTCAGCGGGCATCCGCAGCCTGCCGTTCCAGCAGCTCGGCCAGTGCCTGCGACAGTTTGCTGAAGCGGAACTCGAATCCTTCGGCCAGCAGCCGTTCGGGCAGCGCATGCTGGCCGCCCAACAGCAGCCCGGACAACTCGCCAAAAGCGGCGCGCAGCAGGGATGCCGGCAGCGGCAGCAGGGCTGGCCGGTGCAGTACCTGGGCCAGGCTGCGAGTGAATTCGGCGTTGCGCACGGGTTGCGGCGCGCAGGCGTTGTAAGGGCCGCTGGCGGCGGGGTGATGCAGCAGGAAGTCGATCAAGGCGACCTGGTCATGCAGGTGAATCCAGGGCATCCACTGCCGTCCCGAACCGATGCGCCCGCCCAGACCAAGGCGGAACGGCGGCAGCAGCCGGCCAAGAAAGCCGCCCTCGCGCGCCAGCACCAGCCCGGTGCGCACCAGCACCACCCGCATGTCCAGTTCCTGCGCCCGTTGCGCGCTTTCTTCCCAGGCGATGCACAGCTGGCTGGCGAAATCGCTGCTGACCGGCGTGTCGCCTTCACGCAGAAAACGTTCGCCGCCATCGCCGTACCAGCCTACGGCGGAGCCGGAAATCAGCAGGGGTGGACGGCAAGTAAGTCCGGCCAGCCACTCGACCAGCCGCTCCGTAAGGTGGATGCGACTGTCCCATAGCAGAGCCTTGCGCCGACGCGTCCAGTGACGCTCAGCGATGGGCGCGCCAGCCAGGTTGATCAGCGCGTCCAGCTCGATGTCGCCCAGCTCCTCCAGGCTGGCCACACCACGCACGGCGGCCCCACACAGCCGGGGCACCTGCTCGGGCCGCCGGCTCCAGACCAGCAACTCATGGCCTTGCTGCAGCCAGTACTGACAGAGTGCCTGGCCAATAAGCCCGGTCCCGCCGCTCAAAAGAATCCGCATGGCCCCCTCCCGATCCTCGTCCGCCCGGTAGTGCCGTCTCAGTTATCAGTGAAGCCTGTTTCGACGTAAGCGCTCGATAATGTGATCTGAGCCCGGCGACACATGCTTGGACATCAGGCATAAAAAAGCCGGCTTGTGGCCGGCTTTCCTTTGGCGGTATTGGCTTATTTTTGGTAAGCCGCAACAGCTTTGGTAATGGCGGCGCGGGCTTCGTCGGCGTTGCCCCAGCCTTCGACCTTGACCCACTTGCCTTTCTCCAGATCCTTGTAGTTCTCGAAGAAGTGCTTGATCTGCTCGATCAGCAGCGGCGGCAGGTCGGTGTATTCCTTAACGTCCACGTACAGCTGGGTCAGCTTGTCGTGGGGGACGGCGATCAGCTTGGCATCGCCGCCGGCCTCGTCGGTCATGTTCAGCACGCCGACCGGGCGGCAGCGGATGACCGAACCCGGCGCGACCGGGTAGGGCGTTACCACCAGCACGTCCAGCGGGTCGCCGTCGTCAGCCAGGGTGTGCGGGATGAAGCCGTAGTTGGCCGGGTAGAACATCGGGGTGGCCATGAAGCGGTCGACGAACAGGCAGTCGGTGTCGTGATCGATTTCGTACTTGATCGGCGCGTGGTTGGCCGGGATTTCGATGGCGACGTAGATGTCGTTGGGCAGGTCTTTGCCAGCCGGGACTTTGCTGTAGCTCATGGACATTGCTCCGTGGTCGGCCAACGCGGCCTGGGGCGAAAAAAGTGGGCGCGATTATAGGCGCACTGTCGGGCGTTTTGCCACGTCGCTCGGACGTAACGTGTGCGATCTGGCGCGGCGCGCATTCGACGAGCGACTTTCAGTGCGGTTCCCTGTAGTGCGGATGGCTTTGCTGCAGCGCGGCCAGTCGCGCCAGCGGGTCCTGGCGATAGAACGCGGCCAGTTGCGCATAGACCTCCGGGAAGGCCTCATGCAGCAGGTCCGGCGCGCTGAAGAAGTATTCGCTGGTGACGGCGAAGAACTCCGCCGGGTTTTCCGCTGCGTAAGGGTCGATCGGTGTCTGCGCTTCGGGATCGGCGTCCAGCGTTTCGTTCAGTGCGTCGTAGGCGCTCTGCATGGCGCTGGACCAGGCGTCGAGGCGCATGCTGCGGTGCAGCGGCGGCAGGCCGTTGGCATCGCCATTGAGCATGTCGAGCTTGTGCGCCAGTTCGTGAATGACCAGGTTGTAGCCGTCCCAGCCACCGCTTTGCTGCACGCCCGGCCAGGCGAGGATCACCGGCCCCTGCAGCCAGGCTTCGCCGCTGTGTTCGCCATCCCATTCATGCACGACGCCCGCCGAGTCGCGGTGCTTCTGCGGGCTGTGGAAATCGTCCGGGTAGATGACGACCTCATGGAAGCCCTGATACCAGTCCAGATCGGCCAGATGCAGCAATGGCAGCTGCGCCTGGGCCGCCAGCCGCAGCCGGTCGGCCAGTTCCAGTTCGACGCCCGGCAGCGCGGTCAGGCGCTTGGCATGCAGGAACAGGATGCTGCGTTCGCGCAGCCGGGAGAGTTCGTCGGGGTTCAGTCCGTCGAGCATCGGCAGGCTGTCGGTGACGGCCTGCCAGAGCGCCGGTTCCACCGCAAAGCGGGCAAGAATGCGTTTGCGCCGCCACGCGCGTAATGACCACATATTCAGGGCTGTTCCAGTTCGGGGCGCCCAGTATAAGCGCCGCTGGTCGGGAAACAGGAAGGGGTTCGGCCCGTTGCGGACAAAGCCTTCGCGTGCCAGGCCGCAGCCGGGCGCCTGTGCTAATCTGCCGCGCAGTTTTTGCGCCCGCGAAGCCGTCATTCCAGAGCCGGGCGTGGCCAATTCAGGGGTCATTCATGCATATCCATATTCTCGGCATCTGCGGCACCTTCATGGGGTCGCTGGCCGTTCTCGCCAAGGAACTGGGCCATCGCGTCACCGGCTCCGACGCCAACGTCTATCCGCCCATGAGTACCCAGCTGCAAGCCCAGGGCATCGAACTGACCCAGGGTTATGAGCCGGGCCAGCTCGATCCCGCGCCGGATCTGGTGGTGATCGGCAACGCGCTGTCGCGTGGCAACCCGGCGGTGGAATACGTGCTGAACAAGGGGCTGCCCTATGTCAGCGGCCCGCAGTGGCTGGCCGACCACGTGCTGCAGGGCCGCTGGGTGCTGGCCGCCGCCGGCACCCACGGCAAGACCACCACCAGCAGCATGCTCGCCTGGGTGCTGGAGCATGCTGGCATGAGCCCCGGTTTCCTGATCGGCGGTGTGCCGCAGAACTTCGGCATCTCCGCGCGGCTGGGCGGCACGCCGTTCTTCGTGGTCGAGGCGGACGAGTACGACAGCGCCTTCTTCGACAAGCGCAGCAAGTTCGTCCATTACCGCCCGCGCACGGCGATCCTGAACAATCTGGAATACGATCACGCGGACATCTTTCCCGATCTGGAAGCGATCGAGCGGCAATTCCACCATCTGCTGCGCACCATTCCCGGCGAGGGGCTGGTCATCCATCCGACCACCGAACAGGCCATCGAGCGCGTGCTGGGCATGGGCTGCTGGTCGTCGGTGCAGACCACTGGCCAAGGCGGTGACTGGCAGGCCAGGCTGCTCAGCGAGGATGGTTCGCGCTTCGAGGTGATTTTCCAGGGCGAGGTGCAGGGTGTCGTCGACTGGGAGCTGACCGGCCAGCACAACGTCGCCAATGCCCTGGCGACCCTGGCGGCGGCGCGCCATGTCGGCGTATTGCCGAAGCAGGGCGCCGAGGCGTTGAGCGAATTTCGCAGCGTCAAGCGGCGCATGGAGAAGGTTGCCGAGGTCGACGGCGTGACGATTTACGATGACTTCGCCCACCATCCGACCGCCATCGCCACCACACTGGACGGGCTGCGCAAGCGCGTGGGCGATGCGCCGATCATCGCCGTGATCGAGCCGCGCTCCAATTCGATGAAGCTCGGCGCGCATCGCGACGGCCTGCCCGAGTCGGTGCGCCAGGCCGATCAGGTGGTCTGGTACGCGCCGCCGAACCTGGGCTGGGACCTGGCCGCGACGGCGGCCAACTGCCCGGTGCCGGCGGTGGTCTGCGATACGCTGGAAGCGATCATCGAACGGGTGAAGGCCCAGGCTGCGCCTGGCACTCAGGTGGTGATCATGAGCAACGGCGGCTTCGGCGGTTTGCACGGCAAGCTGGCAGAGGCGCTGCGCTGACCGCCCATGGTGGAAAACGCTTCGCGGTTTTCCACCCTGCGCTGACCGTGGGTGGGTAGGGTGGAAATCGCCGAAGGCATTTCCACACGTGGGATTGGAAAGAAACTGGAGGCTGTATGAGCGGACCCGAACGCATCACCCTGGCCATGACCGGCGCCTCGGGCGCGCAGTACGGCCTGCGCCTGCTCGACTGCCTGGTGCAGGAAGACCGCGAGGTGCACTTTCTGATTTCCAAGGCCGCGCAGCTGGTGATGGCCACCGAGACCGACGTGGTGCTGCCGGCCAAGCCGCAGGCGATGCAGGCCTTTCTCAGCGAATACACCGGCGCGGCGGCGGGACAGATCCGCGTGTTCGCCAAGGAGGACTGGATGGCGCCGCCGGCTTCCGGCTCCGGCGCACCGACGGCCATGGTGGTGGTGCCCTGTTCCACCGGCACCCTGTCGGCGATTGCCGGCGGTGCCTGCAACAACCTGATCGAGCGCGCCGCCGACGTGACGCTGAAGGAGCGCCGCCAGCTGATCCTGGTGCCGCGCGAGGCGCCTTATTCAAGTATCCATCTGGAGAACATGCTCAAGCTGTCGAACCTGGGCGCAGTGATCCTGCCGGCCTCGCCGGGTTTCTATCACCAGCCGCAGACCCTCGACGACCTGGTGGATTTCATCGTCGCGCGTATCCTCAACCTGCTGAACATTCCTCAGGACATGCTGCCGCGCTGGGGCGAACACCATCTCGTCAGCGACGATTGAGATGATCGGTCGAACCCTGCCTCTACTGCTCGCCCTGAGCCTGCTGCCCGGCTGTGCCACGGTCCGCACCCTCGATGTGGCCAAGCCCGGCGCGCCGATCATCTATTCCGGCACTCGTCTCGACTGGTACAGCCTCAACAGCGGCTGCTGCCCGCAGGAGCGCTTTGGTACGGCAGCGCCGAAACATGCCGCCCTGGACCTGCCGGCCAGTCTGCTGCTCGATACGCTGTTGCTGCCCTTTGCCGTGGCTGCGGAACTCGGCGTTGGGTTGGGGGTGAGCGGCGGGTTATAAAGAGAAATCATCAGTCGGCAGCGTCACGGTTGCCATGCTGTTCCAAAGCCCATTGCACATGCTCACGCACCAGCTCCGAGGGATCGTCACGGCGCGCCTGCAAAGCCTCCAGTACCGGAATGCTCGATGGCGCATTGCCCAGCCCGACCGCCAGATTGCGTAGCCAGCGCTCATAGCCCGCACGGCGCAGCGGCGAGCCTTCGGTGCGGCTGAGAAATTCGTCCTCGGTCCAGCGGAACAGCTCCGCCAGCTCGGCATTGTCGAGGCTGTGACGAGGGTGGAAATCGGCCTGTTCGGTCGGTTTGGCGAAGCGGTTCCAAGGGCAGACGATCTGGCAGTCGTCGCAGCCGAATACGCGGTTGCCGATCGGTGCGCGCAACTCGACGGGGATCGCCCCCTTGAGCTCGATGGTCAGGTAGGAAATGCAGCGTCGCGCATCCAGTATCCGTTCGCCGACGAAGGCTTCGGTGGGGCAGACGTCCAGGCAGGCGTGGCAGCTGCCGCAATGATCGCGGGTGACGGGTTCGTCGACGGGCAGGGCGATATCGACGAACAGTTCGCCGAGGAAGAACCAGCTGCCGGCCTTGCGGTTGAGCAGCAGGGTGTTCTTGCCGATCCAGCCGAGCCCGGCCTGCTGCCCGGCGGCTTTTTCCAGCACCGGCGCGCTGTCGACGAAGGCGCGGAAGCCGAAGGGGCCGACCATTTGCTGAATGCGCTCGGCCAGCTGCTGGATGCGCTTGCGGATCAGCTTGTGGTAATCGCGGCCCAGTGCGTAACGCGAGACGTAGGCCTTCTCCGGCTCAGCCAGGCGCTGGCTCATGCTCGTGTCGCCGGGCAGATAGTCCATGCGCAGGGAGATCACCCGCAGCGTGCCGGGTACCAGCTCGTCTGGCCGCGAACGCTTGCTGCCGTGGGCGGCCATGTAGTCCATTTCCCCTTGATAGCCTTCGTCCAGCCAGCTCTGCAGGTGCGCTTCATGCTCGGCCAGATCGACGCCGGTGATGCCGACCTGCTGAAAACCCAGCTCGCGGCCCCACTCCTTGATGGACTGGGCGAGAGCGACGGGATCGAGAGAGAGGCTGGACATCGAGGAAGGCGGTCTGGCGAGCGGGTGCGTATAATTCTGCCAGATATTCCAGCCGATGATCTGTGTGCCGATGACCGATACCTTGCCCGCCGCTTTATTTACCGCCGCCCAGGTGCGCGAGATCGATGCTCGCCTGATCGCCGCCGGCACGCCCGGTTTCGAGCTGATGCAGCGTGCCGCCCATGCGGCCTGGCGCGGGCTGCGTCGGCGCTGGCCGGAGGCTGGCGCGCTTACTGTGCTGGCCGGGTGTGGCAACAATGCCGGCGATGGCTATCTGGTCGCGGCGCTGGCGCAACGCGCGGGCTGGTCGGTGAAGGTGCTTGCGGTAGGCGATCGGCAACGGCTGCAAGGCGATGCCGCCCGTGCTTTCGCCGAGGCGCGCGATGCCGGCGTGGCGATTCGATCCTGGACGCCGACGGCGGTGTTGCAGGGCGTGCTGGTCGATGCGCTGCTGGGCACGGGGCTCAGCGGCGCGGTTCGCGAACCTTATGCCGGTGCCATTGCGGCGATGAATGCCAGCGGCCTGTCGATCATGGCGGTGGATGTGCCATCGGGGCTGTGCGCCGATACCGGTCGCGCGCTTGGACAGGCGGTATGTGCCGAACTCACGGTGAGCTTCATCGGCCTCAAGCTCGGGCTGTTCACCGGCGAGGGGCCGGACCGGGTCGGTGCGCTGGTGTTCGATGATTTGCAGGCCGATGCGACCGTCGTCGACCCGGTTGCGCCGTGCGCCCTGCGTCTGTGTAAAGCGAATCTGCCGCTGCTTGCGCCGCGTTTGCCGACCGCGCACAAGGGCAGTTGTGGCCAGGTGCTGGTGATTGGTGGCGATCTGGGCACCGGCGGCGCGGCCTTGCTCTGTGCCGAGGCGGCGCTACGCAGCGGTGCCGGCATGGTGACGCTGGCGACCCGTCCCGAGCATGTGACCGCGTCGCTGGTGCGGCGCCCGGAAATCATGTGCAGCGGCATCGAGTCCACCTATGGCCTGAGCGCGCTGGCGCAGCGCGCCGATGTGCTGGTGGTCGGCCCGGGCCTGGGCCAGGCGCCCTGGGGACGCAGTCTGCTGTCGCTGGCGGCGCAATGCCGGGTGCCCCAGGTATGGGACGCCGATGCGCTGAACCTGTTGGCCGAAAAGGGCGTCGAAGCACCGCCTGGCGGTCTGCTGACGCCGCACCCCGGCGAGGCTGCACGGCTGTTGCAGTGCACCGTAGCCGAAGTGCAGGCTGACCGACCCAGAGCCGCGCGCGAGTTGGCCAGCCGCTACGGCTGTACGGTGGTGCTCAAGGGTGCCGGCAGCCTGATCGCGGCTGCCGATGGCCGGCTGGCGCTCTGTAGCCGGGGGCATCCGGCCATGGCCAGCGCCGGTCTGGGTGATGTCCTGGCCGGTGTCGCGGGCGCGTTGCTGGCGCAGGGGCTGGCATCGTTCGAGGCGGCCTGCCTGGCGGTCTGGCTGCATGCCGTGGCTGGCGAGCGGCAGGGCGAACGCGGTCGGGGGCTTGCCGCCGCCGACCTGATTCCGGCCATACGGGAACAATTGGAGACACATTCGCCATGTCACAGCTGACTCTTGCCATGTCGCCGCTGGCGCTGTTCGCAGTCGATGAAGACGAGATGCTGGCGCTTGGTGCGCGCATCGGCCAGGCAACCGCTGGTCGGGGCGTGATCTATCTGCATGGCGATCTGGGTGCCGGCAAGACCACCCTGTCACGCGGGCTGATCCGCGGGCTCGGGTATCAGGGCAAGGTCAAGAGCCCGACCTTCACCCTGGTCGAGCCCTACGAAACACCGCAAGCACGGGTTTTTCATTTCGACCTGTACCGGTTGGTCGATCCGGAAGAGCTGGAGTTTCTCGGTGTTCGTGACTACTTCGATGGGGATGCGCTGTGCCTGGTGGAGTGGCCGGAGCGTGGCGCGGGCATTTTGCCAAAGGCCGACCTGGATATTACCATTACGCCCCACGGAACTGGCCGTATGCTGTGCCTGGCGCCACAGGGCGAGCGCGGAGTGAACTGGTGTTCCATCCTGACCATCGGTAATCAATGAACAATATGGGGTTGGGTATGCGCATACGCGCGCTGGCAACGGGTTTGGCATTAATGCTGGCGGCAGTCCAGGTGCTGGCTGCCTCGGACGTGCAGAGCGTGCGGTTGTGGCGAGCACCGGACAATACCCGCCTGGTTTTCGATCTGTCCGGCCCGGTACAGCACAAGGTGTTCACCCTGACGGCGCCGGATCGCATCGTCATCGATGTGGACAAGGCCAACCTGGCCAGGCCGTTCGGGTCGCTGTCCCTGGAAAATACCCCGGTGGCGGGCTTGCGTGCAGCGAAATACGATGCCGACACGCTCAGGATCGTCATCGACCTGTCCACCCAGGTTGCGCCCAAGAGCTTCAGCCTGCCGCCCAACCAGCAATACGGGCATCGCCTGGTGGTCGATCTGTTCGACAGCGAGGCAGATGCCTCGGCGGTCAGCGCCAGGGTTCCGGCCACTGTCACGCCCAGCGTACCGGCCAAACCGGTCTCGCCGAGTCTGCCGGCGAAATTGCCGCCGCTGCCCAGCAGCCAGCGTGACATCGTCATCGCCATCGATGCCGGCCATGGCGGTGAGGATCCGGGCGCCATCGGGCCGGGCAAGATCTACGAAAAGCATGTGGTGCTGCAGATATCCAAGGAGTTGCAGCACCAGATCAATGCCGAAAAGGGCTTCCGTGCCGAGCTGGTGCGTACCGGAGACTATTTCATTCCGTTGCGCAAACGCACCGAGATCGCCCGCAAGAAGGGCGCCGACCTGTTCGTTTCCATTCATGCCGACGCCGCACCGCGTTCTGCCGCCTATGGCGCTTCGGTCTTCGCCCTGTCGGATCGCGGCGCGACGTCGGAAACCGCCCGCTGGCTGGCCGACAGCGAGAACCGCTCGGATCTGATCGGCGGCGCGGGCAATGTCAGCCTCGGCGACAAGGACCAGATGCTGGCGGGTGTGCTGCTGGACCTGTCCATGACGGCTTCGCTGGCCTCCAGTCTGAACGTGGGCCAGAAGGTGCTGAGCAACATGGGGCGGATCACGCCGCTGCACAAGCGTCGGGTCGAGCAGGCCGGCTTCATGGTGCTGAAGTCGCCGGATATCCCTTCGATTCTGGTTGAAACCGGCTTCATCTCCAACCCATCCGAAGCGCGCAAACTGCAAACCAAGGCCCATCAGCAAGCGCTGGCCCGCTCGATTCATGGTGGCGTACGGCAGTTTTTCCATGAGAATCCACCGCCGGGCACTTACATCGCCTGGATGCGCGATTCCGGCAAGATCGCCAGCGTTCCCCGCGAACATGTCGTGCGCTCCGGTGAAAGCCTGGCATTGCTGGCCAACCGTTATCAGGTCAGCCTGCCCGCGCTGCGCAGCGCCAACAGCCTGAAAGGCGACGTGATCAAGGTCGGGCAGACGCTGACCATTCCCGTCACCACCCTGGCTGCACAGCCATGAGCGAAGCGGCACGCATCCAGCTGCTGGCGCCGCGGCTGGCGAACCAGATCGCCGCGGGCGAAGTGGTCGAGCGCCCGGCCTCGGTGATCAAGGAGTTGCTGGAGAACAGCCTGGATTCCGGCGCCACCCGCATCGAGGTGGATGTCGAGCAGGGCGGGGTGAAGCTGCTGCGCGTGCGCGACGATGGCAGCGGGATTTCCGCCGACGATCTGCCGCTGGCCCTGGCGCGTCACGCCACCAGCAAGATTCGTGACCTGGAAGACCTCGAACGGGTGATGAGCCTTGGTTTTCGCGGCGAGGCGCTGGCTTCGATCAGCTCCGTCTCGCGCCTGACCCTGACCTCGCGCACCGCAGACGCCAGCGAGGCCTGGCAGGTGGAAACCGAAGGCCGTGACATGCAGGCGCGGGTGCAGCCGGCGGCGCATCCGGTGGGTACTTCGGTGGAAGTGCGCGACCTGTTCTTCAATACCCCGGCGCGACGCAAGTTCCTGCGCACCGAGAAGACCGAATTCGATCATCTGCAGGAAGTCGTCAAGCGCCTGGCACTGGCGCGCTTCGATGTCGCCTTTCATCTGCGGCATAACGGCAAGGGCGTGCTGGCGTTGCACCAGGCTGACGATCCCGCCGCGCGCGCGCGGCGCGTGGCGGCGGTGTGCGGCGCCGCGTTTCTGGAGCAGGCGCTGCCCATCGAGATCGAGCGCAATGGCCTGCATCTCTGGGGTTGGGTCGGCCTGCCTACGTTCAGTCGCAGCCAGGCGGATCTGCAGTATTTCTACGTCAACGGGCGCATGGTGCGCGACAAGCTGGTGGCCCATGCGGTGCGCCAGGCCTACCGCGACGTGCTGTTCAATGGCCGTCACCCGACTTTCGTGCTGTTTCTCGATGTCGACCCGGCGGTGGTCGACGTCAACGTGCATCCGACCAAGCATGAAGTGCGTTTTCGCGACAGCCGCATGGTCCATGATTTTCTGTATGGCACCTTGCATCGTGCCCTGGGCGAGGTGCGCCCCGAAGATCAGCTGGCGGCGCCCGCCAGTGTGGCGCCGATTGCCCAGGTCAGCGGCCAGGCGGCAGGCGAGTTCGCCGGTCAGAATGAAATGAGCCTCGCCGCCAGCGTGAGCGAGCGCTCGCAAACCGAAGTGCCGGCCTGGCGCGGGGCCGGTGCCGGCTACCAGGCGCCGCGTCCTGTGCCTTCGGGCAATACGGCGGAAATGCAGGGCGCCTATCGCGAGTTCTTTTCGCCCTTGGCCGACGCCAGCGTGGCGGCTCTGCCGGAAAGCGGCGCTGACACGCCGCCGCTGGGCTATGCCCTGGCGCAGCTCAAAGGCATCTACATTCTGGCCGAGAACGCCCAGGGGCTGGTGCTGGTGGACATGCACGCCGCCCATGAGCGCATTACCTATGAACGCCTGAAAACCGCCATGGCCAGCGAAGGCCTGCGCGGCCAACCGTTGCTCGTGCCCGAGTCGCTCGCCGTGAGTCAGCGCGAAGCGGATTGTGCCGAGGAGCATGCGCAGTGGTTCTCGAAGCTCGGCTTCGAGCTGCAGCGGCTGGGGCCGGAGAGTCTGGCCATCCGCCAAACGCCGGCGCTGCTCAAGCAGGCAGAGGCCACCCGGCTGGTGTGCGATGTGCTCGCGGACCTGCTGGAATACGGCAGCAGCGACCGCATCCAGGCACACCTCAACGAGTTGCTGGCGACCATGGCCTGTCACGGAGCGGTCCGTGCCAACCGCCGTTTGACCCTGCCGGAAATGAACGGCCTGCTGCGCGATATGGAGCAGACCGAGCGCAGCGGTCAGTGCAACCATGGCCGCCCAACCTGGACCCAGCTGGGTATGGCGGAGTTGGACAAGCTGTTTTTGCGCGGGCGGTAGGGGCAGCGGCAAGCTTCAAGCCATATGAAGGGCTGCTGTGCGGGAGCTTGTAGGGCCGAACTTGTTCGGCTGCGCATCTTTGACCGAATGAATTCGGCCCTACAGGTGGCAGTCGTCAGTTGTAGGTCGGGTCACGCTTCATCGACCCGACGAACGGAACCCTGGTGGATGTAAAAAACGACATTCCACCCTACGCTGGCTTGCAGCTTGCAGCTTGCAGCTTGCAGCTTGCAGCTTGCAGCTTGCAGCTTGCAGCTTGCAGCTTGCAGCTTGCAGCTTGCAGCTCGAAACTATGCGTCCTTTGATGTTGTGAATATCCCCTCCATGCCCCAGCTTCCCCCCGCCATCTTCCTCATGGGCCCTACCGCGGCCGGCAAGACCGACCTGGCGCTGGAGCTTGCCCGTGTGTTGCCCTGTGATCTGGTCAGTGTCGATTCGGCCCTGGTCTACCGGGGCATGGATATCGGCACGGCGAAACCATCAGCCGAGGTGCTGCGCGAATTCCCGCATCGGCTGATCGACATCCGCGATCCGGCGCAGAGCTATTCGGCGGCCGAATTCGTCAGCGATGCGCTGGCGGCCATGGCTGAAATCACGGCGGCGGGGCGAATCCCGTTGCTGGTCGGTGGCACCATGCTCTACTTCAAAGCGCTGAGCGAAGGCTTGGCCGACATGCCGGCAGCCGATCCCGAGGTGCGTGCCGAGCTGGAGAGGCAGGCGCAGACGCAAGGCCTGGCAACGCTGCATCAGGCACTGGCGGCGGTCGATCCCGAATCGGCTGCGCGCATTCATCCCAACGACCCTCAGCGTCTCGTCAGGGCGCTGGAAGTTTACCGGGTCAGCGGCATCAGCATGAGCGAGCATCGTGCCCGGCAAAGGTTGCAAAAAGCCGGAGCCGGCACGCCAGAGCTCGGTGTCTTGCCTTATACTGTGGCGCAACTGTCCATTGCACCTGCCCAGCGGCAGGTCCTGCATCGGCGTATCGAGCAGCGTTTCGTGCAAATGGTTGAACACGGCTTCGTCGAAGAGGTCGAAGCCCTTCGCGGGCGTGGCGATCTGCATGCCGAGCTGCCTTCCATGCGTGCAGTAGGCTACCGGCAGGTCTGGAATTATCTGGACGGCGACTGCTCAAGGGATGAGATGGTGCAGCGTGGCGTCATCGCCACCCGGCAGTTGGCCAAGCGCCAGTTGACCTGGCTACGAGGGTGGGAGGGGATTCACTGGCTGGAAAGTTCGGCCTGCGACAATCTGCCGCGAGCATTGAAATACTTGAATAGGCTCACCATATTGAGCTGACACTGCGATTTGACCGGCTATCCTCAGAACAACGGGTCGGCTGTGTTTGATTCTAAAAACTAAATGAAAAAGATCCTCTAAGGAGTGCGGCACATGTCAAAAGGGCATTCGCTA
Organism: Stutzerimonas stutzeri; assembly: GCF_013522825.1. Taxonomy (GTDB): domain Bacteria; phylum Pseudomonadota; class Gammaproteobacteria; order Pseudomonadales; family Pseudomonadaceae; genus Stutzerimonas; species Stutzerimonas stutzeri_AK. Next base: position 145,126 of record NZ_JAAMQZ010000006.1, read on the forward strand.
CAAGACCCTTACCTGAACACTTTGCGTAAGGAGCGTGTTCCGGTTTCCATCTATCTGGTCAACGGTATCAAGCTGCAGGGCCAGATCGAATCGTTCGACCAGTTCGTCATTCTTCTTAAGAACACCGTCAGCCAGATGGTGTACAAGCATGCGATTTCCACTGTCGTGCCGGGCCGTCCCGTGCGTCTGCCGGCTGCCGGCGATGCCGATGAATCCGAGTCGGGTAACGACTAAAGGGAGCCTTCTTTGTTCTTCGAACGTCCCGGTGGTGGTGAGCGGGCTATCCTGGTGCATCTGGATGGCCAGGATCCAGCGGCGCGTGAAGACCCTCAGGAGTTTCAGGAGCTGGTGCGCTCGGCAGGCGCCGAAACCGTTGGCTTCGTCAATGTGGCTCGGCACCAGCCGTCGGCCAAGTTTCTGATCGGCAGCGGCAAGGTCGAGGAGTTGCATGATCTCGTCCGTGAGGGCGAGGTCGAGTTGGTCATCTTCAATCACACGCTGACACCCAGTCAGGAGCGCAACCTCGAGCGTGCGCTCGAGTGCCGTGTGCTCGATCGAACCGGCCTGATCCTGGATATCTTCGCCCAGCGGGCGCGCACCCACGAGGGCAAGCTGCAGGTCGAACTGGCTCAGCTTGAGCACATGAGTACGCGGCTGGTGCGTGGCTGGACTCACCTTGAACGGCAGAAGGGCGGTATCGGTCTGCGCGGCCCGGGTGAAACCCAGCTGGAAACCGACCGACGCCTGCTGCGGGTGCGCATTCGCCAGATCAAGCAGCGCCTGGAAAAGGTACGCGGGCAGCGCGAGCAGGCGCGTCGCGGGCGTCGGCGCGCCGATATTCAGCTGGTATCACTGGTCGGCTACACCAACGCCGGCAAATCCACGTTGTTCAATGCCCTGACCGAATCAACGGTGTATGCCGCCGACCAGCTGTTCGCCACCCTCGACCCCACCCTGCGCCGTCTCGAACTCGAGGACCTGGGGCCGGTGGTGCTGGCCGACACGGTAGGTTTCATTCGGCATCTGCCGCACAAGCTGGTCGAATCCTTCCGGGCTACGCTGGAAGAGTCGAGCAATGCCGACCTGCTGCTGCATGTGATCGATGCGCACGAGCCGGAACGTGACGAGCAGATCGAGCAGGTGCTGGCGGTATTGACGGAGATTGGCGCGAACGAATTGCCGATTCTCGAGGTGTACAACAAGGTGGATCTGCTTGAGGGTATCGAGCCGCAGATCCAGCGCAACGCCGATGGGGTGCCGCAGCGGGTCTGGATTTCGGCTCAGATGGGGCTGGGGCTGGATCTGTTGAAGCAGGCTGTCGCCGAGTTGCTTGGCGATGACCTGTTCGTCGGAACGATGCGGCTTCCGCAGAGCCTCGGGCGGCTGCGGGCACAGTTGTTCGGGCTGGGTGCGGTGCAATCCGAGTCTCATGACGAGGAGGGTGGTAGCCTGTTGGATGTTCGCGTGCAGCGCGTCGAGCTGCGGCGCCTGATCAGTCGGGAAGGTTTCGATACGGAACAGTTCCTGGAGCAACACACTTTGCAATAAAGCTCGGGCGGCTTTTGAGCCGTTTGGATCGGGCTTTCGGTAGCATTGGCGGTCGCGCTTCTGGCGCGTCTTTAGCTTTTTTGGAATGGAGAGCGCTATGGCTTGGAATGAGCCGGGTGGCAACTCGAATAACCAGGATCCCTGGGGCAGTGGTGGCGGTGGTCGTCGCGGCGGTGGTGGCGGTGGCGATCAGAAAGGTCCACCGGATCTGGATGAGGCTTTCCGTAAACTGCAGGACAGCCTCAACGGCATGTTCGGCGGCAGGAAACGTGGCGGTGGTTCGTCGTCGGGCGGCGGTGGCCGCCGTGGTGGTTTCGTTCTGGTCTGGGTCGGTCTGGTGCTGCTGCTGGCGGTCTGGCTGTCCAGTGCGATCTATATCGTCGATGAGCAGGAGCAGGCTGTCGTGCTGCGCCTGGGCAAGTATCACGAAACGGTCGGGCCGGGTCTGAATATCTATTTCCCGCCCTTCGATCGCAAGTTCCAGGCCAACGTCACCCGTGAGCGTTCGTACAGCAAGCAGGGGCAGATGCTGACCGAAGACGAGAACATCATCGAGGTGCCGCTGACCGTTCAGTACAAGATCAGCAATCTGCAGTCCTTCGTGCTCAACGTGGACAATCCTGAGGCTTCCCTGCAGCACGCAACCGATAGCGCCGTGCGCCACGTGGTGGGCTCCACGGCGATGGACCAGGTGCTGACCGAGGGGCGTGAGGCCATGGCGGCGGAAGTCAAGGAGCGCCTGCAACGCTTCCTCGACAACTATGCCACCGGCATCCTCGTTACTCAGGTCAACCTGCAAAGTGCGGCTGCGCCGCGTGAAGTGCAGGAGGCCTTCGATGACGTGATCCGGGCGCGCGAGGATGAGCAGCGCGAGAAGAACCAGGCCGAGTCCTATGCCAATGGTGTGATTCCCGAGGCGCGCGGTCAGGCCCAGCGGATGCTCGAGGAGGCCAGCGGTTATCGCGATGCGGTGATTTCTCGTGCCCAGGGTGAGGCTGATCGTTTCACCAAGCTGGTCGCCGAGTATCGCAAGGCGCCGGAGGTGACGCGCGAGCGCCTGTACCTGGAAACCATCCAGGAAGTCATGAGCAATACCAGCAAGGTTCTCGTTACCGGCGAGAGCGGGCAGAACAACCTGCTCTATCTGCCGCTGGACAAGATGATCAACAGCCGCAGTGGCGCCGAGCGTTCCTCCACGGCAAGCGTGTCGTCGGCTTCGACCCAGGCCACGCGCCTGCCGCCGGAACTCGACCCGCGTGAGATGCGTACAAGGGAGACCCGTTAATGAGTAACAAGTCTCTGACCGCCCTTATCGTGGGTGTGGTGCTGGCGATCGTGCTGTGGAACAGCTTCTATATCGTCTCGCAGACCGAGCGTGCGGTGATGCTGCGCTTCGGTCGGATCGTCGAGCCTGACGTCAAGCCGGGCCTGCACATGAAGATTCCCTACGTGAACAGCGTGCGCAAGTTCGACGCGCGTTTGATGACGCTGGACAGCACCACTTCGCGCTTCCTGACGCTGGAAAAGAAAGCGCTGATGGTCGACTCCTACGCCAAATGGCGAGTGGATGATGCCGAGCGCTTCTATACCGCGACATCCGGCATGAAGCAGATTGCCGATGAGCGTCTGGCTCGTCGTCTGGAAGCGGCACTGCGTGACCAGTTCGGTAAGCGCACGTTGCATGAGTCGGTGTCGGGCCAGCGGGATGAGCTGATGGGGATGGTCACCAACAGTCTCAATCGTGCGGCGCAGCAGGAGCTGGGTATTGAAGTCGTCGACGTGCGCGTCAAGGGTATCGATCTTCCTCGCGAAGTGAACCGCAGCGTGTTCGAGCGTATGAGTTCGGAGCGTGAGCGCGAGGCGCGTGAGCATCGGGCGAAAGGCAAGGAGCTGGCCGAAGGTATTCGTGCCGACGCCGATCGTCAGCGCCGTGTATTGCTCGCCGAGGCCTTCCGTGAGGCTGAGGAGCTGCGCGGTGATGGTGATGCGCAGGCGGCGGCGATCTATGCCGCAGCCTATGGGCAGGATTCCGAGTTCTACTCCTTCCATCGCAGCCTGCAGGCTTATCGTGACAGCTTCGCCAGCAAGGAAGACGTGCTGGTGCTCGATCCCAAGAGCGATTTCTTCCGCTACCTGGAGTCGGCAACCGCGAATCAGTGACGGGCTCCGATGGCCTCCATCCGGCAGGACGATACCGTCCTCCGGGTGACCCGTTGGCAAAACGTTGCTATGATTCGCCAGCCGGGGAAACCCGGCTTTTTTGCGTCTGCGTCCCTGTGGAAAACAGGCTGATCCGCATCGGGCAGCATGTCGACCCTTTCGGGGCGTGGCACTGGCGCCATGCTTCAAACACAATCGCACGCGACCGTTGGCCAGCTCAGGCTGTAGCCCGGTGTTCGTCTGCTTGACTAGGCTTGCCGTATCGAGGGGTGATTGGCGAAATGGCAACGGTAGACCGCTGGCTTCTGCCAGATGGCATCGAAGAGGTGCTGCCGCCCGAGGCGGGACGTATCGAAACCGCACGCCGCCGCGTGCTGGATCTGTTCCAGTGTTGGGGCTACGAGTTGGTCATCACTCCGCATGTGGAGTTTCTCGAGTCGCTGCTCACCGGTGCGGGGCAGGACCTCGATCTGAAAACATTCAAGGTCATCGATCCTCTGTCTGGTCGGCAGATGGGCCTGCGCGCCGATATCACGCCGCAGGTGGCGCGGGTGGATGCGCATACGTTGCGCCGCGAAGAGCCGAGCCGCCTTTGTTATGCCGGCAGCGTGCTGCATGCCAAACCGCAAGCGCTCGCCACGTCGCGCAGCCCGATCCAGCTGGGCGCCGAACTCTATGGTGACGGCAGCGCGTCCAGCGATATCGAGGTGATCAGCCTGATGCTGGAAACCCTCCGCCTGGCCGATGTGCCCGACGTGCACATGGACCTTGGTCATGTGGGCATCTATCGTGGCCTGGCGCGTGCGGCAGGTCTGTCCGGGGATGCCGAGCAGCGCCTGTTCGATGCGCTGCAGCGCAAGGCTATGGATGAAATCATCCGGCTCACGGTCGAAGTCGAGCCGGTATTGGCAGGTATGTTGCGCGCATTGGCGCGCTTGTGTGGTGGGCGCGAGACGCTCGATGCGGCGCGTGAAACCCTGGCAGGCGCTCCAGCTGCGGTGCTCGAAGCGCTGGAAGGTCTGACGCATATAGCTGACTGCCTGGCAGAGCGCTATCCGGGCCTGCCGCTGTATTTCGATCTGGGCGAGCTGCGCGGTTATCACTATCACACCGGCGTGGTGTTCGCCGTGTTCGTGCCGGGCATGGGGCAGTCGATTGCCCAGGGCGGTCGTTATGACGATATCGGCGCGGATTTTGGTCGTGCGCGTCCGGCGACCGGCTTCTCGACGGACCTGAAGACGCTGGTCAGTCTTGGTAATGCCGAACTTGCCGCACCCGTGACGGGCATCTGGGCGCCGCACAGTGCCGATCCGGCGTTGTGGCAGGCCATCTGCCGGCTGCGCGGGCAGGGCGAGCGAGTGGTTCAGGCGCTGGATGGGCAGGCCTGCGAGACTGCGCCGTCGGTTGGCTGTGATCGCCAACTGGTATTGAAGGAAGACACCTGGACGGTGGCGCCACTGGCGTCCTGATAGCGGCCGCGCGCGATCGCGCTGGGCTGGTTCCGATATTTCACCGGTTGTTGTGGCCGGTCTGCTTCGCCGAAGAGGGCATAGGTTTATGGGTAAGAATGTCGTGGTCCTGGGCACCCAGTGGGGTGATGAGGGCAAGGGCAAGATCGTCGATCTGCTGACTGACCAGGCGGCTGCCGTGGTTCGTTTTCAGGGTGGCCACAACGCCGGGCATACGCTGGTCATCGACGGTGAAAAGACCGTGTTGCACCTGATTCCGTCCGGAATCCTGCGCGAAAATGTTGAATGTCTGATCGGCAATGGCGTGGTGGTTGCGCCCGATGCGCTGATGCGCGAGATCACCAAGCTCGAAGAGAAGGGCGTGCCGGTGCGCGAGCGTCTGCGCATCAGTCCGGCCTGTACCCTGATCCTGCCGTATCATGTGGCGCTGGATCAGGCGCGCGAGGCGGCGCGTTCGGAAGGCAAGATCGGCACCACCGGACGCGGCATCGGCCCGGCCTACGAGGACAAGGTGGCGCGTCGCGGCCTGCGCATCGGCGATCTGTTCAATCCGGAGCGCTTCACCGTCAAGCTGCGCGAGCTGCTCGAATACCACAACTTCATTCTGCAGAATTTCTACAAGGTCGAGCCGGTCGAGTTCCAGAAGACGCTGGATGAGGCGCTGGCTTACGCCGAGGTGCTCAAGCCGCTGATGACCGACGTGTCGGCACGTTTGCATGAGCTGCGCAAGCAGGGTGCGCGCATCATGTTCGAGGGCGCCCAGGGCTCGCTGCTGGATATCGACCACGGCACCTATCCCTATGTCACCAGCTCCAGCACCACCGCTGGCGGCACAGCCACCGGCTCGGGTTTCGGTCCGCTGTACCTGGATTACATTCTCGGTATTACCAAGGCCTATACCACGCGCGTCGGCTCGGGGCCTTTCCCCACCGAGCTGTTCGATGATGTCGGTGCGCGCCTGGCCGAGCGCGGTCACGAGTTCGGTTCGACCACCGGTCGTGCGCGTCGCTGCGGCTGGTTTGATGCGGTCATTCTGCGTCGCGCCATCGAAATCAACAGCATTTCGGGTATCTGCCTGACCAAGCTCGATGTTCTTGACGGCCTTGAAACCATCCGTATCTGCGTGGCCTACAAGGATCGCAATGGCGAGGTGCTGGTCGATGCGCCGACCGATGCCGACAGTTACGACGGCCTGCAGCCGGTGTACGAGGAAATGCCGGGCTGGAGCGAGTCGACCGTTGGCGCCAAGAGCCTGGACGAGCTGCCGGCCAATGCCCGTGCCTATATCCGCCGCATCGAGACGCTGATCGAGGCGCCGGTGGATATCGTCTCCACCGGGCCGGACCGCAACGAGACCATCGTGCTGCGCCATCCTTACGCCTGAGCTGATAGCGTTGCTTGAGCAGAGGCCGCCTTCGGGCGGTCTTTTGCGTTCTGTGGCTTGAGGAGGTCTTCGGGTCAGTTGATGGCGAAGGGGAAGAGGAAGGGCTGAAACGAAAAAACCGAGCCAGTGGCTCGGTTTTTTCTGAAGAGTGGTGCCCAGGAGAAGACTCGAACTTCCACGGTGTTGCCACCGCTAGGACCTGAACCTAGTGCGTCTACCAATTCCGCCACCTGGGCACATTGCGATGATTGCTCATCGACTTTCTTGTCGATTGTGGTCGAAGTCGACAGGCTTCGTTTTTCAATCACGCGGAAACAGTGTTATCGAAGAGTGGTGCCCAGGAGAAGACTCGAACTTCCACGGTGTTGCCACCGCTAGGACCTGAACCTAGTGCGTCTACCAATTCCGCCACCTGGGCACTGCAAAACGATGTTGCTTCTTCGTTTCCGTGTTACAACGTCTACCGGACATTGTGGGCGCGAACTATACGGGCGAGGTCGTACCTTGTAAAGCCCCGTCGGGTAAAAAAAAATTGTTCGAAAGCTGCCGCCGCGGCCCGTTTCGCGCTTCAATAGATACAGGGCGTTCTGCCTCTATAAATGAATGAAAGGTGACATCTCTTAATGGCCGATTGGCAATCCCTCGATCCCGAGGCCGCGCGTGAAGCGGAAAAGTACGAAAACCCCATTCCCAGCCGCGAGCTGATTCTCCAGCATCTGAGCGAGCGTGGCGCGCCAGCCGCGCGCGAGCAACTGGTAGAAGAGTTCGGGCTGAGCTCCGAAGAAGACATCGAGGCGCTGCGGCGCCGCCTGCGTGCGATGGAGCGCGACGGTCAGGTGATCTACACCCGGCGTGGCACCTATGCCCCGGTAGACAAGCTGGACCTGGTGTGTGGCCGTATCAGCGGTCATCGGGACGGTTTCGGTTTCCTGATTCCCGATGATGGCAGCGACGACCTGTTTCTCAGTCCCGCGCAGATGCGCCTGGTATTCGATGGCGACCGCGCTCTGGCCCGGGTGGCCGGCCTGGATCGCCGTGGACGCCGTGAAGGCGCCATCGTCGAGGTGATCAGTCGTGCTCACGAAACCATCGTCGGGCGCTACCAGGAAGAAAGCGACATCGGCTTCGTCATGGCCGACAACCCCAAGATCCAGCAGGAAGTGCTGGTCACGCCAGGGCGGTCGATGAATGCCAAGCCGGGCCAGTTCGTCGAGGTGAAAATCACCCACTGGCCGACCCAGCGCTTCCAGCCCCAGGGCGATATCGTCGAAGTCATCGGCAACTACATGGCGCCGGGCATGGAAATCGATGTGGCCCTGCGCAGCTTCGACATTCCGCATGTCTGGCCCGAGGCGGTGCTGAAAGAAGCGTCCCGGCTCAAGCCCGAAGTGGAGGAGAAGGACAAACACAAGCGCGTCGATCTGCGCCACCTGCCTTTCGTTACCATCGACGGCGAAGATGCGCGCGATTTCGACGATGCGGTCTACTGCGAGAAGCCCGGTGGCTGGAAGCTGCTGACCGGCGGTTTCCGCCTGTATGTCGCCATTGCCGACGTTTCGCATTACGTGAAGGTGGGTTCGGCACTCGACAAGGAGGCCGAGGTGCGCGGCAACTCGGTGTATTTCCCCGAGCGCGTGGTGCCGATGCTGCCCGAGGCGCTGTCCAACGGCCTCTGCTCGCTCAATCCCGGAGTGGACCGGCTGGCGATGGTCTGCGAAATCACCCTGAGCAAGTCGGGCAAGATGACCGACTATCAGTTCTACGAAGCGGTGATCCATTCCCATGCGCGGCTGACCTACAACAAGGTCAGCTGCATGCTCGAACAGCCCAAGAGCACCGAGGGCAAGCAGCTGAGCGCGGAATACGCCGACGTGCTGCCGCATCTCAAGCACCTGCATGCGTTGTACAAGGTGCTGCTCAAGGCGCGCCATACCCGTGGCGCCATCGATTTCGAAACGCAGGAAACGCGAATCGTCTTCGGCGCCGGGCGCAAGATCGCGGCGATCAAGCCCACCGAGCGCAACGACGCGCACAAGCTGATCGAAGAGTGCATGCTCTGCGCCAACGTGGCGACTGCGCGCTTCCTGCAGGATCATGACATTCCCGGCCTGTATCGCGTGCATGACGGTCCGCCACTGGAGCGTCAGGAGAAACTGCGCGCTTTCCTCGGCGAGCTGGGTCTGAGCCTGCACAAGGGCAAGGAAGGGCCGACGCCCAAGGATTACCAGGCGCTGCTGGAGCATATTCAGGGTCGCCCCGATTTCCATGTGATCCAGACGGTGATGCTGCGCTCGCTCAGCCAGGCGGTCTACAGCCCGGACAACAATGGCCACTTCGGCCTCAATTACGAGGCTTACGCGCACTTCACCTCGCCCATTCGGCGCTATCCCGACCTGCTGATCCATCGTGCCATCCGCAGTGTGATCCGCTCGCGTCGCGAGACCTCGCATGTGCGCCGTGAAGGCGCGACCAGCATGCCCAAGGCGCGTATCTATCCCTATGACGAGGCGGCGCTGGAGCAGCTCGGCGAGCAGTGCTCAATGGCCGAGCGGCGTGCCGACGAGGCCACTCGTGACGTGGTGAACTGGCTCAAGTGCGAGTTCATGAAGGACCGGGTGGGTGAGAACTTTCCTGGCGTGATCACGGCTGTAACCGGCTTCGGGCTGTTCGTCGAACTGACGGATATCTACGTCGAGGGCCTGGTGCACGTGACGGCCATGCCGGGCGATTACTACCACTTCGATCCTTTGCATCACCGCCTTTCGGGTGAGCGCAGCGGGCGCAGTTTCCGTTTGGGCGACAGCGTCGAAGTGCGGGTGATGCGCGTCGATCTCGACGAACGCAAGATCGATTTCGAACTGATCGGCGGCGGTAGCAAGACTGGCATCGGCCAGCGTGGGGCGGCTGATGCCGGCAGCGAGCGCAAGGATGGACGCGGCAGGAAAGGTGCTGCGGGGGCTTCTGCCAGGGAGAAGGAGTCCGTCAGCGCTGATGTTCGTAAAAGCCGCGAAATGAAAAAGGCGCTGCTTGGGGACGCGAAAGGCGGTAAGTCCGACGGCGGCAAGTCCAGGCGTGGCAGCCAGAAACCCAAGGCTGGCGGCAAGTCGTCAGCCAGGCCGGATGGAGGCGCGGCGGGCAAGCGCAAGGCCAAGCCATGAGCGATCTTGAGAAAATCTACGGCTTGCACGCCGTAGAGGCGCTGCTGCGTCATCACCCCAAGCGGGTCAAGCAGGTCTGGCTGGCGGAGGGGCGTGACGATCCGCGGGTCCAGACGCTGATCCAGCTGGCCGAACAGTCGAGGATTCGTGTCGGGCAATGTGAGCGTCGCGAGCTGGATGCCTGGGTGGAGGGTGTTCATCAGGGCGTTGTGGCCGATGTCAGCCCCAGCCAGGTCTGGGGCGATGCGATGCTCGAAGAGCTGCTGGACCGCACCGAGGGCACGCCCTTGCTGCTGGTGCTCGACGGTGTGACTGATCCGCACAACCTTGGCGCCTGCCTGCGTACGGCCGATGCCGCCGGTGCGCTGGCGGTGATCATCCCCAAGGACAAGTCGGCCACCCTCAACGCCACGGTGCGCAAGGTGGCCTGTGGCGCGGCGGAAGTGATTCCGCTGGTTGCGGTCACCAACCTTGCGCGAACCCTGGAGAAGCTGCAGCAGCGCGGGCTGTGGATCGTCGGCACGGCGGGTGAAGCCGAGCAGGAGATCTATGACCAGGACCTTCGGGGGCCGATCGTGCTGGTGATGGGCGCCGAGGGCAGGGGGATGCGACGTCTGACGCGTGAGCATTGCGATTTCCTGGTGCGCCTGCCGATGGCCGGGAGTGTCAGCAGCCTCAACGTCTCGGTCGCCACCGGCGTCTGCCTGTTCGAGGCGCTACGTCAACGCCGCTCGGGCTAGGGCGCTAGCAGGCCGTTGAAAAAGAAGCTTTTTTTCAGCGGTCTGCAATGGCGAGTGCCAGGCTCGGCAGGTTTTCAAAGCGTTTGACAAGCGTTCCTGCGTCGCCTGGATTGATTTTCCTCCCGTTCGCAACGGAAGCCTTCTGCCGCTGTCCATTATCCGAATTAAGGCGCGGTTGTCGCGTCATCGCTCCCCTTTGGCTCTGGCCAAGGTCGTCGCTCGCTATCTGTCACTGAGCCGTCTCAGGCACGCATCATGGAGGCTGTATGCCGCAATACCCGTCTTTCGAGACGCTGTTCAGGATTTCCCCAAACGCCTATCTGTTGCTGGATCGTGATCGGGTCATTATCGATGCTAACACGGCCTACCTGCAGCTGGTCGCGCGTGATGCCCAGGGCATCCTTGGGCGGCGCGTTCAGGATGTGCTTGCCATCGATCTGCAGCTTTCCCAGGCCATGGTCGATGACTGTCTGGCCTCCGTCGCGCGGGTTTTTGCCTCGGGAGCGCCGGATACCCTGTCGGTCACCGGTCAGGGCGTTGCAGTCGGCGCCGTTCGTAAGGACTCTTGCTGGCGTATGACGCATACCCCGATACCGGACCTGCAAGGCAATACCGGCAGCATCCTGCAGTGCATCGAGGATATGACCGAGCTGCAGAGGCATGCGCGCGACTCGCTGCATGGCGAGCTGGAGCAGTCGACAACCCAGGCTGCGTCGGTGCAGTCGCAAAGGCTTGAGGCGATCGGCAAGCTCACGGGAGGTATCGCCCATGATTTCAACAACATGCTGCAGATCATCGGTGGCAACCTGCAGCTGCTGCGGCGCAGTCTGGGTGCTGACGAAGCGGCGCAAAGGCGTCTGGGGTCGGCTGCAAATGGTGTAGACATGGGCGCGCGTCTTGCTTCGCAGCTGTTGGCTTTTGCCAGTCGGCAGCCTCTGCAGCCGCAGCGGGTGGATCTTGCCGAGATGATTGAGCGCGCGGAGGAGTGGTCGGGCGCTACGCCAGGGAGCGCTCTAACTGTAAGGCTCGATGTCCAGCCGGGGCTATGGCCGGTTTTTGTCGATGCGAGCAATCTGCAGGGCGCAATTCTGCGCCTCGTCGCCAATGCGCGGGAGGCCATGGCTCATGGCGGTGTGTTGAGCCTGCGCGCGCGCAATTGCTTGCTCGATGCCGATCGGCTTGCCGGCCAGCCGGGAGTCAAGGCCGGAGAGTACGTGGAACTCTGCGTGATCGATCAGGGCGAGGGAATGAGTCAGGAGGTGCTGGAGCATGCGTTCGAGCCCTTCTTCACTACCCGTCGCGGCGCCAGCGCTTCCGGGCTGGGGCTGAGCGTTGTCTATGGTTTCGTCAGGCAGAGTGGTGGCTTCGTCGTGCTGGAAAGCGAGAAGGGCAGGGGCACCTGCGTGCGTGTCTATCTGCCGGCGCATGTCGCTCAGGCTGGAAGCCCGCCTGAGCCTGGAGAGTACGATCAGCGGCACACGCCTGCTGCCGTCCAGGCAGTGGCAGAGGCGAGCGAAGGTCTGAAGATTCTTTTCGTCGAAGACGATCCCACCTTGCGCATGCTTACCGGCGAGGTGATGGATGAGCTCGGTCATGCGGTATGCCTGTGCGAGTCGGCCGAGGCTGCGTTGGAGCAGCTCGGACAGCAGCATTTCGATGTTCTGCTGACGGATGTCGGGCTGGCCGGCATGAGCGGTATCGAGCTGGTGCGCATGGCTCGTGAACGCGATGCCACGCTGAGCGTGGTGATTGCCTCGGGTTATGAGGTCGATGTGCGAAAGGAAGGCCTGGAAGGCTTGCGAACCATGCTCAAGCCCTATGACATCCATCAGGTCAGAACCCTGCTGGAAAATATCCGTGTCGAACGGGTAGCTGCCGGGTACTGAAAGCCTGGCTGGTTAAATAATCACCAGATCGCCTTGCGCGGCAGGCCGGGCTTCTCTAGAATTGCGCCCCTTGTCCGGATGGCAGGCGTTTGCGCGCCTCTCTGGCTGGCAAGGCAACACACTTTTCACTCCTTGCCTGATCCGCGTAGTGCGGCAGGCTGCAACCCGTAAGGAGCAACAATGCGTCATTACGAAATCATCTTTCTGGTCCATCCCGATCAGAGCGAGCAGGTTGGCGGCATGGTGGAGCGTTACACCAAGCTGATCGAAGAAGACGGCGGCAAGATTCATCGCCTGGAAGACTGGGGTCGTCGTCAGCTGGCTTACGCCATCAACAACGTCCACAAGGCTCACTACGTGATGCTGAACGTCGAGTGCAGCGGCAAGGCACTGGCTGAGCTGGAAGACAACTTCCGTTACAACGATGCCGTCATCCGTAACCTGGTCATCCGTCGCGACGAAGCCGTGACCGAACAGTCCGAGATGCTCAAGGCTGAGGAAAACCGTAGCGAGCGCCGCGAGCGTCGTGATCGCCCTGAATCTGACAATGTCAACGATAGCGATGACAGTGACAGCGACAGCCGCGACAACAACGCTGACGAGTAATCCACGGGTCTATTGAGGAGCCTATTTCATGGCACGTTTTTTCCGTCGTCGTAAGTTCTGCCGTTTCACCGCTGAAGACGTGAAAGAGATCGATTACAAGGATCTCAACACGCTGAAGGCCTACATTTCCGAAACCGGCAAGATTGTTCCAAGCCGTATCACCGGAACCAAAGCACGCTATCAGCGCCAGCTGGCCACCGCTATCAAGCGCGCCCGCTTCCTGGCCCTGTTGCCCTACACTGACAGCCACGGTCGTTGATCGAGCTGTTCGACAGTAAAAGGTAAGGATAAATCGCATGCGCGCCCTGGCTGAATTCATCATGCGCGGCCGTATGCAAGCCATCGTTGTGGTGGCTGGCTCTGCGGCATTGCCGATGTTGTTCTGGCTGTGTGCGGCTGCAGGTAGCCTGGTGCTGTTGCGCCGCGGGCTGAACGACGCGCTGGGTGTACTGGTCTGGGCTGTATTGCCCGCACTGGCCTGGTGGTATTTCGGTGATCCGCGAACGCTGCTGATGCTGCTGGGAACCTTCGGGTTGGCGCTATTGCTGCGCAGTCAGAATGCCTGGCCCCGTGTGATGCTGTGCAGTGTGGGCCTCGGGCTGTTGTATGCCGTAGCGCTTGGTGCGGTATTCGGTGAGCCGATTGCGGCGCTGGCGAGCGAGTTGCAGAAAGTGCTGCCCGACATGTTGTCGCAAGCCTATCAGCAGCTCTCAGTTGAAGAGCAGGCGCGGCTGGAGGCGTTGCTGATACCGGTCCTGACCGGTCTGTTGGCGGCGCTACTGCAGATCGTTACTCTGCTCAGCCTGATACTTGGGCGCTACTGGCAGGCGCTGCTGTACAACCCCGGTGGTTTCGGGCTCGAGTTCCGCGCACTGCGCTTTCCGCCAGTGCTGGCAATGCTGCTCCTGGCGGGCATGTTGTTCGGGCCGAGCCTGGGCGTACAGATGGCGATGCTGGCGCCGCTCTGCAGTGTTCCGCTGGTGTTTGCCGGTGTCGCGCTGCTTCACGGGCTGCTGTCGCAGGGCCGGATGCAGCGGTTCTGGCTGGTGGGGCTGTATGTCACGCTGGTGCTGTTCATGCAGGTGATTTATCCGTTACTGGCCGTGATGGCCATTGTCGACAGTTTGTTTGATTTTCGCGGTCGGGCATCTCGTGATGACGATGCGGGGCCTGCGAACGGTGAAGGTTAAAAGTTAAGAGGTAAGACTCAAATGGAAGTCATCCTGCTGGAAAAAGTCGCGAACCTGGGCAACCTGGGCGACAAGGTAAACGTCAAGTCTGGCTACGGTCGCAACTACCTGTTGCCGCAGCGCAAGGCTACTGCTGCAACGGCAGCCAACATCGCCGAGTTCGAAGCGCGTCGTGCCGACCTGGAAAAAGCTGCTGCCGAGCGCAAGGCTTCTGCCGAAACGCGCGCTGCTCAGCTGGCCGAGCTGGAAGTCACCATCACCGCTACCGCGGGCGATGAGGGCAAACTGTTCGGTTCCATCGGTACTCACGATATCGCCGACGCCCTGACTGCCTCTGGCGTGGAAGTGGCCAAGAGCGAAATCCGCCTGCCGAACGGCACCATCCGTCAGGTTGGTGAGTACGACGTAGCCGTGCACCTGCACAGCGACGTTGAAGCGACCGTGAAGCTGATCGTGATCGCTGGCTGATACTGGCCGTCGTCTGGCACCTCGGGTGCCCGGCGAGTAACATCGGGCACGTTTCCACGCGAGTGGGACGTGCCTTTTGTTTTTTTGTAATGCAAAGAATTCGAGTGCCATGAACGACATCAGCATCCCTCAGCAATACGATCTGGAAACCGCCGCACTCAAGGTGCCGCCGCATTCCATCGAGGCCGAACAGGCTGTGCTGGGTGGGTTGATGCTGGACAACAATGCCTGGGAGCGCGTGCTCGACCAGGTATCCGACGGCGATTTCTATCGCCACGATCATCGCCTGATCTTCCGCGCCATCTTTACCCTGGCCGAGCGCAATTCGCCCTTCGACGTGGTGACCCTGTCCGAGCAGCTGGACAAGGAAGGTCATCTGCCGCAGGTAGGCGGTCTTGCCTACCTGGGTGAGCTGGCGAAGAACACGCCTTCGGTGGCCAATATCAAGGCCTATGCGCAGATCATTCGCGAGCGGGCCACGTTGCGCCAGCTGATCGGCATCAGCAATGAAATCGCTGACAGCGCCTATGCCCCGCAGGGACGAACCGGCGAAGAAATCCTCGACGAAGCCGAGCGCCTGATCTTCCAGATTGCCGAGGCGCGGCCCAAGACCGGCGGGCCCATCGGCATCAACGATATCCTGGTCAAGGCCATCGACCGCATCGACTCGCTGTTCAATGCCGGCGAAGCGATTACCGGTCTGTCGACCGGCTTCACCGATCTGGACGAGGCCACCAGCGGCCTGCAGCCGGCGGACCTGGTCATCGTCGCGGGGCGCCCGTCCATGGGCAAAACCACCTTTGCGATGAACCTGGTGGAAAACGCCGTACTGCGCTCCGACAAGGCGATTCTGGTCTACTCGCTGGAAATGCCTGCCGACTCCATCGTGATTCGTATGCTGGCCTCCCTGGGGCGGATCGACCAGACCAAGGTGCGGACCGGCAAGCTCAGCGACGACGACTGGCCGCGTCTGACCTCGGCGGTTAATCTGCTCAACGACCGCAAGCTGTTCATCGATGACACCGCCGGCATCTCCCCTTCGGAAATGCGCGCCCGCACCCGGCGCCTGGCGCGCGAGCACGGCGATATCGGCATGATCATGGTCGACTACCTGCAGCTGATGCAGATTCCCGGTTCCAGCGGCGACAACCGCACCAACGAGATTTCCGAGATTTCCCGCTCGCTCAAGGGCCTGGCCAAGGAATTCAACTGCCCGGTGGTGGCGCTGTCGCAGCTCAACCGCTCGCTGGAACAGCGCCCCAACAAGCGTCCGGTCAACTCCGACTTGCGTGAATCGGGGGCCATCGAGCAGGACGCCGATATCATCATGTTCGTCTACCGGGACGAGGTGTATCACCCGGAAACCGAATACAAGGGCGTGGCCGAGATCATCATCGGCAAACAGCGGAACGGCCCCATCGGCACCACGCGCCTGGCCTTCCTCGGCAAGTACTCGCGCTTCGAGAACCTCGCGCCGGGCAGCTACCAGTTCGATGATGAATAAGGCGGAAAGCCGATAAAAGCGCTGGAGGCTGAAAGGCGGGACGGAAAGGCAGGGGTGTTGGGGCTTCTTTATCGTGCGGGCGGTCAGGTGCTGCAAATATCGGCACTTTGCTCGTCGGATCATGCCTTCGGCTAATTCGGCCCGCGAAAAGCTTGACGCAGCGCTGTTGTAGGTCGGGTCATGCCTCACCGGCCCGACGAGCGGAGGCAAGGCCAGCAGAAAAGCTTGGCCTGGATTTGGCAAAAGCCCGCCCCCTGTCCAGCCTCTTGCTCAATAAGAGTAAGATTCCGCTTCACCTTCGCTGTGCAGGAACTCTCCCATGCGTCCCCTCGTTGCCACGGTCGATCTGGCCGCCATTCGTCACAACTATGCCCTCGCGAAACGCTGCGCGCCGGGTCGGCAGGCTTTTGCGGTGGTCAAGGCCGATGCTTACGGTCATGGGGCTGCGGCGGTGGTTGCGGCATTGCGCGAGGAGGCTGACGGTTTCGCCGTGTGCAGCGTCGAGGAGGCGCGCGTGGTGCGCGAACAGGCGCCAGAAGCCCGTCTGCTGCTGCTCGAAGGCTGTTTCGATACCGAGGACTATGCGGCGGCCATGGCGCTGGGGCTGGATATCTCGGTGCAGGGTGCCACGCAGGCGCAGCGGCTGCTGGACTGCCCGCCGGTACGGGCGCTGAATGTCTGGCTCAAGCTGGATTCGGGGATGCACCGGCTGGGTTTCGAGCCTGCCGAGCTGCAGCGCTGGGCAGAGCGCCTGCGCGGCGCGCCGCAGGTGGCGGAGGTCAACCTGATGAGCCACTTCGCCTGTGCCGATGAGCATCTGCACGCACTCACCGATCATCAGCTGGAGCGCTGCCACGGCATGCAGGGGTTCGCCTTCGATCAGCGCAGCTTCGCCAACTCCGCCGCCGTGCTGACCCTGGCGCCGGCGCATATGGACTGGCTGCGCCCCGGCATCATGCTCTACGGGGCTTCGCCCTTCGCCGAACGCAGTGCCGCCGAACTAGGGTTGCGCCCGGCCATGACGCTGACCGCCGAGGTGATCGCCATGCACGACGTGCCCGCCGGCGACAGCGTCGGCTATGGTGCGACCTGGGTGGCGCAGCGCCCGTCGCGCATCGGCACCGTCAGCTGCGGTTATGCCGACGGCTATCCGCGTCATGCGCCATCGGGTACGCCCGTCGTGGTTCGCGGCCAGCGCGTGCCGCTGGCGGGCAGGGTGTCGATGGACATGCTGGCGATCGACCTGACCGACCTTCCCGAAGCTGCCATCGGCGATGCGGTGGAGCTCTGGGGCGCGCAGCTGCCTGTCGACGAAGTGGCCCGGGCGAGCGGCACCATCGGTTACGAATTGCTCACCAAGGTGACGCAGCGAGTGCCGCGCAGATACGTCTTTTAACGCCCGTAGAAGCGCTTGAGGCTGGAGGCTGGACGAAAAAGCCTGACGAGGGATTGGCATTAGCCGTGTAGGGTGGATGACGCGAAGCTCATCCACCGAGGTGCAGTCAGCGTGGATGTAAAAAACGACATCCACCCTACGATTTCCGACCTCTGTGCTGGGACATGCTGGTCATTTTTTGTGCTATATTCCGCGCCCGTTTTCGTTGCCCCGGTTTTTCGCCATGCACGTCGCCAAGCCTTTGTTTGACTATCCCAAATACTGGGCCGAATGTTTCGGTCCGGCGCCGTTCCTGCCGATGAGCAGGAAGGAGATGGATCAGCTCGGCTGGGATTCGTGCGACGTCATCATCGTCACCGGCGATGCCTACGTCGATCATCCCTCGTTCGGCATGGCGATCATCGGGCGGCTGCTGGAAGCCCAGGGTTTTCGCGTCGGCATCATCAGCCAGCCGGACTGGCAGAGCAAAGACGACTTCATGAAGCTCGGCGAGCCGAACCTGTTCTTCGGTATCGCCGCCGGCAACATGGACTCGATGATCAACCGCTACACCGCCGACCGCAAGGTACGTTCCGACGATGCCTACACCGCGGGTGGCCTGGCCGGCAAGCGGCCCGACCGCGCCAGCCTGGTCTACAGCCAGCGCTGCAAGGAAGCCTACAAGCACGTGCCGGTAGTGCTGGGCGGCATCGAGGCGTCGCTGCGGCGCATCGGCCATTACGATTACTGGTCGGACAAGGTGCGCCGTTCGATCCTGATGGACGCCACCGCCGACATTCTGCTCTACGGCAACGCCGAGCGCGCCATCGTCGAGGTGGCGCAGCGGCTGGCGCGCGGCGATGCCATCGGCGAGATCACCGACGTGCGCGGCACCGCCTTTATCCGCAAGGACACTCCCGAGGGCTGGTTCGAGATCGACTCGACGCGCATCGATCGTCCGGGCAAGGTCGACCAGATCATCAACCCCTACGTCAGCACCCAGGACCTGCAGGCCTGCGCCATCGAAAAGGGCAAGGGCCCTGCCGAGGATCCGAACGAGGCGAAAGTCGTCCAGTTGTTGCCCAATCCGAAGATCGAGCGCGACCGTACGGTGATTCGCCTGCCGTCGTTCGAGAAGGTGCGCAACGATGCGGCGCTGTACGCCCATGCCAACCGCGTGCTGCACCTGGAAACCAACCCCGGCAACGCCCGCGCGCTGGTGCAGCGTCATGGTGACCAGGACATCTGGCTCAACCCGCCGCCGATCCCGCTGACCACCGAGGAAATGGACTACGTGTTCGCCTCGCCCTTCGCCCGCGTGCCGCATCCGGACTACGGCGGAGCGAAGATCCCGGCCTACGAGATGATCCGCTTCTCGGTGAACATCATGCGCGGCTGCTTCGGCGGCTGCACCTTCTGCTCGATCACCGAGCACGAGGGGCGGATCATCCAGAACCGCTCGCACGAATCGATCCTCAACGAGATCGAGGCCATGCGCGGTATGCCAGGGTTTACCGGCGTAGTGTCCGACCTCGGCGGGCCGACCGCCAATATGTACCGCCTGGCATGCAAGAGCCATGACATCGAGAAGCACTGCCGCAAGCCGTCGTGCGTGTTCCCGGGTATCTGCGAGAACCTCGATACCGACCACAGCTCGCTGATCGAGCTGTACCGCAAGGCTCGCGCGCTGCCCGGCGTGAAGAAGATCCTGATCGCCTCCGGCCTGCGCTACGACCTGGCGGTGGAGTCGCCGGAGTACGTCAAGGAACTGGTCACGCACCACGTTGGCGGCTACCTCAAGATCGCCCCGGAGCACACCGAGAAAGGCCCGCTGGACAAGATGATGAAGCCGGGCATCGGCAACTACGACCGTTTCAAGCGGATGTTCGAGAAGTACTCGAAGGAGGCGGGCAAGGAGCAATACCTGATCCCTTACTTCATCGCCGCGCATCCGGGCACCACCGACGAGGACATGATGAACCTCGCGCTGTGGCTCAAGGCCAACGGTTTCCGCGCCGACCAGGTGCAGGCCTTCTATCCGTCGCCGATGGCCAGCGCCACGGCCATGTACCACACCGGCAAGAACCCGCTGCGCAAGGTCACTTACAAGAGCGAGGAGGTGACCATCGTCAAGAGCGAGGAGCAGCGCCGGTTGCACAAGGCCTTCCTGCGCTACCACGACCCCAAGGGCTGGCCGATGCTGCGCGAAGCGTTGCTGCGCCTGGGCCGTGGCGATCTGATCGGCAGCGGCAAGCACCAGCTGATCCCGGCTCATCAGCCGGCGGTGGATGGCTATCACAGCGCCCGTCGCAAGAACTCCACGCCGGTCGGCAGCAAGAAAGCCGGTCAGGGCGGCAAGATCCTGACCCAGCACAATGGCCTGCCGCCGCGCAGCCACGACGGCAACGCCTGGGACAAGCGCGAGCAGGCCAAGGCCGCCGCCGAGGCCCGGCGCAAGGCCGCGGCCGGTGCGGGCAAGGCGAAGCCGGCAGGCAAGGGGCGCGGCAAGCCCGTTCCTCGATAACGGAGGCGTCGGGTTACTCCATCGGATCGTCGGATTACGCCTTCGGAAACCCGGATTACGCCTTCGGCTAATCCAGGCTACGAACTGCGCATCTTTGGCCGAATAAATTCGGCTCTACAGGTGGCGGTCATCAGATGTAGATACCGTCTTGCCCCTCACTTCGCAATAGCGAGTTCGGGGTTGAACGGTTCGCCGGATTTCAACACGCCATAGGCGATACAGAGCAATTTACGCATCGCCGCGCAGACGATCTGTTTGCCGGCTTTACCTCTGGCTTTCATCCGCTCGACCATTGCCCGAATGGCAGGGTTACGGCTCATGGACGTAATGGCTGGCATGTAGAGCCCCGCGCGCAAGCTGGCCGACCCCATGCGGGAAATCCGCACATGCCCTTTGAGTATTCCCGAGTCCTGTAGCTTGGGATTGAGCCCTGCAAAAGCGGTGACCGCTCGGCTGCTGCCGAAGCGTTGAATGTCCCCCAGTTCAGCCAGCAGAAGCGCTGCTGTCCGCTCAGCAATGCCGTCGATGCTCGAGAGCAGGTCACGCTGGCCGCGCAAGTCATCGTTGTCGTCGAAATGCTGCTTGATCGCTTCCAGCGTCTCGGCGATTTGCTGGCGTAAATGTTCAAGAACCGACTCGATCGACGCCTTGACCTTGGTC
>NZ_JAAMQZ010000070.1 GCF_013522825.1 Stutzerimonas stutzeri
GGCCATCGGTTCGCGGGCAAGGCCCGCTCCTACGACGGATGGGATTGCGCGACCACCTGTAGGAGCGGCCCCTGGCCGCGAACGGACCCGCGCCGGGGCGCTGAGCATTGGCTCGCGGGCGTGGCCGCTGCGGATGGGATTAGCACGACCACCTGTAGGAGCGGCCCCTGGCCGCGAACGGACCCGCGCCGGGGCGCTGAGCATTGGCTCGCGGGCGTGGCCGTTGCGGATGGAATTGCACGACCACCTGTAGGAGCGGCCCCTGGCCGCGAACGGGCTCGCGCGGGTGCTGAGCATTGTTAGCGGGTATGTGGCTGTCCGTTTTCGGGTTGCAGAAAAGGTCGGGTGGCTTGTAGCCTTGCCTCTTTTCGATGAACTGTATCCATGTCCAGTTACCCGCCTTCGATTCTTTATCTGCACGGCCTCAACAGCTCCCCGCTCTCGCGCAAGGCGAGCCAGCTGACGGCTGCGCTGGCGCGTATCGGGATGAGCGCACGGTTGCGGGTGCCGGCGCTGCATCATCATCCGCGCCTGGCCATCGCCCAGCTCGAGGCGGCTATCACCGAGCTGGGGCGGCCCGTGCTGGTCGGCAGTTCGCTCGGCGGCTACTATGCGACGCACCTTGCCGAGCGTCACGGGCTCAAGGCGTTGCTGATCAACCCTGCCGTGATGCCGCATCTCCGTTTCGACGGCTACCTCGGCCCGCAGACCAACCTTTATACCGGGGAAGTCTGGGAGCTTACCCAGGATCATGTCGCTGCGCTGGCCGAGCTGGAGGTTGCGCCGCCACAGGATGCCGAGCGCTATCAGGTCTGGTTGCAGACCGGTGACGAGACGCTGGACTACCGCGATGCGCTGGATTTCTACCGGGGCTGCGCGCTGCGCATCCAGGCGGGCGGCGATCATGGTTTTCAGGGCTTCGCCGAGCGGCTCCCGGCGTTGCTGGCGTTTGCCGGTTTTGCGCCGGCAGATTTTATCGAAGCCGATTTCTCCGATCTCTAAGGACATCACGAAACGCCCATGTCTTATACCGCAGAAGCCATTGAAGTCCTCTCCGGCCTTGACCCGGTGCGCAAGCGTCCGGGTATGTACACCGACACCTCGCGGCCCAACCATCTGGCCCAGGAAGTCATCGACAACAGCGTCGACGAGGCGCTGGCCGGGCATGCCCGCTCGGTCCAGGTGATTCTGCATCAGGACAACTCGCTGCAGGTCATCGACGATGGCCGGGGCATGCCGGTGGATATCCACCCGGAAGAAGGGGTTTCGGGCGTCGAGCTGATCCTCACCAAGCTGCATGCCGGCGGCAAGTTTTCCAACAAGAACTACCAGTTTTCCGGTGGCCTGCATGGCGTCGGGATTTCCGTGGTCAATGCGCTCTCGACGCGGGTCGAGGTGACCGTCAAACGTGATGGCAACGAGTACCGCATGCAGTTTGCCGATGGCTTCAAGGCCAGCGAGCTGGACATCGTCGGTTCCGTGGGGCGGCGCAACACCGGCACCAGCGTGCATTTCTGGGCCGACCCGAAGTACTTCGACTCGCCGAAATTCTCCATCAGCCGCCTCAAGCATGTGCTCAAGGCCAAGGCGGTGCTCTGTCCGGGGCTGAATGTCAGTTTCGAGGACAGGAACACCGGCGAGAAGGTCGAGTGGCATTACGAGGACGGCCTGCGTTCCTATCTGGTCGATTCGGTCAGCGAATTCGTCCGCCTGCCCGACGAGCCCTTCACCGGCAGCCTGGCCGGTAACACTGAAGCGGTGGACTGGGCGCTGCTGTGGCTGCCCGAAGGCGGCGACAGCGTGCAGGAAAGCTACGTCAACCTGATTCCCACTGCCCAGGGCGGCACCCACGTCAATGGCCTGCGCCAGGGGTTGCTGGATGCCATGCGCGAGTTCTGCGAGTTTCGCAGCCTGTTGCCGCGCGGGGTGAAGCTGGCGCCGGAAGATATCTGGGAGCGCATCGCCTTCGTCCTGTCGATGAAGATGCAGGAGCCGCAGTTTTCCGGCCAGACCAAGGAACGCCTGTCGTCGCGTGAGGCGGCGGCCTTCGTGTCCGGGGTGGTCAAGGATGCCTTCAGCCTCTGGCTCAATGCTCATCCCGAGCTGGGGCTGCAACTGGCCGAACTGGCCATCAGCAATGCCGGGCGGCGGCTCAAGGCGAGCAAGAAGATCGAGCGCAAGAAGGTCACCCAAGGCCCGGCGCTACCGGGCAAGCTGGCCGATTGCGCCGGCCAGGACCCGGCCCGCGCCGAGCTGTTCCTGGTCGAGGGCGATTCCGCCGGCGGTTCGGCCAAGCAGGCGCGGGACAAGGAATTCCAGGCGATCCTGCCGCTGCGTGGCAAGATCCTCAATACCTGGGAAGTGGACGGCGGCGAGGTGCTGGCCAGTCAGGAGGTCCACCATATCGCGGTGGCCATCGGCTTGGACCCCGGCTCGGCGGACCTCTCGCAGCTGCGTTACGGCAAGATCTGCATCCTTGCCGACGCCGACTCCGACGGCCTGCATATCGCCACGCTGCTCTGCGCGCTGTTCGTCCAGCATTTCCGCCCGCTGGTGGAAGCCGGGCATGTCTACGTCGCCATGCCGCCGCTGTACCGCATCGACCTGGGCAAGGACATCTTCTATGCGCTGGACGAGGCCGAGCGTGACGGCATTCTCGAACGGCTGGTGGCCGAGAAGCGCCGGGGCAAGCCGCAGGTCACGCGCTTCAAGGGCCTGGGCGAGATGAACCCGCCGCAGTTGCGTGAAACCACCATGGACCCGAATACACGCCGGCTGGTGCAGCTGACGCTGGATGATTTCGACAGCACCCGCGAGATCATGGACATGCTGCTGGCCAAAAAGCGCGCCGGCGACCGCAAGAGCTGGCTGGAGTCCAAGGGCAACCTGGCCGAGGTGCTGCTTTGAACAATTGCTGGATTGCGCTGCTGTTCGCGCTGGCGGCACCGGTCTGGGCCGCCGAGGCGCTACCTGAACTCGAACTGGTCAGCGAACACCCTGTCGAGGGCATGGGGACGGGCAACCTGTCCGGTCTGGCCTGGTGCGGTGATGGCCTGTGGGCGGTTTCCGACCGTGAGGACAACCTTCTCTATCGCCTCGATGCCGGCGATGCCGCTGAGAACGGTGTCTGGCAGGCCCACTCGGAGCGCTTCGAACTGCCGTCCGTGGCGGACAGCGGCCTGCCCTGGGGCATGCGCATGCGTACCCTGGCCAGCGGCGTGGTGCGCGGCGGGCAGATGGATTTCGAGGGGCTCGCCTGCGACCGGCTGGGCAATCGCTATCTGGCCAGCGAGGCACACGCTTCGATACTCAGGGTGACCCCGGCGGGTACCGCGCAGTGGCTCAACCTGCCGTCCGGTCTGATCCGCCAGGCGCGCGCCAGCGGCATGTTGTTGAAATTCAACGCCATGTTCGAGGGCATCGCGGTCGACCCGGATGCCGGGCGGATGTGGCTCGCCGCCGAGCGCGAGCGGCGCGGGTTGATGGTCATGCATCGCAACCAGAGCAGTTGGCAATGCACCGGCGGCTGCGTGTTGCTGGTCGAGGGCGGTCACGAGTTGCCGCCGCCGGCCCTGGGCGAGCAGCCGTTGCCGAGAAGCTTTTCCGGGCTGGCCTATTTCAATGACCGGCTGTTTACCCTCGAACCCAATGCCCATCAGGTCTGCCGGCGCAATCTCGCCAGCGGCGAAGTCGAGCGCTGCTGGTCCTATGCCGCCACGGCGCTGGCCGATGAGCGCCGTTACGACACGCCATTCGGCAATGCCGAGGCGTTGTCGCTGGACGAGCAGGGCGCCTGGATCGGGGTGGACAACAATGCCCAGGCCCGCCGCGACGGTGAAAAACGTCCGATCGTCTGGCGCTTCGCCGCGCCGCGTGGCGGCTGGGGTGCCCGCTAGTGAGCCAGCCTGCGGGGCGTCGTGCCGGTCGGGTCATGCTGGTGCTGGCCTGGGGGATCGGCATCCTGCTGGCGACGAAGTTTTTCGCCGACTGGGAGCAGAGCCGCTTCAACCCCAACCGACAACCCGTTTCGGTGGTGCAGGGTGAGCGCATCGAAGTGCTGCTTGAAAGCAATGTCCAGGGCCACTTCGTCGCCAGCGGGCGGATCAATGGCGAGGCGGTGGTCTTTCTGCTGGATACCGGCGCCACCGATGTCGCCATTCCGGCTGAAGTGGCCGGCAGGCTGGGGCTCGCGCGCGGCGCGCCGATCCTGTTGCAGACCGCCAACGGCCAGACCACCGGCTACCGCACGGTGCTCGACAGCCTCAGCCTGGGCGACATCGTCCTGCGCGACGTGCGCGCCATCGTTGCGCCCGGCTTCGACGGCGAACAGATATTGCTGGGCATGAGTGCCCTGAAACAACTCGAATTCACCCAGCGCGCCGGCACTCTGGTGCTGCGCCAACACGCCACGGATCGACCATGAGCGAAATTCTCGACCTGAGCCTGGACGGCGTGGAGCGGCGTTCCCTCGCCGATTTCACCGAGCAGGCCTACCTCAACTATTCCATGTACGTGATCATGGACCGAGCGCTGCCGCATATCGGCGATGGCTTGAAACCCGTGCAGCGGCGCATCGTCTACGCCATGAGCGAGCTGGGGCTGAACGCGGATTCCAAGCACAAGAAATCCGCGCGCACCGTGGGTGACGTGCTCGGCAAGTTCCATCCCCACGGCGATTCGGCCTGTTACGAAGCCATGGTGCTGATGGCCCAGCCGTTCAGCTACCGCTACACGCTGGTCGATGGCCAGGGCAACTGGGGTGCGCCGGACGACCCGAAGTCCTTCGCCGCCATGCGTTATACCGAGGCGCGGCTGTCGCGCTATTCCGAAACCCTGCTCTCGGAGCTGGGCCAGGGCACCGTAGACTGGGTACCGAACTTCGATGGCACCCTTGATGAGCCGGCCACCCTGCCGGCGCGCCTGCCCAATCTGCTGCTCAATGGCACTACCGGCATCGCCGTGGGTATGGCCACCGACGTGCCGCCGCACAATCTGCGTGAAGTCGCTACCGCTTGCGTGCGCCTGCTGGACGAGCCGAGCGCCACGGTCGAACAGCTCTGCGAGCACGTGCAGGGGCCGGATTACCCGACCGAGGCGGAGATCATCACGCCGCGCGCGGACCTGCTGAAGATCTACGAAAGCGGTCGCGGTTCGGTGCGCATGCGCGCCGTGTACCGGGTCGAGGATGGCGATATCGTCGTCACCGCGTTGCCCCATCAGGTCTCCGGTGCCAAGGTGCTGGAGCAGATCGCCGCGCAGATGCAGGCCAAGAAGCTGCCGATGGTGGCCGACCTGCGCGATGAATCCGATCACGAGAACCCCTGCCGCATCGTCATCATCCCGCGCTCCAACCGGGTCAATGCCGACGAACTGATGCAGCACCTGTTTGCCACCACCGACCTGGAATCCAGCTACCGGGTCAACACCAACGTCATCGGCCTCGACGGCAAGCCGCAGGTGAAGAACCTGCGGGTGCTGCTGTCCGAGTGGCTGACCTACCGCATCGGCACCGTGCGCCGTCGCCTGCAGTTCCGCCTGGACAAGGTGGAAAAGCGCCTGCACCTGTTGGAAGGTCTGCTGGTGGCCTTCCTCAATCTGGACGAAGTGATCTACATCATCCGCACCGAGGACCAGCCCAAGCCGGTGCTGATGGCGCGTTTCGGATTGTCCGAGCTGCAGGCCGACTACATCCTCGATACCCGCCTGCGCCAGCTGGCGCGGCTGGAGGAAATGAAGATCCGTGGTGAGCAGGACGAGCTGGCCAAGGAGCGCGAAAAGCTGCTGGCCTTGCTGGGCAGCGAAGCCAAGCTGAAGAAACTGGTGCGCAAGGAGCTGCTCGAAGACGCCGAAACCTACGGCGACGAGCGCCGTTCGCCCATCGTCGCGCGGGCCGAAGCCCGTGCACTGACGGAGAACGAGCTGCTGCCGTCCGAGCCGGTCACCGTGGTGATTTCCGAGAAGGGTTGGGCGCGCTGCGCCAAGGGTCACGATATCGATGCCGCCGGGCTTTCCTACAAGGCCGGCGACGGCTTCAAGGCGGCTGCGCCGGGGCGCTCGAACCAGTACGCGGTATTCATCGATTCGAGCGGGCGCAGTTATTCACTGGCGGCTCATTCGCTGCCTTCGGCGCGTGGCCAGGGCGAGCCGCTGACCGGGCGCCTGACGCCGCCGCCGGGCATCAGCTTCGAATGCGTGCTGCTGCCCGAGGATGACGCGCTCTATGTGATCGCCTCGGACGCCGGCTACGGCTTCGTGGTCAAGGGCGAGGACCTGCAGGCCAAGAACAAGGCCGGCAAGGCGCTGCTGTCGCTGCCGGCTGGCGCCAGGGTCATCGCGCCGCGCGCGCTCGACAGCCGCGAGAATGACTGGCTGGCGGCGGTGACCACCGAGGGCCGGCTGCTGGTGTTCCCGGTGCGTGATCTGCCGCAGCTGGGCAAAGGCAAGGGCAACAAGATCATCGGCATCCCCGGCGAGCGGGTGGCCAGCCGCGAGGAATATCTGATCGATCTGGCCGTGCTGCCGGGGGGAGCGACGCTGGTGCTGCAGGCCGGAAAGCGCACCCTGTCACTACGGGCCGACGACCTGGAACACTACAAGGGCGAGCGTGGGCGGCGTGGCAACAAGCTGCCGCGCGGCTTCCAGCGTGTGGATGGTTTGCTGGTCGAGGCGACATGACAAGGCGATCGCGCCATGGCGTTATTTTGCGATGGTCGTTCGATAAAAGCGCTGGAGGCTGGACGAAAAAACGTCATTTGCGCCCGAGCCTGGTTCGCTTGTCGTTCAGCCTCCAGCTTTCCAGCGTTGTTATCGGCTCTTTGAGCGCATGGCGCGATCGCCCTGGCGACATGATTGGCAGGCTGGCGTCCTCGGCCTGATTCACGGAAGATAGCGGGCTTTCCCGTATTGCGATCCGAAGAGGGTCGGCAGGCGACCGATGACGATGGTTTTCGTTGGCGTGGACAGCGGTCCGGCTGACAAATCCTCTGGTCGCGAGTAGAGGTAGAAACGAACGTGCTGCGCTTCTCGACTGTAGTATTGCTGGCCTGTGCCAGCCTGGCCGGCTGTATGACACAGCCGGTGCCGATGTACCGCCTCGACACCGGGACAACCGAGATCCCGGTCGAGGAGGGCGCCGCCGTACTGCTGGGGCCGGTGACGCTGGCCGATTACCTGCAGCGTGAGGCGCTGCTGCAACGCCTGCCCGATGGCAGCCTGGCCCCGGACGGGCAACAGGCGCGCTGGGCCGGCAGCCTGCAGGGCGATATCGATCAGCTGTTGCTGCGCCAGCTGGCCTGGCGGCTGAAAACCCAGCGTCTGGAACTCAGCCCTGGCAAGGGCTTTACCCCTGACGTACAGGTTGAACTCGATATCACCCGCCTGGACTCCGGTCCTGAACATCCGGCCGTGCTGGAAGCGCAGTGGCGCCTGCTGGACCGCAATGGCAAGCGCCAGGCCAGCCGCCTGGTGCGCCTGCAGGAAGAGCATCAGGGCAGCACCGCCGATCAGGTGCGGGCGCAGAGCCTGCTGCTGCAGCGTCTGAGCGAGATGATGGCCACGGCAATCGAGCCGCTGGCCACGGCCAAGGCGCCGGTCAGGCGCAATGCCACCAAGGCGCCGGCCAAGCCGAAACCGCAGACCCCCGTCATCCAGGCCATAGAGCCGATCAGGACCGATCTGGAAGTGTTCCGCTTCTGATCCTGCTTTGTTCGCGGGCATGGCCCGCTCCTACGGGGTTGGGCTGCCTGCTTTTCGTGGCAACGGGCCATGCCCGTGAAAGGGGGGGGCGCCGGTAGCGTCAGACTGTAGATACCGTCTTGCCCCTCACTTCGCAATAGCGAGTTCGGGGTTGAACGGTTCGCCGGATTTCAACACGCCATAGGCGATACAGAGCAATTTACGCATCGCCGCGCAGACGATCTGTTTGCCG
>NZ_JAAMQZ010000071.1 GCF_013522825.1 Stutzerimonas stutzeri
TGTCGCTCCTAGCCGACAACGCCGCTCTTCTTCTAAGCGGCCCCGAAAGGAGCTAACCTACTGTCCCATATACGGTTTCAAGTCCTTCTTGATTTGCGCGAAAGAATTGACACCGGCACTTTTTTGTGAGCGGATTTTGGGATACTCGATAATACCACCCCTTCAATCGCGAGATGGCTTTCGCACCCTCGGCGTCGCTTCTGGTTAACATGGAGCGGAGGGGGAGGAGGGCGCAAGGGATAGCCGGAGTGAAGGGGTGGTATTATGAGGATGCCTAAATGACTGACGCAATTGTTTCCGCTTACGAGCGCTTGGTCGAAACCGTTGGGGCTTTCAATGAGAAGTGGCCCGCATTGGTTGTCGGCGGGATGATATGGCGCATCCCGCTCCTCACTGAACAGAGGACGCCATCTCGAATCAGTGTCCAGGTGCTGACAGGAAGTGACGCAATCAAGGTCGCTGTAGAGGCGTTACGCGAATTTGAGCGCGATCTCGGCCAGGCTCCAGGTACCGTGCTGCGTTTGCCGGGGTACTTTATCCTCTCCGGATCGATACTCGATGAGGGTAGGGCGGTGAATCGCTGCAAGAGCGAGCTGGTGGACGCGATCGAGGCTGAGCGCGTGTTTCGCAACGTCGCCGTTAGCCGCCGCTCCCACATCATGCGCCAGGCCCTGGGGAAAAATTTCTCTCTCAACCAGCTGAAGCGCGCAATCCAGGTGTTTGATGCGGCCCCAAGACAGATCACATTCACCTGGGCCGGTCACACCTCAGGAAAAGAGCGTGTCACTGTTGGCCACGTCCGTGAGGTACTGCTCGCCGAGGCCCATGAAAAGGCTATGGCCACCGGCGAGCCGGTGGTAAATAGCCCCCAATGGATCGATCTCCGCAGCATCGCGAACATGGCTGAAACCGATGTGTTGGATGTGCCAAAGCCTATCGCTCCGCATCCACGGGCCATGCTGTGGTTTTCCGAACGCAGCCGTTACGACGCAATGCTCCATGCCAACCTCCCATTCTTCGTACTTGACGGGCAACCTGCTGCAAGAATCGTTGGCCTCAAGGACTTCGATAGAGACGCACGATCAGCAAAACGGCCTGACGTAAAGCAGCGGTTACCGGCACTCCCTGGGGGGCGCTTTTTCGTAGCCTCATCCAGTGCGGAATCAGTTGCCCACGAGCCCAGCGCGCCGGATGGGCTTGAGGTGCTATCGACGTACCGAGAGTCGGTCAAAGACGCCGCAGGCCGGAAATAGATTTTCCTTATTTATCAATCAGTTATTCGCAATAAGGATTATGTTAAACGAATAGCATCCTAATAATTAGGACGCCACGAATATCCCTCATTGATCTGAGCTGTTCAAGCCCCTCTTGAACCGCGTACGCTCCGCTGAGGCCGCTGCATCCCGCTAGCGGCCTGAAATGGAGATAGACAAGATGATGATTGATGGCGTTGAGAAACGAATCGAAGCCGGCGTGAATACGGCCCTGGACATGGTTGAGGTACTGGTTGCAGCTGGCCAGCCCCTCAAAGCTGCGATTGCCACCTCGCGAATACTCACGATGGAGGTTGTCCGCGAGTCTCTGGCAAAGAACCTGGCAAACAAAAGCGGCTCGGTGATTACTCACACCTTGGCCACTACGCCAGCCGAATCTGGGCCGGTACCGGCCCAGCACAGCACCAAAACGAAACAGCACCAGACCGTTGATTGATCATCGAGCCCGGCCGGGAGGTCTTCACGATACACCCGGCCAGGTACACAGTAAGCCCCCCTCGCTTGACTCATCTCCTCAGCACGGGCTGTAGCGCCCCGAAAAGTGCCCTGGGAGCTAACCCTAGCACCAAAGCGCTTCAAGCCACATATGGCCCCTATCGGCAGTTTCCGGCCCGCCTGAATCCCGCGGCTTCGGCGTCCGCAGCGCTTGCAAACTCTACGCGGTTTCGCGTTCCGACCTTTCCGTAGCTCGGACAGCCCACTGGCAGGTGGTAAACATTGCTATTGCGGTTGCCAATCACCGGAGAAAGCCCGCTGGAGGCGTATCCACCAGATACCTGGTGTTCAACTGATTCGCTCCGAATGGCCTGTGCCATTGTGCCGGCTCCCTTCACTCGCATACCGAGACTCCAGGATCTTTCACCTGTCACGAATGGGTTGCTATGCCCCATTACTCTGGCGATCCGCCGGTCACGCTCCAGTTCCCACGGGCTCACTGGGTATTGACGATCCCAGGCCATCAACAGCTGCTGTTGTGCCCTGGACATTGATAGTCCGTAACGGTCGTGCATGTAAAAGTAGATCCGGGCAACCGCGCCCTTCACCTGGTCTCGAGGCTCTGTCACGCGCTGCTGAAAATCCGTCCTGGTCGGGCAAGCCCCGTATTGCATCGGCGTTGAGGGTAAAACGCCGTAGCGAAAATTGCTTCGGTCAGCATTGACCTCACCAACACTCACTTCGAGGTTGTGCATGTCCGCCTCCATTTTGCGAAATACCGGATCGGTATCGATGCAGTTCTTTCGCCCCCCATTCTGCCAACACTGCCGCTGGCTGCCGAAGGCATATGCTGGCAAGACGTGCTCCCATTCGATGCGCTGCGCGCGATTCTCCTGAGCGCGGACTTCGTACCCGCACGAGGCGAAGTCCACCCGGCCTCCCGATCGCCCTAGCCACTTCCAATTGCACCCACAGTAAAGATCGCCGGTTTCGCTGGTGTTGCGGTCGTAGTAGACCTTCTGGCGTAGCTCAACCTTTGCCTGCTCAAAGGTCGCAGGCGCTGAGGCAAGAGCAAGTTGAGATGTGGCCATCATCACGGCCGTAAACATCATGAGGATCGATTTCACGGTCTTTTCCTTAAACCAAGAGTGGTTCCAAGCTATTCAGGGGAAAAAAAACCCAAGCAAGGCTTGGGTTTGGGGTTTGGGGAGCAATGGAACCAAAAACCAACGTAAGCTCTGAATCCCACCGTAAAGGGGCTTTCCGATCTCCAGCTCACCCGCCAGGCATTACTCTCTGATCAGTGCCTCGATGATCGGGCAGATCGTTCCGCCGTCTCCCGCATCACATTGCTGCACCAGTTCGCCTAACAGTTGCTGCATGACGACCAAGTCGGCCATCTTCTGCTCGATCAACGCGAGCTTGCGTGCAGCCCGTGCTCGCGTTTCGGCACAGGCGCACGACTCATCCAGCGTCAGCAGTCCACCGACTTCCGAGAGCGTGAAACCCAGCGCCTGAGCCCGCTTGATGAAACGCAGTCGCTTCACCATGTCCACCGGATAGCGCCGATGGCCACCCAAGGGTTTGGCTGGTTCATCCAGCAGCCCGCGTCGCTGGTAGTAGCGGATCGTCTCGACGTTCACCCCGGCGGCGTCTGCCAGCTTGCCAATGGTCAGCTCTGTGGCCATCACTTTCTCCTTGATTCCGTACTTTGGTACGGAGTTTAGAATAGCACCTAGGCAATCAGGCTCAGGAGATGGGAATGGGGATGCAACTCACCGGGAAAGGCTCGCTGGTCGCGAGTTCGCTGACCGCCATCGGTGCGTCGGTGTGCTGTGTCGGGCCACTGGTGCTGTTGGCACTCGGTGTCGGCGGTACGTGGGTGGGCGCTCTGACCATGATGGAGCCACTACGCCCCCTCTTCATCGGGTTGACTCTACTGTTCCTGGGATTGGCATTCCGCAAGCTCTACCTGGTGCCACAGGTTTGTACGCCAGGTACACCCTGCGCCGATCCGCGCACGCTCGTGCGACAGCGACTCGTGTTCTGGATCGTCAGCGTGCTGCTGCTCGGCCTATTGGCCGTGCCGTGGCTCGCCCCGCTGTTCTACTGAAGGAGATTAACCATGCGCAAACTGCTGATCGCCGTGCTTTTCGCCTTGCCCTTCGTGGCGCTGGCGGCTCCCCCGAAAACCGTCACGCTCGACGTGCAGAACATGACGTGCGGACTCTGTCCGATCACGGTCAAGAAGTCGCTGGAGAAGGTGTCCGGCGTGAGTGACGTCCAGGTCAATTTCGACCAGAAGACGGCGACCGTCACCTACGATCCCGATAAGGCCCAGCCCGAGGCACTGACTGAGGCGACCGCGAACGCGGGATACCCCTCCACAGTGCAGAAGTGAGGTCACGATGAGCGCCATTGTCCTTGAGTCCGTGCTGACTTGCCCGCGCTGCGGCTTCGCCAAGCCGGAAACCATGCCCACGGACGCCTGCCAGTTCTATTACGAGTGCAGCAACTGCAAGGCGCTGCTGCGCCCCAACCCAGGGGATTGCTGCGTTTTCTGTTCGTTCGGCTCGGTGAAGTGCCCGCCGATCCAGCAGCAGCTTGGGTGTTGCTCATAGCGTTTAGGGGGATCACAGGTCGTCGTCTGGATTACGCAGTGGCCGCAGCTCGCCGCGCGCAACTTCTTCCGGTACCGCAAAGGAATACCGCCCGAGCATGTTGATGTGCTCGTAGATCAGCGGCGATAGCCGGGCCAAATCCTCTTCCAGCACTGGATAGCCGTGCTGCTTGAGCCGTTCCACGGCCGCCGTCATGTAGAGGGTGTTCCACAGCACGATGATGTTCACCACCAGGCCCAGAGCACCGAGCTGGTCTTCCTGGCCTTCGCGGTAGCGCTGGCGGAGCTCGCCGCGTTTGCCGTGGAACACGGCGCGGGCCAGGCTGTGCCGGCCTTCGCCTCGGTTCAACTGGGTCAGGGTGGCGCGGCGCTTGGACTCGTCGTCGATATAGGTCAACGTGTGCAGAGTCTTTTCGATCCGCCCGAATTCGGCCAGCGCCTGGGCCAGCCGGGTGGGTCTATCTCCCGTTTGCAGCGTGCGCATGATGCCAGTCGCCGGCACCCGGCCGAGTTTGAGCGAGCCGGCCAGGCGCAGCAGGTCGTCCCAGTGCTCGGCGATCAGGTCGAGTTTGACCGACTGGCGGGCCAGCCCGTTGAGCTTGCCGTAGTCCGCGTCCGGGCGCGTGCGCCAGAAGCGGGTACCGCCGACATCGGCCAGCCGCGGACTGAAGTGGTAGCCAAGTAGGCGGAAGAGCCCGAACACCACATCGCTGTAGGCCCCGGTGTCGGTCATGATTTGCGTCGGCTGCAACTCGGTCTGCTGTTCCAGCACGACCGCCAGCAACACCAGGCTGTCGCGCAGCGTGCCGGGCACGGTGATGGCGTTGAGGCCGGAGAATTGGTCGGAAATCAGGTTGTACCAGGTGACACCCCGGCCGGTGCCGAAATACTTCGGATTGGGGCCGGCATGCACGGTGCGCACCGGTACGACGAAGCGCATGCCATCGGCGGAGGCGACCTCGCCGCCACCCCAGACTTGGGCCAGTTCCAGTTGGCTTTGCGCTCCGACCAGGATGGCGTTAGCCGCTGACAGGGTGTCGTCGCGGATATAATTCTGGCTGACCCAGGACAGCCGGTCACGGCGCAGCGCCGGGTTGTCGGTGCGGATCAAGGGCTCCAGGCCGGTGTTGCAGGCCCCGCCCAACAGCACCGCGCAGAGGCTGGTGACCAGGTTGTCGGCGCGTGCATTGCGTTCGGAGACATGGGTGAAGGCCTCGGAAAAGCCAGTGCGGGCGGCGATTTCCAAGAGGATTTCCGGCAGATCGACACGCGGCATCAGGTCAGACACGGCCGCCCGCAGTTGCAGCAACGAGCAGGGCTCGTCCAGCTTGTCCAGCGCCCCGAGCGACAGTTCGGTCTTGCCCTCGGTGTTCTCGCTCAGTTGAATCGCCGGGTTGTCGGGCAGGCGCGCGGCTACTGCCAGCCAGGTTGCATCCAGCTCGACGGACAAGGCGTCCAGGGTGGTTTTGGCGTCGATGGTCAGGCCCAGTGACCGGCAGATGATCGGTCGCGCCGCCAGCCATTCGGCACCGTCGAGCAGGCCAAGGCGCGGGTCGGCATAGCGCCAACTGGGCGAGACGAAGACATCGCGGCGGCGCAGGGCCGTGCGCAGCGCATCGAGCGTGCAGAACACATAGGCACCCATGTCGAGGGAGCCATCTTCGCGGGTGATGTGCTTCTGCCAAGCCTTGGCCACGATCTCCTGCGGCGCGTCATCCTCTGGCTTCCGGCGCGGCAGGTTCAGTTGCAGCCACTCCAGACTAGCCGCCACGCCCTTGCCGGCCGGGCTGAAGCCGAAGCGGATGTGCTTGAGCAGGTCGGGCAGGAAGCGGCGCACGCTGCGGTAGCGCGCTTCCAATGCAAGAAAATAGACGTCATCTACCGGGCGGATCAGCGCGTTGACCTCTTCCAGGGCCTTTTCCAGGGTGGTCCTCGGCAGGTCGTTGAACAGCCGGGCGCGCACGTTGTCATCGCTGATCGAGCTGTCCAGCACGACCTTGCACGCGGCGGCGAGCGTCGCGGCCGACCGATCCAGGTCTTTCAGGCTGCGCATGCGGGCTTTCTTGTCGGCCTTCTCCGCGTTGCTGAACAGGTCGCGCAGCAAGGCCTCCAGGACTTCCAGTGCGTCGTCGTGCGCAGTCGCCTCCAGGCAGAGTGCGAAGGCCACCAGTGTCGCCATCCGCCGCGACGCCGGCAGCCGATTAATCGCGGTGACCTTGGCCGTGTTGGCGAAGCGGGCCAGGGCGGCGATACGGCTGGGAGGGATGTGCGCCGCCGCCGGCAAGGTGATGCCGATGCCGCGCACGTCATCGAGCCGGCGCAGTGCCCGAATCAACGCGGGGCCACTGACCATGACCGGGCCGGAGCGCAATTGATCCAGCCGGGAGCTGCGGTTGCCTTCGGCCACCGTCAGCAAGTCTTGCAGTTGCAATCGCTGTTCCTCAGTCACGCTGCGGCCCAGCGTAAACCAGAGGCGTTCTTCGACCCGACTGCGCAACTGGGCGATAAAGCGCTCTAGTTGAGACACACCAGGCAGGAGGACTTTCTGTGTGAACAGCCACGAGGTGGCTCGCTCAAACAGCACTCCCGGCCGGTCGGTGCCCGTCCAGCAGAGGGCATACAGCCAGCGGCTCAAGCGAAAGCCGATGCCCGGATCGGTGAAATGACGATAGCCAAAGCGGTTCTGAATATCGGTGGCATGTATCCAGCGGCGATGATCGCTATAGCGCTGGAGGCAGTCGGGGTCTGGAATCGCCAGTTGTCGGCAAAGCACCTGCAGGACTTCCACCGGCACGGCGGCGGGCTTGTCCGGCAGAACGCCAACGAAGCGGACGGTGGTCAGCAGAACGGCATAACCCAGACGGTTATGGTTACCCCGCAGCACCTGGATGGCTTCACGGTCTTCATCGCTCAGGTGGAAGTAACGTTCCAGCTCTTCACGGCTGGGCGAATCAACATAGCGGCCAAAACCGTCGCGTTGCTCTTGAGTCAGAAAACCGACCGGCATTGATCACAGCACCTCGACGCAGAACACGGCGGGCGTGACGATCCGCGTGCGTTCGATGTGCCCGCGTTGCAGCAGGCCGGCGCGGCGATCACCGGTTACCAGGTAGTCCGCATCGCCCGCCAAGGCCATGGCCAGCAAAAACGAGTCATCCGGATCATCGGCTTCGACCTCGATGGTCAGGCGCTCCAGTACCACAGCCCGTTGCAGGTTATTGATCATGGCGCCCACCTTGGCGGGCTGTAGGATGGCCTGAAGCTTGGGATAGCGGCTGGCTCGACGAATTTCATCGAGTTGCATCCGCGAGGTCACCACCTCGAAACGCGCCGCCCGCCAGG
>NZ_JAAMQZ010000072.1 GCF_013522825.1 Stutzerimonas stutzeri
CGATCTTTCAGCAGGAAAGCCCGCTGGTCGATACCGATGCCAGCAACAAGGCCGCCGACGCCGATGCCGCCTTGCAGGAGCTGGGCAGCGATCAAGTCGCCTTCGGCTACCTCACCGCCACGGTGACGGTGCTCGACGCCGACCCGGCCGTGGCCGACGAGAAGCTGCGCATGGTGGAGCGCGTCATCCAGGGCCGGGGTTTCGTGACCATCCCCGAAACCCTCAACGCAGTCGATGCCTGGCTGTCGTCCGTCCCCGGCAACGCATACGCGAACGTGCGTCAGCCCATCGTTTCGACGCTGAACCTGGCGCACATGATGCCGATGTCAGCGGTATGGGCTGGGCCGGAGAAGAACGAACACCTCGATGGCCCGCCGCTGATCGTCACCCGCACCGATGGCGCGACGCCGTTCCGGCTGGTGACGCACATCGGCGACGTGGGGCACACCCTTGTCGCCGGGCCGACCGGCATGGGCAAGTCGGTGCTGCTCGCCATATTGGCCATGCAGTTCCGGCGCTACTTCGGCTCGCGGATCTTCGCCTTCGACATGGGGCGCTCGATGCGCGCCACCATCCTCGGCCTTGGCGGTGAGCACTACGACCTCGGTGCCGATGGCGGCATCGCCTTCCAGCCACTCGCGCGAATAGCCCACGAGGGCTACCGCACCTGGGCCGCCGAATGGGTGGAGGGCCGGCTGCTGCACGAAGGCGTGACGGTCGGCCCGGACGAGAAGGCTGCCATTTGGTCGGCGCTGCGAAGCCTTGCCGGTGCGCCAGTGGAGCAGCGCACCATGACCGGCTTGTCGGTGTTATTGCAGTCCAACGCGCTGCGCCAAGCGCTCGCGCCCTATGTGTTGGGCGGCGCCCACGGCAAGCTGCTGGACGCTGACCACGACCGGCTGGGCATGGCCGACGTGCAGGGCTTTGAGATGGAAGAACTGATGCACAGCCCCGCCGCCGTGCAAGCAGTGCTGCGCTACCTGTTCGCCCGCTTCGACGAACGTTTTGACGGCGCGCCCACGCTGCTGATCCTCGATGAAGCGTGGCTGTTCCTCGATGAGCCGTCCTTCGCGGCCCGCATCCGGCAATGGCTCAAGACGCTCAGAAAAAAGAACGTCAGCGTCATCTTTGCCACGCAGTCGCTGGCCGACATCAAGGACTCGACCATCGCGCCAGCCATCATCGAAAGCTGCGCGAGCAGGATCTTCTTACCTAACCCGCAGGCCACCGAGCCGCAGATTCGCACGATCTACGAAGGCTTCGGCTTGAACAGCCGCCAGATTGAGATCGTGGCGACCGCACAGCCCAAGCGCGATTACTACTACCAGTCGCGCCTCGGCAATCGCCTGTTCGACCTCGACCTGGGGCCTGTCGCGCTCGCATTCGCGGGCGCATCCACCCCTCAAGACCAACGCGATATTGACCGCGTGCTGACGCAGGCCGGCGCTCCCGGCTTCGCCGGCGCGTGGCTGCGCCATCGCGGCCTCGGCTGGGCCGCCGACCTGCTGCCGTCCGCTCCGGCGGCAGCTTCCTTTCTCGCTTCTCAACCGCTGGAGGTTTCACCATGAAGACCAAGCCCCGTTTGCTCTCTGTCTCACTCGCTGCCGTGCTGTCGGTATCGCTGCTGGCCGTGCAGCCCGCATCCGCGCTGACGGTGTTCGACCCGTCCAACTTCGTGCAGAACACGCTGACCGCCGTGCGCACGCTGGAACAGATCAACAACCAGATCAACCAGCTTCAGAACGAGGCGCAGATGTTGATGAACCAGGCCAGGAACCTGGCAAATCTCGACTTCAACATCGTCAACCGCCTGCGCTCGACGCTCGCCACCACCGAGCGCCTGATCGCCGAGGCGCGCGGCTTGGCCTACGACGTGCAGAGCATGGATGCCACGTTCGCCCGCCTGTACCCGGAACAGTACGCCGCCACCATCAGCGGCGACCGCATGGCACAGGACGCCCGCGAACGCTGGCAGAACACCTTGAACGGCTTGCACACCGCGATGCGGATGCAGGCGCAGGTGTCGCAGAACCTCGCCCAAGACGAAAGCGCGCTGGCCGATCTCGTGAGCCAGAGCCAGTCGGCCACCGGCGCGCTGCAAGCGATGCAGGCGACGAACCAGCTCCTGGCTTTGCAGGCCAAGCAGTCGATCCAGGCGCAGCAGCTCCAGATCACGCAAGACCGGGCCGCTTCACTGGAACTGGCGCGGCAAGCGGCGGCTATGGAGCGCGCCCGCGAAGTGCGGCGGCGCTTTCTGGGCACCGGCACGCCGTACACGCCGCAGTCCGTCAACTTCTATAACAACTGACCGGAGGCGGCCATGCGATGCGCTTCCGTCCTGATGGCCGTGCTGCTGACCGCGTGCGGCCAGCAGCCGGCCGAGAACCTGGCCGACGCCCTGGCCGCAGATCCGGTGCGGCTCAAGGCGTTGCGCGGGCAATGCGCGGCCGACCGGCAGGTCGTGGGCGAGGATGCCTGCCGCGCCGCCGCTGAAGCCTTCCGGCGGCGCTTCTTCGCCGGCCATACCGGGCCGGATGAATACAACTCGCTGGCTGAACTCCCGCCGATTCCGCCGAGCTTCGATACGCCCGCAGATGAATTGCCAGAGGGCGCCGTTCCGCTCACTCCGCCCGAGGATTCGCCATGAACGACGTGACCATCATCGACCGTTTCCTCGATACGTTCTCGCGCTACATCGACTCGGGCTTCGGCTTATTGCAGGGCGAAGTGGCATTTCTCACCGCCACGCTCATCGTCATCGACATGACGATCGCTGGCCTGTATTGGGCCATGAGCCACGCCACCGGCCAGGGCGACGACGTGATCGCCAAGCTGCTGCGCAAGGTGCTCTATGTCGGCGCGTTCGCCTACATCATCGGCAACTTCAACTGGCTGGCGAGCATCGTGTTCCGCTCGTTCGCCGGCTTGGGAATTACCGCTACCGGCTCGGCCATCACGATGGAGAACTTCCTTCAGCCGGGCCGGCTGGCGAAGACCGGCATCGACGCAGCCGCGCCGATTCTGGAACAGATCGGGGACATGGCTGGGTTCCCCGAGGTGTTCGTGAACATCGACCCTATCGTGGTTCTGTTCATCGCCTGGCTGGTGGTGATCCTCTGCTTCTTCGTGCTGGCCGTACAGCTTTTCATCACGCTGATCGAGTTCAAACTGACTACGCTCGCCGGCTTCGTCTTGATCCCGTTTGCACTCTGGAACAAGACCTCGTTCCTCGCGGAAAAGGTGCTAGGCAACGTGGTGTCGTCAGGCATCAAGGTCTTGGTGCTGGCCGTCATCGTCGGCATCGGTTCAGGCCTGTTCGCCGAGTTCCAGGTGCATCCCGACGAACCATCCATTGACCACGCGCTGGTCGTGATGCTGGCCTCGCTCGCGCTGCTGGCGCTGGGCATTTTCGGCCCCGGTATCGCCACCGGCCTGGTGTCCGGTGCGCCACAGCTTGGTGCGGGCGCGATGGCTGGTGCTGCGGTCGGGGCTGTCGGCACCGGCGTTGCCATCGGCGCCGCCGCAACGGGCGTGGGCGGCGCCGTCATGGCCGGGGCACGAATGGCCCCGGCGGCCGCAAAGCTGGCCGGTGCCGGTGCGCGTGCCGCGACTTCGGCGGCCGGCAGTGCCCGATCGGCGTTCCAGGCCGGTTCCGCTGCGGCCGGCGGCGGTGCCAAGGGCGCGGCGGCTGGCCTCGGCAATGTCGCCAAGACTGGCGCACAAGCCGCAGGCCGCAGCGTCACCTCTGGTGCTTCCGCTGTTGGGCAGAAGGTGGCCGACTCCTTCCGCGCTGGCTGGAACGGCACAGAAGCCGGCAGCGACGGTGCTGGCCCCGGCCAGACCGCAGACGGCACCGCAGGCTCGCAGAAGCAAGAGCAACCGGCCTGGGCCAAGCGGATGCACCGCCGCCAGCAGGCTACCCATGCCGCGACTACTGCCGCCCACACGCTGCGCGGCGGCGACGGCGGCGGCTCCGGGCAAGGCCCGAGCCTGCGGGATTCCGATACCTAACCTTCAAGGAGAACACCCATGCGATTCAAACGACCGCAGGTGCGCTACGCCGATACGCCGCAGCCTGCCACCCCGTATCAAGCCGCCGCCCAGGTGTGGGACGACCGTATCGGCTCCGCCCGCGTGCAGGCGAAGAATTGGCGCCTGATGGCCTTCGGCTGCCTAGTGCTCGCGCTGTTGATGGCCGGCGGCCTGGTGTGGCGCTCGGCGCAGTCCATCGTGACGCCCTATGTCATCGAGGTCGATCAAGCCGGGCAGGTGCGCGCCGTGGGAGAGGCCGCCACGCCGTACCGGCCCGGCGACGCGCAGATCGCGCACCACCTGGCGCGCTTCGTGACGCTGGTTCGCTCGCTGTCCATCGACCCCATCGTGGTGCGGCAGAACTGGCTCGATGCCTACGACTACACCACCGACAAGGGCGCGGCGGTGCTCAACGACTACGCCCGCACCAATGACCCATTCGCCCGCATCGGCAAGGAATCGGTAACGGTGCAAATCACCAGCGTGGTTCGCGCGAGCGACACGTCTTTCAACGTGCGCTGGACAGAGCAGCGCTATGTCAACGGTGCGCCCGCCGGCACCGAACGCTGGAACGCCGTGCTTTCGACCGTCCTGCAAACCCCGCGTACTGAACAGCGCCTGCTCAAGAACCCATTGGGTATCTACGTCAACGGCCTGTCATGGAGCCGCGAACTGGATTCTTCCGAAGGAGCCAAACCATGAAACTTCGTTTCCGCCTTTACGTTGTTCCTTTGACGCTGCTGGCCCTCGCGGGCTGCGCCTCGCAGGGGAAGCCGCCGCCATCCATCTCGCTCGACGAGACGGTGCTGGCCCAGCCGTTGCCCGAACCGCCCAAGCCCGTCGAAGTCGTCGCCGTCCCTGAACCGCTGGCGCTGCCGGCGCAGTTGAAGCCCCTGCCGGAACTCGATGAGGCCCCCGTTGCGCCGGAGCCGGCCGACGAAAAGGTGCGCGTTTCCCGTGCCAATGCAGAAGCGCGTATCGCGCCTACCCGTGAGGGCTACGTCAACGCGATTCAGGTGTGGCCGTTCACCGATGGCGCGCTTTATCAGGTCTATGCGTCGCCGGGGCGCGTGACGGTGGTTTCGCTTCAACCGGGCGAGGAACTGGTAACGGTCGCCGCCGGCGATACCGTGCGCTGGATCGTGGGCGACACGTCCAGCGGCGGCGGGGCCGATCTGCGCGTCAATGTGCTGGTCAAGCCTATCCGCTCCGGTCTGAAAACCAATCTCGTCATCACCACCAGTCGGCGCACCTACCTGCTGGAGCTGACCTCGACCGAGAGGGCATGGATGGCGTCGGTGTCCTGGGACTATCCGAAAGACCGAATGCTCGCGTTGCAGCGCCAGGCGCAGGCAGCGCAGGCAACAACGCCTGTCGATACGGGCCTGTCGCTGGACAAGATCCGCTTCCGCTACGCGGTATCGGGCAGCAACCCGCCGTGGAAGCCTCTGCGCGCCTTCGATGATGGAGAGAAGGTCTATATCCAGTTCCCGCCGGGCATCGCCCAGGGCGAGCTGCCGCCGCTGTTTGTCATCGGCGCGCAGGGCGACGGGCAACTGGTGAACTACCGTTTTCGCTCGCCGTACTACGTCGTGGATCGCCTGTTCGGCGCGGCCGAACTGCGGCTGGGCGGCGATGGCGGCGACGTGGTGCGGATCGAGCGCACCGATGGTGTTGCACGGAGGAACTGACCATGAGCCAGGATGACACTCCCGACCTTGCCGCGCCGCAGGCGGACAAGGTGGCGCCGGAGGCAGTGGCGCTGCGCGCCCAGCCGCGTCCAGTCACACGCCTGAACCGGCGCTCGCTGGCCATCCTTGCCGGCGTCCTAGCGGTCGCCGTGCTCGGCGCGCTGATGTGGTCGCTGCAACCTCATCGACGCAGCACAGGCGAGCAGACCGAGCTTTACAACGTCGATCGCGTGTCAAAGTCGGAAGGACTGGATGCGCTGCCGACGGACTATTCCAAGCTGCCGCCGGCGTTGCTGCCTGCCGTTCCCGAACTAGGGCCACCGCTGCCGGGCGATCTTGGCCCGGCTATCGTGAAGTCGCAGCAACCGGCGACGGCTGCCTACGCGGCCCCCGGTCACGACCCGAACGATGCCCTGCGAAAAGAAGCCGAGGCGGCCGCGGCCTCGTCCGTGTTCTTCCGCTCGGGTGGGCAGAATGCGGCGCCGGTAGCGCAGACACAGGTGGCCGCTGCGCCGGGCTTCGCCGCCAATGCGGCGTTTGAC
This sequence comes from Stutzerimonas stutzeri, assembly GCF_013522825.1. Taxonomy (GTDB): domain Bacteria; phylum Pseudomonadota; class Gammaproteobacteria; order Pseudomonadales; family Pseudomonadaceae; genus Stutzerimonas; species Stutzerimonas stutzeri_AK. Next base: position 6,266 of record NZ_JAAMQZ010000072.1, read on the forward strand.
CCGCTGGCGGCCGGGCCGGCCTCCACGGCGGCCCAACCTGCTGACCCGACAGCGGTGCAAAACCGGCAAGACCAGAAAGAGGCTTTCATGAAAGCTGGCCCCACTGAAACCCGTAATTCCGGCAATCTGACTCTGCCAATTTCGCCGTATCAGGTTATGGCCGGAACAGTGGTCGCAGGTGCCTTGGTGACGGGCATCAAGTCGGACTTGCCCGGCGACGTGATCGCCACGGTGACGGAGCCGGTCTATGACACAGCCACCGGGCGCTTCCTGCTGATTCCGCAGGGTTCGCGCATCCTGGGCAAATACAACAGCCAGGTCAGCTACGGGCAGAGCCGCGTTCAAGTCGTCTGGAACCGGATCATCCTGCCGGACACGTCTTCGCTCACGCTCGACAACCTGGCCGGCACCGACCCAGCCGGCTATGCCGGGCTGGAGGACGATGTGGACTACCACTGGGGCCGCATCTTTGCCGGTGCGGCACTCACCACGCTGCTGGGCGTCGGTGCCGAGCTGGCCGCGCCGGAGAACCGGCAGGATGGTGATCGCGTCATCATCGCTGGGCGCGACAGCGCGCAGGACAGCATCAATCAGGTCGGCCAGGAGATGACCCGGCGCAACCTCAACATCCAGCCGACCTTAACGCAACGGCCGGGCCTGCCGGTTCGCATCATCGTCAACCGGGATCTGGTGCTGCGGCCGTACCAGCCGCTGTTCTTCAACCGGGGGACTTCACGATGAGCACGACCAAGAAGCTGCGGCTCGGCCCGCTGCCGAAGACCGAGAGCACCAAGCTGACTTTCGTTTGCCCGACCAGCTTGAAAGTCGACCTCGACCGCTACGCCGCGCTACACGCGCAGGCGTATGGCGAGGCCGTTGATGCGGCGACGCTGATCCCGCATATGCTGGAAGCGTTCATGGCGGGGGATCGAGGATTCAGGAAGGGCACGGCGACCCGCAGCACACCACCGAAGCCGCCATGATTGCACCGCATGCTATTCAACGGCATCCATCGAACGCGCAGCCCAGGCTGCGCGTTCTTCATTCTGGATGCCGCCGAGCCTGTTGGGCTATGATGATGCGACAGGCCCGCCGTTCCTCGGCAATCCAGCACTACACAGTGCGATGCGGCTTTCTCTCCCAACGCTCCTATGTCGCTCCTAGCCGACAACGCCGCTCTTCTTCTAAGCGGCCCCGAAAGGAGCTAACCTACTGTCCCATATACGGTTTCAAGTCCTTCTTGATTTGCGCGAAAGAATTGACACCGGCACTTTTTTGT
>NZ_JAAMQZ010000073.1 GCF_013522825.1 Stutzerimonas stutzeri
TTTATCGGCGATAAACGCCATCGCCATCCTCCACTGTGCAGAATCCGTGCAGATCGGCGGCGTAAGTGTTTGATTTGCCATAGCTGTGCAGGGTCTGTGTAGATGTTTATATATGTTTTTCTTGTTTAATCATAGAATTTTAGATAAATGCTCTCATCCTGCCCTGAATGCGGCTGCTGCGCCATATGGTGATGGACCAGCCTTCGGGCTAATTTCGTTCGCTTGAGCCTGCGGCGATCAACATCTGCAAGCCATGCTGGCGACCGGACATGGCCTGGCTTCTAAGCCTTCCACCGATGAACTTTGTATGCGCTTGGACCGAGGTCCATTCCCGGCTCAGGGGTAGCACGTCCGTCCGGATTGCCCACATCCTCGCATGCAAAATGGCGCCGTCAGCGCCGGCCGTCGCAGTACCCCGAGACGTCTCCCGGCGGTGTCGGTTCTGGTCGCGGTCGCGGTCGCAGTCACAGGCGCGCCGCAGCTGTCTCAAAGCGGCATAGCGCAGGAACCAGCTGCCGCGCGGACTGGGGGGGGGCACATTCAAGGCCTCAGAATGCCACGAAATGGCAGGTCATCTGCTCGGCACAAGTCCGGGGCCATCCGGCTCTTCGCGAACCCCTCCCTGAAGGCGGCGTCAGCCCCTCGCAACCCTGATCCGGTCCGGCCGTGTTGCCGCTGCGCGGCTGCCCGCACCACCCGGTCCCGATCCGGGTTCCCCTCCCGTCGCCCTTGGCGCCGTTCGGTGCGAGCGGCTGCCGCCCCCTTCTGACGGTCAGTTCGCAGCCGGGATGGCCCCGGACCTGCGCGATCAGGAGAAAACCCATGACCAATCTCGTTATCCTCGTCGGCCGCATCGCCCGCGATCCCGAAACCCGCACCACCACTGGCGGAACCAGCATCACCAGCATCTCGGTTGTGACCGACCGGCCCGCCCGCAAGGACGGCAAGACCTACAAGGATGAGAACGGCTACACCGCCAAGGATAGCGAATTCCACCGGATCACCTGCTTCAATGGCCTCGGCCAGAACGTCGCCAAGTTCTGCAGCAAGGGCCAGATGGTGACGGTCGAGGGGCGCATCCACTACACCCAGTGGGAAGACCAGACCGGCACCAAGCGCTACGGCTGCGAGATCATCGCCGACAAGGTGGATTTCCTGACCAAGGGCCGGTCAGATGGCAACAATCGCAGCAATGAAGAGGCGCCCGATATCGACGAGGACTGAAAGCCGATATGGCTGGAACAAGGCCCCGATGGCACACGCTATCGGGGCCTTTTCTTTTGTACACCGGCGTTAGCAGCGATGCGGGGCATCGAGCCCGCGCATCGCTGCATGGAGTGCTTATGCGGGGGCGAGGCGTTGCAATGCTGCCTCGATCCCGAGCGTCATCGACGCACGGACAAGCTGTTTCAGGTCTGCGGGTTCGATCATTTCCGCGCCGCATTCGATAAGAATCTTGCCGAGTTCGGCGGCGGTTTCGTCGCGAAGCTGTGCCTCCCTGACATCGAGTTCGCCCCGCTGTTCACGAAGTTTCTTGAGCGCGTCGCGTGCGCTGGCTTTGGACCTCGCCATGTATCTCGCCTTTCGTTGGCCATTGATCCCCTCCACACACAGGTTTGGCACATGGCAAGCGTGTAGGAAAACCGCTGGCGGGGCCGGCGTTGGCGTAATCCCGCTGACGTTGGAGAGGTCTCTCTCACAGAGATTTCAAGGGTGATGCGGGCTTTGGAGACGCGTCAAGGACGACGGGGCCCCACCATTTTTGCCGGGCAAGCCCGGAAAAATCGTTACCCCCATCGCCGCTTCGCGGCCGCGTTCCGCGGTCCCTGACCCGTCTCGTCGCCCACATCCTTCGATCTCCTGATGCGACGCATCAACCATCAGGAGGAAAAACCATGTACGCTTCATTGAATGAGAACGGCGGAGCAATATTCGGCCACGCTAGCGGCGGGATAGTCCTGCTGCGGGCGGCGTAAAAGTCGTCCACCTTGAAGCCTTTCTGCCAAGTCAGGGAGGTGTGGGGATCTACAGCGTGGAACTTTATCTTCAGGTCCGTTTGGCTTGCGCGGATGGCATGAGCCAGCGGGCGGCGGCGAAGCGTTTCAATGTGTCGCGCGATACGGTGCGCAAGATGCTGTCGTTTTCATCGCCGCCGGGTTACCGGCGTCAGTCTGCACCGCAGCGCCCGAAGCTGGACGGGTTTGTGGGGATCATCGATGGATGGCTTGAGGGGGATCGCGGTGTCCCGCGCAAGCAGCGCCATACGGCGAAGCGGGTATTCGACCGTTTGCGCACCGAGCATGGTTTCACCGGCGGCTATACGATCATCAAGGATTACATCCGGGAGCGCGAGCAGCGCAGCCGGGAGATGTTCGTGCCGCTGGCGCACCCGGCGGGAGATGCACAGGCCGATTTCGGGGAAGCTCTGGTGGAGATCGGCGGGGTGGAGCAAAAAGCCTACTTCTTCGCGCTCGATCTGCCGCACAGTGATGCCTGCTATGTGCGAGCCTATCCGGCGGCGGTGGCGGAGGCCTGGGTGGACGGACATGTCCATGCCTTCGCGTTCTTCGGCGCGGTGCCGCGCTCGATCGTCTATGACAACGATCGCTGCCTTGTGGCGAAAATCCTGCCAGACGGCACGCGCAAGCGTGCCACGCTGTTCAGCGCTTTCCTGTCGCATTACGTGATCCGCGACCGCTATGCCCGCCCGGGCAAGGGGAACGAGAAAGGCAATGTGGAAGGGCTGGTAGGTTACTGCCGCCGCAATTTCATGGTGCCGATCCCGAAGTTCCCGACCTGGGAGGCCTTCAACCTGTGGCTGGAGGAGCAATGCCGCAAGCGCCAGCAGGACAAGGTGCGCGGGGAGAGCGAGACGATCGGTGAGCGCTTGCAGCGCGATCTGGCGGCCATGCAGCCTCTGCCCGCTACACCCTTCGAGGCCTGCGATCAGACGAGCGGGCGGGTCTCCTCGCAATCTCTGGTGCGCTACAAGACCAACGATTATTCGGTTCCGGTAGTCTGGGGCCATCAGGAGGTCTGGATCAGGGCCTATGTCGATGAAGTGGTGATCGGATGCCGCAGCGAAGTTATCGCCCGTCATCCTCGTTGCTATGCCCGCGAGGAGGTTATCTTCGCCCCGCTCCACTATCTCCCGCTGGTCGAGCAGAAGATCAACGCATTCGACCAGGCCGCCCCTTTGCAGGGCTGGGATTTGCCCGAAGCGTTCGGGACGCTGCAGCGGTTGATGGAAGGGCGCATGCACAAACATGGCAGGCGCGAATATGTGCAGGTGCTGCGCCTGCTGGAAACGTTCACCCTCGCCGATCTCCAGGCGGCGGTGGAACAGGCCATCGCCCTTGGCGCCATCGGCTTCGATGCCGTCAAGCACCTCGTCCTGTGCCGGGTCGAACGCGTACCGCCCAGACTGGACCTGGACATCTATCCCTTCCTGCCTCGCACCACGGTCGAGAAGACCGTTGCCAGAGCCTATCTGAGCCTGCTCTGCGACAGGCAGGAGGCCGCATGAGCGATCAGGCACCGGAGATTCTTCTCGCTCACCATCTCAAGGCCCTCAAGCTGCCTACGTGCCTGCGAGAGCATCACAAGCTCGCCCGGCAATGTGCCGCTGAAGGCGTCGATCATATCCGCTTCCTCGCCCGTCTCGTCGAGATGGAGATGATCGACAGGGAGCGTCGTATGGTCGAGCGGCGCATCAAGGCCGCGCGCTTCCCCGCCGTCAAAAGCCTCGATAGCTTCGACTTCGCCGTCATCCCCAGGCTCAACAAGATGCAGGTGCTCGAGATGGCGCGCTGCGAGTGGATCGAGCGGCGTGAGAACGCCATCGCTCTGGGGCCATCGGGCACCGGGAAGACGCACGTAGCTTTGGGGCTCGGACTGGCAGCATGCCAGAAAGGACTGTCGGTGGGCTTCACCACTGCGGCGGCGCTGGTCAGCGAGATGATGGAGGCGCGCGACGAGCGGCGTCTCCTGCGCTTCCAGAAGCAGATGGCCGGATACAAGCTGCTCATCATTGACGAACTGGGCTTCGTACCGCTCTCCAAGACCGGTGCCGAACTGTTGTTCGAGCTGATCTCCCAGCGCTATGAGCGCGGCTCCACCTTGATCACCAGCAACCTGCCCTTCGACGAATGGACCGAAACCTTCGGATCCGAGCGCCTCACAGGCGCGCTCCTCGATCGTCTGACCCATCACGTCAGCATCCTCGAGATGAACGGCGAAAGCTATCGCCTCGCTCACAGCCGGGCCCGAAAGGCCAAAACCAGACCCTGAAAATCAAGCCAATGCCGGGGGGAGTGGCCTTCGGGCTACGCCCTCACGCCACTCCCCCCGGCATGTAACACCGTGGCCTGGTTTTACGCCGCCGCATGGCCGACTTTTGCTCCGCCGTTGACAGGCAGGCCGGTTGCAGCGCGCATCATCATCGTACCAAAACCGCCAATCGGGAAGCGGTCATCGGTCGCGCCAGCGCTCGCAATATCAAGCACCGACACCCGATCCGCGTCGGCAGCGATATCGGTGGCACAATGGAGATCAACGAATCGCCGTTCGTAAATGTCGCGCGGCACGGCGCTGAATGGTTGATCGTTGCCTGATCGCGCGATGCGTTCGGAGCGCCGCATCAGCCGTTGGTCAGCCGCAACATAGCGATTGACGACTGATCGAGGCTCGTTGCGGCTATTGGCTCGCAGGGCAAGCGATTCGCGATCGCTGGGGATGACTGTAACGCCCTGCTGCGCCGCAAGCGCCGTAATCGGATTGATCGGCGCGTTGTGAATATAACTGGCGCCGACGTCGAACGGCAAACCGAGTGTTTGACTGTCGGTGACAATGCGGCCGCCAGGACGCCCGCGCGCCTCCAGCACAATGACCCGCGCACCGGCCCCTGCCAAAGCCCGTGCAGCAGCAATACCGGCGGCCCCAGCGCCAATGATGGCGACGTCGTAAACGGTCGAAGGGGCGAGCGACTGTCCCGCCTGCGCCCAAGCTCGCGGTGACGACATCGCTCCTGCTGCAACAGCGCTGGCAATCATGGCTCTTCGGGTAATCATGTCATAGCTTTCATCATCATAGTGTTACCTGTCAGTTGACACACTGTCAAGTGACAGGTAGCGCCGTTGAATATATGCAATCAGTTTGGCGCTTCGCTTTTTCCTCCCTGATCGATGTTGTCGCAGTGGCGATGATGTTGCCTTTGATCGCGCTGTTCATGAACGAACAGCGCGTGACCCCCGGCTATGTCGGGCTTTATGCAGCTGTCCCGTTTGCTGCCTTGCTGGTTAACTTGCCGCTGGTGCCACTGGCTATGCGCCGTTTCGGCTTTGGCAGGATGTTTGGCGCGGGGTTGCTCTTGTCGAGCGCGGGAATTGTGATGTCGGCGCTTAGCCGCGATTATGCGTCGCTGTGCCTCGGCGCGGGGTTGGTCGGCATTGGCGCCGCCTATCGCTGGAGCGCGGTTGAGGCGATGATCGCATGGTCTGCTCCGATAGACAGTCTGGGCCGCGTAACTGGCTTCTATCAAACGCTTGTCGCCGCCGCCTATGCCATCGGCCCGTTCTTGGTGCCTTTGTTCGCGCTGACGCTCGATAGCGCGGGCTATGTCGCGATTGGGCTTGCGGTCGCATCATGGCTGCCGGTGCTGATAGGCGGAACGGCTGAAAAGGTGCAATTTGCCACAAATGATACGCCCGGCGGCAACGCGTCGTGGCACGTCTTTCTTCCGCTCGCAGCGCTAGGCTTTATCGGCGGTGTTTTTGAGGTCGGGTTGAATGTACTGGCCCCGATTCAAGCTGAACGGCTTGGCGCTATCGCCACTGATAGCGCAATCATCCTTACCGGCGTCATCGCCGTGGCCAGCTTGGTGATGCAATATCCGGTCGGGCGATTGGCCGACCGCTTTGGCATCGGGCCGATGATGCAGATATTGTGCGCTACCTTGTTACTGTCGCTGCTGGCAGCGCCGTTGGGATCGGGCATTGATGCGATGATCTGGCTTGCCGCCATTATCTGGGGCGGCGCGGGCGGCGCGATTTATACGCTGACGATGATCCATGTAGGCCGCTCGTTTCGCGGGCAGTCGCTGGCGGTATCGATCGTCATCGCGGCCTATACCGTCGGCGGGGCGATCGCGCCTGCGCTGGGTGGCCTTGGCCTTGGCTTGTCGACTCAATGTGGGTTAGCATGGGCGCTGGGGCCGCTGCTGTTGCTGGCATGGCCTTTGGCGCGCCTGCGCCCGAATTTGCCGCGTGGCGATCACGGCGACACCCAATGACGCCGGAAACAAAATAATGTCGTTATTCCAGTCGATTATGAAGCTGACCCGCCGCAGCGATCCGACAACCACGCTGCTGGCGCTTGACCCCGCCAATGCTGAAGAACGGCCCGCGGTTCTTGCGGCGCGCGCCGCGTGGCTGCTCTACGCGCTCGCCCCGCTCATCACCTATATAACCCCGGTTTATCTTGCGCTGCTGGCACAGCGGGTGCCGCTGACCGAGCGCGAAATCGGTCTGCTCGCTGGTGCAGAGTCACTGGGCGGTGTGATCGCCGCGCTCACCGCGCGCTGGTGGATAACCCGCTTCAACTGGCGGGCAGCCGCGCTGGCGGCGTTGCTGGTGATGATCGCCGGGATCGTGGCGACGGCGTTTACCCTCTCACCTGACGTCTTGCTTATCATCCGCGCGACAGCCAGCATATTCGGCGGCGGTCCGTTGATCGTCATTGCGATCGTTGTGCTGTCCGAAAGCGCCGCACCTGATCGCAATTTTGCTTATGCTTTTACGGCACAGTTGGTGATCGGTTTGGTGGTGCTGTTGCTGTTACCGGTCGCTGGCGATGCGCTTGGCTGGACCGGCGTTATCATATTGCTCGCAGGATGCTTCGTCACAGCGCTGCCGTTAGTGGGCTTGCTGCCAAAGAGGTCAGCAAACCCGGCGGCGTTGGTGGTACCGGCTGCCAGTCTCACCCGGCCAAGCTGGTTGCTGTTGCTGTCCATTGCGCTGCTCTCGGCATCCACGCAGGCATCATGGGCTTTTTCCGAAGTGCTCGGCAGCGATGTCGGCATGTCATTGTCGGGAATGAGCCAGTTGCTGGTGGGATCGACTGTGCTTGCAGTGATCGGCAGCCTCGCGGCTGCACCGATTGGCCAACGGATCGGGCGTCTACCCGCCTTTATCGGCGGAACGGCGATCATCCTGCTGTGCGTGTCCCCGCTCTACCTTGTGC
>NZ_JAAMQZ010000074.1 GCF_013522825.1 Stutzerimonas stutzeri
CTGACCGTCGAAGCCGTCAATCGGACAGTAGCGAGGATCAATCTACGCCCGCGCAAGCGCTTGGGCTGGAAGACGCCGTACGAAGTGCATACAGGGGTGAGCGTTGCACTTATGTGTTGAATTCAGGGTTGAATGGAGTGCTGCGAGAGCAATAACACTCGAGTCTGCGTCCTTCCCAACTCGTGTACATGGACGCATCATGCAGTCCAACGTGGCAGGCAAGGAAAATCGGATCTATCGTGAGCCCTTGGGTGTTATTGGAGTTATTAGCCCCTGGAATTTCCCCCTACACCTCACTCAACGCTCGGTAGCACCAGCGCTCGCGCTAGGAAACTCAGTCGTGATCAAACCCGCTAGTGATACTCCAATTTGCGGGGGGTTATTGTTGGCACGAATATTTGAGGAAGCGGGATTGCCTGCGGGAGTGTTAAGTGTCGTCGTGGGCGCGGGCAGTGAAATAGGCGATGCATTCGTCGAACACCCTGTTCCCAAATTTATTTCTTTCACAGGTTCTACCCCTATCGGCTTAAACATTGGACGCTTGGCCTGCGGACAATATCTAAAGCACGTTGCACTTGAGCTCGGCGGCAACAGTCCATTTGTAGTTTTAGCGGATGCTGATTTAGAGTTAGCAGTAAATTTAGCGGATGCTGATTTAGAGTTAGCAGTAAACGCTGCGGTTATGGGGAAATTCTTCCATCAAGGGCAGGTGTGCATGGCGATTAATAGGATTATCGTGGAGGCACCCGTTTACGAGTCCTTTATTGATCTGTTTGCACAGCGAGTGAGGGGGCTTAAAGTCGGTGACCCCAACAATTCTGATACCGTGATTGGTCCAATTATTAATTCGCGCCAACGCGAAGCACTCGAGAGAAAAATCGCGAGAGCAGAAGAACAAGGCGCGCGAGTAATCGTATCCAGTCAGGTCGAGGGACAGTTGGTCCCCCCCCACGTGTTTGCAGATGTAACCGCGGATATGGACATTGCGAAAGAGGAAATATTTGGCCCACTTGTTGGCATTCAGCGCGCGGATGATCGTGAACACGCATTAACTCTTGCAAATCTTAGTGAATTTGGTCTTTCTAGCTCTGTATTCACATCCAACTTAGAGCTCGGTGTCGCGTTCGCCCGTCAGATAAGCGCCGGTATGAGTCACGTAAACGATATTCCCATTAATGACGAGCCACACGTTCCTTTTGGTGGTGAAAAGAACTCAGGGCTCGGTAGGTTTAACGGAGAATGGGCGATCAACGAGTTCACCACTGATCATTGGGTCAGTATTCAATCCAGTCCTCGTAAATATCCCTTCTGACTGAATCTATAGATACATGGCCGATTGTTTTTTTAGAAGAAAATTATCGGCCACCTGTATAAAATTTCCAGAAATCTTTCCGTGCTACATACTCACGCCAAGAAAATAAAGCTTTCAACTTCAACCTAAGGAGTTAACGATGCTCCCAAATTTAGTTGTCACCGTTGAGCCCCATTCATGCCTAGAAGCGTGGGTCGCCACAAATCGCCTCAGGTTATGTCTAGAATTTATGGAGTTAGATAAAAATAACAGTGTACAAGACTGGTATTTGTTTATTGAACGAGCTTATGCTGAATCCCATCACAATCCATATAACCAGGCTGAATATTTCCAGCAAGACTGATTGTTGTGTGAAGTTGGTTTACGTAATTCAAAGAAAGCCGCCCTGCCCGTGCTCGCCTGATCCAGAAAATATTCTGCGCATATTGCGAACTTCGATACTTCAATCATCAGCCAGCCGACTCCGATCGACAGGCCGGCAATAAAAGATTCGAGGTAAGGGCCGAGGCCGGCGGTTTCGGCACCTTCTGGATCGGCGAACACCACGCCATGGGAATACCGATGCCGCTGTTGGCCTACCTGGCCGCCAAGACCACCACCATTCACCTCGGCGCCGGCACCATCATTGCGCCGTTCTGGCACCTGCTGCGGGTCGCCGGCGAATGCGTACTACTGGACGTAATCAGTAACGGTCGCATAAAAGTAGGTCTGGCCCGTGGCGCGTATCAAGTTGAATTCGACCGCATGGCCGGCGGCATGCCCGCTTCCTCCGGCGGTCAAGCACTGCGCGAGATGGTTCCGGTGGTGCGCGCCTTGTGGCAAGGCGATTACGCCCACGATGGCGACATCTGGAAATTCCCGACATCCACCAGCGTGCCAAAGCCGATCCAGAAGCCTAACCCGCCGATGTGGATCGCCGCCCGCTGCGCGAGCTGAACGAATGGATCGCGCTGATCCACGCTGGCTTTGCCATACTTTCCTCGTGCTTCGTCAATCGTCACTCACTCGGCAATCGTCCATTGACCTGCATGAATTACGATTTCAATGGTCTCAGTGAGTGGCGCTGAGAGGTTTGGCTATCGCACTGAATGTTCTGTCACATCGGATTTGGTCGGCGTAATTCTTTGGCCCTCAACGTGTGGCTTACACGAGCCACCAGCTAGACACCCACTCGGCTCAAAACTACCGCCAAATACCAAAGCAGCATCGAGAAATCTGTGGGCGTTTTTTTTTGATCTCTTGACCAGCGTGCGCCCGGCTTCGGCTTCGGCTTCGAACTGACCCTGCAACGACGATTTATGGCTTATGACCTTACGTCGTCCTTTCATCATGACCTCTGGCTGGAGCCTCAAACACGCCACTCCCGTCTCATTACAACCTCAAAAAACGGAAGATAGGTAGCCGATCAACGACATGGATGGCCGGCGACCAATGGGAATGCGACACTCAAAATATTGCTATAGCATATAGTTTTTTTCCCTTTAGCCAATGGGCTCCTCTTGGGGCACGACATCGGAGCGCTTAGTGATAATCCTTTTTGACCCCAAGCAAAAAGAGACAAGAACGTGGACTCATTGCGAAATAGAGGGACTTTGTTTCATTGCTACGATCACATCGGCTAGAACCGGTCAACGGAATCGCGCTGCCATGGTTGAGTGTGCGTATGAGCTACGGCACTATCTTCTAACAGCCAAGGATGTTGTGGTCAGGCACGTCCACATGATGTGTCCCCCTTCCATAAGCGGACGCAGCGCCTGGGCTTTAGAAGAGCTTGAAAGCATTGTGGCGTTTACTGGGGTGGACAACGACCAAAGCGCTGTTCTGTATCGGACATCGATTGCCAGCTACAAGCTCGGAGACCTGGATCTTCGAAGGAAAAAGCATTCTCGAGTTTTGTACTCCACACGCCACCTAAAGCAGCATTCTCCGGGTACCCCCGACACACAGCATGAGGACAGGTCCCTTCAGATGCTCTCTCCTTTTTGGGTACGCTGAACAACGATCCGCACAGAAAGAACTATTTAATCGGTGAAAAATGCAAATATCGCTATAGCGTATAGCTCTTTATCCCGCGGCAAGGCTTTATCGTGCCTTTTGCGGGCCAGCAAATGGATCTCAAAGAATCGTTCGGATTTACCGTAAAATCTATACGTCGCGCCAAAGGGCTTCCCCAAATTGCTGTTGGCATGAATCAGGGATACATCAGCGAACTCGAAAATGGCCAGAAAACTCCGACGCTGCCCAAAATGGCTGCTATCGCAAAAAATCTAGGCATTCATCCCCTGACGCTTCTTGCGGCGGTCTACAGCAACATGGGACCAGAGGACTCAAATCAGCTTTTAGCCAGGATTCATAGCGAACTCGAGAGCCTCAAGTAGAGGACTTAGATAAACCGCCCTGTGCTTACCCTCGCCCGAGAGCAGGTAACGCTTCTCACAGTGACGATCTCAAAGCTTCCCCATTGGGAGGCTTTGCTTGCAGCGTGTGTTACCGATGTCAGAGGTAATTTAGGATTTTCGTGAGCGCATCCAACGTCCCTGGCTTGAACACAGTTTTCCCTTGCTCATCGACAACTGCTCCTTTACTACTTGGTTTGAGTTGCCATGTTATGAAGAAATCTTCAGATATCAGATACTCAATTGCACGACGCTCTACAGGCGTAAGTCTGTACTCCGTCTGACTTCCGACTCGGTCATCAATTCGGATCTCTGTCCCCGGTGGTATGAGCTCTCTATTGAGGCGCTCTGCTTCCGCCAACTTGGAGAGAGTGATGTTGACCATAAGTCGCAATCTCGGGTCTGCAATATCGTCAACCCAGGCATCAGCGGCCTTTTGCTTGGGCAAACGCTTGCGTGCTCCTATGCTCCCCTCGAAACACTTGATCAGCATCCGGTAGTTCTCACCAGTCTTGTTCCGAATGCTTTGTACCTTTGGAACGCCTCGTCCAGTTCCCATACGCGCGATGGTGGCGAAAGAGAAATCAGCGACACCTCGTTCAATCTGTTCTTGGCACACAGCAAAAACCGCATCAAGCGTCACTCGTTGTCTGGGTGCATGTTCCTTCAAATGTGCCAGCATTTCATCGGGCGTCATACCATCAACTCCTTCAAATTAAGTAATTGGGGTGGCTTCGAGGACAAAAGCTCGGAGATCTCTTCTTTCGAAATTCGTTCGTCGTCGCCCAAATCCTCAAGGAGGATATGGCAGTCAATTAGCTGATCGACACGCTCCCAAGTTTTCAATCGTTGCAGCAGGAACTTTGTTACCTGGTTCCCCACAGCCAACTGTTCTTTTTCACTCAGGCAGCACATAGCTGGTCGAATCTTGTTGAATAATGCCACGCGATCAATCATCTGTGATCGACGAGGTGTCGCTGAAGCTGCAGAGACCGACTGAAAAATACTTGCGTTCATACACACTTCATTCAATTGCTGAAACAGAGAAGTTTGCTCAATTTCGACTTTTATTTCATTCTGCTCCTGAACAACGAGCTGAACTTTGCTTTCATCCTTACCTTCCGGCAAAGCAATAATTTTTTTGCATTCGTTGATCTGTTTAGTCAGCATCTGCAAATCACAAAAAAACATGTCCATTTTTTTGGCAAGGCTTTCCTTTTCAGACTGAAGTTTCCTGATCTCTAGTTCGGTGCGGTTACGCTCTTTAGAATCAAAAATTCCTCCAGTTTGTTCTAGGTCGTATTCAAGCTCATCCATCTCCTGAATTTTATCAATGCAATCATCGATCTCCGTTTCGAAGTCCAAATAATGCTTTGCTAGGAGATTGAGTTCGAGGGAGATTGCATTCCACAGCGCAAGCATCCCCCCAAGGAACATCGGACCCGTGATGAAGTGCCGGCAACGAAGGCAGTTTTGCATTCCAAGAAACCCCGCCGGCACCGCATTCCAAACTAGCGTCTTGCCCACACGGGAGCCACCATCATCGCAGCGTGCTGCACCATACGGACACAGTCCGTAGTCGCGAACCAATGTACTGCCAACGTTTCCGGCCTTAAGTACCTGTAACGCCTGCTCATTGTTAGCGACTAACTCATGCATTAACTCATTAAGCCGATTTTGCTCAAGCATCTCCTGAGCTACGTAAGCCCCATCCCTTAGCGCCAGCTTTTCTCCCTCATCCATTCGACGACGGAGGAATGCGGCTCCGACCTTGACGTAGTAAATACTCATGACGACCGACGCGTGTCCGGCCAGCTTCATAATCACTTCAATTGGAAGACCGAACTCCATGACGTAAGCAGTGATCAGGCTGACACGCATGCTGTGCGGGGTGTACACGGACTCATAACGGGATAAAGCGCTGTGGCTACCCCCTTTACGAAAGCTCGCCAAAGTAAGATTTCTAGGCTGTGAAAAATAGAGCGCCGCAGCCAGACGCTCTGAAAGCTGCGATGTAAACGAACCAGGCTGTTCCTCATTAAATGCCCTGAATAGAAAACAGTTGGCACCCTTCCGTTTAAGCTGTGCCTCGTTTAAATTTGTCCGAGTGCACTCTGACCATGGCATAACACGTTTAATAGGATTGTATTTATTTTGCCATTTACGAAGTCGAATCATCCAGTAAATAAGCTTCTCCGGAGCCCAAGGCACATCGTAGCCCTGCCCGCCGTAGCTAGTTTTATTCGAGGTAAAATGCATCCCCCAAGCATTATCTTCACAGCGTTTTATAAATGCCTGTTGATTTTTACGCTGAGCTAAAAAACCTACATTTTTAACCCAAACGACCTTTTTATCCTTAATATCAACAATATACTCGTCCGACTCACCAGAATCATTGTAGGCGATCTGGCGTCCTCGCGCAGGAACTGAAGCAAGGGAATAGGCAAGCATCCAGTAGACCGGGCACCACAATAGATATTTTTCATCTTTTGTTTTGAATACACAATCAGGATCTGAACGATCTATGAGACTTTCATCTACTTCAAGGTAATCCGAATCAAACTGATGCAACTGTATTAAATCGGAAAAGCTAGTAGCACTTTCAGGAACCATCCACTTCTTCATCGAATCAACATATTGGAATGCTAGCGCAGGCTTTGTTGTTTCGCTAGGCCTTGGCTTTCCGTTACTGTCGTATTCCATGGTTGCAAATGGGTTGTTCGCTCCATCTAACCGTATCAACTCACCAGTTTCCTCGTCTTCAATAGTGAGATCATTTCTCAACACCTCATTCAAGTAGGAATTGACTGTCAACAATAGAGCTCGAGCGACCGAACTGTTGACTTGTTTATCCATCAGCATCTTGAACGGCTTGATGTCCAAACCTTTCCTGGTCAAAAACTCCCGAGGCGTTTTATCCACACCACTAGGTTCGATGAAATGTCGGATGAAACGGCAGATACTCGTTTCCTTCCCCCCTCCATTCTTCTGTTTCTTTAAAAATAGTTGGATACTGGGGATCCATCCTATCCCGCAACCTTGAATGTACTCCAAAGTGTATGGGTAGGGTTTATCCAAAAATACGTGCCAGCTCTTCCATTGCGGATAAACCTCTTCAGGGCTGCTAGGAATTCTTGGATCTTTAAGACTCCCCCATAACTCCCGGTATTCTTTAATCGTCGTACATGCGTACGATCTAACTACCTCCTGAAGCTCTTCGTAGCTGTAATTACGCGGTCTATCACACAAACTGAACCAATCTACCCATTCATCAGAAAACATCCTTTCCGGATGAGCAGGTAAGAACGCCTGAATTCATAGAATAAGCGCAACGCTTGAAACGAGAGGCAGAGAGCCAGCCACCGGTAGAATCCAGGCTCTCACACCGAAGGATTCAAGCGCAGATGACTACGCATTACCGGCAGCTGACTCAGG
>NZ_JAAMQZ010000075.1 GCF_013522825.1 Stutzerimonas stutzeri
GGGGCCGGAACATGTCCTGAGCTTCGCACCCACGCGCTCGGGCAAGGGCGTGGGCTTGGTGGTGCCTACGTTGCTTTCGTGGCCGGCGTCCGCCGTCATTCACGACATTAAGGGAGAGAACTGGAAGGGGAGCCCGCAGAACTCGGAAAAAATCGTACGCTAAGGTTTTCCGAGCTGCCGCAGCGGCCTGAATTTCCCGTCTTCCAGCTTGCGGCTTTGCCGCCAAACGTAATCGCCGGTCAGGTTGATGTGCTCCCAGCCCAATGGCGAAAGGTATTGCAGTAACTCAGGATTAACTGGCTTGCCTGCCTCTTCTCGGGCCTGGGTCGCGCGCTCCAAGTACACGGTGTTCCACAACACGATGGCGGCCGTCACCAGGTTGAGGCCGCTGGCCCGGTAGCGCTGCTGCTCGAAACTCCGATCCCTGATCTCGCCGAGGCGGTTGAAGAACACCGCCCTGGCCAGGGAGTTACGCGCCTCGCCCTTGTTCAATCCGGCATGCACGCGGCGACGCAGTTCCACGCTTTGCAGCCAATCGAGGATGAACAGCGTGCGCTCGATCCGACCCAGCTCGCGCAGAGCCACGGCCAGGCCGTTCTGGCGCGGGTAGCTGCCAAGCTTGCGCAGCATCAGCGATGCGGTGACGGTGCCCTGCTTGATCGACGCGGCCAGCCGCAGAATCTCGTCCCAGTGAGCGCAGACGTGCTTGATGTTCAGGGTTCCGCCGAGCATTGGACGCAGCGTCGGGTAGTCTTGGACGCTATTGGGCACATACAACTTGGTTTCACCGAGGTCGCGGATGCGCGGCGCGAAGCGGAAGCCCAGCAGGTGCATCAGGGCGAAGACGTGATCGGTGAAGCCAGCGGTGTCGGTGTAGTGCTCCTCGATCCGCAGATCGGACTCGTGGTACAGCAGACCGTCGAGCACGTAGGTGGAATCACGCACGCCTACATTCACCACGCGGGTGCTGAACGGCGCGTACTGGTCAGAGATGTGGGTGTAGAACAGCCGTCCTGGCTCGCTACCGTACTTCGGGTTGACGTGGCCGGTGCTCTCGCCTTTACCGCCGGCACGGAAACGCTGGCCATCGGAGGATGAGGTGGTGCCGTCACCCCAGTTGGCGGCGAAGGCATGCCGGAACTGGCTGTTGACCAGCTCGGCCAGGGCCGTCGAGTAGGTTTCGTCACGGATGTGCCAGGCTTGCAACCAGGACAGCTTGGCGTAGGTCATGCCCGGACTCGACTCGGCCATTTTGGTCAGGCCGAGGTTGATGGCATCGCCCAGGATCGCCGTTAGCAGTAGCGTCCGGTCTTTCGCCTGTGCGCCATCCTTCAGGTGCGTGAAGTGGCGGGTGAAGCCCGTCCATTCATCCACATCCATCAGCAGCTCGGTGATCTTGATGCGCGGCAGTAGCTGGCTGGTCTGGTCGATCAGCGCCTGCGCGGTGTTGGGCACCGCGGAATCCAGCGGGGTGATTTTTAGCCCGGACTCGGTGAGGATGGCATCGGGTAGTTCGTTGTCCTTTGCCAGTCGGGTGACAGTGGCCAGCTGCTCGTCCAGCAGCTGCAAACGCTCTTCCAGGTACTGGTCGCTGTTCGGGTTGATCGCGAGTGGCAGCGCCTGTTCCCGCTTGAGTGCGGCGAATTTCTCGGGAGGCAGTAGGTAGTCATCGAAGTCGCGGAACTGCCGCGAGCCTTTGACCCAGATGTCGCCGGAGCGCAGCGCGTTCTTCAACTCGGACAAGGCGCAGATTTCGTAGAAGCGCCGGTCGATGCCTTCCGGGGTGATCACCAGCGGTTTCCAGCGCGGCTTGATGAAGGCGGTCGGTGCGTCGGAGGGCACCTTGCGCAGATTATCGGCATTCATCTCGCGTAGGGTCTGAACGGCATCCAGCACGGCTTGCGCTGCCGTCGCGGCTCGGAGCTGAAGCACCTCCAGAAAGGCTGGGGTGTAGCGGCGTAGCGTAGCGAAGTTCTCGCTGACCAGGTGCAGGTGGTCGAAGGCTTCCGGCCGGGCCAGCAGCTCGGCCTCAGTGACACTCTGGGTGAACTCGTCCCAGGGAATGACCGCCTCGATGGCGGCGAACGGATCGTCACCGGACTCTTTAGCGTCCAGCAGGGCCTGGCCGATCTTCGAGTACAGGCGCACCTTGTCATTGATCGCTTTGCCCTGCTTCTGGAACTGCTGCTGATGCTTGTGTTTCGCGCCACTGAACAGCTTGACCAGGATGCGGTCGTGCAGATCAACCAGTTCATCGATCACGGTCGCGGTGCTTTCCAGTACCACGGCGACCAGCGTGGCATAGCGCCTCTCCGGTTCGAACTTGCCGAGGTCTTGTGGCGTCATCTGCCCGCCCTCGCGGGCGAGCTTCAGCAATCGGTTCTGGTGGATGTGCCGGCCGAGGCTGTCGGGAAGGCCCACCAGTTGGAAAATCTTCAGCCGCTCGATGTGCTCGATCATGTGCCGCGAGTTCGGCTTCAGCGGTGATTGCCGCAACCAGGTCAACCAAGTGCTGTTGCTGCCGGCCTTAATGGTGAGCAGTTCGTCGAGCTTGGCGTGATGCGATGGGTTCAACGGCTCGATCAGGGCGCGATAGACCCGCCGATTGGCGCGTGCAATGGCCTCCGAACACGCCCGGTCAATAACGCTCAGCGTCGGCAGGATGCGCCGCTTCTGGCGCAAGCTCTCCAGCGCCTGCCCGGCCAGCAGCAAGCCCTTGTCGGTCTGCTGGGCCAGCTCGGTCAACTCGCGCACCAGGGCGCGGAAGTCCGACAGACCGAACGGGGCCAGTTGCAGGTAGGTGCGCAGTTCCAGAGCGTGCTCGCGGCGGGTCACGTCGCGCTCACCGTACTTCGCCCAACTCGCGGGGTCGGCTTGGACTTGCTTGGCCACCCACTGGATCACGGGCTCGGGTAGCGCCGTGTCGTTGCCCAGCGCATAACCAGGGTAGCGCAGCAGGCAGAGCTGCACGGCGAAGCCGAGGCGGTTGCCATCGCCCCGCCGTTGACGGATCAGGGATAGGTCGGAGTCGTTGAAGGTGTAGTAGCGGATCAGGTCATCCTGGCTTTCTGGCAGCGCAAGCAGGGTGTCGCGCTCCGTAGCCGAGAGAATCGAGCGACGCGGCATGGTTCAGTCGTCCGTGCGAAGGTACTGGTAGAGGGTTTCACGGCTGATGCCGAACTCGCGTGCGAGCTGAGCCTTCGGCTCGCCGGCAGCGGCCCGCTGCCGCAACGTGATGGCTTGATCGTCGGAGAGAGCTTTCTTGCGGCCCCGGTAAGCACCGCGCTGCTTGGCCAGGGCGATGCCCTCGCGCTGCCGCTCGCGGATCAGGGCGCGCTCGAACTCGGCAAAGGCCCCCATGACCGACAACATGAGGTTGGCCATGGGCGAGTCCTCGCCGGTGAACACCAACCCCTCCTTCAAGAACTCGATGCGCACGCCGCGCTTGGTCAGCCTTTGCACCAGACGGCGCAGATCGTCGAGGTTGCGCGCCAGGCGATCCATGCTGTGCACCACCACGGTATCGCCTTCGCGGACGAATCCGAGCATGGCTTCCAGCTGCGGGCGCTGGGTGTCCTTGCCCGAGGCCTTGTCGGTGAACAGCTTGCCGATCTCGACCTGCTCAAGTTGGCGTTCCGGGTTCTGGTCGTAACTGCTGACCCGAACGTAACCGATGCGTTGTCCCTGCAAGATGCCTCCATAGGCTGGATGGGCGGTAGGGCTTACGTTGGTTTTTGGTTCCATTGCGCCCTAAGCCTTGAATTTGTCAGGTTGGAATCTATGACCTTGGCAAGCATGTGTCAAAGAATGTGAAAGCAGACTCTATTCTGACGGCGCAGCGTGGCCATTCCTGACATCCAGTTAGGGTATGCCTTAAATTGACGCTCCGACATGAGTTGTGTATTAGATATAACTTATTGTAGTATTTGTAACATTAATCATCTTTTTGACGAAGGAGCCCGTGCTTGAGCTTTCTTGCCCTATTCGTCAGCCTGCCCACCAAGGCATCGACCGGCCGCATGCGCGTCTGGCGTTCTGTCAAAGCGCAGGGCTGCGCAACGCTGCGCGACGGGGTCTATCTGCTGCCCGACTCGGCGGACAGTGCGGCGACGCTGGGCGAAGTGGCGGCGCAGGCGGTGGAAGTCGGGGGCAGCGGCCAGGTCTATCGACTGTCGGGGTGTGACGAAGCTCAGAAGGCCGCGCTACGCGCCCTGTTCGACCGGGGCGAGGAGTACGCCAGCATCGCCGAGGAGATCAAAGCGCTCGGGCGTAACCTGGCATCCCCGGACGGCGCCGATGCCATGCGCAAGCTCCAGCCGCTCGTGCGCCGCTTCGAGCAGGTGAACCGCATCGACTTCTTCCCCGGCGAGGCGCAGCGGCAGACCTTGAGCCTGCTGGACGACCTGCGCGACGCGATCACCCGCCGTATGTCTCCCGACGAGCCGACCGCCCGGCAGACGGATATTCCGCGGCTGAACCGCGCCGACTATCAGGGTCGGACCTGGGCCACGCGGGCGCGCCCGTGGGTGGACCGACTCGCTTCGGCCTGGCTGATCCGGCGGTTCATCGACCCGAGCGCGCGCATCGTCTGGCTGGCGAGTCCCTCCGACTGCCGCAATGGCTGGCTCGGCTTCGATTTCGACGGCGCCGCCTTCAGTCATGTGGGCACCAAGGTCACCTTCGAGACGCTGCTGGCGAGTTTCGGACTTGATTCCGCCCCTGCACTGGTACGCCTGGGCAAGCTCGTGCATTGCCTGGATTTGGGCGGGCTGCCGGTAGCAGAAGCGCTGGGCATCGAATCGCTGCTCGCCGGCTTGCGCGCATCGGAACCCGATGACGACGCGCTGCTTGCCCGCGCGTGCGAAATTTTTGATTGGCTATTGAAGAGTTACGAGGACAAAACAACGTGAACGCCCCGACCAGTCCTCAGACCGCCGCGCAACCACGCCCGGCCCGTCCGTCTTTCTGGGACATCACCCAAGACGACCTGCTGCTGGCCGCAGGCTTCGGCCGTATTCGACGGCTTGTTGGCCAACTTCCGTATTTGACTGGTTACTGTTGAACTACAAGGAGAAGATCTATGAGCGTTGCGAATGAAGAGTCGTATCGCCCGAGCAAGGCGACGGATGCCACGACTGAAGCCGTCCCTCCACCCATGAGCTACCCACAGCTCTTCGCGCGCTTCCTCAAGTTCGGCTTGCTCGCATGGGGCGGGCCTGTGGCTCAGATCGGCATGTTGCGCCGCGAGCTCGTGGACGAGGAACGCTGGATCTCCAGCAAACGCTTCAACAAGCTGCTTGCGGTGATGCAGGTGCTGCCCGGACCCGAAGCGCATGAAATATGCGTTCATTTGGGCATCCGAGCAAAGGGGCGGCTGGGGGGCGTGCTGGCGGGACTCGGTTTCATGCTTCCCGGATTCTTGCTGATGTTCGCGCTGTCCTGGTTGTACTTCCAGATTGAATTCGTGGGTACCGCGCTGGGCGCGGCGTTCCTTGGCGTGCAGGCGGCTGTGATCGCCCTGATCGTGCGCGCCGTGCACCGTATCGGCGAGCACATCCTGCTTGATCGCTGGTTGTGGGTCATTGCCATCGTTTGCGCGCTGGCAGCCATAGGTCGTGTCGACTTCTGGATCACCCTGCCGGCGGGCGGCCTTGTGTACGCCCTGCTCGTGCTGAATCATCGGGCCTCAGCGCTCTTGGTGACACTGGCGGCGGTGGCGCTGGCCGCGGCCGTGGCTTTGTGGGCTGCACCGACAGCGAAGCTTGTGGAAGCGGTCGTTCAGGGCCAGGCCTCGGTGCTGCTCATCTTCGCGTCGGGCCTGAAGGCCGGCTTGCTCACCTTCGGCGGCGCCTACACAGCGATTCCGTTCGTTCGCAACGACGCCGTCGGGCGCGGATGGATGACGGATGGGCAGTTCCTGGACGGCCTGGCGCTGTCCGGTGTGCTACCGGCACCCCTCATCATCTTCGCCACGTTCGTCGGCTATGTGGCGGGGGGGCCGATCGGGGCGGTGGCCATGACGGTGGGTGTCTTTCTTCCGGCCTTTGCGTTCTCGCTGATTTTCTACGACCGGCTGGAGGCGGTCGTGGAGAACAAACGGCTGCACGCCTTTCTGGACGGCGTCGCGGCTGGGGTAGTCGGCCTGATCGGCGCAACCACCATCGACTTGGCGCAGGTCACTGCTGAACGTGTCCCATCGTTGACGGTGGGCATGTCGATTTTCGCCGCAGGCTTGGCATTCCTTTATGCCTGGAAGAACAAGCTCAACGTCGTCGTCGTGATCCTCGCGGCGGGATTGGCGGGGTGGCTGGTATTTCCGAACCAAGGCTGAACCTGATCGAGTCAGCCTTCGTCGCGCCGTTTCCGATCCACCTTGCTGAGGAAGCCAAGATGCCTTACGAACTGAAACCTCTTTCATGCGATCCGGCCAAACTCACCGGCCTGTCCGAGAAGCTGATCGTCAGCCACTGGGAAAACAACTACGGCGGTGCGGTAAAGCGCCTCAATGCCATAGCGAGCCCCGCCATTGGCGGCGCCCTATTCGCCGCCGGCTGGCTGGCGGCGCCGCTGGTGGCCTGCGGCCTACTCAAGGTCGTCTATGACGTTGTGCTTTGGCGCGCTTTTCGGAAGTACGAGGGACCATCCTCTTGAGAGCGCTCGCGCGCAAGCACATGGCGCGGCTTAGCGTACGATTTTTTCCGAATTCTGCGGGCACCCATGGAAGATCACGGCGGGCTGGCGTTCGCGCTTTTCGCACTGCCTGCTTTTCAACCCCACCGATAGGCAGTCGGCCGCCTACAACCCGCTGCTTGAAGTCCGGCGCGGCGCACATGAAGTGCGCGACG
>NZ_JAAMQZ010000076.1 GCF_013522825.1 Stutzerimonas stutzeri
TGCCACCCCTGCGTCGCTGCGCTCCGACTGCCCGGCCGGATGGCCGTGGAACAGGTGGCCAGATGGCCCTGGAATGCCTGGCCAGATGAGAGCGGACTGGGTGGCCGGATGGCGTGGAATCCGCAAGCTGCCGGGGCAAAGAGGTCACGCGTCGTTGAGGGCTGGAACAATGCATGGGCTTGGATGCCTGTGCCAGCTATGGCGGCTGTGTTGGTCGTAGTGGTCGGCTCTCAGATCTCAGCAGTGGTCAGGGACATGGACAAGCTACTGCCCGTTATTCCCGTCTACCTCGGTTTCATGCTCTTGGCACCACTGGTCGGTGCGCTGGTTGCGCGGGCATTTAAATTGCCGGCCATCACTGCAAGATCAGTGGCGTTCAGTAGCTCGACACGAAATTCATTGGTGGTTCTGCCCCTGGCACTGGCTTTGCCCGAAGAAATCAGAGAGCTCGCTGCGGCAGCAGTTATCACTCAAACGCTGATTGAGTTGGTCAGCGAGCTAATTTACATCCGAGCAATTCCTGCTTTGGTCTGGCGCAAAATGTAGAAGCTTGGTAAGCACAAGTCCAAGACACCCTGCGTGATTAAACGGTCACCCACCTGTGTGGTAACAGCTCGGCAATCTCACTAGCTCGCTGCGTAGGCAGGCGCGTCAACACATCCTTCAGGTAGGCATAGCCGGGCAGGCCTGCTCCAGGTGAATACTTCGATCTTGATATACCAGTGAGCGGCTATCTCTCGGGCGACCTCCAGCGTAGGCTTCAGGTTATGCAGGACGCAATCAGGCACCAAGGAGTTCACATGTACCTCACGATCATGAAGCCACAATCGCTTCAGCAAATCGCTGTATTAGCCCGTGGATTATGGATCGTTGAAGGCCCTGAGGGCTCCGTGCTGGTAATCAAGGCAGGGAAAGAGCTGATCCTGGCCGCTCAGCAAAGGCGCGAATTGAAGCTTTACCTGGCGCCATACAAGGTAGACGAAACGACGGGATTTACGCTTCTCACTGCCTGCTTTGATGACCCACAAAGCCCGCTATTGATCAAAACCCCACTCATCCCAGGTGACCCTCTCACCGAGGCACTGCAGAGCTTCCCTGACGAGTTCAGTGTGTGCTTTTTCGACGAGCACAACCGTGAGCTGTTCAGTTGTAAGGCCCAGGCGAAGCTTGGTCAGCTCCGCAAGGAGCTCGGTACACTCAGCCCAATTGGAGCAGATCACTGGCCCAAGATGTATGAGCAGGCGGACAGGTGGTTCAGCCTCACGACCTATGAGGACGACGCTCGTGCCGCAACGGTGTTACTAGGGGAGGATTTGTTCCCCTCGGACTATTTGATCACCGACCTGACCCGCCAGGACTTTCGAGGCTCCAAAGGCTTTTCCAATACACAGTTGGAGCGCACTGAGCCGGGTACGTTTCAGGAACTGGATATCATCTATCTGCTCCAGCGGGCATATACCTCCGAGCGGATCATCCATGGCCCCTTGAAGGTCTCCGATGGCGAGGAGCTGGCTGACGTAGTGGTAATGGGCGATGAAGTGACTTTACTGCTGCAGGCGAAGGACAGTCCCAATACCCCAGCGACGTTGAACACAACGCTTGAGAGAAAGCGAAAGAAGGCTACAAGTCAGTTGAAGAACGGTCTTCAGCAACTACGTGGCGCTATTTCAACGATCAAGCGAGAAGGCAATCCAGCCTTGGCGCTTGTGGGCGGCACGCCCTTGGACATTGATCTTGCTGCACGACCCCTGGTGGGAGTTGTCGTGGTCAGAGAGTTTTTTATCGACAACTACGATGAATACAGCACCATGATTTTGAAGTTCATGGATGAGGTTGGTGTCCGCGTCCTAGCCTTCGATTACAACGAGTTCGAGGTGATGACCCGCCACTGCCCTTCGGAAGATGCACTGCTGTCAGCGTTCTTCCAGATTTCCAAATGCGCTGAGGAAAGGCGGATCTATCCCAGGCTGCGCTTCAAGGATCTGCCGCCGCGCTAAATCGAATCGGACAAGTGGAGAGCTTCTTTGCTCGTGCCCCACGACTCCCTTTCTAACCAGGCAGTTCTTTGAGCCAGTAACGCCTGACAGTCGCTTCAGGCAAACCCAGCGCTCGACTCACCTCCGCCTTCGACATGCCACTGGCCTTGAGCTCTAGCACAGCTCGGATTCGATCTGGGCTGCTGGGTTTGCCTCGCGTGCGCTTTACCAGCCCTTCACCTGCGTCCCAGTGCTTCTTCAGGCCCTGCAAGCCTCCCAGGGCTATGAAGCCCTCCAAATCCTGCGAAGCCTTCGCCATGACATCGATAGGTGATGACCCATTCTGGAGAGCCTGGCATAGCGCGACGAGAGCCACGAGGTCGAAATCTAGGGTGCGCGCGATCTTGCTCAGCTTGACCAAAGAGACCTGCGTTTTCCCTTGCTCCAATCGCGACAGATTGGCTTGGGAACTGATCTCGGCGAGCTCCTCCTGGGCCGATCCTCTAAGGTCGCGCAGAGCTCGGACTATTGCTGCTATCTCGTTCTGCATGCTGAGCGCTCAAAACGAAGAATAGGGCCACAGCGTCATGCGTCGATAAATATCGAAAGCTGGCAATAATGGCGCCCATCGTTTATCGTGGGCCTACAGATGACAGCCTCGCCGCGTCCGGGCGACCGGCCAGGGAGTGATCAATTTATTAGAAAGTCGACGTCAGCAGGCTAGGGATGAAGCTTCACATACTGTCTGATTTACATTGTGAGTTCGCCGATTTCGTCCCCCCTGTGGTGGACTGTGACGTGGTCGTATTAGCCGGCGACATCCACGTGAAGTCCAGGGGGGCCAGATGGGCCAGCCTGGCCTTCAGCACGCCTGTCGTCTACGCCATGGGCAATCATGAGCACTACAGCGGGAATATAGATCGAACTCACAGCAAGCTGCTTGACGCTGCTGAGGCGCACGTCCACGTCTTGGAAAATCAGGTTTTAGAGTACGGTGATGTGCAGTTTTTCTGTGCTACGGCTTGGACAAGCCTGGCCGCGACCGGAGACCCAGTAGCTGCTTCTTGGTGTGCTCGTGACTCACTGAATGACTTTCGCGCTATCCGTGTCGGTGAACAGTATCGGCGTTTGCGCCCTGACGACCTGATCGCGAGAAATCGAGAGACGAAGGAGTGGTTAGAGGCTCAGCTGTCTCTGCCATTCAACGGTAAACGTGTAGTTGTGACTCACCATCCGCCTCTTATGAAGTTCGTGAGTGACCAAGGAGCCGATCCTCACTTGCGAGCAGCCTATGGAAACAATTGGGATGGCCTGATGGATTTCAAGATCGATCTATGGATCTTTGGCCATACCCACGAAGCTGTGGATGAGGTTGTTAATGGCGTCCGGTTTGTGAGTAATCCTCGTGGTTATCCCACCGAAGAAACTGGCTTTCGGCCAGACCTAGTTGTCAGTGTATGAAGCCTGACAGGGCTGCCGGCGTTTAGCTTTTTTCAGTAAGTGAGTAGGTTTCAAATTCGAACGTGATGGAGAATCCATGAGTTGTCTGAATTCCCAGGACTGGACGGCTGAGGGCGGAATACGACTGCCCAGTCTGGTGTCAGCTAAGTTGGCGATTGCGCAGGCCCATGATTGGGGTGCACTAGTGGACGCGTATCTGGTAGATGCAGCTGAAGTAGGCGATCGTTTCGTTGCGTATGTGTATGGCGATCTTTCAGGGCAACTGGTTGATGGGATGACAATTGTCACACCCCCTAGTGAGGTGATAGCGGAGGTCGAAGGCATGGCGTTATTGCGGACAGTGTCAGGCAACGATCATTACGTCATGGTCAGCCGATTGCCTGCCGCCGCTTGAGTGCCCCCGCGTCGTCGAGGCCGCTGTCTCAGCCTGCTTCAGTAGGCCCCACCGTCATCTAATCCATTAATAGTTAATGTGTGTTTAAGGGAAGAAGCATGTCCGAGTTAAAGAAATTGACATTGACTGTTAAGAACTATGATGCTCAAGCGAGCGGTGATCTAGACGCTCTCTATCGACGTGTTAGATATGAAGATGAACACGGCGCTACGCTCTATTTCAAGGAGGTTGTGATGCTGAAGTATCTTGCGAAGCATGGTGCTTTGGCGACTGATGTTCCGCGAACTTGGTACTATAAACATGCCTCAAAGAAATCGATAATTGTTGTCGCTTTTGAGAAGGCTGGTGGGAAAGTTGAGTGCGACTTGGATGATCTGCGAATTATTGCAAGGTCGACTTTGGTAAAGGGTGTGGTTATTTCGCTAGCAGCGGTTCCAGCTGGGATTATTGCTGCAACGGCCACCTTTGGAGTTGGGCTTGTCATTATTCCTATGTTTTTGTGGTATGGGTACAGGAACGTCTTCAAGCTTCCGAAAATGCTGGGTCGAAAAACGCTGGTGGATGATTTTTCAAAATTTGGCGTTACTCTTCGGTAGATTGGTTATTTGGTTGTTGAGCTTGATTCTCGTTAGAGTGGCTGGCTGTCTTGCGGGCGGTGACCAGCGAAGGAAACTCAGATGAAGACCAGTGCCGTAATCTTTGACGCCTTCGGAACGCTGGTACAGATACAGCAGCCGACACATCCGTTTCGACAGTTGCTTCGAGAGGGGCGACGCCAAGGCCGCTTGCCTCGCGCTGATGACATCCGAACGATCATGACCCATTGCCTTTCTCTAAGCGAGGCTGCGCTGGCCTTTGGTATCAAGATCTCGCCCTCCCAACTCGCATTTCTTGATCAATGCTTGGAGGAAGAGCTGGCAAGCATTCAGCCTTATCCAGACGCGGTTGAGGCCGTTGGGCTACTGCAAGCTGCAGGGGTGAGACTGGCCGTATGTTCAAACCTGGCAATGGCCTACGGCCCCGTAGTGGAAAGGATTTTCCCGCACCTTGGGGCCTATGGTTTCAGCTATCGCATTGGTGTTATGAAACCGCAAGCCGGCATCTATCAGCACACCTGCGATCTGCTTAATGTCCGGCCAGAAAATGAGCTCAGTGGTCAGAGGCGGATCGTCATGATTGGCGACTCAGAAAGGTGTGATCGGGATGGGCCTGGCCAGGTTGGTATCAAGGGTTACCTGTTGCGCAGGAATGGAGACGGGGCTTCCAATCTTTCCCACTTTGCACGATCAGTGCTGAGTGATAGGTAGCTGCGAGCAGATCTTCAATTCGATGGTAAGCGTTGCGTCTGAGCTAAAGGGCCGCGCCACGAGGTGGCCCTGCCGGGATGCCCCCTGCACAGAGTACGAGGGGCGACCAGACCAGTATCACCAGAGGGTGAAGCATGAATGAGCTTAGGATTGTCGGGCGATGTGTTCGCTCCCCGATTGGCTGCTGGAGTGCTAGGAATCGCTGTTTTCAGACGCGTTACGAGCAGGTCTTCTCAATCGCACTTGAAGTGTTTGGAAGCCGAAAGAAGGCGCAGCGATGGCTTGTAAGATCTGTAGCAGGTGTAGGCCGTCAGACACCCTGCAGGGTGCTGTGCACACCTATGGGATTCACAATTATCCATGACGAGATTATGCGGCTTGATCACGGCATACGTGCCTAATCCCATTTAGCCAGTCATTTGGCAGGGAGAGCAAGGCTCGTAATAAAGCTTATTGCTACTAGAATGCACATTCCAACTAACAGCGGAATTGATCCAAATCTTTCTAGAGCAAGTGCTGCTGCTATGGGGCCTACAGCCTGGGCAATCAGCATCGGGCGAGCCAGCAGCCCCATACGTGCTCCGTAGCCATCCGCGCCGAATAGAGCCAAGGGTAATGTTCCGCGAGCAATGGTCAGAATTCCATTACCTGCTCCGTAAAGCGCCAAGGCTACGAAGGCCAGCCACGGGATGGCCGGTAACAGCAGCGCAATACCCACCCCGCATAGCAGGATGGCGATACGAGCCGACCAGGTAGGGTGTAGGTTTCGCCCAATCGAAAACTCTGCAAGGCGTGCCATGACTTGAGATGGCCCAATCATCATTCCTATGGCCAGTGCTGTTGAAGTTGCGATGCCAAGCAGTTTTAGCACATCAAGTAGGTGGACTGAGACGGAAGAAATAACCAGCGACTGGAATGTCAGCAGCGCTGCCAGCAGGATGAATATGCGATTGGTTAGTTTGCTGGAACTAGGCTTTGTACGAAAAGTATTGCCGCATGCAACGTAGGCTGCAGGCCAAGGTGACCATGGCTGCAAAGCTCTTGGCCAGCTTGTCATAGCGAGTGCCGATCCTGCGATTTTCTTTCAGCCAGCCA
>NZ_JAAMQZ010000077.1 GCF_013522825.1 Stutzerimonas stutzeri
GCAAAGACAAACCCCCGATCATCTTTCGATGGTCGGGGGTTTGGTGTAGAAGCTTGACGATGACCTACTCTCACATGGGGAGACCCCACACTACCATCGGCGATGCGTCGTTTCACTTCTGAGTTCGGGATGGGATCAGGTGGTTCCAACGCTCTATGGTCGTCAAGCAATTCGGTTGGGGAGTCGGTGTTGAGTCGCTTCCCCTAATTGGGCATGTGATGTGTTGTGTTGCGCTGTTGCTTTGTCTTGGTTCGCTTTGCGAGCGATGCGTCTTTTCGGTTTGTTTGTCGACTTCAACCGTCTGACACGCAAACATCAAATTGTTTGGGTGTTATATGGTCAAGCCTCACGGGCAATTAGTATGGGTTAGCTCAACGCCTCACAGCGCTTACACACCCCACCTATCAACGTCGTAGTCTTCGACGGCCCTTCAGGGAGCTCAAGGCTCCAGTGAGATCTCATCTTGAGGCAAGTTTCCCGCTTAGATGCTTTCAGCGGTTATCTCTTCCGAACATAGCTACCCGGCAATGCCACTGGCGTGACAACCGGAACACCAGAGGTTCGTCCACTCCGGTCCTCTCGTACTAGGAGCAGCCCCTCTCAAATCTCAAACGTCCACGGCAGATAGGGACCGAACTGTCTCACGACGTTCTAAACCCAGCTCGCGTACCACTTTAAATGGCGAACAGCCATACCCTTGGGACCGGCTTCAGCCCCAGGATGTGATGAGCCGACATCGAGGTGCCAAACACCGCCGTCGATATGAACTCTTGGGCGGTATCAGCCTGTTATCCCCGGAGTACCTTTTATCCGTTGAGCGATGGCCCTTCCATACAGAACCACCGGATCACTAAGACCTACTTTCGTACCTGCTCGACGTGTCTGTCTCGCAGTCAAGCGCGCTTTTGCCTTTATACTCTACGACCGATTTCCGACCGGTCTGAGCGCACCTTCGTACTCCTCCGTTACTCTTTAGGAGGAGACCGCCCCAGTCAAACTACCCACCATACACTGTCCTCGATCCGGATAACGGACCAGAGTTAGAACCTCAAAGTTGCCAGGGTGGTATTTCAAGGATGGCTCCACGCGAACTGGCGTCCACGCTTCAAAGCCTCCCACCTATCCTACACAAGCAAATTCAAAGTCCAGTGCAAAGCTATAGTAAAGGTTCACGGGGTCTTTCCGTCTAGCCGCGGATACACTGCATCTTCACAGCGATTTCAATTTCACTGAGTCTCGGGTGGAGACAGCGCCGCCATCGTTACGCCATTCGTGCAGGTCGGAACTTACCCGACAAGGAATTTCGCTACCTTAGGACCGTTATAGTTACGGCCGCCGTTTACCGGGGCTTCGATCAAGAGCTTCGCTTGCGCTAACCCCATCAATTAACCTTCCGGCACCGGGCAGGCGTCACACCCTATACGTCCACTTTCGTGTTTGCAGAGTGCTGTGTTTTTAATAAACAGTCGCAGCGGCCTGGTATCTTCGACCGGCATGGGCTTACGTAGTAAATACTTCACCCTCACCGGCGCACCTTCTCCCGAAGTTACGGTGCCATTTTGCCTAGTTCCTTCACCCGAGTTCTCTCAAGCGCCTTGGTATTCTCTACCCAACCACCTGTGTCGGTTTGGGGTACGGTTCCTGATTACCTGAAGCTTAGAGGCTTTTCCTGGAAGCATGGCATCAACCACTTCGCTTTCTAAAAGAAAGCTCGTCATCAGTTCTCGGCATTAAGATCCCGGATTTACCTAAGATCTCTGCCTACCACCTTAAACTTGGACAACCAACGCCAAGCTGGCCTAGCCTTCTCCGTCCCCCCATCGCAGTAACCAGAAGTACGGGAATATTAACCCGTTTCCCATCGACTACGCTCTTCAGCCTCGCCTTAGGGACCGACTCACCCTGCGTCGATTAACGTTGCGCAGGAACCCTTGGTCTTTCGGCGTGCGAGTTTTTCACTCGCATTGTCGTTACTCATGTCAGCATTCGCACTTCTGATACCTCCAGCCAACTTCTCAATTGACCTTCACAGGCTTACAGAACGCTCCTCTACCGCTCATCTTACGATGAACCCGTAGCTTCGGTACCTGGTTTGAGCCCCGTTACATCTTCCGCGCAGGCCGACTCGACTAGTGAGCTATTACGCTTTCTTTAAAGGGTGGCTGCTTCTAAGCCAACCTCCTAGCTGTCTGAGCCTTCCCACATCGTTTCCCACTTAACCAGGATTTTGGGACCTTAGCTGACGGTCTGGGTTGTTTCCCTTTTCACGACGGACGTTAGCACCCGCCGTGTGTCTCCCGTGCTGACACTTGCTGGTATTCGGAGTTTGCATCGGTTTGGTAAGTCGGGATGACCCCCTAGCCGAAACAGTGCTCTACCCCCAGCAGTGATACACGAGGCGCTACCTAAATAGCTTTCGAGGAGAACCAGCTATCTCCGAGCTTGATTAGCCTTTCACTCCGATCCACAGGTCATCCGCTAACTTTTCAACGGTAGTCGGTTCGGTCCTCCAGTCAGTGTTACCTAACCTTCAACCTGCCCATGGATAGATCGCCCGGTTTCGGGTCTATTCCCAGCGACTAGACGCCCTATTAAGACTCGCTTTCGCTACGCCTCCCCTATTCGGTTAAGCTCGCCACTGAAAATAAGTCGCTGACCCATTATACAAAAGGTACGCAGTCACCTAACAAAGTAGGCTCCCACTGCTTGTACGCATACGGTTTCAGGTTCTATTTCACTCCCCTCTCCGGGGTTCTTTTCGCCTTTCCCTCACGGTACTGGTTCACTATCGGTCAGTCAGTAGTATTTAGCCTTGGAGGATGGTCCCCCCATATTCAGACAAAGTTTCTCGTGCTCCGTCCTACTCGATTTCATGACTAAGAGATTTTCGCGTACAGGGCTATCACCCACTATGGCCGCACTTTCCAGAGCGTTCCGCTAATCTCAAAGCCACTTAAGGGCTAGTCCCCGTTCGCTCGCCACTACTAAGGGAATCTCGGTTGATTTCTTTTCCTCAGGGTACTTAGATGTTTCAGTTCCCCTGGTTCGCCTCACACACCTATGGATTCAGTGTGTGATAACCATCTTATGATGGCTGGGTTCCCCCATTCAGAGATCTCCGGATCAAAGTCTGTTTGCCGACTCCCCGAAGCTTTTCGCAGGCTACCACGTCTTTCATCGCCTCTGACTGCCAAGGCATCCACCGTATGCGCTTCTTCACTTGACCATATAACCCCAAGCAATCTGGTTACTGTCTATAACGTGAAGACGACATTCGCCGAAAATCCGCATTTCGCTCTCTCGAGCAACTCGCAAATTTTACCTTAGCCTGAACAACCACCAGTGAAAGTGATCACTCAGTCTATTTCTATCACATACCCAAATTTTTAAAGAACGATACTGGTAAAGACCAGAAATCAACATTCAACTGCCTACGCAGAAATGTTCATTTCTGAACTCTATCCCGACGAGTGGTGGTGGAGCCAAGCGGGATCGAACCGCTGACCTCCTGCGTGCAAGGCAGGCGCTCTCCCAGCTGAGCTATGGCCCCAATGTCTTGAAGCCTGCGCCCCACACAACATTGGTGGGTCTGGGCAGATTCGAACTGCCGACCTCACCCTTATCAGGGGTGCGCTCTAACCAACTGAGCTACAGACCCAATCGTCTTCGCAATGAATCAAGCAATTCGTGTGGGTACTTATGAAGAAGCTGATGTCTTCGATTAAGGAGGTGATCCAGCCGCAGGTTCCCCTACGGCTACCTTGTTACGACTTCACCCCAGTCATGAATCACTCCGTGGTAACCGTCCCCCCGAAGGTTAGACTAGCTACTTCTGGAGCAACCCACTCCCATGGTGTGACGGGCGGTGTGTACAAGGCCCGGGAACGTATTCACCGTGACATTCTGATTCACGATTACTAGCGATTCCGACTTCACGCAGTCGAGTTGCAGACTGCGATCCGGACTACGATCGGTTTTATGGGATTAGCTCCACCTCGCGGCTTGGCAACCCTTTGTACCGACCATTGTAGCACGTGTGTAGCCCAGGCCGTAAGGGCCATGATGACTTGACGTCATCCCCACCTTCCTCCGGTTTGTCACCGGCAGTCTCCTTAGAGTGCCCACCTTAACGTGCTGGTAACTAAGGACAAGGGTTGCGCTCGTTACGGGACTTAACCCAACATCTCACGACACGAGCTGACGACAGCCATGCAGCACCTGTGTCAGAGTTCCCGAAGGCACCTATCCATCTCTGGAAAGTTCTCTGCATGTCAAGGCCTGGTAAGGTTCTTCGCGTTGCTTCGAATTAAACCACATGCTCCACCGCTTGTGCGGGCCCCCGTCAATTCATTTGAGTTTTAACCTTGCGGCCGTACTCCCCAGGCGGTCAACTTAATGCGTTAGCTGCGCCACTAAGCTCTCAAGGAGCCCAACGGCTAGTTGACATCGTTTACGGCGTGGACTACCAGGGTATCTAATCCTGTTTGCTCCCCACGCTTTCGCACCTCAGTGTCAGTATTAGCCCAGGTGGTCGCCTTCGCCACTGGTGTTCCTTCCTATATCTACGCATTTCACCGCTACACAGGAAATTCCACCACCCTCTGCCATACTCTAGCTTGCCAGTTTTGAAAGCAGTTCCCAGGTTGAGCCCGGGGCTTTCACTTCCAACTTAACAAACCACCTACGCGCGCTTTACGCCCAGTAATTCCGATTAACGCTTGCACCCTTCGTATTACCGCGGCTGCTGGCACGAAGTTAGCCGGTGCTTATTCTGTCGGTAACGTCAAAACAGCAAGGTATTAACTTACTGCCCTTCCTCCCAACTTAAAGTGCTTTACAATCCGAAGACCTTCTTCACACACGCGGCATGGCTGGATCAGGCTTTCGCCCATTGTCCAATATTCCCCACTGCTGCCTCCCGTAGGAGTCTGGACCGTGTCTCAGTTCCAGTGTGACTGATCATCCTCTCAGACCAGTTACGGATCGCAGCCTTGGTGAGCCTTTACCTCACCAACAAGCTAATCCGACCTAGGCTCATCTGATAGCGCAAGGCCCGAAGGTCCCCTGCTTTCTCCCGTAGGACGTATGCGGTATTAGCGCCCGTTTCCGGACGTTATCCCCCACTACCAGGCAGATTCCTAGGCATTACTCACCCGTCCGCCGCTAAATCAGGGAGCAAGCTCCCCTCATCCGCTCGACTTGCATGTGTTAGGCCTGCCGCCAGCGTTCAATCTGAGCCATGATCAAACTCTTCAGTTCAATACTGCTTGGGTTTTGAGAAAACCCTAAACTTGGCTCAGCAATCGCAATCTCTTCTTAAGCAAACTCAAGAAGAGCACTCAATGATTTCTCGTTGAGTACATTGTGATGCTGATAATCTTGCTGACTACCAGTCTTACCTCACAAGCACCCACACGAATTGCTTGATTCAGTTGTTAAAGAGCGTTTCGATCAAGCCTTTCGTCTCAACCGAGGCCGCGCATTCTACAGCAGCCTTGTATCTCGTCAAGCTGTTTTTGAAGAATTTTTCTTTCTTCTCAACCGCTTATGCTGTCGATC
>NZ_JAAMQZ010000078.1 GCF_013522825.1 Stutzerimonas stutzeri
TGGAAGATCACGGCGGGCTGGCGTTCGCGCTTTTCGCACTGCCTGCTTTTCAACCCCACCGATAGGCAGTCGGCCGCCTACAACCCGCTGCTTGAAGTCCGGCGCGGCGCACATGAAGTGCGCGACGTGCAGAACATCGCCGACATTCTGGTTGACCCTGAAGGTGCGTTAGAGAAGCGCAATCATTGGGAGAAGACCAGCCACGCGCTACTGGTCGGTGCAATCTTGCATGTTCTGTACGCAGGCGAGGACAAGACGCTGCGCGGCGTCGCCAACTTCCTCAGCGACCCGGCGTGTCCGTTCGAGCTGACGCTGCACCGGATGATGACGACGAAGCACCTGGGCGATGCGCCTCACCCGGTTGTCGCATCCGCTGCCCGCGAAGTGCTCAACAAGTCGGACAACGAGCGATCGGGCGTGCTCTCCACCGCCATGTCGTTTCTCGGCCTGTACCGCGACCCGACCGTGGCCGAAGTCACATCGCGCTGCGATTGGCGCATCGCCGACCTGATTTCCGCCGAGCACCCGGTATCGCTCTATCTGGTGGTGCCGCCCTCCGACATAAGCCGCACCAAGCCGCTGATCCGGCTCATCTTGAACCAGATCGGGCGGCGGCTGACCGAATCGCTCGACGGCAGCGATGGCATCGCGCGCCGGCACAAGCTGCTGCTGATGCTGGACGAGTTTCCGGCGCTGGGTCGCCTCGATTTTTTCGAGTCCGCGCTTGCCTTCATGGCCGGCTACGGCATCCGCAGCTTTCTCATCGCTCAAAGCCTGAACCAGATCGACAAGGCGTATGGGCAGAACCATTCCATCCTCGACAACTGCCATGTCCGGGTGACTTTCGCCACCAACGACGAAAGGACGGCGAAAAGGATTTCCGAAACCCTCGGCACCGCCACCGAGCTTCGCGCGCAGCGCAACTACGCGGGCCACCGCCTCGCTCCGTGGCTGGGGCACCTGATGGTGTCGCGTCAGGAAACTGCACGTCCGCTGCTGACGCCCGGCGAGGTGATGCAGCTTCCACCTGAGGACGCCGTAGTCATGGTGTCCAGCGTTGCCCCGATCCGCGCGAAGAAGCTGCGTTACTACGTCGACGCCAATTTCAAGGATCGCGTCTTGCCACCGCCCGTGCTCGCAGTCGGGAGGTACGCCGACGCGCCGCCAGCCCGCCCCGACGACTGGAGCGGCTTGGCGATCCCGGCCGTACCTACGGCGCCGACCTCGGTATCCGCCGATGGTCCGGGCGGCACCGATGACGGCGGCCCGCGCCGCCAGCTCGAACTCTCCGAAACCGTCGCCTACGAGCCCGAGTTGGACGCGTGTGCGAACGACCTGGAGCTGCTCGATGACGACGACCTGGCGCTCCCGCTTCCCGGCCAGCTCGACCCGGCCATGCAGCGCACGGCCCGGCTGGCTTCTCTCGACCCCAACGACGGAATCGACCTATGAGCCAATACCGCCTCAATCTTTTCATCCAGCCCGAGCACGCCAAGCGCCTGGATGAACTTGCCGCCAAGAAAGGCGTGTCCAAGTCCTCCATCGTCGCAGCGGCCTTGGCGTCCTGGCTGTCACCCGATGCGGGCGACCAGCGTGAGGCCGCCATTGCCAAGCGGCTGGATCGACTGTCGCGGCAGACCGAACGCATGGAGCGCGACCAGAACATCCAGATCGAAACGCTGGCGCTGTTCATCCGCTATTTCTTGACCATCAGCACGCCGGTGCCAGAAGCCCACAAGGACGCGGCCCGCGCCCAGGGCAAAGCGCGCTTCGAGCAGTTCGTCGAGCAGTTGGGTCGCCACCTGCTGCGTGGCCGCAGTCTGGTGCGCGACGTGGTGGAGGAACTGCACCCCGATCCGATGCGGATGGATGACGCAGCAGCGATGGCGTCCGCCGATGAGCGAGCTGCAGAGCGTGCGTCATGAGTGCCGTTCCGCAGATTCCGCCTGAACCTCGCTCATCCGCCGCGGCGTCCCAGGATCGCCGCATCCAGATGCTGCGCACGGCGATGGGGCCGCTGATCGCCGCTGCGCTCGAAGATCCGGATGTTGTGGAAATCATGCTCAACCCCGATCGCACCCTGTGGGTGGATCGGCTGTCGTCGGGTCGCTCGCCGCTGGGCGTGGAGATGCCCGAGGCCGATGGTGAACGCATCATCCGCCTGGTCGCCGCGCATGTCGGCGCGGAGGTGCATCGCGGCCAGCCGCTCTTGACCGCCGAGTTGCCGGAAACCGGCGAGCGTTTCGAGGGCATCCTGCCTCCGGCCGCCCCGGGGCCAGCCTTCGCGCTACGCAAGCGGGCCGTGAGCATCATCGGCCTGGATCGCTACGTGGCCGACGGCATCCTGACCGCCGGGCAGGCCGAGTTCCTGCGCCGCGCCGTGCGCGAGCGGCAGAACATCCTGATCGCCGGCGGCACCAGCACCGGCAAGACCACGCTGGCGAACGCGCTGCTGGCCGAGATCGCCGCCACAGGCGACCGCGTGCTGGTGCTCGAAGACACCATCGAGCTGCAATGCGCGGCCCGCGACCATGTGCCGCTGCGCACCCGCGCCGGCGTCGTCACAATGACCGAGCTGGTGCGGGCCACGATGCGCCTGCGGCCTGACCGCGTGATCGTCGGCGAAGTGCGTGGCGGCGAAGCCCTGGACTTGGTGAAGGTCTGGGGCACCGGCCACCCCGGCGGCATTGCCACCATCCATGCCGGCTCCGCCTTGGGCGCACTGCTGCGTCTGGAGCAACTGATCCTCGAAGTGGCAGTGAATCCGCCCCGCGCCCTGATCGCCGAGGCGGTCAACGTGGTGATTCACATCGCAGGCCGTGGCCGCAAACGTCACGTCGAAACCATCTCCCGTGTCGTCGGCTTCGACGGTGCGGGCTATCGCCTGACAGATGCGCTGGAAACGCCGTTTCCCGAGCTGCCGCCGGTTCCTCTTGCAGCCGCTGCCGCTGCGCCTTCCTCGACCCCTGACCAACCTGGAGAACTGCCATGACGCACGTTGATGCTTTCCGTCTTTCCGTAAATCCTATTTCTCGCCTGTCCAGCATGGCGCGGCTGCGCCACCTGGCCCGTCCCGCAGGGCAAGGGCTGCTGCTGGCCGCGCTGATGCTGTTGCTGGCGGGCACGGCGCAGGCCGCCGGTTCCTCGATGCCGTGGGAAGGGCCGCTGACCTCCATCCTCGAATCCATCCAAGGGCCAGTCGCCCGGATCGTGGCGGTGATCATCATCATCTCGACGGGGCTTGCGCTGGCGTTCGGTGATACCAGCGGCGGCTTTCGCAAGCTGATCCAGATCGTGTTCGGCCTGTCCATCGCGTTCGCCGCGTCCTCGTTCTTCCTGTCGTTCTTCAGCTTCTCCGGAGGGGCCGTCGTATGAGTAAGGCCACCGATCTTCCGGGCTTTGAAGTGCCGCTGCATCGCTCGCTGACCGAGCCGATCCTGCTGGGCGGTGCGCCGCGCACCGTGGCGATTGCCAACGGCACGCTAGCCGCCGCCGTCGGGCTGGGCCTGCAACTGTGGATTCCCGGCGTGGTGCTCTGGATCGTCGGCCACTCGCTGGCCGTATGGGGTGCGCGCGTCGATCCGCAGTTCATGCAGGTCTTCGCGCGGCATATCAAACACCGCCCGCTTCTGGACGTGTGAGGGGAGGACGCCATGCTGAACCTTGCCGAATATCGTCAGCGCCCGGCCTTGCTTGCCGACTGGCTGCCCTGGGCCGGGCTGGTCGCGCCGGGCGTTGTGCTGAACAAAGATGGTTCGTTTCAACGCACGTTCCAGTTTCGCGGCCCCGACTTGGACAGTGCGACACAGGGCGAGCTGATTGCCACGTCGGCGCGGCAGAACAACGCGCTTCGCCGTACCGGGTCTGGCTGGGCCTTCTATATCGAGGCCGAGCGGATGCGGGCATCGAGCTATCCGCAATCCTCCTTTCCCGAACCACTGTCCTGGCTGGTGGATGAGGAGCGACGCGCGGCGTTCGAGGAGTCGGATGGCCATTTCGAGAGCGTCTATCACTTCACGTTGCAACACCTACCGCCGCAAGAGTCTCGCGCCCGTGCGGCTGGGATGCTGTACGAGAACCGGCCCACTGAGGGTGTGGACTGGCGTGGTCGGCTTGATTCCTTCGTGGCAGAGACCGATCGCGTGTTCGACCTGCTCGATGGTGTGATGCCGGAGATTGCCTGGCTGGACGATAGCCAGACGCTGACCTACCTGCATGCCACAGTCTCCACGCGGCGCTATCGCGTCGGCGTGCCCGACGTGCCGTTCCATATCGACGCACTGCTGGCCGATGCCGCGCTGGTCGGCGGCCTGGCGCCCATGCTGGGCGATCAGCACCTGCGCGTGGTGTCGGTACGAGGCTTCCCGACCTCGACCTGGCCGGGGATCTTGGACGACCTCAACCGCCTGGGCTTTGCGTATCGCTGGAGTACGCGCTTCCTGTGCCTGGACAAAGCCGAGGCGGAACGGGAATTGGGGCGCTTGCGGCGCCAATGGTTCGCCAAGCGCAAGAACGTCATCGCGCTGCTGCGCGAAACGA
>NZ_JAAMQZ010000079.1 GCF_013522825.1 Stutzerimonas stutzeri
CGACTTACGTCAGCTATTATCTGATCGGGGCCTGCGCTAGTGCCTTTATCGCGCCATTTCAATTGGGCGCGCTAGCCGGACAAAAAGATGCTTCGGCGGCGGCATCGCTCATGCCTGCGGTACAGGCGGCGGGCATGATGGCGGGGCCAGCGGCGGTTGGCCTGACGGCCGATATATCGCACGGGCCGCTGTGGTCAGTGAGCATCGCCGTCGCGTTTCTGTTGCTTGCAGCCCCGGCATTCGCCGCTGCTGCATGGTCACGCAACCTTAACGGGGTACCTCCACCGCAATCCTGAATGCCAAGGACTTGACCATATCCTCAATGCCGGCAAGGTCAGCGTCGGTCGGCCTGCCTTCCCCCACCACCGATCCAATCCCGTCGATCATGCTGCTGAGCGCCGCTGCCAAGCGAAGGGCTTCCCGTTCGGAGAGCGCGCTATTGACCCGGCGGATCAGCAGCGCAAACAACGAGCGATAGAGCGTCATAAACTGCGTCAGTGCGGCGCTGACGTCGGCGTCGAGATCGGCAAGGGACCAGACATAATTCCAGAATGCGCGGCCGCGCAGCGCGAGCGACTCAACCATCAGAAAATCCAGATAATCGCGCATGGCTGCTGCTGGATCAGCCGACTGACCCGTCAGTTTGGTAATCAGGCGGTCATGATAATCATCGATCCAATATTCGATCATTGCGCGCACCAGTGCCGCGCGGGTCGGAAAATAATATTGTACCGAAGCCAGCTTCAGGCCCGAACGTTCCGCCACCTTGTGCGCCGAAAAATTTTCTGCGCCCACTTCTTCGACCAGCGCCACAGCGGCATCCAAGATTTCACACGCTGTAGCGGTATGCGCCGGGCGCGGTCCGCGAATGCCAGATATCGCCTCTTGCAGGCTAACGCCCCCGTCAATCGTAATATGAGAATTGGCATTTTGCATAAGCGACGCTCTGGAATTGACAGCCTGTCAGCTGACAGGTAAAGTGTACTTATCTGAGGTAGAACACAGGACGCCATCATGAAACAGATCCATCCCCTCTCCCCGCTGCTGCGTGAGGCCACCCCGTCGCTGCCGCCGTCGCGCTATATCGATGGGAACGTTTATGCCGATGAATTGCACAATATATGGAAAAAAGGCTGGAATTATGTCGGGCCGCTGTCGGATATAGCCCCTGGCACGATGCGCCGGGTGGATGTGGCAGGCACCAATATCCTGCTGGTTCGAGCCAAAGACGGCGATGTCCGCGCCTATCACAATGTCTGTCCGCATCGCGGATCCGAACTGTGCACCGCCGACGAACAACCTTTGCGCGGCGGACGGATATTATGTCCCTATCATGCGTGGAGCTTTAACGCCGACGGCACACTGGCAAGTACCGCTGCGGCCAGTCACGCGCCCGATTTCGACAAAGCGGATCATGGTCTGCGCAGCGTTGGTCTGATCGACTGGAATGGGCTGCTGTTTGTCCGCCCGGTGGAAAGCAGCGATGATTTTGGCGCAGACAATGCCTTTGGCCTGCATGACCTTGATAACTGGCCAATGCGCGAGCTGGTAACCGCAAGCCGCGAAACCCATCTGGTTGAATGCAACTGGAAAATTCTGTGGGAAAATTTCAACGAATGCCTGCATTGTCCGGGTGTTCATCCATCGCTATGCGACCTCGTTCCAATCCATAGAAAAGGGCTGCTCGTTTATTCTGATGCGCCCGATTGGACCCCCGACAGCATGGAACCCGAACATGGCTTGCGTGATGGCGCACGCAGCTGGACGTTAAGCGGAGCGGCCGCCACCGCCGAATTTCCTGGATTGACAGAGGACCAGCGCAACGCTGGCCAGGTCTATTGTGTGATCTGGCCAACATTGTTCATCGTCGCGCATGTCGATTATATCAGCATCGTGTCCTATCGCCCCAAGGGGCCGGAACAGACCGAAGTCACTGGCGAGGTGCTGGTGGCGCCAGCGGCTTTGGCCGACCCCAATTTCGATCTGCACCAGATTGTTGCGTTCAATCAACAGGTGCAAAATGAAGATGAAGAAGTGTGCGAATTGAACCAGCGCGGTCTGCGCACCAGTCCGTTTAAGGCTGGCGTCCTGATGCCAGAAGAATATAATGTGAAAACGTTTCACGATTGGATCGCGCGGCAAATGGCCGGGGCGGATGCCGAATGACCGTTGACGAGCTGATCGGGCAAATGGCCGAAAACCGCGCGTGGATTGCGGGAGCGCGGGTGGCTATTGATTTTGGCGATGATGGCGCAGTCTTGCTTGACGGTATCGCGCAAGGCGTCCGGTGCGCGGAACTGGGGGAGCCAGCAGACACACATATCGCCGTTAGCTGGACCGACTGGCTGGCGCTGACGCGCGGCTCGCTTGACCCACGCCGGGCTATCAACAACGGCAAGATTGTCATCACTGGCGATATGAACAACGTCGCCAAATTGATCGAGCTGGGGCACCGCATGTTTTGATGGGAGATATTTCATAGGAGCATCACGGGTCACCGATTGCTGCACTGTATCGGCAACCTTACTCTGGCCACGCCCGGCTATAACTCGACTTTGAGTAATTGTGCCTTTGCCGAGAAGCGCCCAGAAATCGCAGCAAACAGCAGTTTGATGCTGAACAGCTATTTCCAATTGCTGACCGATCAAGACGTGTGGGATGAGGCCGTCCTGCAAAAGCGAGCGCAAGGTTTATTGCCCTTGGCAATCCAGCTGTGGCCTCGTCCTGCGAGCATTCCGTAGGTTTCAAATCACTTTATTGCGCCACTCTGAATTCGCCAGCGGCGTAGCGGCGACAACTGCGACGAAGACGCGGGCAAAGGGGTGCTTGAGGCTCGGCGCGCCTATTTCCGTTGCCCGCTTGGCCCATGTCCCGATCAAGTGCGCCAGCGGCGCATCGGGATACGGGCGGAAAGGCTTGCATGGCAGGTCGCATTGAAGCTCGATGCGCCATAGGTCTGCAAAGCAATCTGCACCGATCTGCTTAACCAAGAATGCCAGCGGCATGTCGGCGACCGGCGATAGGAGCCCACGCGGCGCATCGCAGCGCGACGCTGTTAGGGCGCGGCCTGATAGGAAGGTGATTTACTGCCGTGGCGTTCGCGCCCGGTGAGTTGGCGTCGCGAGCCGTGCCTTTGCCCCTGCCGATGCGCGGGCCGTGCCGCCACTGTCTGCCGGATCGCTTATCATCGGCTCCCATCCACTCATGCCCTGCAAAACACGGTCGGCATGTTTGATGGTGTTCACATGCCCATAATACTGCTCGATCATCTTGACCGACGTGCCCATCTGCTCGGCAAGGATATAGACATCGACACCTTCGCTAAGCCGGAAGGTGGTATAGGTATGCCGGAAGCAATAGGTTGAACGCGGAGTGCCGTTCGGCCCGATTTTGAGTTCAGCCTCGGTCAGCAGTTTCTCAACGGCGTCTTCATACAGGAATTTGACGGGTTTGCCGGTAATGGTGGTGAATACCGGATCATCGGGTAGCGTGGCTTTTGAGATGGCGCGAATACGGTCGAGATAATCACCCACGCTCTTCGGCGCGACCAGCTTGCGCGACTTGCCCTTGCCCTGGACGAATAGGACGACGATTTCTTTGCCGTCACGATCCTTGGCAACCATGATGTCGCGCCAGCGCAAGTTCTTCGCCTCGGGTGGACGCATCCCGGTGTTGCACATTATCAGCATGAAATTGTAGCACATGGTGCGCGCCCATGCGCTCGGCGCTTTTGTGGCCTTGGCAATCCATGCGCGCCCAACCGCATGCAGCTTGCGATATTCTTCCAACGTGAATTCGTCGCGGCGCATGGTTTTGAGCTTTGGCTTACCCTCGAAGCGTTGGCTGGCGGGAACATAGCGTTTGCTAATTGCGAAGTTCATGGCGGCGTTGAACGCGCCCATCTCGAACTCAATGGTGGCATCGCTGATCTGGGCGCGGTGTCGGCCCGTCCCGTTCTCGCGCCGCCAAGTCGGATATTGTTTCCAGCGATCGGGCCCTATGAGGTGAACCTGTGTGCTGCCCACATAGCGATCAAGCGCGCCAAGAAGGACATTTTTGAGATTTTTGACCCGCGCGGCGGAAATCTCGCCTGTGTCAGCGCGACGCTGCTGCACGGCGATATATTCCTCCGCCACTTTCCGGAACGAGCGATTGAACACGGGATGGTCATGTTTGAGCAAAACGCGGATTTCAGCATCTTTATCGACGGCCAGCTCGCGGGCGGCTCGCAGATCGGTCGTACCTAGCCCGAAAAATTCATCGGGGGTTGGCGGATGTAGCGTAAAGCCATGATTTGACGTATGATTTGGTTGCTTAATCCGATCAACGTCATTTCTGGAGAGCTACACCCGCCATGGACGATCTTACGC
>NZ_JAAMQZ010000007.1 GCF_013522825.1 Stutzerimonas stutzeri
CCAACTGCTACCACCTGTACCCGGCGCACGCCGCGTTCGGTGGCTACAAGAAGTCCGGCGTCGGTCGCGAAACCCACAAGATGATGCTCGACCATTACCAGCAGACCAAGAACCTGCTGGTCAGCTACGACATCAATCCGCTGGGCTTCTTCTGACAGGCCTCGGAGAGCAGCGGGGGCTGGCCTTGCGTGTGTCCGGCCCCCGCACATACACCACCGTGATCCTTCGGGAGCGAAACCTTCCGTAAAGAACACCGCGACACTGTTCAAAGCCAGTTTCAGGCCTGCCTGGCGCAGCCTCCGATTGGCTTCTGACGCCTGGCAAAACCATAACAAAAGGGCAAAGCAATGGATCAGATCGGCAATTACGTCCTCTACGTCATCATGTTCTGCGCGGTCCTGGGAGCCTTCGCAGCCATTCGTGACAGTGAAAAAGGCCTCGGCAAGGAGTTCATGGAGGGTATCCATGCCACGGGGCACATCTTCGTTCCGGCAGCCGGGATCATGGCCTCCATCCCCTACCTGACGGTGATGATCGAGAGTGTCTTCGGGCCGTTCTTCGACGCCCTGGGCGCCGATCCGGCACTGGCGGCCACAATGATCATCGCCTCGGACATGGGCGGCTATCACCTTGCCTCAGCCCTGGCGGCCAGCAAGGAAGCGCTGATCATGGCGCTGATCACCGGTTTCATGGGCGGTGCGACTATCGTCTTCTCGATTCCCATGGGCCTGGCCATGCTCGACAAGCGTGACCACAAGTACATGGCGCTGGGCATCATGTCCGGCATCCTGACCATCCCCATCGGTGTAATGATCGCCAGCGCCATCCTGGTGATCAGCAATCCCATGGTGCGCGAAGTGGTCGCCACCAACGGAGAAGCCACTTACCAGCTGGCCATGGGGCTGGGCGGCGTGTTCGCCAACCTGCTGCCAATCATCATCTTCGTGGTGGCGCTTGCCGCCGGCCTGCGCTTCCTGCCGGACCTGATGATCAAGGGCTTCATTGCCTTCGGTCGTGGCATGGATGCACTGATCAAGCTGGTGCTGGTGTTCTCCATCGTCGAATACTTCACCGGCGTGTTCAC
This sequence comes from Stutzerimonas stutzeri, assembly GCF_013522825.1. GTDB lineage: Bacteria > Pseudomonadota > Gammaproteobacteria > Pseudomonadales > Pseudomonadaceae > Stutzerimonas > Stutzerimonas stutzeri_AK. The sequence continues at coordinate 1,085 of NZ_JAAMQZ010000007.1, forward strand.
CCTCGTGCTGGGCGGCTGGGGCTTCGACCCGATCATCGCCGATGCCGAGGACCAGACCCGCGCCCTGGAAACCGCCGGCTATATCGGCATCATGCTGGCCGGCGCCTTCCCGATGGTCTACCTGCTGCGCAAGTACCTCGGCGGCCCGCTGGAAGCGCTGGGCGGCAAGGTCGGCCTGAGCGCCGTCGGCAGCGCCGGCATGCTGGCGACCATCGCCAATATCCTCGCGATGTTCCGCCTGGTGCGCTTCATGCCGCCGAAGGACAAAGTGCTCAACATCGCCTTCGGCGTGTGTGCGGCCTTCCTGCTCGGCGATCACCTGTCCTTCACCGCCAACTTCCAGCCGACCATCATCCTGCCGGTGCTGATCGGCAAGATACTCGCCGGTTTCTCCGCCGTGGGGCTTGCCTACTGGCTATCGGTACCCAAGGCGCTGCAACTGGAGCAGCAGGACCGGGCCGCCGGCATCATCGAAGCGGATGAGTATCCGGGATCGACGCTGCACGGCAGCCCCCTGCCGATCCCGAAAGAAGCCGCCCGGGCCTGAAACGCCCCAGGCACTCCCGAAAACGAGCCACAGCTGCCGCAAGAGGCTTAACTACCTCTATCGGCAGCCATACTCGCCGGGTTGTCTTCCACCCCGAGACAGGAGCCTGATCATGGCAACCTATTCCCACAGCATCGGCGGCCAGACCTGGCGCTTCGACAGCCTGCGCGAGTTGCTGGCCAAGGCCAGCCCACTGCGCTCGGGCGACTGCCTGGCCGGCGTCGCCGCCGCCAGCGACGCCGAACGCGCCGCGGCGCAGATGACCCTGGCCGACGTGCCGCTCAAGCAGTTTCTGAGCGAGGCGGTGATTGCGTATGAAAGCGACGAAGTCACCCGGCTGATCATCGACAGCCACGACGCCGCCGCCTTCGCCCCGGTCAGCCACCTGACGGTGGGTGGCCTGCGCGACTGGCTGCTCGGCGATGCCGCCGACGAGGCCAGTCTGCGCGCCCTGGCCCCCGGCCTGACGCCGGAGATGGCCGCTGCGGTGTCGAAGATCATGCGCGTGCAGGACCTGATCCTGGTGGCGCAGAAGATCCGCGTGATCACCCGCTTTCGCAACACCATGGGCCTGCGCGGACACATGTCCACCCGCCTGCAACCCAACCACCCCACCGACGACCCCGCCGGCATCGCCGCCAGCACCCTCGACGGCCTGCTCTACGGCAACGGCGACGCGATGATCGGCATCAACCCGGCCACCGACAGCATGGGTTCGATCTGCACCCTGCTGGAGATGCTCGATGCCGTCATCCAGCGCTACGAGATCCCCACCCAGTCCTGCGTGCTGACCCACGTCACCAGCTCCATCGCCGCCATCGAGCGCGGCGCGCCGCTGGACCTGGTGTTCCAGTCGATCGCCGGCACCGAAGCGGCCAACGCCAGCTTCGGCATCAGCCTCAAGGTGCTCCAGGAAGGTTACGAAGCCGGCCTGAGCCTCAAGCGCGGTACGCTGGGCAACAACCTGATGTACTTCGAGACCGGCCAGGGCAGCGCGTTGTCGGCCAATGCCCATCACGCTGTCGATCAGCAAACCTGCGAGGCTCGCGCCTATGCGGTGGCGCGCCATTTCAATCCGTTCCTGGTCAACACCGTGGTCGGCTTCATCGGCCCGGAGTACCTCTACAACGGCAAGCAGATCATCCGCGCCGGGCTGGAGGACCACTTCTGCGGCAAGCTGCTGGGCGTGCCGATGGGCTGCGACATCTGCTACACCAACCACGCCGAAGCCGACCAGGACGACATGGACATGCTGCTGACCCTGCTCGGCGCGGCCGGCATCAACTTCATCATGGGCATTCCCGGCTCCGACGACGTGATGCTCAACTACCAGACCACCTCCTTCCACGACGCACTCTACGCCCGCCAGGTACTCGGCTTGCGGGCTGCACCGGAGTTCGAGCAGTGGCTGGCGCGCATGGGCATCTTCAGTCACCGGGACGGCCAGCTGCGCCTCGGTGACGAGCTGCCACCCGCCTTCCGCCAGGCCCTGGCGCAACTTTCCTGATTCGCGCATTCATGCAGAGGTACGCATGTCCGACCACGCCCCCACCACCGAGAACCCCTGGCAGCAGCTGCGCCAGCTGACCCCGGCGCGCATCGCCCTGGGTCGTGCCGGCACCAGCCTGCCGACTCGCGCCCAGCTCGACTTCCAGTTCGCCCATGCCCAGGCCCGCGACGCCGTGCACCTGCCGTTCGACCCTGCCGGTCTGCGCGAAGAACTGCACAACCTCGGTCACCACTCGCTGCTGCTGCACAGCGCCGCCAGCGACCGCCATACCTACCTGCAGCGTCCTGATCTGGGACGGCGCCTGGATGATGAATCCGCCGCCCAACTGGATGAATACGTCAAGCAGCACGGCGGCGGCCATGACCTGGCCCTCGTCATCGCCGACGGCCTCTCGTCACTGGCAGTCAGCCGCCACAGCCTGCCCTTTCTCAAGCGTCTGCTCGAACAGGTGACCGCCGAAGGCTGGTCACTGGCCCCGATCACGCTGGTGGAACAGGGCCGGGTGGCGGTGGCCGACGAAGTGGGCGAGCGGCTGGGGGCGAAGATGACGGTGATCCTGATCGGCGAGCGTCCCGGCCTCAGTTCGCCCGACAGCCTCGGCCTGTACTTCACCTGGGCGCCCCGCGTCGGCCTCAACGATGCCTATCGCAACTGCATTTCCAATGTGCGCCTGGAAGGCCTTAGCTACGGCATGGCCACCTTCCGCCTGATGTACCTGATGCGCGAAGCCTGCCGGCGGCAGCTCTCCGGGGTCGACCTCAAGGACGACGCCCAGGTGCCGACCCTGGAAAACCAGGGGCCTGGCAACTTCCTGCTACCGAACAAGGATTGATGGCCTGAGGAGCCACCGATGCCTCCCTCGTCCCGGCATGCACGCCGCTTCGCCGTTACCCTCATTGTTCCGTTTCCACCCGCCGCCCGGCGAATCGCGGCGGCGGCGCTCCCGAGGCAATCCCAAGTCGTCGCCGGCAAGGCATATAGCCTGCGGGCTACCGGTAGGCCTGACGCATTACTGGCTGCTTCGCGTGCACTGGTCTGCAAATTGCTTGCTTTCTGAAGTCAGGGCGTTTCGCGAGGCCCAGCCGCTTTGACAGGAAAGGCTGATCGAAGACCACCGCTGCAATAACAATAAAAAGGGCGCCAGCATGTTCAAGCAGAAGAAATTCAAACAGGCGACGCTGATCCTGATTGCCATTACTATCATTCTGATCCTGCCGAACCTGAACCGCCTGGTCAGTTGAGCGCCAGCCACGAGGCGAACCGAGAGGAACCCCATGTACAGATTGTTCGCACTGCTCATGACTTTGGCCGGCGCCACGATGGCTGGTGAAATCGACCGTCCGGCGGCGCTTGCCGCCTTGCAGAATCCCGACACCCTTCTGATCGATGTGCGCACGGCACCGGAATACGCCCAGGGTGCCCTCCCCGGCTCATTGCGGATCGAAACCCCGGAACTTGCCGAGCGCATCGCCCGTGTAGCGCCCGACAAGAATGCCTCCATCGTGCTCTACTGCCGTAGCGGTCGACGCTCGTCAGCCGCCCAAGATCTGCTGCAGGAGCTGGGCTACACCCAGGTCATCAATGCCGGCGGTTATGAGCAATTGCGCGAACTCGTCCCCTCCCGCTGAAAGCGTCCTGAAAAGCGGACATCCACGCCACTTCCTGCGTCTCCCTGCCAGCACGGAGCCATCGGCACGGAACTAATGCGTGGCAAAGGCTACTGAAAAAGTAGCCTTTGCCTGGCGCCTGGCCGCGTCGTCGTAGGAGTTGAGTGATGAATTGGGATGCGATGCTGAACGAAACCCTGTGGATCAACATTGCCATAGTCGCGGTTGCCACCTTCGTCAGCTATCTGGTGCTGCAAACCGCCCTCAAGATTGTCACCAATCGCCTGCGCAAATTGAGCAAGGGATCGCCCAGCGGCTTCGCCGGCATGGTCGCGGAAATGCTCAGCCGCACCAGCCAACTGCTGCTCATCGCGATGTCGCTGCTGATCGGCCTGAAGTTCGCGGAGCTGCCCGACCGTTGGGAATCGGCCATGTCCCATGGCTGGTTCATCGCACTGGCGTTCCAGATCGCGCTCTGGCTCGACACGGCTGTCCATCTGTGGATGGACAGCCTGACGCGCGATGGCAAGGCGCGCAATCCGGTAACCACCACCATCATCGGCATCATGTTGCGCCTCGTCGTCTGGACGATGATGCTGCTGTCGGTCCTCGCCAACCTCGGCGTGGACATCACCGCGATGGTGGCCAGCCTGGGCGTGGGTGGTATCGCCATTGCGCTGGCGGTGCAGACGTTGCTCAGCGACGTCTTCGCCTCGCTCTCCATCGGCATCGACAAGCCGTTCGAGATCGGCGACTTCGTGGTCTTCGGCGATATCGCCGGTAACATCGAGCACATCGGCCTGAAGACCACCCGCATCCGCAGCCTGAGTGGCGAGCAGGTGGTGTGCTCCAACGCCGACCTGCTTGCGCAGACGATCCACAACTACAAGCGCATGGATACGCGGCGGATCGTCTTCAAGTTCGGCATCAGCTACAAGACGACCGCGAGCAAGCTGCGCGAAGTCAGCCAACTGGTTCGCCGGATCATCGAGGGCATCGAGCTGGCCAAGTTCGATCGGGCGCATTTCTTCTCATTCGACAACAGCCAGCTGACCTTCGAGGTCGTCTACATCATGCAGACTGCCGACTACAACAAGTACATGGATGTTCAGGAAGCGATCAATCTCGGTCTGCTCGAAGGTATACACGAGCTGGAAGTGGACTTCGCCTTCCCCATCCGCCAGGTGGAGTTCATCGGCGGCAATCTGCCGGAAATGCTGGTTGCCCGAGCACCAGAGGAGCAGACGGCAACCCCACAGCCATCAGCGCCAGCCCCCTGATCGGAACCTGCGGGGCGGCGACCGAAACAGGTCGCCGCCCCGCCCTGATCAGTTTTTCCGCATCGCCACGTGGGTATCGATCAATTGCTGCACCACGCCCGGATCGGCCAGCGTGGACAAGTCGCCCAGGGTGTCGAATTCATCCGTGGCGATCTTGCGCAGGATGCGCCGCATGATCTTTCCCGAGCGCGTCTTGGGCAATCCGCTCGCCCACTGGAGGGTATCCGGCACGGCGATCGGGCCGATCTCCTTGCGCACCCATTGCTGCAGTTCCTGACGCAACTGATCGCTCGGCTCCTCGCCGTGGACGAGGGTGACGTAGACATGGATACCCTGCCCCTTCACCGGATGCGGCACGCCGACCACCGCCGCCTCGGCGACCTTGCGGTGGGCGACCAGCGCGCTTTCGATTTCCGCCGTGCCCATGCGGTGCCCGGAGACATTGAGCACATCATCCACGCGCCCGGTGATCCAGTAGTAGCCGTCCTCGTCGCGGCGCGCGCCATCGCCGGTGAAATACATGCCGCGAAAGGTCTTGAAGTAGGTATCGACGAAGCGGTCGTGGTCGCGATAGAGGCTGCGCATCTGCCCCGGCCAGGAATCGAGAATCACCAGATTGCCTTCGATGGCGCCTTCGAGCAGGTTGCCGAGGTTGTCCACCAGGCCAGGCACCACGCCGAAGAAGGGTCGCGTCGCCGAGCCCGGTTTCAGCGCGGTGGCGCCGGGCAAGGGGCTGATCAGGATGCCGCCCGTCTCGGTCTGCCACCAGGTATCGACGATGGGGCAGCGTGACTTGCCCACCGTCTCGTAGTACCAGTGCCAGGCCTCGGGATTGATCGGCTCGCCCACGCTGCCGAGCAGGCGCAGGCTTGAGCCATCCGCGCCCGCCACCGCCGCGGCGCCTTCGGCCATCATCGCGCGAATCGCCGTGGGTGCGGTGTAGAGGATGTTCACCTGATGCTTGTCGATGATCCGGGCAATGCGCGCCACATCGGGATGATTCGGCACACCCTCGTACATCAGCGTGGTCGCGCCGTTGGCCAGCGGGCCATAGATGATATAGCTGTGCCCGGTGATCCAGCCGACGTCGGCGGTACACCAGTAGATTTCGCCGGGACGATAATCGAAGACCCGTTCATGGGTCAGCGCGGCGTACAGCAGATAACCGCCCGAGGTGTGCAGCACGCCTTTCGGTCTGCCGGTGGAGCCGGAGGTATAGAGGATGAACAGCGGCTCCTCGGCGCCCATTTCCTTCGGCGCGCAGACCTCGCCGGCCACCTGCATCAGTTCGTGATACCAGACGTCGCGATGCGGGTTCCACTTGATCTCGCCACCGGTGCGCCGCACCACGATGATCTTCTGCACGCAGCGGGTTCTGGGGTTGGTCAGCGCATCGTCGACATTGGCCTTCAACGGCACGGCCTTGCCGCCGCGCATGCCTTCGTCGGCGGTGATCACCACCTTGGAGTCGCCATCGATGATGCGCCCCGCCAGCGCCTCGGGCGAAAAGCCGCCGAACACCACCGAATGGATCGCGCCGATGCGCGCGCAGGCCAGCATGGCCACCGCCGCTTCGGGAATCATCGGCATGTAAATGGTCACCACGTCGCCGCGATGCACATCCTGACCACGCAGGGCGTTGGCGAACTTGCTGACTTCCCGGTGCAGTTCGCGGTAGGTGATCTGCCGGCATTCGGAGGGATCATCACCTTCCCAGATGATCGCCACGGCATCGCCGCGCGCCTCCAGGTGGCGGTCCAGGCAGTTGGCCGATACGTTCAACGTGCCGTCGGCGAACCACTTGATGTCCACATGATGATCGTCGAAGGAGGTCTGCTTGACCCTGGTGAAAGGTCTGATCCAGTCCAGACGCGCCGCCTGTTCGCGCCAGAAGCCATCCGGGTTCACCACCGATTGCTGGTACAGGGCCTTGTATTCGGCCTCGTCGGTCAGCGACCGCGCCGCCACTTCGGGCCGCACGGGATACAGGGACGCAGCGCTCATGGGCAATTACCTCATGTGTGTCATGGCATCAGTTGTCACTCCTGTCTCGCAGGCGAAACCCTGTTCCCATCCACGCGCCTGGCAGACATTGGGTTTGATCCCTACCGGGGTGGATGCGTTCCATCACGGCCACCCTGCGTTTCCCCAAGCATAGACCGCTGCCTGAGCACGGTTGAGTTGCCCTGCCCGGTGGCGCTCGGTCATGCTCGCCCCGAACGACGGCACACAGGTATCGCAAGCATGGAACAACGCGGCAACGCCCTGCCCCTGCACGGCATCAGGGTCATTGAAATGGGCCAGCTGATCGCCGGTCCCTTCGCCAGCAAGATGCTGGGCGAATTCGGTGCCGAGGTGATCAAGATCGAACCGCCGGGCGGCGGCGACCCGCTACGCAAATGGCGCAAGCTCAAGGACGGCACCTCGCTCTGGTGGCATGTGCAGTCGCGCAACAAACACTCGCTCACCCTCGATCTCAGAGAGTCCGAAGCCCAGGACATCGTGCGCAAGCTGGTAGCCGAGGCCGACGTGGTGGTGGAAAACTTCCGCCCCGGCACGCTGGAGGAATGGGGCCTGGGCTGGGACGCACTGTCGCAGCTCAACCCGCGCCTGATCATGCTGCGCATCTCCGGCTACGGCCAGACCGGCCCCTACCGCGACCTGCCAGGCTTCGGCGTGATCGGCGAAGCCATGGGCGGCCTGCGACACCTCTCCGGTTATCCGGGCCAGCCACCGGTGCGCGTCGGCGTCAGCATCGGCGATTCGCTGTCCTCACTGTACGGCGTGATCGGCGTGCTGCTCGCCCTGCAGGAGCGCAACCGCAGCGGCCTGGGCCAGGAGATCGACGTGGCGCTGTACGAATCGGTATTCGCCATGATGGAAAGCCTGGTGCCCGAATACGACGCCTTCGGCTACGTGCGCGAACCGGCGGGCAGCGCCCTGCCGGGTATCACGCCATCCAATTCCTACCCGTGCAATGACGGCACCTGGGTACTGATCGCCGGCAATGGCGACAGCATCTACAAACGCCTGATGACGCTGATGGGCCGCCAGGACCTGGCCGACGATCCGCGCTTCGCGCATAACGATGGCCGCGCACGGCACGCCGAGCTGATCGACGCCGCCATCGGCGAGTGGACGGCGCGGCACAGCCGCGACGAAGTGATCGAGGCGCTCAAGGGTGCCCGCGTGCCGGCGGGTTATCCCTATACCGCCGCCGATATCGTCGCGGACCCGCACTATCTGGCGCGGCGGATGATCGAGCAGGTCGAGACCTTCGCCGGCCCGCTGAAAGTACCCGGCGTGCTGCCCAAGCTCTCGCGCACGCCGGGACGCATCGGCCAGGGTGGCCCGCAGCTGGGCGAGCACACCGACGACATCCTCGCCGGCCTCGGCCTCAGCGACGAACAACGCCAGGGCCTGCGCGCGCGGGGGATCATCTGACGAGCCAGCTACTTCAGGTTGCCTGCCCGGCGCGCTGCAACAGACGACGGGCACGACCGACGACAGGCGCGTCGACCATCTGTCCATCCACCACGAAGACTCCATCACCGGACGCGCCGGCAGCGAGGATACGTTGCGCCCAGGCCAGCTCTTCAGCGCTGGGCATCAGCGTTTCATGCACCACGGCGACCTGGCTGGGATGAATGCACAGCAGGCCGCCAAAGCCCATGTCACGCGCATTCGCCGTGGCTTCGGCGAGGCCGTGCAGGTCCTTGATATCGGGGAAAATACTTTCCAGCGGCGGCGCCAGCCCGGCCAGTCGTGACTGCAGCAGCAGTGCATAGCGCGCCTGATCGAGCATGCGCTCGGCTGCCGCGCTGCCGCTGGAAAGTCCCAGGTCGAGGCCCAGGTCCAGCACGCCGAAGGACAACCGCTCGACACCTTCAGCCGCCGCGATCTCGCCCAGCGCGGCAAGCCCGCGCGCGCTTTCGACGATGGGCCACAGCGGCTTTCCGCAAGCCGCGACGGTCGCCACCTGGGCCACGCTTTCAACCTTGGGCAACAGCACGCCGATCACCCCGGCATGCTGCGCGCAGAGGGCGATATCCGCCGCTTGCTGTTCATGGCCGGGGGCGTTGATGCGCACCAGCACGCGAGCCTCAGGATGGCTTGCAAGGAAGTCAGCGAGGTTATCCCGAGCCTCGGCCTTGAGACTTTCGGCCACGGCATCTTCCAGATCGACGATCACCGCATCGGCGCCACTGGCCAGTGCCTTGGGAATCCGCTCCGGGCGGGTGGCGGGAACGAAAAGTGCGCTGCGGAGGGTGCCTGGATTCATATGGGTGTCCTTCAATTGTTCGTTTGTCAGGCAGGTTACACCGCGCCCTGCTCGTGCAGGCGCTGAATATCGCTCGACGTATAGCCCAGCTCCGCCAGCAGCGCATCGGTGTGCTGGCCCAGCGCGGGAATCGGCTCCATGCGCGGCCTGAAAGCGCTGTTGCCACCCGGCGGCAGCAAGGCGGGCAGTTTGCCGGACGGGCTGTCCACCTCGCTCCAGCGCTGGCGTGCCCGAAGCTGCGGATGCGCCCAGACGCCGGCCATGTCGTTGACGTGGGCGTTGGCGATCGATGCGTTGTCCAGGCGGACGATCACCTCCTCGGCGCTCAGCCTGGAGAAGGATTCGACGATGATCGCTCGCAATTCAGCACGGTTTTCCGAACGCTTGAAGTTGGCCGAGAAGCGTTCGTCCTGCGCCAGTTCCGGCTGCAGCAGCACCTTCTCGCAGAACAGCAGCCATTCGCGCTCGTTCTGCAGGCCGAGCATCACCGTGCCGCCGTCGCCGGTGGGGAACGGCCCGTAGGGATAGATGGTGGCGTGAGCGGCGCCGGCGCGCGGCGGCGGCGTGGCGCCCTGGTAGGCGTAGTACAGCGGGTAGCCCATCCATTCCACCAGACTCTCCAGCATGGACACGTCGATACGGCTGCCGACGCCGGTCTTGCCCCGCAGCATCAGCGCCGAGAGCACGCCGGTGTAGGCGTACATGCCGGCGGCGATATCGGCGATGGAACAACCGGCCTTGGCCATCTCGGTCTCGCCCGGCCCGCCGGTGACGGAGAGGAAGCCGCCCTCGGACTGGATCAGCAGGTCGTAGGCCTTCTTCTGCTCGTAAGGCCCGCCTTCGCCATAGCCGGAGATATCGCAGACGATCAGCCGTGGGAAGCGCTCGTGCAGCGCCTCGAAGGACAGCCCCATGCGCGCGGCGGCACCGGGCGCGAGGTTCTGCACCAGCACGTCGGCCTTGGCCAGCAGTTGGTCGAGCACGTGCGAGGCGGCATCCTGCTTGACGTCCAGAGTCAGGCTTTCCTTGGAGCGGTTGGTCCAGACGAAATGCGAGGCCAGGCCATCGACACGTTCGTCGTAGCCACGGGCGAAATCGCCGGCGCCGGGCCGCTCGACCTTGATCACGCGGGCACCGAGATCGGCCAGCTGCCGGGTGCAGAACGGCGCGGCGATGGCGTGTTCGAGGCTGACCACGGTGATGCCGTCGAGCGGGCGGGGTTTGGCGGTTGTATCGTTCATATCCGGTTCCTGCAGATTCGGCGTAGGGTGGAAATCGGCGAAGCCATTTCCACGCGTTTGTTCAAGCCCCAGGGGACTCTGGCACCGCTTTGGTGGATGAGGCTTCGCCGTCATCCACCCTACGATTCAGTTCAGGCCAGTTCGTCCAGCCGCTCCAGCCCGCGCAGCCGCCAGACCTTGTCGATCAACACGCCCGCCTCGTCGTCGCTGCGCGACCCGGAGAACTGCAGCAGCCGGCGAAACTTGTCTTCCAGCTCGGCGCGGCTCAGGGTGTTGCCCGGATCGCCCTTGGGTTCGTCGATGGCACCGTGCAGGATGCGTCCATCCGTGGTGGTCACTTCTACCCTGCCCAGCCAGCGCGCCGGATAGGCGCCGTCGACCTCGGGATCGAGCAGCATGCTCACCTTCTCGCGAAACAGCCCGACACGTGGATCGCTCAGCGCATGGCTATGGAATTCGCTCAGCCCGGCCTTGCCGTACAGGGCGATCAGACCCAGCACCGTGCCCATGGAGAACTTCGCCTGGTGCACGGTCTGCGGCACTACCACGCGACCCAGCACGTCGATGGCGCCCTGGTGTACATGGGCGGTGACGCTGGCGATGTTCTCGGCTGTAAGGTTCTCGCGCTGCATCAGATCAAGCAGCGCATCGGCAGCCGGGTGCGTGTGTCGGCACGAGGCGTGGAACTTGAACGAGGTCTCGGCCAGCGCCCAGCGGCTGCCGAGACGGTCGGAAAGTCTGCTCGGATCGGCATCATTGGACATCCCGGCAGCCATGCCCTGCTCGCCTTCGAGAATGTTCTGCGCGCCGGTCAGGCCGTCTTTCGTCAAGTAGGCCGCGAGCAGGCCATCGGCGGCGGCCTTGGCGGTATGCAGTTGCTTGGAGTCGGCGGCATCACGGAGGAATTCCCAGAGGCCGGCGGCCTGGGTGCCGGCACTGCCCAATAGATGGGTGAACTGCTGCTGATCGAAATCCATCAGCTTGCCCACCGCCACGGCGGCGCCCAGGGTGCCGACGGTCGCGGTGGTATGGAAGATGCGGTAATGCGAACGACCGAGGAATTCGCCGATGCGAATGCCCGCCTCATAACCGGCAACCGCAGCGACGAGCAGGTCGCGACCGGACTTGCCCAGATCCTGCGCCGCCGCCAGCGCCGCCGGAAAAACCACGGTGGCCGGGTGCAGCACCGAGCTGTTGTGCAGATCGTCCTGCTCCACCAGATGCGAGCTGGCGCCATTCACCAGCGCGGCGAAATAGGCACTGCTGCTCTTGCCATTGACGAAGATGCGCGCCGACCCTTCTGCCGGCCCCATGCGCTGCGCATAGCGCTCGAACAACGGGATCGGGTGCGATCCCGCGCTGGCCAGCGCGGAGCCGAGCCAGTCGAGAAACAGGTCTTCGGTGCGGGCGAGCACCGCGTCGGGAATCTGCTCGTAAGCGAGCCCGGCGAGAAATCCGGTCAGCGCCTGGGTGTGCTGGCTCATGCGTTCGGCTCCAGTATCGAATGATTTTCGTAGGAGCGGGCCTTGCCCGCGAAACATTCCCGCTCGGAGGGACGAGCCTCCTTCGCAGGCAAGGCCCGCTCCTACAGGATGGATTTCAGCCCACCGATGATTAAAAAGAACGCGGCAGCTCCAACAGATGCTCGGCCACGTAGGACAGGATCAGGTTGGTGGAGATCGGCGCCACCTGGTACAGCCGCGTCTCGCGGAATTTGCGCTCGACGTCGTATTCGTTGGCGAAGCCGAAGCCGCCGTGGGTCTGCAGGCAGGCGTTGGCCGCCTCCCAGGACGCCTTGGCCGCCAGATACTTGGCCATGTTGGCCGCCGCCCCGGCGTTGCGACCGGCGTCGTATTCCTCGCAGGCGCGCCAGCGCATGAGATCCGCCGCTTCCAGCTCTATATGCGACTCGGAGATGGGGAACTGCACGCCCTGGTTCTGCCCGATGGGCCGCCCGAACACCACGCGGTCGCGGGCGTACTGGGCGGATTTTTCCGTGAACCAGCGGCCATCGCCGATGCACTCGGCGGCGATCAGGGTACGCTCGGCATTCAGGCCGTCGAGGATGTAACGGAACCCCTTGCCTTCTTCGCCGATCAGGCTGCTGGCCGGAATCTCCAGGTTGTCGAAGAACAGCTCGTTGGTTTCGTGGTTGACCATGTTGGCGATCGGCTGCACGGTCAGGCCGTTGCCGATGGCCTCGCGCAGATCGATCAGGAAGATCGACATGCCGTCGGCCTTGCGCTGCACCTCGGCCAGCGGCGTGGTGCGCGCCAGCAGGATCATCAGGTCCGAATGCTGGATACGCGAGATCCACACCTTCTGGCCATTGATGATGTACTTGTCGCCCTGCTTCACCGCCGTGGTCTTGATCTTGGTGGTGTCGGTGCCGGTGGTCGGCTCGGTCACGCCCATCGATTGCAGGCGCAACTCGCCGCTGGACAGTTTTGGCAGGTAGTAGCGCTTCTGTTCCTCGCTGCCGTTCCTGAGCAGGGTGAACATGTTGTACATCTGCCCGTGCACGGTGCCGGAATTGCCGCCGCAGCGGTTGACCTCTTCGAGGATGATCGAGGCTTCGGCCAGACCCAGGCCCGAGCCGCCGTATTCTTCCGGGATCATCGCCGACAGCCAGCCGGCTTCGGTCAGCGCGCTGACGAAGGCTTCGGGAAAGCCCTTCTCCTCGTCGATCTTGCGCCAGTACTCGGCGGGGAACTCGGCGCAGAGGCAGCGCACGCCTTCACGGATGGCGCTGTATTCGTCGTTCAGGTACGGGTTCATCCAGGTTCCTCGATTCGAGTCGTTGTTGTGCGCTCACGCGCCACAACTAGTGATGTGTCAGGCGAATTCCACTTCGGCCTTCTGCGCGATGCCGTCGGCATTGCCGGCCCAGAGTTCGGCCTTGCCGGGCGTGACGATGCGCCCACCAACCTCGAACGGCTGCGGCGCGATCAGCGGGCGCACGCCGCGATAGGCGAAACGCCTGAGGCGCGCGTCGGGGTTGGCGCGGCAGAAGGCGCGCAGGCTGAGCGTGGCGATCAGCGGGCCATGCACCACCAGCCCCGGATAGCCTTCGGTTCCGGTGGCGTAGGGCCAGTCGTAATGAATGCGGTGACCATTGAAGGTGACCGCCGAGTAACGGAACAACAGCGTCGCGGTAGGCTCCACCGCCTCACGCCAGTCGCCGGTCGGCAACGGCTCGCTGCCGGACAGCTTTGGCGGGCTCGGCTCGCGGTAGACGATATCCTGTTCCTCGCGGATGGCCAGGCGACCGTCCTGGGAGTAGTCGTGGCGCAGGGTGACGAACAGCAGCGCCCCCGTGCGACCGGCCTTCTCCTCGACATTGAGAATGGTGGTGGTGCGGCTGGCTTCGCCGCCGACTTTCAGCGGCTCGTGGAATTCCAGACGTCCGCCGGCCCACATGCGGTTGCGCTCGCCAGCCGGTGGCAGGAAGCCGCCCCGCGCCGGATGCCCGTCCTGACCGAGACCGGCCTCGGCCACCGTGTCCTGGAAGAAGCACCACTGCCACAGCGGTGGCAGTGGTTCGCCATGCCCCGGATTAGGCTCGCCGAAAGTAGCGGCGATACGCTGGATCAGGTTGCGGCTCAGTTGATCGTGAACATCCTGGGTACGCCCGATCCAGGCAGTCAAAGCAGAGTCGGTCATTGCTTGGGTCCGCGCTGTGTTGTTTTACCGCAGGATGCAACGAAGCCGGCGTTCCGTGAATTTGTATTTACCGACACCAGCGTTCGGCTATCCTGAACGCCATTTCTTCCTGCGAGCGCCACCATGCATTTCGATCTGGCCGATCTGCGCCTGTTCATCCATATCGCCGAATCCCCCAGCCTGACCCAGGGCGCGCGGCGCGCGCACCTTTCGCCAGCCGCCGCCAGCGCCCGGATCAAGGCACTGGAGGGCCAGCTCGACAGCCGCCTGCTGTACCGCGACAGTCGCGGCGTGGAACTGACGCCCGCAGGCAGCCGGTTACTGCAGCACGCGCGGCTGATCATGCGCCAGGTCGATTACCTGAAAAGCGAGTTCACCGAATACGGTGCCGACAATGCCGGGCATATCCGCATCTTCGCCAACACCACGGCGGTCACCGAATTCCTCCCCGAGGTGCTGGCCGGCTTCCTCGCCCAGCGCCCCGGCGTCACGGTGGACCTGCAGGAAAAGCTCAGCCGCGACATCGTCCGTGGCGTGCTGGATGGCTCCACGGACATGGGCATCATCGCCGGCCCGGTGCAGGCCGAAGGCCTGCAGGTCCTGCACTTCAGCACCGACCGCCTGCTGCTGGCGCTGCCCGTAGGGCATCCGCTGGCGACGGAAAAGAAGGTGACCCTGCGCCAGACCCTGTCTTACCAGCACATCGGCCTGCACGCAGGCAGCACACTGTTGAGCTTCCTGCGCGATCAGGTCGAGCGGTTGGGTGGCAATCTGTCGTTGCGCATCCAGGTTTCCAGCTTCGAAGCCGTGTGCCGGATGATCGAGGCCGGCGTCGGCATCGGCGTGATCCCCGAATCCGCCGCCCTGCGCCACAGCCGCACCATGCAGCTGGTCACGGTGGCGCTGGACGAGCCCTGGGCCGTGCGTGAACGCAGCATCCTGGTGCGCGATCTGGAGGCGCTGCCCGGAACGGTGCGCGCGCTGATCGCCACCCTGACTTGCGCGTCGCACTGAGCCATCCACACATCGGAGCGAATTGGTTGGAATCCTCCGGCGCCTGAGTTGCCCAACCGAAGACACCAGCGAAACGCCGGAGCGCAACATGCCGGCCAATCTTCCGATTTTCCCCTTTTAATTCAACAGGCTGCACACGCAAGGCACTGGTCGTCGCGGCACTCTCAGCTTGCCATCATCGTTTCACTTGCCTAGGGTTGTTCGTCATGAGGACTTTAATCGCGCCCATCGCTTCACTACTCGCTGGTGTCGCCCTTCTTCTGCTCGGCCACGGCCTGCTCAATACCCTGCTGACCCTGCGCGGGGTCGCCGAAGGCTATTCCACGGGCATGATCGGCCTGCTGATGTCGGCCTATTTCGCCGGTTTCCTCATCGGTACCTGGCTGGCGCCTTCACTGATTCGCCGCATCGGGCATATCCGCACCTTCGCCTTCTATGCGGGCGTGGCGACGGTGGTGGTGCTGCTGCACGTACTGATCGTCAACCCCTGGGTGTGGCTGGCGCTGCGACTGCTCTATGGCGTTGCGCTGGTCACGCTGTACATGGTCATCGAGAGCTGGCTCAACGCGCAGGTCAGCGGCGAGAAGCGCGGCCAGGTGTTCGCCCTGTACATGGCCGTCAACCTCGGCGCGCTGGCCGCCGCGCAGCAGCTGCTGAGCCTCGACAGCCCCATGGCGTTCACCCTGTTCGCGCTGTCATCCATCCTGATCTGTGCCGCGCTGATGCCCATCACCCTGACCCGCCAGGCACAACCGGTACAGCCGGAAATGCCGCCCACCGACCTGCTGCAACTGGCCCGTATCGCGCCCTTGCCCCTGATGGGCGCCGGGATTTCAGGGCTGGCCCTGGGCGGTTTCTGGGGCCTGGCGCCGGTCTACGCCAGCCAGGTGGGCTTCGATGCAGCCGGGGTCGGCCTGCTGATGAGCGTGACGATTCTTGGCGGCGCGCTGCTGCAATGGCCCATCGGGCTGTTTTCCGACAAGCATGAACGGCGCGTGGTGATGCTCTGGGTGGTCGCCATCGCCGCGTTGCTCGCCCTGGTCATTGCCCCGCTGACGGCCAGCCCGCTGCTGCTGGGGCTGATGTTCATCTGGGGTGGCCTGGCCTTCTCGATCTATTCGATAGCCGTCGCACAGATGGTCGACCAGCTGCACCCGGACGAAATTCTCTCGGGCTCCAGCGGCCTTTTGCTGGCCAACGGCTTCGGCGCCGCCATTGGCCCGGTGGCAGCCGGTGGCCTGATGCACCTGGCCGGCCCCATTGCATTGCCGCTGTTCTTTGCCGTAAGCCTGGGCGTGCTGGCGTTGTACTCGTTCTGGCGGCCGCGTCGGGTCATGGATCTGGTGACCGAACCCCACGGCCATTTCACGCCGATGCTACGCACCAGCCCCACGGTGATGGAACTGATGCCCGACGCGCCCGAAGTGGTACCCACGGAGGAGCCGGTCAGCGAAGAAGGGCTGGACGACATGCCGCTTCCAGAGCCGGCACCGGACCTCGAGTCCGAGCAACGCAGCGGCTCGTAAGAGGCTGCGGGCAACTCAGAAATCCACCTTGCCCCGCCCTGCCTTGATCGCGCCCCGTTTGTTCTTGCCCTCCAGCCGGCGCTTTTTCGAGGCAAGGGTCGGGCGTGTCGGGCGTCGCGCCTTCTCGACCTTCGCTGCGCTGCGAATCAGCTCGACCAGGCGCTCCAGCGCATCGGCGCGGTTCTGCTCCTGGGTCCGATACTGCTGCGCCTTGAGGACGATCACCCCGTCGCCGGTGATGCGGCTGTCGCGCAATGCCAGCAGCCGTTCCTTGTAGAAGTCTGGCAGCGACGAGCCCTTGATATCGAAGCGCAGGTGCACCGCGCTGGAGACCTTGTTGACATTCTGCCCACCGGCACCTTGCGCGCGGATCGCGGTCAGTTCAACCTCACTGTCGGACAGATTCACGGTATTGGATATCTCGATCATCGAAGCCTTCATAAATCATCATCGCCGCAGCAACCCGGACACCTTTCTAAATGAATTGGCGCTGCTTGCCCGCGCGGTCTTCGGTTAACAGACCGTGGAAAAACGTAGGCGAGGCAGGCAAGACGAGGCAAAAACAGCCGAAGAAGCGGAGTTTAGGTGTTCTAAATGAGCATTCTGAGGCTGTTTTTAACGACGTATTGCCAACGCAGCTAGTTTTTCAACAGCCTGTTAAGGTTACCTTCCCGCTGCAACGGACAGTCCCATGGATTCGATTACTCAGGCCCTGCTGGGCGCCAGTGTACAGGCCTCCCTGCTCGGTCGCTGGCAGGGTCGCAAGGCGCTGCTGTATGGCGCCATGCTCGGCACCCTGCCCGATCTCGATGTGGTGATCGACTTTGGCGATGCCGTGGCCAACATGACCTATCACCGTGGCTTCAGCCATTCGCTGTTCGTCCTCAGCCTGGTGGCCGTGGGGCTGACCTGGCTGGTAAGACGATTCCGGCCCAACCCGGACTATTCGGGCATGCGCCTGTTCTTCACCCTCTGGCTGGTGCTGATCACCCATGTGACGCTGGACGCCTTCACCAGCTACGGCACCCAGCTGTTCTGGCCCTTGCAGACGACGCCCGTTGCCTGGTCCAGCGTTTTCATCATCGACCCGCTGTATAGCGTGCCCCTTCTTTTGGCGGTACTGGCCGGGACGATCCTCGGCTTGCAGGGACGCACCCCGCGCTGGCCCGCGCTCGCCCTGCTGCTGTCATCTCTGTACCTGGCCTTTACCCTGGCCGGCAAACAGATGACGGAAAATCGGCTGGAAACGGCCCTGTCCGGCACGAGCATCCAGGCCGAACGAATATTCATCACGCCGACGCCCTTCAACAGCCTGCTGTGGCGCGCCATCGTGGTGGACGGTGACGACTACTACGAAACCCTGGTGAGCTGGTTCGACCACAGCCCGCCGCAGCTGGTACGCCTGCCTCGTGGAGCGGGACTCGCCAGCCTGCTTGCCGACTCGCCGCAGCATGCCCGCCTGCACTGGTTCAGCGATGGCGTGCTGCGTTACGACGAAGTGAATGATCAGATTCTGGTGACGGATCTGCGGCTGGGCATGACCGGCTTCCATCCCTTCCGCTTCGCATTGGCCGAGCGCAACGGCGATGGCTGGCGGCTGATCCCCCATGTCGAAAGACTGCCAGCCGCGCGCGGCGACCTCGACCGTCTTGAACAGATCTGGCAACGCATCTGGCAGCAGCACCCCGGCCTGCCGCTGGCCGAATGGGCGGCAGACCTGAACAGGCGGTAGGTGGGGTCACGCTTCACCGCCCCGACGAGCGGAGTGGCGGATGTACCTGAAAAACTCCGATTACGCCTTCGGAGACCCGGATTACGCCTTCGGCTAATCCAGGCTACGACTGAGCAGAGTGTAGGGCCGAACGAGTTCGGCCCTACGATCAGGTACGGAAATGCCTGACCAGCCCTTGCAGCTCGACACCCAGACGCGCCAGTTCGGCGCTGGCGGCGGCGGTCTGCTCACTGGCGCTGGCGCTCTGCTCGCCGATGTCATGCACCCGCGTCACGCTTTCGGAGATGTTTTCCGCCACGGCGCTCTGCTCCTCGGCGGCGGCGGCGATCTGCTGGTTCATCTGTTCGATGGTGGACACCGACTCGGTGATGCGCCCCAGCGCCATGCCGGCCTCGTTGGCCAGCTCGACGGTGCGTTGGGTCAGATCACGGCTGCTCTGCATCTGCTCCACCGCCTGCTTGGCGACGCGCTGCAGATTGCCGATCAGGCCTTCGATTTCCTCGGTGGAATCATGGGTGCGCCGTGCCAGGGCGCGCACTTCATCGGCGACCACGGCAAAGCCGCGGCCCTGTTCCCCGGCCCGTGCGGCTTCGATGGCCGCGTTGAGCGCCAGCAGGTTGGTCTGCTCGGCGACGGCACGGATGACTTCCAGCACGCTGCCGATGCGCCCGCTTTCGGCATGCAGCGCCTCGATGGCATGGGCCGACTGCTCGACCTCACCGGCAAGGTGGCCGACCTGCACAGCGGCATCCTGCACCACCAGATCGCCCTGACACGCCTGCCGGTCAGCTTCGCGTGCAGCCAGCGAGGCCTGCTCGGCATTCTGCGCCACTTCCTGCACGGTGGCCGACATTTCGTGAATGGCAGTCACTACCTGTTCGGTCTCGATACGCTGTTTCTGCACACCGGCACTGGTCTGGGCGGTGACCGCCGACAGCTGTTCAGCGGCGGTGGCTAACTGTCCGACCCCGCCGCCGATGCGCCCGATCAGCGTGCGCAGGCTCTGGGTCATGTTGGCCATGGCCTGCTGCAACTGACCGAGTTCATCCTGCCGGGTAACCGTCTGCGTCTGGGTCAGATCCCCGCCCGCAACCTGCTGGGCCAGTTGTACGGTGTAGCGCAGCGGCACCACGATCATGCGCGAGATCAGCGTGGCGGCCACCAGACCGATAAGTACAGCAAGCACAGTGATGCCGCCCAGCAGCCAGTGGGCATTGCTGCGCTGGGCCTGCATGGCGGCGGTCGACCGATCCAGCGCCTGGTCGGCGGCATCGAGAATGTGCCGCGCCTGGGTTTCCATGGCCTGCTCCAGCGCAATCCGTGTGCCGCGATTGCCACGAAACTCGGTAAAAGCCTGCTCATAGTTGCTGATGGCCGCCAGCGCGCCGTCCATCGTGGCCTGCTGGTCTTCACTGAGCCAGACCTTGAGGCTGCTGCCGATGGTGTTCACGTCACCGTAGGCCTCGACCCAGCTATCGACCGCCGCCTGGGCGTTGGTGCCGATAAACATGCTCTCGAAGGTGCGCAGATCGAGGATGCGCTTGGTCAGACCGGATGCCGCTTCAGCGATGGTCAGTGGATCACTGCCCTTCAGGCGATCACCTTCGAGCCGCAACACCCGTACCGCATCGTACATATCCAGCTCGATATACTCGAATTCCTCACGGCTCCGCTGCGCGGCCTCGCCCATGTGCTGGCGCAGCTCCGCACCCCGGTCGATCAGCGTGCCGTATTCGCTGAACTGCTTGGCGTAGATCTCGACATCGCTGCGAATCCGCTGCAATTGCGCCTGCTCTTCAGCAATGGATCGGGCCGCCAGTTCATTCAGCTCCTGATTGAGCCTCTCCAGCGTGCTGCGCAGCGCCTCGGCGGACGTCGCCTGGCGGGTCAGCGCGTAGTCACGCTCCTGGCCACGCGCCTCGAGAATCGCGGCATTGATCCGCGAAAGCTGGTTCATCTGCGAGGAGCGGGTGAGAATCGAATCCACCGCGTAGAAACCGGTGCCAGCCACACCCAGGGTCAGCAAAAGGACCATGGCAAAGCCGAACAGCAGCTTTTTGCCTACGGAAAGGTTGGCGAAAATATCGGCAGACTGCATCGGAAAAACCCTACAAATGGCGTATTACGAAGTCGCCGGTGGTGCGACTGGAGCGAAGGGCTAAATCATAGCCTTTTAGTCAGCCATTGGCAGCAAAACGTCAACAATCCATCGCCATAAATCAGACGAAGTGCAGACCAAATACGCTCAATGCTGTTGCAGATGGCCGTATAGCCGCGCATAGAGCCCGCCTTCGGCGATCAGTTGCAGATGCTCACCCTGCTCGGCGATCCGCCCGCCATCGAATACAAGGACCCGATCGGCCTGTTTCACCGCCGACAGCCGGTGGGCGATGATCAGGGTCGTGCGGCCCTGGAGAAAGCGGCTCAGGCCTTGATGCAGGGCGTATTCGGTGGCGCTGTCGAGGGCCGAAGTCGCCTCGTCGAGGATCACCACGCTCGGCTCGGCAAGGATCATCCGCGCCACGGCCAGGCGCTGCCGCTGGCCACCCGACAGGCGCACCCCGGAACGTCCGACGATACTGTCCAGGCCCTCGGGCAACTGCCGGATGGTGTCCGCCAGTTGGGCGATTTCCAGCGCCTGCCAGCAGGCCTGATCGTCGCGTTCGCGGCCCATCAGCAGATTGGCGCGCACCGTATCGTTGAACAGCGCCGGATGCTGCAACACCACCGCCACATGCTCGCGCACGCAGTCCAGGCCGATCTGTTCGAGCGTGGCATCGCCATAGCGAATCTCCCCGGCCTGGGCGCGATACAGGCCCAGCAGCAGTTGCACCAGGGTGCTCTTGCCGCCACCGCTGGCGCCGACGATGGCGACCTTCTCGCCGGGCGCGATCTTCAGATCCAGGCCTTCGAGCACCGGCTCGTCCTGATAGGAGAAATACAGCCCGCGCACCTCGATGCCCACCGTGCGACCCGCCGTGAAGGGGTTGCGCCCACCTTCGTACTGCGGCTCGTCAGCCCGCGCCAGCAGCTGGTTGATCCGCGTCAGCGCGCCGCCTGCGGCATAAAATGCGTATTGCAGGCTGAGCAACTGCTCCACCGGGCCGATCATGAACCACAGGTAGCTGAACACCGCCAGCATCTGGCCGATGGACAGATCCGAGAGCAGCACCGTGAGCATCGCCGCCGCGCGAAAGACATCGATGCCGAACTGGAACAGCAGACCGCTGGCGCGATTGGAGGCATCGGTCTTCCACTGCGAAGCCACGGCATGGTCACGCACCTCGCGGGCCTTGAACCCCAGCCGCCCGAGGAAAAAACCCTGACGGTTGCCGGCGCGCACTTCCTGGATCGCATCCAGGGTTTCGGTGAGTGCCTGGGTGAAACGCGAAGTGCTGTCGTTCTCCAGCTTCTTCAGGTGCTTGACGCGCTTGCCCAGCTGCACCGTGGCGTAGATCACCAGCGGATTGAACAGCAGGATCAGCAGCGCCAGTTGCCAGTGCATCCACAACAGGATCGCCGCCGTGCCGGCAATCGACAGCAGCGCCACCAACAGGCGACTGAGGGTTTCGCCGACGAATTTGTCGATGGTTTCCAGATCGGTGACCAGATGCGCCGCCACCGTACCGCCGCCGAGGCTTTCGTATTCGGCCAGGGCGATGCGCTTGAGGCGTTCGATCAGGCGGATGCGGATACGGTAGACGATATCCTTGGACAACCGCGCGAACAGCCGCGCCTGCAGCACGTTGAACACCAGCGCAGAGCCGCGCAGCAGCAGTGTCACGCCGAGCATCAGGCCGATATAGCCGACCGCCGTCTGCCAACCTGTCGGCAGGAAGCGGTCCATGATCTGCAGCGCCGTGTTGCCGTCACCGAGCAGCACCTCATCGACCAGCAGCGGCAGCAACAGGGGAATCGGCACGCTGCTCAGGGTCGCCAGCACGGCGACCAGGTTGGCCAGGATCAGCGCCTTGCGGTGATGCAACGCGAGACGGCGAATCTCCGCCCAGCTGAGCCGGTCAGGCATGCGCGTTGCGCTCCAGCCAGCGCGCCAGCAACGGCTCCAGTGCCGCCAGCGGCTGGTAGCCGTTGGTCAGCAGCGCCAGCTGACCATCGTGCTCGGCGAGCAGGGTTGGAAACCCGGCGATGCCGAGGTTGCGCGCCCAGTCGAAATCACTGGCGGTGGTGTCGCGAATAGCCTGGGAATCGAAACGGTCGGCGAATTCGCCTCGCCCCAGCCCGACGGCTTCGGCCAGTTCCACCAGCCGTTGCGGCTGGGTAACGTCGCAGCGCTGCACGTAGAACGCCTGCTGGATACGCAACGCCAACGGCCAGACGCTGCGCTCATCGAGGCCACGCGCCGCCACCAGCGCACGGCAGGCCGGCTCGGTGTCGTAGATCAGCCCGTCGGGCAAGCCCTGTTCGAGGTCGAAGGGTTGTGCGCTGGCTTCATGCACCGCGCGCCAATAGGACAGGGTGCGTTCGCGTCCGGCGCTGTCCATGACCATCCGTTCGCGGCGCAGGCCGCCGACCACCAGCCGCATCCCGACGTCACAGGCACGCGCCTGCTCCGCCAATGCCTGGGCCACCGGCGCAAAGCCCCAGCACCAGGAACACATGGGGTCCATCACGTAGATCAGTCGGGTGCTCATCAGTACTCCTGAACCCGTGCCTTCACGCACCCTGTTTGCGGTAGTTGTGACCGATGGGATGCGGCTGGTTGCGCTTGAGCGCCAGTTCGATCTGCTTCTGCCGTTCACGGGCGCTGGTGCGGGTTTTCTCGCTCAGCGTATTCCAGCAATGCGGGCAGCTGATGCCGGGCACGTAATGCTCCGACTGTCGATCCTGAGCCGAAATCGGCGTGCGACAGGCATGACATTGATCGAAGTCGCCCTCACTGAGATCGTGGCGCACGGTCACCCGGTTGTCGAACACATAACAGTCGCCGCGCCAGCGAGTTTCTTGCTCGGGCACTTCCTCCAGGTATTTGAGGATACCGCCCTTGAGGTGATAGACCTCCTCGAACCCCTCACCCAGCATGTAGCTCGACGCCTTCTCGCAACGAATGCCGCCGGTGCAGAACATCGCGACCTTCTTGTGCCTGGCCGGGTCGTAATGCGCCTTGATGTACTCGGGGAACTCGCGAAAGGATTTGGTCTGCGGATCGATCGCACCGTCGAAGGTGCCGATGGCCACTTCGTAGTCGTTGCGGGTGTCGATCAGCAGTACCTCAGGGTCGTCGATCAATGCGTTCCAGTCCTTCGGCTCGACGTAGGTGCCGACACGCTGGTTGGGATCGACGCCCGGCACGCCAAGGGTGACGATTTCCTTCTTCAGCTTGACCTTGGTGCGATAGAACGGCGGTTCCTCACAGCGGGATTCCTTGTGGTCGATATCGGCCAGACGCGGATCGTTGTCGAACCAGGCCAGCAGTGCATCGATACCTTCGCGGCTGCCGGCAACGGTGCCATTGATGCCTTCCTCGGCGAGCAGCAACGTGCCCTTGATACCGTTGGCTTCGAGGACGGCGAGCAGCGGCTCACGCAACGCGACGTAGTCCGGCAGGGAGACGAACTTGTACAGCGCCGCGACGACGATCTTTTGAGTCATGAAGGTTCTCCAGTGGTCACCCTCGCAAAGGGCGGACCGGGAATGCGAAAACGACAGCGCCGGCGTGAGCCGGCGCGGCGCGCATTCTAACAACAAACGCGCGACTGTCCTCTGGTGACAGCCAAACGGCTATTTATGTCCGCCCGCACAGACGGGCGAAGCCGGCGCAACGCCCTGCTGTTGCCATTCTTGCGGTGTATAGGTGTGCAGCGCCAGGGCGTGGATCTGCTGCATCAGTTCGCCCATGGCGGCATAGGCCTTCTGGTGGCGTTTGACGGCGTTGAGGCCGGCGAACTGCTCGCTGACGATCACCGCCTTGTAATGGGTTTCCTGCCCCCGGCTGTGCATGTGGCTTTCATCGAGCACCTGCAGGTGCTCGGGTTGCAGCACCCGCAGGGCGTTTTCAATCACGTTCAGTTTGCTCATGCCTGGCTAACTCCGTCAGGGCTTCTTCTGGGTATCGAGTTCGGCGGTCATTTCCGCCAGCAGCTTGTTCACCTGGGGCACGGCGCCTTCCAGCCTGGCCTGGGTCAGCTGCGCCGAGCGCGCATTGAGTTGCGGCAACCGGGCCAGCACCTTGCGGCCCAGTTCGGATGCGTAGAATTCATTCAGTTCGGCCAGCTCCTGCTCACTGAACACTTCGCTGTAGAGCGCAATCAGTTCGGGCTTGAGCTTGTCCCAGCCGATCTCCCGGTCCAGCACGGCATCGGCCTTGGACTGGTAGCTTTCCAGCAGGGCGCGCTTGCTTTCCGGCGCCTGCGTCTGGGCGAAGCGCTCGGCGAACATCTGCTGGACCTGGGCATAGATCGGTACGGTCAGGCGGTTGGCGCTGGCCAGTTCGAGAAAGCGCTCGGCCCGTGCGGCGTGGCTGGCCTCATCGGCGCTGACCTGAACGCTGAAGACTGCCAGCGACAAGACACTGCAAAGGCCGGCCATACGAAAAAGGTGCATTGAGTGATCCTTGGTGGGCGATAGTTGAGCCTCAGTGGACACATTCTGCGCGCGGAGTTCCAATCTCTCAAGGAAGGGGGAACCCGCACCCTCCCCCGGCAGCCTAAACTCAATCGTCCAGCAACGGAGCAAAATGGCATGACCCGCACCGAAACCGACAGCCTAGGCCCCGTGGAAGTACCGGAACAGGCCTACTGGGGCGCGCAGACCCAGCGCTCGTTGAGCAACTTCGCCATCGGCGACCAGCGCATGCCCCTGGCCGTCTGCCACGCACTGGCGCTGATCAAGAAGGCGGCGGCGCGGGTCAATGACCGTATCGGCGACCTGCCGCCCGATATCGCCCGGCTCATCGAACAGGCCGCCGACGAGATTCTCCACGGCCAGCACGACGAGCAGTTTCCGCTGGTGGTCTGGCAGACCGGCAGCGGTACCCAGAGCAACATGAACGTCAACGAAGTGATCGCCGGTCGCGCCAACGAACTGGCCGGCGGCACCCGCGGCGGCAAGAGCCCGGTGCACCCGAACGATCACGTCAATCGTGCACAGAGCTCCAACGACTGCTTTCCCACCGCCATGCACATCGCCACCGCCAGGGCGATCCATGACCAGTTGCTGCCGGCCATTGCCGAGCTGTCCGGCGGCCTGGCCGAGCAGGCGGCGCGCCATGGCAGGCTGGTCAAGACCGGGCGCACGCACATGATGGATGCCACGCCCGTCACCTTCGGCCAGGAGCTGTCCGCATTCGTCGCGCAACTGGACATCGCCGAGCACGCCATTCGCCAGGCGCTGCCAGCGGTCTACGAACTGGCCCAGGGTGGCACCGCGGTCGGCACCGGCCTCAATGCGCCCCATGGTTTCGCCGATGCCATCGCGGCGGAACTGGCGGCGCTGTCCGGGCTGCCCTTCGTCTCGGCGCCGAACAAGTTCGCCGCGCTGTCCGGCCATGAGCCGCTGGTGGCCCTGTCCGGGGCGCTGAAAACCCTGGCCGTGGCGCTGATGAAGATCGCCAATGACCTGCGCCTGCTCGGCTCCGGCCCGCGCGGCGGCTTTGCCGAAGTGCGCCTGCCGGCCAACGAACCGGGCAGCTCGATCATGCCCGGCAAGGTCAACCCGACCCAGTGCGAGGCACTGTCGATGCTCGCCTGCCAGGTCATGGGCAATGACGTGACCATCGGCTTCGCCGCGAGCCAGGGGCACCTGCAGTTGAACGTGTTCAAGCCGGTGATCATCCACAACCTGCTGGAATCGATCCGCCTGCTGGCCGATGGCTGCCGCAACTTCAACAGCCACTGCATCATCGGCATGGAGCCGGACGCCGAGCGCATGGCCGAACACCTGGAACGCGGCCTGATGCTGGTGACGGCGCTGAATCCGCATATTGGCTACGACAAGGCTGCCGAAATCGCCAAGAAGGCCTACGCCGAAGGCAGCACCCTGCGCGAAGCGGCGCTGCAACTCGGCTATCTCAGCGATGAGGAATTCGATCAGTGGGTGCGCCCGGAAACCATGCTGGAACCGGGGTAGCGGAGCGTCGGATTACGCCTACGGATCGTCGGATTACGAGACCCGGATCGTCGGATTACGCCTACGGCTAATCCGACCTACATCTGGCGGAACATCGGCGGCAACGCGGGTTGGTTTTTTCCTAATCCTTTGCGATGGCCGCCTCAAGCGCTTCGTTCAGCGTGCGCAGGACCTTGATCCGGGCGAAGCGCTTGTCGTTGGCTTCCACCAGCGTCCAGGGCGCGATTTCGGTGCTGGTGCGGTCGACCATGTCCGTTACCGCATTGCCGTAATCGTCCCACTTTTCACGGTTGCGCCAGTCTTCCCCGGTGATCTTGAAGCGCTTGTGCGGCGTGTTCTCGCGCTCCTTGAAACGCTCCAGCTGGGTCTGTTTGTCGATGGACAGCCAGAACTTGACCACCACCACGCCGGCATCGATCAGCTGCTCCTCGAAATCGTTGATCTCGTTGTAGGCCCGCAGCCACTCATCAGGCGAACAGAACCCCTCGACGCGCTCGACCAGCACACGGCCATACCAGGAACGGTCGAAGATGGTGAACATTCCACGGCCCGGTACATTGCGCCAGAAACGCCAGAGCCAGGGTTTGGCCCGCTCGTCCTCGCTGGGCGCCGACACCTGTACGGTGCGATACAGGCGCGGATCCAGTGCGCCGGTGATACGGCGGATGGCACTGCCCTTGCCGGCGGCGTCATGTCCTTCGAACAGCGCCAGCACGCCGCGCTTGCGCAGGCGACGATCACGCAGCAAGTGGGAAAGCCGCGCCTGCTCGTCGGCCAGTTGGCGTTTGTAAGTGTCCTTGTCCAGCTTCTGCGAGAGATCCAGGCTGCCGAGCAGACTCAGCTGATTCATGCTCATGTCCGCTTCGACCGGTGCGGAATGCGGCGCCACGGCAGGTCCATCGTTGCTATCGAGTGCCGCATTCAGACCTCCGAGCAACAGACGTCCGGCGATCAGGCTGCGATAACGCTCGTCAGCCCCCTCGATCACGTACCAGGGGGCGAAACTTCGGCTGCTGCGGCGCAGGATCAGCTCGCCATGGCGCACGAACCTGTCGTAGGTCTTGGACTGCTGCCAGTCCAGCGGGCTGATGCGCCAGCTGTGCAGCGGGTCGTCCTTGAGCGCTTCGAGGCGACGGTGCATACGGTCCTTGGACAGGTGAAACCAGAACTTGAAGATCAGCACGCCTTCGTCGCAGAGCATGCGTTCCAGGCGTTGCGCCCGGCTGATGGCCAGCTCCAGGTCAACCTTGCGCGTGCGCCCATGCACACGGTCTTCGAGCATCTTGCTGTACCAGTTGCCGAAAAAAATGCCGGTCTGCCCCTTCGCAGGCATACGCCGCCAGTAGCGCCAGGCAAGCGGATGCGAAAGCTCCTCGTCGCTGGGCACATCGAAGCTGTCCACACGAATCAGGCGCGGGTCCATCCATTCGTTGAGCAGCTTGATGGTCTCGCCCTTGCCCGCACCTTCGATGCCGTTGATCAGGATAAGCACCGGAAAACGTGCCTGTTCCCGAAGCCGGTTCTGGGCATTGAGCAAGGCTTCGCGCAGGATCGGTACTTCGGCGTCGTAGGTGGCCTTGTCGATGCTGTGGCCGATTTCCGCAGACTCGAACATCGTGTTCTCCAGAGACTTGTCGCGTTCATTGATGGTTAGCAGGCCCGTCCAAGTATCGCGCAAAAACACTGCCCGAAATTGACTGATGGCAGTTGGCCTCCAACTTCTCTGCTTTTCTGATGCGACAAAGCGTGCCCGCAGCGGCTTTGCGGTGGCTGCTAGAATCGCGCACCTTGATTTCAGGATATAGCCCATGCCTGCCGATACCCCGACGCCTCTGCAGCACGCTGAACTCGACTGGGACGAAAACGGCCAGCCGCAATCACGCCGCTATGGCGATGTGTATTTTTCGCGCGCCTCGGGGCTTGCCGAAACGGCTCATGTATTTCTGCAGCCGAACCGGCTGGCCGAGCGCTTCGCCGCCCTGGCGAAAGGCCAGCGACTGGTGATCGGCGAGACGGGGTTCGGCACGGGGTTGAATTTTCTCTGTGCCTGGCGGCTCTTCGAGCAGCAGGCGCAGGCTGACACTTTCCTGCATTTCGTCAGCGTGGAAAAGCATCCACTGAGCCGTGAGGACCTGCAGCGGGCGCTGGCCCTGTGGCCGGAACTGCAGGGTCTGGCGCAACAGCTGTTGGATCGGTACGTGGCGGTGAATCCGGGCTTCCAGCAATTTCGCTTCGGTCGGATAACCCTGACGCTGATGGTGGGCGACGCATTGGAATGCCTGGGCAGCCTGTACGCAGGGGTCGATGCCTGGTTCCTCGACGGCTTCGCCCCGGCGAAGAACCCGGACATGTGGCAGCCGGAGCTGTTCGCGCAGCTGGCGCGCCTGTCCGCACCGGGCGCGACCCTGGCCACCTTCACCAGCGCAGGCATCGTGCGCCGTGGATTGCTGGCGGCAGGCTTCGAAGTCGAACGTATCCCCGGCTTCGGACAGAAACGCGAAAGCCTGCAGGGGCGCTTCGACAGTCGGGTTCCACAGCCCGGCAAACCCTGGTTTTCCCGGCCCACCTTCACCCCGAAGCAGCGCAAGGCGCTGGTGATCGGTGCAGGCCTGGCCGGTTGCGCCAGCGCCGCCAGCCTGGCCGCGCGGGGCTGGCAGGTGACGCTGCTGGAGCGCCACGCAGAGATTGCCGAGGAAGGCTCCGGCAATCCCCAGGGCGTGCTCTACCTCAAGCTTTCGGCGCATGGCACGGCGCTTTCACAACTGGTGCTCAGCGGCTTCGGCTACACCCGCAGGCTGCTGCGCAATCTGCAACAGGGCCGGGACTGGGACGCCTGCGGCGTGTTGCAGATCGCCTTCGATGACAAGGAAGCCGCGCGTCAGGCCGAGCTGGCCGGCGTCTTCCCGACAAGGTTGCTGCATGCGCTGGACCGCACCCAGGCCGAACAGCTGGCCGGCGTCGAGCTGGACAACGGCGGCCTGTTTTACCCGGATGCCGGCTGGGCGCATCCACCGGCCCTGTGTCGCTGGCTGATCGACAACCCGGCCATCGAAGTGCGCACGCATCGCCATCCCGTCGAACTGCGGCGCAACGGCGAACAATGGCAGGCCATCGAGGACGGCGCGGTACTGGCCGAAGCGCCGGTGGTCGTCCTTGCCGGCGCGGCGGATGTGGCCCGCTTCGAGCAGAGCGCCTGGCTGCCGCTCAAGCGCATTCGCGGGCAGATCACCGGCCTGCCGATGACCGAGCAGAGCACGGCCTTGCGCACCGTACTCTGCGCCAAAGGCTATGTCGCACCGGCACGCAACGGTCAGCACACGCTGGGCGCAAGCTTCAATTTCGCCGACACCGACCCGGCGCCCAGCGCAGCCGAACACCACGCCAATCTGGACATGCTGGAGGAAATCTCCGCCGACCTGCATCGAAAGCTGCGGGCCGACAGCCTGCCCGTCGAGCATTTGCAGGGGCGCGTCGCCATGCGCTGCACCAGTCCCGACTACCTGCCGATCATCGGCCCGCTGGCCGATTCCGCGTCATTTGCCGAGGCCTATGCGGTACTCGCTCGCGATGCGCGACAAGTGCCGCAAACGCCCTGCCCCTGGCTGGACGGGCTTTATGTCAATACCGCCCACGGCTCGCGCGGCATGATCAGCGCGCCGCTGTCCGGCGAGCTGCTGGCCGCCTGGATCGACGGCGATCCGCTGCCGGTGCCACATGCCATTGCCGAGGCCTGCCATCCCAGCCGCTTCCTGCTGCGCAAACTGATCCGCGGCGCGTCCTGACGCTGCGATTCAGCGATTCTCTGCAGCGGTTATTCCCGCCGCGCGGTAGCCACTGTTCAGCGAAAGCGACAGACAGTTTTACGAATTCTGGTTTGACCCCCAATCCCGAATTTGTTTGGGTATACCCCTGACTGGTACGCAATGGCTGCCGCAGGCAGCGCGCTGGTCCGGAAAGCTGAACTTCAGGTTCCGGGCATCAGTCACACTCCCCAACGGCAAAACCGGTAAGGACTTTCATGTGTGGCATAGCTGGAGAACTTCGTTTCGATAATCGCCCCGCCGATCTGGCGGCGATTGAACGCATCACTCAACACCTCACCGCCCGCGGCCCCGACGCCAGCGGCTTTCATAGTGCCGGCCCGATGGCCATGGGCCATCGGCGGCTGAAGATCATGGATCTGTGCGAGGCCTCGGGTCAGCCGATGATCGATTCGGCGCTGGGCCTGTCGATGGTCTTCAACGGCGCCATCTACAACTACCCGGAACTGCGCGCCGAGCTCGAAGGCCTTGGCTACCGCTTCTTTTCCGAAGGCGACACCGAGGTCCTGCTCAAGGGTTTTCATGCCTGGGGCGAGGCCCTGCTGCCGCGCCTGAACGGCATGTTCGCCTTCGCCATCTGGCAGCGCGATGTGCAGGAACTGTTCATCGCCCGCGACCGGCTCGGCATCAAGCCGCTGTACCTGTCGCAAACCGGCGACCGTCTGCGCTTCGCCTCCAGCCTGCCGGCGCTGCTCAAGGGCGGCGATATCGCCGGCGTGCTGAACCCGGTGGCGCTCAATCACTACATGAGCTTCCACGCCGTGGTGCCGGCCCCGGATACACTGATCGCAGGGATCGAGAAACTGCCGCCGGGCACCTTCATGCGGGTCGATGCCAGCGGCAAGACCCACCAGCAGCGCTGGTGGCAACTGACGTTCGGCGCGCGGGAAGACGAGCAGCACTACACATTCGAGGACTGGCAGGAACGCACCCTGGCGGCGCTGCGTGAATCCGTCGCTTTGCGCCAGCGTGCGGCGGTGGACGTCGGCGTGCTGCTGTCCGGCGGCGTCGATTCCAGTCTGCTGGTCGGGTTGCTGCGCGAGGCCGGAGCGGCGAACAATCTGCTGACCTTCTCCATCGGTTTCGAGGACGCTGGCGGCGAGCGCGGCGACGAATTCAAGTATTCGGACCTGATCGCCAATCACTACCAGACCCGCCATCACCAGCTGCGCATCCAGGAAAAGGAAATCCTCGAACAGTTGCCCGCAGCCTTCCAGGCGATGAGCGAACCGATGGTCAGCCACGACTGCATCGCCTTCTATCTCCTGTCGCGCGAGGTTTCCAAACACTGCAAGGTGGTGCAGAGCGGCCAGGGCGCGGACGAACTGTTCGCCGGCTATCACTGGTATCCCCAGGTCGATGGCGCTGGGGACCCGGCTGCAGCCTACCTCGCCGCCTTCCGCGACCGCAGCTACGAGGAGTACGCCGAAACCATGCAGGCGCAATGGGCCAGGGGCGATTTCTCCGGCGACTTCGTGCGCCAGCACTTCGCCCAGCCCGGCGCCGATGCTGCGGTGGACAAGGCGCTGCGTATCGACAGCACCGTGATGCTGGTGGAAGACCCGGTCAAGCGCGTGGACAACATGACCATGGCCTGGGGCCTGGAAGCGCGCGTACCTTTCCTCGATCACAATGTCGCCGAGCTTTCAGCACGCATACCGGCACAATACAAGCTGCCCGGCGGCGGCAAATATGTCCTCAAGGAAGCCTCACGCAAGGTCATTCCCGCCGAGGTCATCGACCGGCCCAAGGGCTATTTTCCGGTGCCCGGCCTCAAGCATCTGCATGGTGTCACCCTGAACTGGGTGCGCGAACTGCTGACCGATCCCAGCCAGGATCGCGGCCTCTACGACCCGGCCATGCTCGACAGGCTGCTCAACGATCCCGATGGCCAACTGACGCCGCTACGCGGCTCCAAGCTCTGGCAACTGGCGGCGCTCAACCTGTGGCTGAGCGAACAGGGGCTTTGACTCGCGTTGCAAGCGAGTCCACCACACTCAAGGAAAGCCACATGCAGAAGTCTCAAGCATACGGACAGCGACTGTTGCGCGGCCAGGCACCGACCTACGAACGTCTCCAGGCGCGCCTGGCTGGCGACGGCCAGGCCGAACAGCCCGGGCCGGTCACCCTGCATTGCGGCTGGGGGCGGATTCTGGTCGGCCATACCTATGCCGAGCCAGCGGAGCTGGCGGCGGACCTGCTGGGCGAACAGGCCGGCGAACGCGACATCGCCCTCTATGTCGCCGCGCCGCATCAGGTGCTGGCCCATGCGCCGCAGCAGCTCTTCCTCGACCCCTCCGACACGCTGCGTATCTGGTTCACCGATTACCGTCCGGCGCGCCGCAGCTTTCGCGGTTTCAGCATTCGCCGGGCGCAGAGCGAGGCGGACTGGAAGGCCATCAATTGCCTCTACCAGTCGCGCGGCATGCTGCCGGTCAATCCGGAACTGTGCACACCGCGCGAGGAAGGCGGGCCGGTCTACTGGCTGGCCGAGGACGAGGACTCCGGGCAGGTCATCGGCAGCGTGATGGGCATCAATCACCAGAAGGCCTTCAACGATCCGGAAAACGGTTCCAGCCTCTGGTGCCTGGCGGTTGCACCCAGTTGTACGCGCCCCGGTGTCGGCGAGGCGCTGGTGCGGCACCTGATCGAGCAGTGCATGGGCCGCGGCCTGGCCTATCTGGACCTCTCGGTGCTGCACGACAACCGCCAGGCCAAGGCGCTCTACGCCAAGCTCGGCTTCCGCGACCTGCAGACCTTTACCGTCAAGCGCAAGAACAGTTTCAACCAGCCGCTGTTTCTCGGTCCCGGCCCGGAAGCCACGCTCAACCCCTACGCCCGGATCATCGTCGACGAAGCGCGCCGGCGCGGCATCGAGATCGCCATCGATGACGCCGAAGCCGGCCTGTTCACCCTCACCCAGGGCGGTCGGCGCGTGCGCTGCCGCGAATCGCTGTCGGACCTGACTTCCGCCGTGAGCATGACGCTGTGCCAGGACAAGTGCCTGACCCACCGCACTCTTGCCCGCGCGGGCCTGCACCTGCCGGCCCAGCGCCTGGCGGGCTCTGCCGAGGACAACGCCGCCTTTCTGCGCGAACACGGCAGTCTTGTCGTCAAGCCCGTCGATGGCGAACAGGGCCACGGTGTCTCGGTGGACCTGCGCAGCCGCGAGGACGTGGAAGAGGCCATCATCCGTGCGCGCCAGTTCGACCAGCGCGTACTGCTGGAAAGCTTCCATCCGGGGCTGGATCTGCGCATCGTGGTGATCGGCTATGACATGGTGGCCGCCGCGATCCGTCGTCCTGCACAAGTCGTCGGCGATGGCAGCCACACCATCGGTGAACTGATCGAAGCCCAGAGCCGCCGGCGCCAGGCGGCCACGGGCGGCGAAAGCTGCATTCCCATGGATGAAGAAACCCGGCGCTGCCTGCACGATGCCGGCCTGGACTACGACAGCGTCCTGCCCGGCGGCCAGCATCTGGTAGTCAGGCGCACCGCCAACCTGCACACCGGCGGCACCCTCGAGGACGTCACCGAGCAGCTGCATCCCGAGCTGGTCGAAGCTGCCGTTCACGCAGCGCGGGCACTGGATATCCCGGTGGTCGGGCTGGACCTGCTGGTCACAGCGCCTGACCAGCCTGAATACGTCTTCATCGAAGCCAACGAGCGCGTCGGCCTGGCCAACCATCATCCTCGCCCCACTGCCGAGCGCTTTATCGACCTGCTGTTTCCCCTGAGCCACAGCGCCAGCCTGGCGCAAGCTCAGCAACCTGAACAGGAGCGCAAGTGACCACCCGCATTCCCGAGCCTGACCTCAACTACCTGCAGCGCGTGCTGCTGGAAACACTCGCAATCCCCAGCCCCACCGGCTTTACCGACACCATCGTGCGCTACGTGGCCGAGCGCCTGAAGGAACTGGACATCCCCTTCGAGCTGACCCGGCGCGGCACCATCCGCGCCACGCTCAAGGGTCGCCTCGACAGCCCGGACCGCGCCATCGCCGCGCACCTGGACACCATTGGCGCCAGCGTGCGCGAAATCCATGACAGCGGTCGCCTGGGCCTGTCACCGGTGGGCTGCTGGTCGAGCCGCTTCGCCGAAGGCAGCCGTGTCAGTGTTTTCACCGACGAGGGTGTGATTCGTGGCAGCGTCCTGCCGCTGCTCGCCTCGGGCCATGCCTTCAATACCGAAGTCGACACCATGCCCATCAGCTGGGACCACGTCGAACTGCGTCTGGATGCCCATACCGCCAACCGCGCCGACACCCTGGCACTGGGCGTCAACGTGGGCGACTTCGTCGCCTTCGATCCGATGCCGGAGTTCACCGACAGCGGCTATATCAGCGCCCGCCACCTGGACGACAAGGCCGGCGTGGCCGCCCTGCTGACTGCGCTGAAGGCACTGGTCGAGAGCGGACACGAACTGCCCATCGATTGCCACCCGCTGTTCACCATCACCGAGGAAACCGGCTCCGGTGCGGCGGGCGCCCTGCCCTGGGACGTCAGCGAATTCGTCGGTATCGATATCGCCCCCACGGCCAAGGGCCAGGCCTCCAGCGAACATGCCGTCACGGTCGCCATGCAGGATTCGGGCGGCCCCTACGACTATCACCTGTCGCGACACCTGCTCAAGCTGGCGAGCGCCCAGGATATCGCGGTACGCCGCGACCTGTTCCGCTACTACCACAGCGATGCCCAGTCCGCGATTGCCGCCGGCCACGATATCCGCACGGCATTGCTGGCGTTCGGCTGCGACGCCACCCACGGCTACGAGCGCACCCATATCGACAGCCTGACGGCCCTGAGCCGGCTGATCTGCGCCTACCTGCTCAGTCCGCCGGTATTCTCCAGCGACGCCCAGGCCTGCCAGGACTCGCTGGAAAGCTTCAGCCACCAGCTCGAACACGACACGCAGATGGAAAACGACACCCGGGTACCGGCGGTCGATGCGATTCTCGACAGACCGACAGAGGGCAGGAAGGACACCTGAGCCCAGCTGACGGTATGCTTGCCGACCCGTCACCAGGCACTCCGGAACCATGCTTATTCCTTACGACCAGCTCGAACCCGACACCCTCACCCGCCTTATCGAAGACTTCGTGACACGCGACGGCACCGACAATGGCGACGAGACCCCGCTGCAGACCCGTGTCGAGCGGGTGCGCGGGGCGCTGGCCAAGGGGACGGCGGTGATCGTTTTCGACATGGAACACCAGCAATGCCAACTGGCGCTCAGGCATGAAGTGCCGCGCGAGTGGCTGGAGGATTGAGGAAAACTCGTAGGGCCGAAGAAAAATCAGCCCAGCACGCCGCCATCCCGCTCCCAGGCACAACGCATGCGCAGATCGCGCTGGTGCGGGCTGTGCGAGCCGCTTTCGGTTTCCCAGCGGAAGGTGTGGGTGCCGTTGAGTTCGGTTTCGAGGTGGACCACCGCGCTGGTCCAGTAGAGTTCGTCGAGCAGTGCCTCGAAGTTGCGCACCCACAACGCCCACTCGTATTCCACCGCCCGATAGCTGGCGCCGAAGTGAATCACCTGGGTCTGATACAGGCCTTCGTCCTGGCAGCAGGAAAACATTTCCCGCCCGATAAAGGGCCAGCCCTCCCCCTGCGGCAGGTTGTCCAGCGCACGGCGGTTGACGGCGCGGCGCACGCGGCACTGCTCGGCGTCGGCTGATGGCCAGTCGCGGATACTGCCGTAGACGATGGATTCGGGCTCCACAGGCTCACTCCAGGGGAAAGCCCGACATGTTCAACCAATTCTTGCCGTCATTCCAGCACCGGACCAGCTGACACCAGGCCTCACATTTCACAGAGTGATGCAGACCACAGTTGCCCTGACTAGCCCGCTGCCTGCGCACGTCGTGGCGTCAGCCCCATGGCCAGCACCGACATCGTCGCCGACATCCCGGCGAGCACCAGAAACGGCACACGGTAGTCACCGGCCAGATCACGTCCCAGACCGACCAGCACCGGCGACAGACACGCCAGGCAATATCCGGTACAGAGCATCATCGCGGTCAGGCGACTCACCGCCAGCGGCGTACTCGCTTCATACATCGGCAACAGCATCGACAGCGAGAAGGTCCCGTTCAGGGCAACCCCCAGCAACATGCAGACCACCAACGGCTGAACCTGCGGCGCCCAGGCGATCAACAACAGGGACGTGGTCGCGAGCACCCCGCAGGCAGCCATCAACAGGTGCCGGTTACCAAACCGCTGCGCCACCCAGGGCAGCGCGAAGGCACTCGGCAGACCGATCAGCATAAAGCCGCTGAAGAACGCATTGCCCTCCGCCACGCTGAAGCCGGCCTCGTGATAACGCGCCACCAGCCAGGTCGTCAGCGCGTAGAACAGCCCGGCCTGCAGCGCAAAATAGCCACTCACGAGCCAGGCCCTCGGCTGATTCCAGGGCAGTCCAGCACGGCTTTCGCTGGGCGCTTCCGGCTGGTTTGGCAAGCGCAGCCAGATCAACAGGGCCAGCACGGCAGGAATCGCCCACAGAGCCAGCGCCCAGCTCCAGCGCCCTCCCAGCCACTGCATCGCCGGCGCGGTCAGCACCACGCCGAGGGTGCCGCCGATGGCCATGCTCAGGGAATAGAAGGCTGCAGTCTGGCCCATGCGATCAAGGAAATAGCGCTTGATGAAGCCCGACAGCAGCGGCCCGGCGACCGCGATGCCGGCACCAACCATGGCCGCCGTGACGATCAGCAGTACCGCGTTGTCACCCAGAACACGCAGCGCCAGGGCCACGGCGATCAGCCCCAGGCAACCGGCAATGGTCCGTTCCAGCCCGAAACGCACCGCAAGGCGTGGCGCCGTTGGCGCAAGCAGGCCCATCAACAGCACCGGCAGAGCGGTGGTCAGGCTGACCAGGCCGCGACTGAGGTCAAGCGCCTCGGCGACACGCTCGATCAGCGGCGCAAAGGAGGTGATACCAGGGCGAAGATTGATGGCGGCGAGCACCAGAGCCAGCATGAGCAGCCAGCGGGATGGGTTGTTCACAGTGCATCCTGAAGCGGACCGGGAGCGGGTCGGTCACCCTACCCCCGCCCCTCCGTTCGATCAAGCCTTTTGGACTCGTCAGTCAGGTTTATGCTTGCTGAGCATCTTCTCCGTCATCGTGATCATCTCGTCGTAGATCGACTGGGGGTCATGCCGCTTGGCTTTCCAGGCCATGCGCCCCTGCTCGTGGGGCAGGATCATGAACACGCCTTCGGCGACCTGCCGATGAATATGCTCGGCAATATCGGCAGCGGTGATCGGCGAGGCTTCCAGCAGCTTGCTGACCTGGGCCTTCATGCCAGGTGTCGGACCCCGGAAGGAATCCATCAGGTTGGTCTGGAAGAATGACGGGCAGACTACATGGACGCCAACGCCCTGCGGCTTGAGCTCCACCAGCAGGCTTTCCGACAGGGCCACCACACCGGCCTTGGCCACGTTGTAGTTGCTCATGCCCGGCGCCTGCATCAGCGCCGCCATGGAAGCGATGTTGATGATCGTGCCACGGCTTTCCCGGAGCAGCGGCAGGAAGGCCTTGCAGCCTTTGACCACGCCCATCAGGTTGATCGCGATCTGCCAGTCCCAGTCTTCCAGCGAGAGCTCGTCGAAGAAACCGCCCGAAGCGACTCCGGCGTTGTTCACGACCACGTCGATGCCGCCCAGCTTGACCTCACACGCCTGCGCCAGTGCCGTCAGCTGGCTGTAGTCGCGCACGTCGCAGCGCTGGGTGAAACCGTCGCCACCGGCTTCGCGAACCATTTCCAAGGTCTCAGCCAGACCGGCTTCATTGACGTCCGAGAGCGCCAGGCGCCAGCCTTCACGCGCCCAGCGCAGGGCGATCTCACGCCCAAGACCGGAACCGGCACCCGTAACCATCATGCGATTTTGCATCGTTCGCCGCCTTTCGTTCGTTGAGTCGCAGCGAGTCTAGCGAAAGCCAATGTCCGCCCTGACCTTCATTCAAGCACTGAATGACGGGTGCTTTGCCTGAGCGCTGAAATGCAAAAAGGGCAGCCCCTGGGCTGCCCTTTTACGTGTACCGCTCTAGCCGATCATCAGTGAGCGACGGCGCCAGTGGCCCCCAGCCCGGTCTGCGAACGCACGAACTGCGGGAAGAACCGCGCGCGCTCTTCGCCGGCACTGCGGCTCTTGTCGGTGACCGAGAAGAACCAGATGCCGATGAAGGCCACGGTGACCGAGAACAGCGCCGGGTAGGAGTACGGGAAAATCGCCTCGGCGTTGCCCAGTACCTGCACCCATACGGTCGGGCTGAGGATGGTCAGGACCAGCGCGGTGAACAGGCCCAGCGAGCCACCGAACAGCGCACCACGGGTGGTCAGATCCTTCCAGTACATGGAAAGGAACAGCACCGGGAAGTTGCAGCTGGCGGCGATGGAGAAGGCCAGACCGACCATGAAGGCGATGTTCTGCTTCTCGAAGGCGATGCCCAGCAGGATCGCGATCACACCCAGCGAGAGCGTGGTGATCTTGGTCACGCGCATCTCGTCGGCTTCCTTGGCCTTGCCCTTCTTGATCACGCAGGCGTACAGGTCATGGGACACCGCCGAGGCGCCGGCCAGCGTCAGACCGGCGACCACCGCCAGGATGGTGGCGAAGGCGACCGCGGAGATGAAGCCCAGGAACAGGTTGCCGCCGACCGCTTCGGCCAGGTGCACCGCCACCATGTTGGTGCCGCCGATGATGGCGCCAGTGGCGTCCTTGTACTCGGGATTGGTGCTGACCAGCAGGATCGCGCCGAAGCCGATGATGAAGGTCAGAATGTAGAAGTAGCCGATGAAGCCGGTGGCGTAGAACACGCTCTTGCGCGCTTCCTTGGCATCCGACACGGTGAAGAAGCGCATCAGGATATGCGGCAGGCCGGCAGTACCGAACATCAGCGCCAGGCCCAGGGAAATCGCCGAAATCGGATCGGTCACCAGACCGCCGGGGCTCATGATGGCCGCGCCCTTGTCATGCAGCTTGACCGCTTCGCTGAACAGCGCGCCGAAGTCGAAGTTGACACTCTTCATCACCATGATGGCCATGAAGCTGGCGCCGGACAGCAGCAGCACCGCCTTGATGATCTGTACCCAGGTGGTGGCCAGCATGCCGCCGAACAGCACGTACATGACCATCAGCACGCCGACCAGGATCACCGCGATCATGTAGTCCAGGCCGAACAGCAACTGGATCAGCTTGCCGGCACCGACCATCTGCGCGATCAGGTAGAAGGCCACCACGGTCAGCGAGCCGAAGGCCGAGAGGATGCGGATCTGGGATTGGCCGAGGCGATAGGAGGCCACGTCGGAGAAGGTGAACTTGCCCAGGTTACGCAGGCGTTCGGCCATCAGGAACAGGATCAGCGGCCAGCCGACCAGGAAGCCGATGGAGTAGATCAGGCCGTCGTAACCGCTGGTGAATACCAGCGCGGAAATACCCAGAAAGGACGCCGCGGACATGTAGTCGCCGGCAATCGCCAGACCGTTCTGAAAGCCGGTGATGCTGCCGCCGGCGGTGTAATAGTCAGCGGTGGAGGTGTTGCGCTTGGCCGCCCACTTGGTGATCCCCATCGTGAATGCGATGAAAACCACGAACATGATGATGGCGGTCCAGTTGGTCGCCTGCTTCTGGACTTCGCCTGTCAGGGCTTCGCCAGCCAGCAGCAGCGGGGATGCCGCCAGCAGTGCGGCAGCGATCAGGAAACGAAATTTCATTACTTCTGGACCTCGTCGAGGATTTCCTGGTTGAGGCGGTCGAACTCGCCATTGGCACGCTGTACGTAGATACCGGTCAGGATAAAGGCCATGAAGATCACGCCGATGCCCACCGGAATACCCCAGGTGGTGACGCTGCCCGCAGCAAGCGGAATGCCCAGAACTGCAGGCTCGAATGCGATGGTCAGAATGAAAGCCAGATAGGCGCCAAGCATCAGGCTCGAAAGCAGCCAGGCAAAACGTCCCCGCTTTGCGACCAACTCCTGGAACCGCGGATTGTCGTAGATCTGCTGGTAAAGATTTTCGTTGCTCATTGAATGTTCTCCGCACATTCCTCGCCCTCCAATGAGAGCAGGGGGCGGTACTTTAGGGCCGAGCCAGCCGAACGCCACTCGACGATGGTCTTGTTTTTATTTTCCTGAAACCTGCGTTCTAGACGCATGCGTGGCATATTGCCGCGCACATAGAAGACGACTATTCCGCTCATCATGTTTCGTGATTTCCCGATCACACCGGGCTGACGCAGACTCCACCCAACAGAGAATAATTCTCGACTGCAATGTCAGGAGTCGGCCATGACCAAGACCATCACTTTCACCCTGATGCACTTCTGCATCGCCTTCTCGGTGACCTATGCCTTGACCGGAAGCCTCGCTGCCGGTGGCCTGGTAGCTGCAATCGAACCCCTGTGCAATTCCGTGGGTTTTTATTTTCACGAGAAGATCTGGCAGCGACTGGACAAGCGTCAGCCCGCGCAAACTGCGATCCCGGCCCATGCCTGGTTGCATCACCAGGCCTGACCCCCTTCTTTAAATCCCGGTATGGCTTTCAATCAGGCTGATTGCCATCGCGTGCAACCAGAAAGCTGCGCGGCGGTCAATGTAGGAGTACAAGGAGTCCGAAGCGGAGCGTGACGGCTAACTCAGGCTCTCACCCCGTCCATGGAGATGTTCCCGATGCGATTGCCGTTGTTATCCGCCCTGCTCGCGCTGGTCATGACGCCTGTTCATGCAGCGGATATCAGTATCGAAGAATATGGTTACCCCTTGAGCAACCCCTTCGAGGCGACTATCGCCTCGACCCCTGTGGAGTTGCGCGTCGAAGTCCCCGCCAATGAGGATATCGATCAGGCCGACTACAGCCTGCGCTTGCGCCCCGAACGCGAGTTCATCCTGCCGGACAATTTCTGGGCGGTGAAAAGACTGACCTATCGCCTGGCCCGCCAGCCCGGACCTGCGCCGTTGATATTCATCATCTCGGGTACAGGCGCAAGCTATGCCGCAGGCAAGACCGAGTCGCTGAAACGCCTCTTCTACGGCGCCGGCTATCACGTCGTACAACTGTCATCGCCGACCAGCTTCGACTTCATCGCCGCCGCCTCGCGCCATGCCACGCCGGGCTACAGCCCCGAGGACGCCAAGGACCTGTACCGGGTCATGCAGGCGGTCCGGGCGCAGCAGCGCGACCTGCCGGTCACCGAATTCCACCTCACCGGCTACAGCCTGGGCGCGCTCAACGCGGCTTTCGTCAGCCAGCTGGACGAGACACGACAGAGCTTCAACTTCAAGCGCGTCCTGC
This sequence comes from Stutzerimonas stutzeri, assembly GCF_013522825.1. GTDB lineage: Bacteria > Pseudomonadota > Gammaproteobacteria > Pseudomonadales > Pseudomonadaceae > Stutzerimonas > Stutzerimonas stutzeri_AK. The sequence continues at coordinate 42,683 of NZ_JAAMQZ010000007.1, forward strand.
TGCTCAACCCGCCGGTGAACCTCTACACCTCGATCAGCAACCTGAACAGGCTGGTGCAGACCCGCGTGGAAGGCATCGACAGCAGCACTACCTTTTACGAACTCATCTTCGACAAGCTCACCCGCTACTATCGCCGGCAAGCCGTGATCGACCTCGATGCGGCCATGCTCTTCGACTTCCAGCAATCCCCCATGCGGCTGACCGATGAGCAGATGGCGATGCTGATCGGCTCGTCCTTTCGCTTCTCCTCCGCCGACATCGCCTTCACCTCCGACCTGATCAACCGCCGTGGCCTGATCGTGCCGCCCGGCTACCCCATCGACGAAGGCACCAGCCTCGAACCCTTCTTCCGGCGTGCGCTGCTGTGTGACTTCGATTGCTACCTGACCGAGCAGCTGATTCCCATGTGGCGCGCCCGACAGGGTGGCGGTGGCCTGCAGCAACTGATCCAGCAGGTCAGCCTTTACGCGCTGGAAGACTACCTGCGAGACAACCCCAGAATCGGCGTGATGCACAATGCCGACGACCTGATCCTGGGCCCTGGCGACCTGGGCTTTCTGCGCCGCACCTTCGGCGAACGCATGCGCCTGTACCCGCGCGGCGGGCATTGCGGCAACCTCGACTACCGGGTCAACGCCCGCCATATGCTGGAGTTCTTCCGTGGCTAGGACGCTGATGAGAAAACTGGGCGCGACCACCCTGCTCGTGCTGCTGGCCGGCATCGCCCATGCACAGACAACCATTGCCGACGAGGATGGCTTCACCCATCCGCTGCGTACATTGAACTTCAATCCAGGGCTGAATCAGCGTGAATTCGAGCGCGCCACCTTCGATGCGCTGGACATTCACGACCCCTGGGAATCACTGAACCGACGCATGTATTACTTCAATTACCGCCTGGACCAGTGGGTGATGCTGCCGGCGGTGCGCGGCTACCGCTATGTCACGCCCCGGATCGTGCGCACGGGCGTGAGCAACTTCTTCAACAACCTGGGCAATATTCCCACGCTCTTCAACAGCCTCGCTCAATTCAAGGGCGAGCGGGCGATGAACACCACGGCCAGATTGCTGTTCAATACGGTAATTGGCATTGGCGGCATCTGGGACCCGGCCACTCGCATGGGCCTGCCTCGCCACCGTGAGGATTTCGGACAGACGCTGGGGTTTTACGGAGCGCCCCACGGGCCGTACCTGATTCTGCCGGCGCTGGGGCCGTCCAATTTGCGCGACACCACAGGGCTGGTGATGGATTTTACCGTCGAGAGGCAGGTCGATTATTTCCGCTACTCCGAGGCCAGCGGCGGCGAGTCCGGCCTGACCGCACTGCGCCTGATCGACCTTCGCCACGGCACCAGCCTGAGATATGGCCAGCTCAATTCGCCCTTCGAGTACGAGAAGGTCCGCTACATCTACACCAGGGCGCGGGAACTGCAGATCGAGGAATAGCAGAGTCTGTTCCCGTTTCGTTCGCGGTCGCGGCTTAGTACAGCTTCGCCTCGCCCTCAGGCCGCGTCTTGAAGCGGCGATGGGCCCACAGGTACTGCTCGGGACACTGGCCAACCGCCTCTTCGATCCAGGCATTGACCCGCCGGCAATCGGCCTCCTCGCTTTCCCCCGGAAAGTCCGCCAGCGGCGGATGGATCACCAGCCGGTAACCGCCGCCATCAGCCAGGCGTTCCTGGGTATAAGGGAGCACCCGCGCACGTCCCAGCCTGGCGAACTTGGTGGTGGCTGTGACGGTCGCCGCCGGGATGCCGAACAGCGGCACGAAAATGCTTTGCTTGCGCCCGTAGTCCTGATCCGGCGCGTACCAGATCGCACGCCCCGCACGCAGCACCTTGAGCATGGCGCGCACATCCTCGCGCTCGATGGCCGTGGCATCGTCATTGTGCCGCTCGCGCCCGCGCCGCTGTACGAAGTCGAACACCGGGTTCTTGTGCTCGCGGTACATGCCGTCGATGGTGTGGTGCTGACCGAGCAGCGCCGCGCCGATTTCCAGGGTGGTGAAATGCAGCGCCATCAGGATCACGCCCTGCCCTTCGGCCTGCGCCTGCTGCAGATGCTCCAGCCCCTCGACATGCGCCAGCCGCTGCAAGCGCGCCCTGGGCCACCACCAGCTCATGGCCATCTCGAAAAAGGCGATACCGGTGGAGGCGAAGTTCTCGCGCAACAGACGCTCGCGCTCACGGGCGCTCAGTTGTGGGAAACACAGTTCGAGATTGCGCCCGGCAATGTGTCGCCGCGAACGGGCAGTCCGGTACATCAGCGCGCCCAGGCCGCGCCCCAGCAGCAGCAGAACCTTGTAGGGCAGCTGGACCACCAGCCACAGCAAGCCCAGGCCCAGCCAGAGCGGCCAGAAACGCGGATGAACAAAGGATGCGCGAAAGCGGGGACGATCCATCGGCAAGCTCGAACCGGTAAAACGGCGCATTCTAAGCCCTCAGAAGAAAAAATGCCGACGCCGCTGGCTTCACGCGGCTGCTTTTGCGTTTGTTTTTCCTGCCGTTTGCTGCTTGCGACTTGCAGCTCCCCGTCTGCCCCGTTATAAGTTCACGCCATTTACCGCAGCAGACAGACCATGAGCCAAGCCGACCTTCTCGACCAAGTTCCCGTGTTCCAGCTCAAGGGCAGCATGCTGGCCATCACCGTGCTGGAGCTGGCACAGAACGATCTGGAACGTCTCGACCGGCAACTGGCCATGAAGGTCGAGCAGGCGCCCGACTTCTTCAACAACACACCCCTGGTGCTGGCACTGGACAAGCTGCCAGCCGACAGCCAGCCTGACCTTCCCGCGCTGATCGCCCTGTGCCGCAAGCACGGCCTGCGCACCCTGGCGCTACGTGCCGCTGATCCGCAGATCATCGAAGCGGCGAATACGCTCGATCTGGCCGTATTGCCACCCTCCGGGGCACGCGAGCGCAAGCTCGACCTGTCCGCCAAGGCAGCCGCCGAACCCGCCAAGCCAGCCGAACCGGTCTATCGCCCCACCCGTATCGTCACCACACCGGTACGTGGCGGCCAGCAGATCTACGCCCAGGGTGGCGACCTCATCGTTCTGGCCACCGTCAGCCCCGGTGCGGAACTTCTTGCCGATGGCAACATCCATGTCTACGGTCCGTTGCGCGGTCGTGCCCTGGCCGGCATCAAGGGCGATGCCAATGCACGGATCTTCTGCCAGCAGCTCGGCGCCGAAATGGTTTCCATCGCCGGGCAATACAAGGTGGCCGAAGACCTGCGGCGCGATCCCTTGTGGGCCGAGGCGGTACAAATGAAGCTGTCCGGCGACGTGTTGAACATCACCCGCCTTTAACGGATACTTCCGCGAATTTTCAAGACCAACGGGCACCTGGACGCCGACTCGGCTGAAGGTCCCGATTTCCATATTCTTAGGGTGAATCACCTTGGCCAAGATCCTCGTAGTCACTTCCGGCAAGGGTGGCGTCGGCAAGACCACTTCCAGCGCCGCCATCGGTACCGGCCTCGCCCTGCGTGGCCACAAGACCGCCATCGTCGACTTCGACGTCGGTCTGCGTAACCTGGACCTGATCATGGGCTGCGAGCGCCGCGTGGTGTATGACTTCGTCAACGTCATCAATGGCGACGCCACCTTGACCCAGGCCCTGATCAAGGACAAGCGCCTGGAAAACCTCTACGTGCTGGCCGCCAGCCAGACCCGCGACAAGGACGCGCTGACCCTCGAAGGCGTCGGCAAGGTCATCGACGAGCTGGCGCAGAACTTCGAATACGTGATCTGCGATTCGCCGGCCGGTATCGAGAAGGGTGCGCACCTGGCGATGTACTACGCCGACGAGGCCATCGTGGTGACCAACCCGGAAGTTTCCTCGGTGCGTGACTCCGACCGCATGCTCGGCCTGCTGGCAAGCAAGTCGCGCCGTGCCGAGAACGGCCAGGAGCCGATCAAGGAGCACCTGCTGCTGACCCGCTACAACCCCGAGCGCGTGGTCAAGGGCGAAATGCTCGGTGTCGAGGACGTCGAGGAAATCCTCTCCATCCGCCTGCTGGGTGTCATCCCCGAATCCCAGGCGGTGCTCAAGGCCTCGAACCAGGGCGTGCCGGTCATCCTCGACGACCAGAGCGACGCTGGCCAGGCCTACAGCGACGCGGTGGACCGGCTGCTGGGCAAGGAAGTCAGCCACCGTTTCCTCGATGTCAAGAAGCAGGGCTTCCTGGCGCGTCTGTTTGGAGGTCGAGAATGAACCTGCTGGACTTCTTCCGCGAGCGCAAAAAGAAGGAAACGCCCGCCTCCATCGCCAAGGAACGCCTGCAGATCATCGTCGCCCACGAACGCGGCCAGCGTAACGAGCCGGACTACCTGCCGGCGCTGCAGAAGGAACTGGTCGAGGTGATCCGCAAGTACGTCAACATCGACCAGGACCAGGTTCAGGTCGCACTCGAAGACCAGGGCAGTTGCTCGATTCTGGAATTGAACATCACTCTGCCGGACCGCTGAAAATCAGCACTGGTCTGCTGCGCGCCGGCCCTGCGGCGTTAAAAACAGGCTCGGCAAGCCGCTTGCGGCTAACGCGCTTCAGCGCGGCCCGAAGGGCGAACGGAGTGAGTCATGCTCATTCAGGCCACTAAACTCGTACGCGAGCCCGGTCCGTTCCTCGCCTGTTTGATTCGCTGGCGCTCACCCTTCGGGCCAGCCTTCGGCTGTTACTCCCGTTGGTCGTAGCGCCTTGCAGGGCTCTAGCTCGCGAGACCCAGAGCAGATTTTTGCATAGTGATACTGCTGACGAACGGCGGCTCAAAGGCCGCCGTTTCCGTTTATGGAATTCGTAATGCCCCTGAACAATATCCAGATCGTCCACCAGGACGCCGCCCTGCTGGTCATCAACAAGCCCACCCTGCTGCTCTCGGTGCCCGGTCGCGCCGAGGACAACCGCGATTGCCTGGTGACCCGTCTGCAGGAGAACGGCTTTCCCGAGGCGCGCATCGTGCACCGGCTGGACTGGGAAACGTCCGGCCTGATCGTGCTGGCCCGCGACGCCGACAGCCACCGCGAACTGTCGCGCCAGTTCCATGATCGTGAAACCGAAAAGGCCTACACCGCCCTGTGCTGGGGCTTGCCTGCACAGGACAGCGGCAGCATCGACCTGCCCCTGCGCTACGACCCGCCGACCAAGCCCCGGCACGTGGTCGATCACGAACTGGGCAAGCACGCCCTGACCTACTGGCGCGTGATCGAGCGCTGCGAAAACCACAGCCGCGTCGAGCTGACGCCCATCACCGGGCGTTCCCACCAGTTGCGCGTGCACATGCTGTCCATCGGTCACCCGCTGCTGGGTGATCGCCTCTATGCCCATGAACAGGCGCTGCATGCCCATGAACGGCTGTGCCTGCATGCCAGTATGCTCGCACTGACCCATCCACAGACCGGCGAACGGATGCGCTTCGACTGCCCGGCGCCGTTCTGATGAACGACTTTCTGCAGGCGACCCGTGGCGCACCTGCACACCCCAGCCTTCACAAAGCCCTTGCCCTGTGGTCCCGTGAGCCCGCCCAGGCACTGGACCTGGGCTGCGGCGCCGGACGCGATAGCCTGGCGTTGCTCGCCGCGGGCTGGGAAGTCACCGCTCTCGACCGCGATCCGCAAGCACTGGCTCTTCTGCGAGAACAGGCAGCCATGCATGCGCCTGGCAAGCTGTCCACGCTATGCCGAACGTTCGAAGACGCGACCGCCTTGCCGGCAGCGGACCTCATCAATGCCAGCTTCGCACTGCCATTCTGCCAACCGGACGCATTCGGCGATCTATGGCTGCGGATCACCCGGAGCTTGCGTGAAGACGGTCTGTTTACCGGACACTTCTTCGGCCCACGCGACGATTGGGCGAGAAAAGACTTCAGTATTCACAGCCGTGATCAACTGCAGCAGCAATTCGAAGGCTGGACGCTGCTTGAACTCAACGAATTCGAATACGACGGCAAGACAGCGCTTGGGCGGGCCAAGCATTGGCATCTGTTTGAAGTCATCGCACGAAAGGACTGAAACCGGGTTCAGCCACGGCAGACTGCAGTCTCACTGGCCGATGGGATAGACTTTCCCGTCCTGCCGTCCGGAGCCCCCCATGCGCGAAGAACTCAACCAGGGCCTGATCGATTTTCTCCAGGCCTCCCCCACTCCGTTCCATGCCACCGCCAGCCTTGCCCAGGCCTTGCAGGCCGCCGGTTTCAAGGCGCTGAACGAAAGCGAGACCTGGCACACCGAGCCTGGCGGGCGTTACTACGTCACCCGCAACGACTCCGCGATCATCGCCTTCCAGCTCGGCAGCAAATCCCCCGTCGAGCACGGCCTGCGCCTGGTCGGCGCCCATACCGACAGCCCCTGCCTGCGGGTCAAGCCGCAACCGGAGCTGCAACGCCAGGGCTTCTGGCAACTGGGGGTGGAAGTCTATGGCGGCGCCCTGCTGGCGCCCTGGTTCGACCGCGATCTGTCACTGGCGGGGCGCGTCACCTACAGCCGCGACGGTCGCATCGAAAGCCAGCTGGTCGACTTCAAGCTGCCGATTGCCGTGATCCCCAGCCTCGCCATCCACCTCAACCGGGAGGCCAACCAGGGCTGGGCCATCAATCCGCAAACCGAACTGCCACCGATCCTGGCCCAGATCGCCAGCGAAGAAAGCCCGGATTTCCGCGCCCTGCTGGCCGACCAGCTCAGCCGTGAACACGGCCTGCTCGCCGATGTGGTGCTGGATTTCGAGTTGAGTTTCTACGACACCCAGGACGCCGCCGTCATCGGCCTGCACGGCGACTTCATCGCCGGCGCGCGGCTGGACAACCTGCTGTCCTGTTTCGCCGGGCTGCAAGCCCTGCTGCGGGCCACGCCGGATGAAAGCTGCGTACTGGTCTGCACCGATCACGAAGAAGTCGGCTCGGCCTCCATGTGCGGCGCGGACGGCCCCTTCCTGGAGCAGGTGCTGCGTCGCCTGTTGCCCGACGAGGAAGGATTTCAGCGCTGCATCAACCGTTCGCTGCTGATCTCCGCAGACAACGCCCATGCGGTACATCCCAATTACAGCGACAAGCACGACGGCAATCACGGGCCGAAACTCAACGCCGGCCCGGTGATCAAGATCAACAACAACCAGCGCTATGCCACCAGCAGCGAAACCGCAGGCTTCTTCCGCCATCTCTGCCTGGAAAACGAAGTATCGGTGCAAAGCTTCGTCACCCGCAGCGACATGGGCTGTGGCTCCACCATCGGCCCCATCACCGCCAGCCAGCTGGGCGTGCGCACCGTCGACATCGGCCTGCCAACCTTCGGCATGCACTCGATTCGCGAGCTGGCCGGCAGCCAGGATCTGGCGCAACTGGTCAAGGTACTCAGCGCCTTCTATTCGAGCCCGACGCTGCCCTGAAGCCAGAGCGGGCGAGCATCCGGCCCGCCCGGCTGTCGCCTCAGAACCTGTTCAAAGTCTGCTGCGCGTCGGCACTGCTGCGTTAAAAACAGGCTCGGACTACTCATTTACAGCTGTAAACTCCGTGTCCTCGCCTGTTTTTGCCTTGCATTGCTCTAGCTCGCGAGACTTTGAACAGGTTCTCACTGCAGGCTGGAGTCGATCACCAGCGCCAGCTTGCCCGACACGCTGTTGCTGGCCAGCAGCTCGAACGCGGCCTCCACGTCGCCAATCGGGAAGGTCCGTTCCAGACGCGGTGACAACTGCCCGCTGGCCAGGAGCGGCCAGACTTTATCTTTCAGCTCGGCCATCAGCCCGGCCTTGTCGTCGGCGTCGCGGCTGCGCAGGGTCGAGCCGATCAACTGGATGCGCTTGGCCAGCAACGCGCCGAAATCCAGCTCGCCCTTGCGCCCGCCCATCAGCCCGATCATCACCCAGCGCGCATCCCTGCCGAGCAGTTGCAGGTTGAGTGCGGCATATTTGGCGCCCACCGGATCGAGAATCAGATCGAAGGGGGCGAAATCACGCAGCGCTTCCAGCGTCTCGCCGCGCAGCACACCGCCTTCGGCGCCCAGGGATTCGCAGTAGGCCAGACGCTCGACCGAACCGACACTGACCCAGCAGGGGTTACCGAATGCCTTGCACAGCTGGATCGCCGCCGAACCGACGCCGCTGGCACCGGCGTGCAGCAGCACCTTTTCACCCGGTCGCAAGGCGCCGAGGCGGTACAGGTTGAGCCAGGCGGTGGCGTACACCTCGGGAATCACCGCGGCCTCATGCAGCGACAGCCCCTCGGGAACCGGTAGCGCATGCCGCCCATCGACGACCACCTCTTCCGCCATGCCGCCACCGGCCAACAGTGCGCAGACGCGATCACCCACCTGCCAGTCGCTGCCCGCGCCCACCTCGCTGATCACGCCCGAGCACTCCAGGCCAAGGATATCGGTCACCCCGGCTGGCGGCGGGTAATGCCCGGCACGCTGCAGCAGATCGGCCCGATTCAGCCCCGCTGCGGCTACCCGGATACGCACCTGTCCCGGAGCGCATTGCGGCGCGTCTCGTTGCGCCCACTCCAGTTGTCCCTCGATACCTTGCAAAGCCTTCATGCTGCCTCCATATTGTTGAAACTTGCGTTCGTCCAACATCACTCGCTGACGTTCGCAACCGCCTGTTACCATCGGGCTATTATTTTTCACCGTCGACCAGTGACTGCGGCCGGCGCCCAACATGATGGCCTAATATGCGTTATTACCCAGCCTCACGTCGCCCCTCCCGCATTAAACGGTCCCTGACCTTCGGCGTATTCGCCCTGTTCATCGGCCTGCAGACCTCGTCTGTGCTGGCCAAACCAAGCGCAAGCGCCTGGGATTACCTGCAGCCCGACCGCGATCAGGTGATTGCCAGCCTCAATGTGGTCGAGCTGCTCAAGCGCCACCATTACAACAAACCTCCGCTCAATGATGCCCGCTCGGCAAAAATCTTCGACAGCTATATCGAGATGCTCGATCCGTCGCGCAGCTATTTCACTGCTGGCGACATCGCCAGATTCAAGGCCTGGCGCAACGATTTCGACAACTACCTGAAGAACGGCAATCTCGAGCCCGGCTTCGCCATCTACAGGCTGCACCTGGAGCGCTTGCAGGGTCGCCTGCAATACGCTCTGAGCCTGCTGGAAAAAGGCGTGGACCACTTCGACTTCACCCTTGACGAGGAATTGCTGGTCGACCGCAAGAATGCCGCCTGGTCGAAGGATATGGCGGAACTCGACGACCTCTGGCGCAAACGCGTGAAGGACGAGGTACTGCGGCTAAAGATCGCCGGCAAGGACTCCAAAGCCATCGAGGAATTGCTCACCAAGCGCTACAGGAACCAGCTCTCGCGCCTGGATCAGACCCGTGGCGAAGACGTCTTCCAGACCTATATCAATGCCTTCGCGCAGTCCTACGATCCGCACACGCAATACCTGTCGCCAGACAACGCGGAAAACTTCGACATCAACATGAGCCTCTCCCTGGAAGGCATCGGCGCCGTCCTGCAGAGCGACAACGAACACGTCAAGGTGGTGCGCCTGGTGCCGGCCGGCCCCGCCGAGAAGAGCAAGCAGATCGCCCCCGCCGACAGGATCATCGGCGTCGCCCAGAGCGACGAGGAAATGGTCGACGTGATCGGCTGGCGGCTCGATGAGGTGGTCAAACTGATCCGCGGCCCCAAGGGTTCGGTCGTTCGCCTCGAAGTGATCCCGGCCAGCAATGCGCCCAACGATCAGAACAGCAAGATCGTCGCCATCACGCGTGAAGCCGTGAAGCTCGAAGAGCAGGCCGCCAAGAAGTCGGTCCTCAACCTCCAGCATGAAGGCCGCGACTACACACTCGGCGTCATCGAAATCCCGGCCTTCTATCTCGATTTCAAGGCCCTGCGTTCCGGCGACAAGAACTACAAGAGCACCACTCGCGACGTGAAGAAGCTGCTGACCGAACTGCAGCAGGAACAAGTCGATGGCGTGGTGATCGACCTGCGCAACAACGGTGGCGGCTCGCTGCAGGAAGCGACCGAACTGACGGGGCTGTTCATCGAGCAGGGGCCGACCGTACTGGTGCGCAACAGTGACGGTCGTGTGGATATCCTGGCCGACGAACAGCCCGGCGCCTTCTATACAGGACCGCTGGCAGTACTGGTCAATCGCCTGTCCGCCTCGGCCTCGGAAATCTTCGCCGGTGCGATGCAGGACTATCATCGGGCGCTGATTCTTGGCGGCCAGACGTTCGGCAAGGGCACGGTACAGACCGTGCAGCCGCTCAACCACGGTGAACTGAAACTGACGCTCGCCAAGTTCTACCGGGTTTCGGGGCAAAGCACGCAACACCAGGGCGTGATCCCGGACATTTCCTATCCAGCTGAAGTCGATACCAGCGAGATCGGCGAAAGCGCCCTGCCCGAAGCCCTGCCCTGGGACAGCATTCGCGCCGTGCACAATGAAGACATGAATCCGTTCAAACCCTTCCTTGCCGAACTCAAGGCCCGTCACGAAACACGGACCGGCGAAAACCCCGACTTCGTTTTCACCCGCAATCGCCTTGCCCTCGCTCAGGAGTTGAGCCACGAAACCACGGTCAGCCTCAACGAAGAAAAACGTCGGGCGCAGCAGGACAGTATCGAGAAGCGCCAGTTGACGCTGGAAAATGCCCTGCGCGAGGCCAAGGGCGAGGAGCCCCTGGCCAAGCTGGAGCGCGAAGACGAAACGACACCGCATGTCGAAGACAAGAAAGGCAAACCCGAAGACGACGCCTACCTCGCGGAAAGCGGAAGAATCCTGCTCGACTGGCTGGGGCTGAATGAGGCCGTAGCCAAAAACAGCCTGCCAAGGGAATAGCATTCCACTGGATGTCATCAAAATGACATCACCGTATCGTGAAATGAGAAGAGCCGCCTGAGCGGCTCTTCTCATTTCACGATACGGAACCATCATGACCGTCACCGAGCAGTTGAGCACTCTCGATCACATCCTTGCTCACGGCGGCATCAGCAGTCTTTTCCAGCCCATCATTTCACTGTCCGAACGCCGCATAGTCGGCCATGAAGCACTGACGCGAGGCCCGTCGGATAGCTCGCTGCATTCGCCCATCAACCTGCTCGCAGCAGCACGTCACGGCGACCGCCTCAACGAGCTGGAAATGCTCTGTCGCGAAAACGCCTGCCGCCGCTACAGCCAGCTACACCTGCAGGGGCGGTTGTTCCTCAACGCTTCGCCAGAAACCCTGCTCGATGCGAGCCACAAGCCTGGCCGCACGCTCGAGCTGCTGCAGCGATACGGCATTCCTGCGGACAAAGTCGTCATCGAACTGACCGAACAGATGCCGACCGATGACTTCGAGCTGCTCAATACGGCCTTGCACCACTACCGCAACATGGGCTTCTCCATCGCCCTGGACGATCTGGGCGCCGGCTACTCCAGCCTGCGCATGTGGTCGGAGCTGCGCCCGGATTACGTCAAGATCGATCGCTACTTCATCGATGGCATTCACCGGGACGCCGTCAAGCGCAGGTTCGTCGAATCGATCCTGAAGATAGCCAGAGCCGCCCAGGCACAGGTCATTGCAGAAGGCATCGAACTGCCTGAAGAGCTGAGCGTGCTCGCGGATATGGGTATTGACCTGGTTCAGGGATACCTGCTGGGTCGGCCAGAAGAAAAGCCCTGCGTTGACATAGCCAGCGCACTGCCAAACACGCCCCTGTGTGACGGGCCATTCAATGAGCAAAGCGAGGATCTGTCCGCCCTGGTGCTGAAACAGTCGGCGGTCTCCGTCACGCAGCCCATTGCCGAAGTGCTGGAGCTGTTTCGCCGGCAGGCCAACCTGAATTCAGTTGCGGTCCTGGACGCAATGAACGCCCCTGTCGGTATCGTTCATCGCAGCCTGCTCTCCGATGCCTTGCTCAAGCCCTTCGCGACCGAGCTGCTGGCGCGAAAAGCCATCAGCAGACTGATGAGCGATGACTTTCTCGCCGTGGAAGTCGGTCAATCGCTGCAACAGGTCAGCCGCCTGCTGACCAGCCGCGCCCGGCAGCGTATCGAGGAAGACTTCGTGATTACTCTCAACGGCAAGTATTACGGGCTGGGACGGGTGATCGATGTACTGAAGCTGATTACCGAAATGAAAGTCCAGCAGGCCCGCCATGCCAATCCGCTGACCCTGCTGCCAGGCAACGTGCCCATTCAGCAATGCCTGACACGCCTTCTGCACGAAGGCCGCGAAGCCGTTATCTGCTACGTGGATATCGATCACTTCAAGCCTTTCAACGACATTTACGGCTACGCCAAGGGTGACGAAGCCCTGCTCTGTCTTGCCCGTTGCCTTGATGAGCAGATCGATTCGAGCTGTGACTTCATCGGCCACATCGGTGGCGATGACTTCATGCTGGTCATGGGACCACAGGACTGGTCAGGAAAAATCAGCCGTCTATTCGCTGCGTTCGAGCAGCGTTGCCAATCGTTCTACCATGACGAACACCTTGCGGCAGGTTGCTTCATCGCCGAGGGGCGTCAAGGCAGCATGGAGCGCTATCCACTGCTTTCACTTTCCATCGGTGCCGTTCATGTGAAACCCGATACCGCAGCCGAACTCGATGCGGCGCATCTGGCCAAACTCGCTTCGCAAGCCAAACGCCTGGCCAAGCACACTTCCGGTTTCAGCCTGCACGTCGTTGATACTGCACAGCAGGCTTCCCAGGATCAGAGCCCCAGCCCGGCGGCCCTGGCCTTGTAATGCTCGGCCTGCTGTTTATCGCACGCCAGGCCGTGGCCACCCGCCGTGTAGAGCTGCGACAGACGAGTCGCAGCCAATGGGTGGCCAGCCTCGACCGCACGCTTCCACCAGTACGCTGCCTGGGTGCCATCGGGGCCGTGGGTAGCGTCTTCACTGAGGCTGACGACACCCATCTGATAGGCGGCCTTGGCATCGCCCGCCTCGGCCGCCAGACGCAGCAAACGTATGCCTTCCCTTTTCGCACCATAGCCCTGGCCGCGAAAAAGCAGGATATGACCGTAGAAACTCTGTGCTTGCGTATCACCAATACCGGCCATGCGGGAAAACTGGCCCTCCATCCAGCGCCACAGCTTCGGCTGCTGCACAGCCCAGCGTGACCCCATCAGCCTGCGTGCAATCCAGTAACCTGCGCGTGCGCGAACCTTGAGCAGTATCACGGTGCCTCCGGATAGTCGAATTCAAACACTCGCGCCACTTCTCCCGCATGCCAGGAGGCGGCAGCCGTGCCATCAACAGGGCCGCAAAAACGTCCCAAGCGAGCGGCGCACTCGAAAAACCCGGTCCTTGGCAAGCGACTGGCGCTCTGGCTGATCACCAGCACGCTGCGCAGCGGTCGTCCCGCCTGAGCATCGAGCATCGCCAGATGCTCCAGCGCAGCCGTCAGGGTCTGCATGGCGGGAGTCGGCAGTTGAAGTCGTTCGAGCAGGGAACGATAGGTCACCAGATGGCGCTGCAGCCGGGCATCATTCAGCTCATCGAGCAGCGCATGCCAGTGTGGCCGGCTGATACGAATCGGCGCCGCTCCGTCTCTCACACTTGCGGGTCCCATTGTGCAACCTCCAGGGCACGTGCCAGCGCACGGCGTATGGGCTCGCCCGGATCACGCTCGCCCTGCTCGATCAGGGCCAGATAGGCCGGGCTGATACCCACCGAACGTGCCAGCACTTCCTGGCTCATACCCCTGGCTTCCCGCAAGGCCGACAGTTCGCTGAACCTGGGCGAGGCAACCGGGGCGGGCTTGACGCTCGCATCGATGGAAGGCCGGCCAAGCGCATTCAGCAGAGCCTGATAGTCGGCCCAGGGCAACACTGCATACTCCGGCTCGCCATCCCGCATGATGGTTTGAACATTCATCCGCTACCTACCTGCTGTTCGATTCCGTAGAAGCGAATCTTAACAGCCCGGAGACAGCTTTTTAGCCAAAGGGGCCGCATCACTGAGTGAAACGCAAGCATGAATTGACTTTTTAAAGACAATTAAGCGCACAAAAGGATTAATCCCTGCCATTTCGCGTCTATTCAGTCATTCAGCTATTCCACCTTGGGCTCATCGGCAGCAGGCAAACGCATCAGTCCTGCGCGCGTCTCTGCCGACTGGCTGTCTCGCCAGGTGCGGAAGGCCTCCAACTCACCAGACCATTTGCGCATCACCCAGCCCAGCACGGCAAGGTCGTCGATGAAGCCAAGCCCCGGAATCCAGTCCGGAATGGCATCCAGTGGCGCCAGAAAATACAGAAGGCCGGCCACCACTGCGATCAGTGCGGGTTTGCTGACGGCCCGGTATTCACCTCGCCACCAGGCGACGCACAAGGCCTGAAGCAGCCCGAGCTCCTCACGCAGGCCCTTGATCAGCCCGCCTCGCGAGGAGCTCTTGCGAGCGACGGCGAGAAGAACCGCCGGCAGCCTTCCACGGGCCAGAACCCGTTGCGCTATCGGTAGATATTTCATCAATCGCCAAGGTACTTTCATCGCCGCACTCCAAAGCCAGCCCTCAAAGCCCATCCTGTTTGGGCTCCAGCCGCTTATCCACAAAAGCTGTGGATAACACTGTGAACAGATTATGGATGACTGCCTCAAACGCCCGTCTGATGCGGTCTCCAAACAGATCGACGAGTTTTTGCGCAGTCTTCAAAAAAGCTTATAAATCAATAGGTTATGTGATTCAGAGAAAAACCGTGAATCCGCTTTCACAAGCGAGGCAGCTTGCATTCAAGAATGTGCATAACCGTAACATGTCAATGCTTTTTTCACGCGCTTTCAGCTTTTCCTGACAAAGAAGGTTGTTCCAGCAGAGACAATGACGCGCAGCTTGGCGTTCACGGCCAATCACAGCTTTGCTGTCTGCCATGAGAAGACGCCAGCCAAGCATTTTTCACGGCAGCTCACAACGGGCCACATTGCTATAGGCAGGGTATATACCTGAAGCACGACGAAAAAAGCCGGTCGAAAGACCGGCTTCAGGGCGATTAAATACCTGTTCAGTTCAGGCTGAGTTTGGCCCGGTTTCTGTCCAGGATTGACGTACCGATACCCTTGACCTCCAGCAACTCGTCAACGGAGCTGAACGGGCCATGCGCTTCGCGGTATTCGACAATCGCCTTGGCTTTTGCCGCACCTATTCCCTTGAGTTCACGGGTCAGGGTTTCGGCGTCGGCGGTATTGAGATTCACTTGTGCAATCGCCGCCAGCGCAACGCTGGTGGATTCGACAGGCTTTGTCTCGGCGGCGTGGCCGCCCACGGAAAAACCAGTGAGCAGGGCCAGCAATGTTGCGCAGATAAACGACTTGTTCATTGTTCACATCCTTTTGAGTGTCGGAATGATCCGGCGCGGTACTCCATGCGCCGCGCAACCACTTTAAGATGCAATCATCACAAGTCAAACAGGGGACTGCCTGTTTTGTGATTCAGATCGCTCGAGCGCTCTTATCACATTTTGTTGAACAGATTCAGGCCCGCGATCTTCACGTAGCTCTGCTGGGCCGCTTCGAGAATGATGGTCTGGAATGACAACCGCGACAGTGCTTCGGCGTAATCCAGCTCGCGCAGTTCTGCCTGCACCGACTTGTTGACCAGCGCCACATCTTCGTTGTCGGTCAGGGTGGTCTCGATCACGTTCCGTCGCGCGCCGATGTTGCCCCGGGTGGCATCCACACTGACCATGCCGTGATCGAGATTGGTCAGGCTCACGGCCACCGCATCGCGTATGTCGGCATTGCTGGAGGACGGATCTTCCAGGGTCATGCGCAGGCTGGCGATGGTGTCGAGAATACCCTGCTTCTGTGCGCTGGGATCCAGCCGGATTTCTACCGATTCACCTTGGATCGGCACACCATCGAACTTGATCATCACGCCGCGAAAAACCAGCTCGTCGGCAGTTTTCTCATCACCATCGACCACTCCCGAATCGATCACCTGAGACGGGTCGGCATAGGGATCGGAGAAATCGCCAGGTGGATTGGCCAGATCGTAGACGATGTAATCGGTATCGGACGTGAAGTGGATACCAATGCCCGCCGCCGGAAATGCCGGATTCCCCGCAACAGCCACTTCATCCTGCACCAGGGGCGCGGAAACGCTCCACGTCGAGCCTGGTGGGGGTGGAGTCGATACGGTATATCGCCCTGCGTTGGTCACATTCTCGAATACCGCCTTGCCGTTGTCGCTGATGGCGATGTTCAACGAACTGGCGATCTGCAGCTTGCGCTGGCCTTCATCCCCCTGATAGCTGTAACTGCCATCCGCGCCGCGCACGAAAGGCTGGGTCTTGCCCTGGAAGCCGGAGAACAGGTACTCGCCGCGCGCATTGCGGGTATTCATCAGCGACAGCAGCTCGTCTTCACGCTCACGCAGCTCGGCAGCGATGGATTTGCGATCCTCAGCATCGAGAGAACCGTTGCCGGCCCGCAGAGCCAGTTCGCGCACGCGAAGCAGCACGGTATTCACCGAGCTGAGTGTCACTTCTTCCTGGGTCAGGCTGTTGTCCGCCGCCGTCAGGTTGGCGTTGTACTGGCCGAGCACGTTCTGTTGCTGTTCGAGCTGCAACAGGCGCACCGAAGCGACCGGATCGTCGGCCGGCGTAAGAATACGGTTGCCGGAGCTGATCTGTTCCTGGGTCCGGATCGCGTTGGCGTAGTTGCGCTGCAGCCCGGCGACGCCATTGTTGAAGGATTGCAAGGTGGAGATGCGCATGGTCGGGCCTATTAGCGGAAGGTGCTGATCAATGTATCGAACAGAGAGCGCGCAACTTGAATGATCTGAGCCGAGGCGTTGTAGTACTGCTCGAACTTGATCAGGTTGGCGGCTTCTTCGTCGAGATTCACCGCCGACAACGAGTCGCGATTGTCCTGGGCCTGCTTGAGGATCGCGCCGGTGGCCTCGCTGTCCATCCGGGCCTGGGCGGTCAGGGTGCCGACCCGCTCGACCAGCTCACCGTAGCCATCGGTGAGACTGAAGCCCGAACCCGGCACATTGTTATCGACACCCACGGTCTGCTTGCTTTGCAGATCGACCAGTTTCAGGGCGTTGCGGTTGTCCGATACGCCGCTCTGGTTGTATTCCAGGGTGAACTCGTCCCCCTCGGCGGGACGACCGCTGAAGGTCTGTGAGATTTCAACGGTGCTGCCACCCGAGGTGACCGTGTAGTTGAGGGTATTGCTCTGCCCCGGGGTAATGCTCAGGGTGGCCGGTGAGACCGTAACGCCAGCAGGCGCGCTCAATGTGAAAGTCCCCGTGGTAGCCGGTGCGACTGGCGCGGCATAGGTCAGGGTCAAAGGCGACAGGTTGCTCAGATCCGCCGGGACCAGCGGGTTCTGCAGATTCTCGATGGAGGGCTGGCCAATGACGCCGTTACCCCCGTTCTGCAACTCAGCCTGGGAATGCAGTGGCGCGGCAAAGGCCAACTGGTCCGCCTGATCGAGCACGGTGCTGATATCCGTGGCGCCGCGTCGCGTGGGCTGCAGGGTGAACTTGTCATTGAGTGCAGGCGGTGGATTGCCCACGACGACCTCGAAACCCTGAACGCGACCATTCGGGTCGGTGAAGGACAGGACGCCGCCGTTGTTCTGCACCGTCATCGGCTGGTTGTCGCTCAACCGCCGGACCTTGTAGCCGCTCGGGAGGCTGCCGTCATATTCCATCAGGTAGTCGCTGGTGGTCAGCACGCTGGTGTCGGTGATGTTCAGCGCCGGCTGCGCGTTGCTGGCATTGCCAACGAAGGCATTGACGCGCAGTTTTGCCAGCGCCTCATCGTTGTAATTTCCAAACAGTGCCGAGCCCACCTGCCCCTTCAGATCCAGGCCTTGCCCCAGTTGACTATTGACCTGGTCGCTGACCGCCAGCGCCAGTCGGCCCAGCGAGTTCATGGTCGAATCCAGCACTTCTTCGCGATAACGGATCAGCCCGCCCAGCTCGCCGCCGGTGATCTGCGAGGTGATGCCCTGCCGCGAGCCGCCGCTGACGAACTGCACCTCATGGCGGTTGGGATCGCCCTGACCCGGCACGACTTCCAGCCGCGCTGCACTACCGCCCACCACCAGTGGCTGGCCGCTGCCGATGAAGATATTGAAGCTGCTGTCGTCCTGCGGAACCACGGTGACACCGATATAGGTCGACAGCTCGCGCACCGCCTCATCCCGCGCATCGAGCAGGTCATTGGGTTGCTTGCCGTTGGCGGCAGCGACAGCGATGGCCTCGTTCAGGCTGCCGATACTCCCCGCCAGCCGGTTGACCTGGTCGGTTACGGCGGACATCTGCTTGTTGGTGAAGCTGTTCTGCTCCGAAAGCCGGTCATAAACGGTATTGAAGCGACGCGACAGCCCTTCGGCTTCCGCCAGCACCAGTTGCCTGGCCGGGATATTGGCCGGATCTTCGGCAGCCGTCTGCAGCGCCGAGAAGAATTTCTGCAAGGATGGGGTGATGCCCGTGGTAGTACCGGCCAGCAACGAATCAAGTTGATTGATCTGGCTCTTGTAAGCCTCGACATCACTGCTCAACGCGGTGCTGCTGCGCAACTGGTTGGTGAGGAATTCACTGTAGGTCCGGCGAATCTCCACCAGCGTGGTGCCGGAGCCGATATAACCAGCGCCGCTGAACTGCGGCGAACGCGTCGCCTGGGTCGCATCCTGGCGGCTATAGCCCGGCGTGTTGACGTTGGTGATGTTGTGGCCGGTGATGGACAGCTGGGTCTTGCTGGCGGAGAGGCCCGACAGGCCAATGCTCAGTAGGTCAGACATGTTTTAGCCTCTGGTCCGCATGGCGGACGCCGTGCTGGCGTCGGCAATGGTTTGATAGGTCTGTACCTTGCGCGCGATCTGGTTGATCTTGCGCGCGTACTGCGGGTCGGTGGCATAACCGGCCCGCTGCAATTCGTTGACGAAGCCTTCCGAGTCGCCGGACGTGCTCGCCACCTGGATCGCCTTCTGATAGCGACCGTTGTTCTCCAGCAGTCTCACGTAGTCATTGAAGCTCTGCTCGAAGGAGTCATAGGCGCGAAATCCCGCCTTTTCGCGAGTGGCCTTGCCGTTGACATATTCGGTGGTCGTGACGGTCGCCGATGCGCCTTTCCAGCCGGTGGCCTTGATGCCGAACAGGTTGTGACTGTTACTGCCGTCCTGCTGACGGATCATGGACTTGCCCCAGCCGGTCTCCAAGGCAGCCTGGGCGACCAGGAAACGTGGTTCAACCCCAAGCCGCGCAGCGGCTTTTTCGGCCATGGGCAGCATGGTGGCGATGAATTCTGCCGGCGAATCGAAACGGGTCTTGCTCGGAGGACGGGCTGCCGTCGCTTCGACGCCGTTGACGGTCAACGGCTTGTCCTGCGGCGCGGCGAAAGCCGTAGCCGGCTGCCAGTCGGTATTCACTAATGACTGCGGCTTGCCCGACTGCTGGCTTTCAGGATTGTTTTTAGCGATCTCGACAGAGGTCGCGGCCATTGCGGCAAGCTTGCCCGGCAATGCCAGACGCCGCTGATTGAGCAGCCGGGAATCATCCCTGGCGGGTTCTGCTACGGCGTTCGGATTGCTTGCCCATTTGGCGCCTGTCGTTTGCGCAACCTGATTGAACGGATTGGGCTTTTCAGCAGGCTCCTGCCGCTTGTTCAACTGCCGCATCAGCACATCAGCCAGACCGATGCCACCGCCTTCTCTGGCCAGGGTGACCGAAAGCTGCTGGTCATGCATATCCTGGTACTGCTTGCTGGCCTGGCTGTTGAGCGGATTGTCCTGGGACAGCACCTCGGTAGCCGAACGCATCGACTTGAGCATTTCATTGAGGAACAGCGACTCGAACTCCTGCGCCACCTTGCGCACGTTCTCTTCGCCATCCCGATCCTTGCCCACCTTGAGCTGGTTCAGGCGATTCAGGTCGGAGTAGCTGCCACTGTCAAGCGTGCGCTGGCCGAGCCCCAGTCGATTTTCCATGTCCTCGTCCTTAGGGTCTGTTGACGTTTCGGCGCAAGCCGCGTTGCTGCGCCAAATATCGCCAGGCAAGGCGCGGGACGCAGGCAAGGGTCATTCCCTTGCCAAGTTCCGCAACGCCGCATGGCGATATTTGCCGCGCAACCCGAAGGGCCGGGCCTGTTTTTGCGCGGCGCTGCGTTATTCGTCGTTCATTTGGAATGACCAAACTTCTCTCCTCATGCCTTGCTCCGCGCAAAAACAGGCTCCGGCGCGGTCGCGAGCGAAACGTCAACAGACCCTAAATCACGATCAGGTCGGCTTGCAGCGCACCTGCCTGCTTGAGCGCTTCGAGAATGGCCATCAGATCACTGGGCGCAGCGCCTACCTGATTCACCGCCCGAACGATTTCGTCCAGCGTGGTGCCAGGGCCGAACTTGAACATCGGCTTGGCTTCTTCCTCGGCCCGAACCCTGGAGTTGGGCACGACCACCGTCTGCCCATCGGAAAACGGATTGGGCTGGCTGACCTGCGGGTCTTCGGAAATGGTCACGGTCAGGCTGCCATGGGTCACCGCCGCCGGCTGCACACGCACGTTCTGGCCAATGACGATGGTGCCGGTGCGCGAGTTGATGATGACCTTGGCCATTGCCTGGCCGACATCGACCTCAAGATTCTCCAGAATCGACAGGTAATCGACCCGCTGACTGGGGTCCAGCGGCGCAGTGATACTGACCGAACCGCCATCGAGCGCCTGCGCCACACCCGGCCCGAGCAGGTCATTGATCTGATCGACGATGTTCTTCGCCGTGGTGAAATCCGGACGATTGAGGTTCAGCGTCAGCGTGTTGCCCTGGTTGAAGGCAGTCGGCACCGGCCGCTCGACCGTCGCGCCGCCGGGAATGCGTCCGGCCGAAGGCACATTGACGGTAATCCGCGAGCCGTCGGCGCCACCGGCATCGAAACCGCCCACTACCAGGTTGCCCTGGGCGATGGCATAGACGTTACCGTCGATCCCCTTGAGCGGCGACATCAGCAAGCTGCCGCCGCGCAGGCTCTTGGCGTTGCCGATGGACGACACCGTGATGTCGATGGTCTGGCCAGGCTTGGCGAAAGGCGGCAGGTCGGCATGGATGGAAACCGCGGCGACGTTCTTCAACTGGACGTTGCCGCCCGCGGGCACCTTGATGCCGAACTGCGCCAGCATGTTGTTGAAGGTCTGTACGGTAAACGGCGTCTGCGTGGTCTGGTCGCCGCTGCCGTTGAGGCCGACGACCAGGCCGTAGCCGATCAGCTGGTTGCTGCGCACGCCCTGGATGGTGGCGATATCCTTGAGGCGCTCGGCGTGGGCCGATGCGCCGATGGCGAGCAGGCCGAGAAGCACGATGGCTTTTCTGAACATGACGATGACCCTCAGAACGGCCACAGCGGGCTGACGAAGAAGCGGCTCAGCCAACCTGGCTGACTCGCATCGGCGAAAGCGCCCGTGCCTGAATAGGTGATACGCGCATCCGCCACGCGCATGGACGAAACAGTGTTATCGGTGGCGATATCGTCCGCACGCACCAGGCCGGCGATACGCACCAGTTCATCACCGGTATTGAGCGTCAGCCACTTCTCGCCACGAATCGCCAGAATGCCGTTGGGCAACACCTCGGACACGGTGACGGTGATCGAGCCGGACAGGCTGTTGCTCTGCCCCGCCTGGCCTGCGCCGGAGGCTTCGCGCGAAGCGTCGAACTGAGCGTCAAGCGACATCGTGTTGCCAGTCAGCGGGTTAGCCATCGATACCGCGCCGCCGAACAGCGAACCGAGCCCGATGTTGGCATTGCTATCCTTGGAAATCTGCGAGTTGGCGTTCTTGCTGGCCTGGGTCCGCTCGTTGAGCGTGATGGTAATGATGTCCCCGACCCGGAAAGCCTTGCGGTCATCGAACAGGCTGGTCTCGAAACCGGCCTGATAGATAGCGCCATTGTTCTGCGCCGCCGGCAGCGGCGTGCGTGGCAATACCGGGGCGTAATAGGGATCGTCAGGCTTGGGTGCGGGGGCGACGCAACCGCTCAGCGCAACAGCCGAAACCAGCGAGAAAGCAATCAATACGCGACTCATGAAGCACCTCAGCCCAGTCAGGGCCATTGAAACGGCGACAGGCGCCTCAGCCACCTGCCTACAACGGCCAGCACACGTCAGAGCTGCTGGGTTACGAAAGACAGCATCTGATCGGCGGTGGAAATCACCTTGGAATTCATCTCGTAGGCGCGCTGGGTGGTGATCATGTTCACCAGCTCCTCGACGACACTTACGTTGGAGTTTTCCAGCGTGTACTGCGCCACGGTTCCCAGACCGTTGAGGCCCGGCGTGCTGACCTGGGGCGCGCCGCTGGCGGCGGTTTCCAGGAACAGGTTGCTGCCCATGGCTTGCAGTCCGGCCGGGTTGACGAAGTCGGCAGTCTGCAGGTTGCCGATGATCTGTGGGGCCGGGTTGCCAAGCGTAGTGACCGAGACCGTACCGTCTTCACCGACAGTGAATGTCTGGGTTTCCGGCGGCACGACGATTGCCGGTTCCAGGGCGTAGCCATTGGACGTCACGACCTGGCCGTCGGCATTCAGATGAAAACTGCCGTCGCGGGAATAGGAAACCGTACCATCGGGCAGCAGTACCTGAAAAAAGCCACGACCATTGATAGCCATGTCCAGCGGCTGCTCGGTGGTTTGCAGGCTGCCGCTGGTGAACTGCTTCTGGGTGCCGACGATGCGCACGCCCGTGCCGAGCTGAAGACCGGAAGGAAGCTCGCTGTCCTGGGTCGATTGCCCGCCCGGCTGGCGACGGATCTGATAGAGCAGATCCTGAAATTCGGCACGGTCCTTCTTGAATCCGGTGGTGGAAACGTTGGCCAGGTTGTTGGAAATGGTGGTCAGGTTCATGTCCTGTGCGGACAGACCCGTCTTGCTCACCCAAAGTGCTGGAAGCATATTCTTCTCCTCATGCGCCGGTATTCGGGCGCCACGCGCTGTTTACTAGCTGATTTGCAATACTCGGGCCGCAGCGGCGCCATCTTCTTCGGCGGTACGCATCATCTTCACGTGCAGCTCGAACTGTCGGGCCAGCGACAGCATCGAGGTCATCTCGGCCACCGCATTGACGTTACTCGCCTCGAGAAAGCCGGACGTCACACGCACCGCCGCATCCGCCTCCAGAGGCTGGCCGTCCTTCATGCGAATCATGCCGTCGGTGCCCTTCTCCAGCTGCCGGGAATCGGGATTGACCAGCTTGAGGCGGTCGACCATCACCACCACGTTGGGGTCTTCGCCCAGGGCACGAATGCTGATGGAGCCATCGTGGCCGATCTCGACCTTCTCTTCCGGCGGAATGGCAATCGGCCCGGCATTGCCGAGTACCGGCAAACCGTCGCCGGTGCGCAGCATGCCCAGGGTGTCGATGTTGAAGCTGCCGGTACGCACATAAGCCTCGCTGCCGTCGGGCGCCTGGACCGCGATCCAGCCATCCCCCTCTACGGCAACGTCCAGATCCCGCCCGGTCTCCTGCAGGGTGCCAGAGGTGAAATCGGTGCCGGGGCGCTCGGTCATGGCATAGACACGCGCCGGAAAACTGTCGCCGAACACCTGCATCGACCGCGCCTGCTCGAAATCGCGACGAAACCCCGTTGTGGACAGGTTGGCCAGATTGTTGGCGTGGGCCTGCTGGGCGCGCGCGTTCTGGCTGGCGCCGGTCATGGCCACGTAGAGCATCTTGTCCATCGAAACCTCCGAGACGCGGGCTTGACGCCCAGGGTTCTATTGGCGAGATAAAATGCAAGCAGCGTGCCACGCTCACAGACAAGCTGTAATAGATTGATTTAAAAGGTCTTTAAAAGAAAGAAGGCCCCAAATGGGGCCTTCAGCACAGAAACTACGGCGGAATACTGCCGGCCTTTAACGCAGATTGATGATGGTCTGGGTAATGGCGCTTTCGGTTTCGATGGTCTTCGCATTCGCCTGGTAGTTGCGCTGTGCGACGATCAGGTTGACCAGCTGGTCCGACAGCTCGACGTTCGAGTCCTCCAGCGCACCGGCCTGCAACGCACCCAGGGTGCCGGACATCGGCGTGCCGATCACCGGCTCGCCGGACTCGTAGGATTGCACCCACTGTGTCTTGCCGACAGGCGTCAGGCCCTGAACGTTGGCGAAATTGGCCAGGATGATCTGCCCTTGCACTTTGGACTGGCCGTTGGTGTAGCGGGCAAAGATCACCCCGCTGTCATCGATCTCCAGCCCCGCGAGCTCGCCAGTGGTGTAACCATCCTGACTGACCTTGTTGACGGCGAAGGCACTGGCGTACTGGCTGGATTTACTGAAATCCATGACGATGCCCTCGGGATTGGCAAGCGCACCGTTCGGCGACCAGGTGGCCGGCGTACCGCCATCGGAGATCGCCGGTACCCACCCGCCATTGGGGTTCGCAGCCGTGGCGCTATTGAGCGTGACCTTCAGATCCGGGGTCACAGTGAAGAGAGCCGATCCGCCCGTATCAATATCGGTCAGGGCGCCGGAAGAGTTGAATGTCAGCCCCATATTGTATGGCTGCGGCGGCTCCTCGGCAGGATCGGCCGGATTGCGCCCGTCGATCAGCACTTTCATATCCCAGCTGTTGGCGCCGGTCTTGATGAAATATTGCGTCATGACGTGGGCGTTACCCTGGGAATCATAGATATTCAGGGAGGTGGAACTGTTGTAGGTGGTCGGGTCAGCCGGATTGAAGGTGGCATTGGCCGCCGCCAGCGCCGCAGCTGCATCTCCCGAACTATCGAACTCGGCGTCATAGGTCGTCTGCCAGGTCACCGGCGACTTCTGCGTCGAGTTCAGGTTGAAGGCGGTATCGATCCGGGTAGTGGACTTCGGTTCCTGGTTGGTGGTCTGGATCTGCAGGTCACCAACCACACCATTCTGCAGGTTGCCATTGCCATCCACCGGGAAGCCCTGCAACTTGTAGCCGAAGTTATCCACCAGAAAGCCTTCGCGGTCGGTTCCGAAGTAACCGGCACGGGTATAACTCACCGCACCATTGTTACTGACCTGGAAAAAGCCATTGCCATTGATGGCCAGATCAAGCGCATTCTGGGTGTAGTTGATATTGCCCTGGTTGAACTGCTGGGACACATTGGACATCAGCACGCCGCTGCCCTGCGGGTTCTTGCCGGTCCCCATCACCGAGGCAGCATAGACGTCGGAAAATTCCGCCCGTGACTGCTTGAAACCGACAGTGCCGGCGTTGGCGATATTGTTACCGGTGACGTTGAGGTCTTTGCTGGCAGCACGCAAGCCGCTGAGGCCGATATTGAACGACATGAAGAGCTCCTTTGCCGGAACTGCCGGCAGTTACAGCCGATAGTTGCGGCCTATGGTTATTGGCCGATGACCTGCACATGGGAAAGCGGAACACTGCCGAGCCCGGCAAGGTTGAGCAGCAGTTCGTTACCACCCAGCGTCACACTGTCGACGTTTGCTGGCAGCAGCGTATAAAGACCCTTGGTTTCACCGCCGTAGGTGGCCTGCGCTTCGAACTTGTAGGTACCGGGCGGCACGGTATTGCCGCTGGCATCCTTGCCGTCCCACATGAAGGAGACATTGCCTGCTTCCTGTGAGCCCATATTGATCCGATTGACCACCGAGCCAGCCTCGTCATAAATATTGACATAGACGTTGCTGCTGCTGGTGGGCAGGATCAGGCTGGCCTTGAAGGTCTCGCTGGTATCCACCACTGCTTTCTCGGTCGGCACGATCACCTTGCGACCGACCAGCGAAGACGCTTGAAGCGCCTGCGAAGACTGATAGCCGGAAAGAATGGTTTCCATACTTGAATTCAGCTTCTCGACACCCTCGACCGTACTGAACTGTGCCAATTGGCCGATGAATTCGCCATTTTCCTGGGGTTCCAACGGGTTCTGGTTGTTCAACTGGGCTACCAGCAGCTCGAGAAACTCGTTCTTGCCAAGGTCGTTGCCCTTGACCTCGCGATCCTTGCCGAACTGGTATTGATCGAGTACCGAACCGGTACCGTCGACGCCGCCTGTAGTGCTCATGGCAATCTCTCGTAAGGGTTACTGGCCCAGGGTCAGAACTTTCTGCAGCATGGTCTTGGCCGTGTTCATCAACTCGGCATTGGTCTGGAACGAGCGACTGGCCGAAATCATGTCAGCCATCTCTTCCACCACATTGACGTTCGGGTAATACACATACCCCTCTTCGTTCGCAGCGGGATGGTTGGGCTCGTAACGCGCCTGCAGCTCGCTCTGGTCCTCCACCACACCCAGCACCTGAACGCCGGCGCCGGCCTGATCCTGACCGGCGAACAGCGATTCGTTCGGTGCGCCATTGGCCTGCTGCAGGACGGTGGCGAACACCGGGTGGCGCGCACGATAGGTCTGGTCAACGCTGGAGGACACGGTCTCGGCGTTGGCGATATTGCTGGAGATGGTATTCAGGCGCGTGCTCTGGGCACTCATGCCGCTACCGGCGATATTGAAGACACTGCTAAGTGACATGGTGCTGCTCCTTGTTATTCGCCGCGCAGGGCGCTGATCAGCCCTTTGAATTTACTGTTGAGCAGAGTAAAGCTCGCCTGGAAATCGATGGCATTTTCGGCATAGGTCGCCTGCTCCACCTGCATGTCGACCGTGTTCTGATCCAGCGATGCATGCGTGGGGGTACGAAAGCGCAAGCCGGGATCGGCAATTTCCATCCCCTCGGCGGCGATGTGCCTGCTGCTGGTCACGGCCACGCCAAAACCGCTCTGATTCTTGCTGTTCTGCTCAGCCAGAACGGCACTGAAGTCCAGATCCCGCGCCTTGTAATTGGGCGTGTCTGCGTTGGCGATATTGTTGGCCAGCACTTCAGCGCGCTGCGCACGAAAGCCGAGCGCTTTTTCATGAATGCCAAGCGCCTTGTCGAAACTGATGCTCATGATCTGGCCCTCTGCCGGATACAAGTCTGCCTGGGCAAACACCAGCAAAGGCCGTGCCATTACGTCAAAGCATTGATATACAAGGGTTTTTAAAAGAAAGGCGGGGCAAAGGTGTCAAAAGCGGCAAGGCTTTTCCAGTGTTTTGCCGCCCTCAGTCCAGAAGGCGACATTTTTTTGCCGCTATTGCAGGGCAAGCCGGAGACTCACTTGGCCTTGTAGATGATGCCAGGACTGCACTGAACCATCTGATACAACTCGGGCAGGCCGTTGAGCGCCTCGGAAGCACCCAGAAACAGATAGCCGCCTGGTTTCAGGGTGGCATGGATGCGCTTGAGAATGTCCTTCTTCACATCCGCAGAGAAGTAGATGAGCACATTCCGGCAGAACACCACGTCGAACTTGCCCAGCACGGCATAGCTGTCGAGAAGATTCTGCACGCGAAACTCCACGCGGCTGCGGATGGCCGGCTTGACGACCCAGCGCCCAGGCGCCTTGACATCGAAGTAACGCTGCAACCGCTCACTCGACAGCCCGCGCGCAATGGCCAGGCTGTCGTACTCGGCGGCCTTGCATGCCGCGAGCATGGTGCCCGACAGCTCGGTCGCGACGATCTGCACCGACGGCTTGGGCTGGCCCGGATTGCTTCGCTCGTACTCATCGATGGTCATCGACAGCGAATAGGGCTCCTGTCCCGACGAGCAGGCTGCCGACCAGATGCGCAGGCGCTGGCCGGAAGCAGTCTTGAGCAATTCCGGCAGCACGCGGCTTCTGAGCACCTCGAAGGGATAGGCGTCACGAAACCAGAGCGTTTCGTTGGTCGTCATCGCATCGATGACCTGCTCGCGCAATCCCCGGTGTGGTTGCGCCTGGATTTGTCGAACCAGTTCGCCGAGGCTCTTCAGCCCGTGCTGTTCCATCAGTTTGTTGAGACGGCTAGACACGAGATATTGCTTGTTGCCGCCCAGAAGAATGCCGCAACTCTTTTCCAGGAACACCCGAAACTGATCGAAATCCAGATCACCTGACACTAATAACGCCTCACCATTCAAGAGGACATTGCCTCGACATCAATCCGTAGTCCGGATTCGCTCAATCACTCGACTAGCCAGGTCGTCCGGCTGGAACTTGGCGAGGAAATCATCTGCTCCGACACGCTTGACCATGCTCTGGTTGAACACACCGGAGAGCGAAGTATGCAGCAGAATATGCATATCACCCATAGCCGGATCCTGACGAACCTCGGTGGTGAGCGTATAACCGTCCATTTCCGGCATCTCGATGTCGGAAATCATCATCACGAACTCCTCGGATGGCTTCTTGCCCTCGGCGATAAGCCCCTTCAGATAGTCCAGCGCCTGCCGACCGTCGTTTTTCGCGATCACCTCGATACCCAATCCCTGCAGACAGCGAATGATCTGCTTTCGCGCCACCGAAGAATCATCGACGATCAGCACGCGACTGGAAGATGCACGGCTGTGCGTCTCGTCATCCGTGATACCGACCGAGACCAGCTCGGAGACGGGCGCAACCTCGGCCAAGACCTTTTCAACGTCGATGATTTCGACCATCTGGCCATCCACATGAGTCACAGCCGTCAGGTAATGATCAGACCCCACGCCCTGAGGCGGCGGAAGGATATCCTCCCAGTTCATGTTGACGATCCGCTCGACCGAATGCACCAGAAAACCGAGAACCCTGGTGTTGTATTCGACGATGATGGCGAAGCTGTTGGTCAGATCATCCAGCCCCGGCTTGCCGGTTGCCAGCGAGAGATCGAGGATGGAAAGCGTGCTACCCCGTATGTTCGCAACGCCACGAACGACCGGGCTCGACTTGGGCATGTGGGTCAGCCGGGGGCATTGCAGCACTTCCCTGACCTTGAACACATTGATTCCGTAGAGCTGCTTGCCTTCCAGCCTGAACAACAGCAACTCCAGGCGGTTTTGCCCTACCAGCTGAGTACGCTGATTAACCGAATCCAATACACCGGCCATGCCAGTTTCCTCTTGCTTGCGCGATGGGCATATAGACGCTTCGACTGAGCTTGACGGCACGCACCTTGCTTCGTGTGAGCCATGAGCGAACAGATGACTTTTTTCCGGCGTCCCTGCAGGGTTCTTTTCAGAACGATCCTTTTGCCGCTTTTTTGCGGCCTGGGCCAGTTTGCCGAATCGGCAACGGTAACGCGACCCGAACAGCTTATCGGCGCCACCCGTGATTTTCTTGAGCACGAGGTAGCACAATACTTGCAGCGTAGCCAAATCCAGGCGCGCCACCAGATCGAGATCAACCGCCTGGACCCGCGCCTGCGTCTGGCCCTGTGCGATCAGCCCTTGACGACAAAACTCGAAAGTCCTGCCCAGCCGGTCGGCCGGGCCACCGTCCGGGTGAGCTGTGAAGGCTCGGCACCCTGGTCCGTTTTCGTGCCCGCACAGATTCATCTGTTTCGCGAGGTCGTCGTGGCCAGGCGCCCCCTGCAACGCAACAGCACCCTCGAAGCCGCCGACATAATGCTTGCCGAACGGGATGTCGGCCTGCTGAATCAGGGCTACCTGACTTCGCTCGACCAGGCGCTCGGCAACAAGCTGACCCGCGCCGCACAGCCGGATCAGGTGTTGCCCCCCAGCTATGTTTCGCCAGCGGAAATTGTACGCAAGGGCGATCAGGTAGTAATCAGCGCGAAAAATTCGACGATAAATGTGAGAATGCCGGGCGAAGCGCTGTCAGATGGAGCACTGGGCAGCCAGATCAGGGTCAAGAACCAGCGATCCGGACGGGTGATCAGGGCAAGGGTCACAGGCCCTGGTCAGGTAGAGGTTCTGATGTAAGCGCAATCTGCTGCGAGCTGAAATAAAGCTAAAGTTTTGCAGTGCACTGCCGAAAAGTTGGCAAGTGTACTGATTTCTTCGAGGTTTCGATCATGGTTATCGATTTCAACCGGCCAAATGGTGCCGCCAACCTGCCAAACGGTGGGCGCAGCAATGGCGTTCAAAGTACCGACCGGCCTGCCACCCAGCAGGGCCCTGCAGCCGATGCTGCCAAAAGCACGAACAACAGCGCTGTGGCATCGGGCGAGAACGTCCAGCTCAGCCCCGAAGCACAGCGCCTGCAGCAGGCTGCGGAAAAACTCAATCAACAGCCTTCTGTCGACCAGGAGCGCGTTTCCCGCATCCGCCAGGCCATCGCCGACGGCAGCTATCAGGTCGACAGCCAGCGCGTGGCATCGAAACTGCTGTCCTTCGAAAGCCAGCGCTGAATCCAGGCGCCAACGCTAGCCGGGGCATCAACGCACGGAGGTCAACATGCAGGATACTGAAGTGCTTCAACAGCTCACTGAAGATGTCGGCACAGCACAGAAGCTTCTTGAACTCATGGATGCCGAGTATCTGGCACTCGCCGAGCGCAACCTGACAGGCCTGGAAACACTGCTTACGCAAAAGCAGGCACTGCTGGCACTGCTGGGGCAACACGGCACCCTGCGCAGCCAGACACTGACCAAGGCACAACTGAGCATCGATCGAAACGGCCTCGCAGCCTTTGCCGCCGCATCGGCAGTGGGCCCGAGCATTCTGGCGCAAGCGGAGCAGCTCGATGAGGTACTCGAAGCCTGCCGGATCGCCAACGAACGCAACGGCCAGCAAATTCGCACCAACCAGAGCGCAGTCAGCAGCATGCTGAACGTATTGCAGGGCGGCAGCCAGGCCCCGGACCTCTATGATCGACGCGGCAGCGCGGCCAAAAGCTCATACAACCGTCCGCTCAGCCAAGCCTGAACCCCGCAAACCAATAAAGGCACAATGCTACTATACGGTTGATAATCGTTAAGTGCCGGAGAGCAATACAAAGTGTCAAACCCTTTTGCGAAGGAAGAAGGCCCTCAGCCGCCTCAGATCCTCAAGACGCCCGTTGAAGTCTATTCCAGCCTGCGCCCTCTCCTCGACAACCACACGCCTCTTCTGCTCCGCTTTACCGAGCGCAGCCAGCGCTATCAGACCTTTCTGGTTGACATAAACCGGGAAAAAGGCTGGATCGCTCTCGACGAACTGGTTCCCAGCGACGGTGAGCGACTGCTCAAGGCCGGTGAAGCATTCCAGGTCGAAGGCTTCTACGAAGGCGTACGCATCGCCTGGAACAATGATCACCCAGCCCACGCTGGCGAACTGAACGATGCGCCCTGCTACTGGATTCCGCTGCCCGCCGAGATTCTTTACCACCAGCGCCGCAACGCTTACCGCGCGCAACTGACGGGACAGCCCATTGGCGCCGTGCTCGGTGGGCGAACGATCAAGAAGCCCCTGGAAGGCAAGGTGCTGGACATGTCGGCAACCGGTTGCAAGCTGAGCTTCAAGGGTGACGTTCAGAGCCGCTTGCAGACCGGCCAGGTTTACGAGCAGTTTTCCGCCAAACTGCCTTTTGGCACCATCACGACCGAGGTAGAGCTACGACACCTCGCCTTCGATGAAAGAATCGACACCACCTTCTGTGGAATGCGCTTTCACCGCATCAGCGGCCTGACACAGCGCCAGATCGAGCGATTCGTCTATCAGTTGCAGCGCGAAGCACGACGCGACCAGGTTGCCGATCGCCTCGACTAGCGGGCGTACTGCTCGCCTCTTACCAACGGTCGACAGGCATAGTCCGTCATGACTCTCCAGCATGCCGCACGGGCAGGCGAGCAGCGACCCTACGGGTTCAGCAAGCTTGAACAATGATGACTGAAGATGGCGTCCCAGGCGAGGTTCGAACTCACAACCTTCCCCTTAGGAGGGGGATGCTCTATCCAATTGAGCTACTGGGACATCTGCGGGGGCGACATATTAGCGAGCCGCGGAATATTTGTCATGCCCGTGGGCACTTGCATAACCCTTGAAGCCCCTTGGGGAAGCATCCACCCCGCCGACGCAAACAGAACCAATTGCATTTTGCACGAAAAAAACCAGCCGAACCTTGCAAAACGCACCGCGGCGCTTGCGGAACGCAAACCTAACTTATTGATTTAATTAGCTTTTTAGAGAAAATAAAATTGGCATAGCGAATGCTTACTAGCTAGTAATCATAAACGCGAAGGAGACGCCTATGCCCCATTCAGCTTATTTGCTCAGCACTGTCGTGCTGGCAGCCGCAGCTGCGATCCACTTGCAAGACATGAGGTCAGGCATGGATCGTCCACATACGGCCACTTCTTCGGAAGAAAGCCGTTCAATGGCTCCTTCTTACAGGTCACCCTCCCCCCTCCAGACCATTGGCAATGCCGAAGTGAGATCAGCCCAGCAACCTCAGCGCTGGGTTTTCTAGATCCTCACCATCGTTGAATCAACCGAGGAAACAACCATGTCCATCCTTGCTTTTTTCTTCTTGGCGCTCTGTATCGGTTGTACGGCACTGGGACTGAGCGTCGAGCTGGCCGAAACTTGGGCAACCTTGGCGAACGTCGGCGCAGTACTGTTCGGATCGCTCTTTGCAGGTTCATTGGTGATCGGAAAACGAATCAAATTCGACCCCGTTCTGCGCTAGAAAAAGGGCAGCAGATCACAGTGGAGGCACTCTGATACTATTATGCCTTTACTCGGCTTATCATCGACGTATAATTGGCGTCATTAAGTCGTCTGTCATCTTTTCCTTAGGTTACGGAACAGCCGAAGGCTTTGGCTGTCAGACCGATGACTAGAACGGCAATAAGCCACCATCGCCCACCTGACTAACCGGTTTAAAGTATGCGCCCTATGAAGCAGGCAGTTTATTCCAGCCGCACGGCTGACAAGTTCGTGGTTCGGCTACCAGACGGAATGCGTGAGCGTATTGCGGAAGTTGCACGTAACCATCATCGCAGCATGAATTCGGAAATCATTGCCCGCCTCGAGCAAAGCCTTCTTCAGGAAGGTGCGCTGGGTGACGACCTGAACATGCGTCTCGACAGTCCGGAACTTTCGCTTCATGAGCGTGAGCTGCTACAACGTTTCCGCCACCTGGCACACCGCCAGCAGAACGCCCTGATCGCCCTGATCGCGCAAGATAGCGAAGCCACCAAAGTCGAAGAGTGACACGCCAACCTGACAGCTGCACCGTACAGACAAAAACGCCTCGACTGATCGAGGCGTTTTTGTGTGGCTAACCGACGAAACTGAGCAGAATCCCCGCCGCCACAGCCGAGCCGATGACCCCCGCCACGTTAGGACCCATCGCATGCATGAGCAGGAAGTTTTGCGGGTTCGCCTCAAGCCCAACCTTGTTGGAAACCCGCGCCGCCATTGGTACGGCCGAAACACCCGCAGAACCGATAAGAGGGTTGATCTTGTTCGTACTGAACATATTCATAACCCTCGCCATCAGCACACCAGCAGCCGTGCCGGCACAGAATGCAACCAGACCAAGTACCAAGATCCCCAGCGTTTTCATCTGCAGAAAGGCGTCAGCTGACAACTTCGAGCCCACCGTCAGCCCCAGCAGAATGGTCACGATATTGATCAGCGCATTGCGTGTCGTATCCGCCAGCCGATCAACGACACCGCACTCACGCAGCAGGTTGCCGAATGCGAACATCCCCACGAGCGGAGCAGCATCGGGCAGCAACAGACCAATCAGCAAAGCCAGCATCAGCGGGAAGATGATCTTTTCGACATGACCAACAGGACGCAGCTGTTTCATGACAATGGCGCGCTCTTCCTTGGTCGTCAGCGCCCGCATGATCGGCGGCTGGATCAATGGAACCAGCGCCATGTACGAATAGGCCGCTACGGCAATCGGTCCCAATAGATGAGGCGCAAGCTTCGCCGTCACGAAAATGGAAGTGGGTCCGTCAGCACCACCAATGATCGCAATCGATGCCGCTTCGCGCATGGTGAATTCCATTCCCGGAATACCCATGGCTGCCAGCCCCAGGGCGCCCAGCAGCGTCGCGAAAATACCGAATTGGGCCGCAGCGCCCAACAGCAGCGTTTTCGGGTTCGCCAACATGGGGCCGAAGTCCGTCATGGCCCCAACACCCATAAAGATGAGCAAGGGGAACACACTGGTCGGCAATCCCACCTGATAGAACAGATGCAGAATGCCTTCACCCTCGGCCATGTTCGCCACAGGAATGTTGGCCAGCAGCCCGCCAAAGCCAATGGGAATCAGCAACAGGGGCTCGAAGCCCTTGCGAATGGCCAGGTAGATCAGCGCCAGACACACGACGATCATCAGCAGCTGGCCGGGCTCCAGGTGATACAGGCCGGTGCTTTGCCACAGTTTGAGCAACTTGTCCATGCCGCTCTCCTTAAGCGATGGTCAGCAGGCAATCGCCTACAGACACAGCATCACCGACCTTGACGCTGACGGCGGAAACCGTACCGGCCTTGAAGGCACGTATTTCGGTTTCCATCTTCATCGCTTCAAGAATGATGACCAGATCACCTTCCTGCACGGATTGGCCAGGCTGTACCAGAACCTTGAAAATATTACCTGCAAGCGGCGCCGTCTGAGGCTCACCGCCATCCGCCGCGGGAAGCGTACCGGCTGACACTGCCGGAGCAGCACCGGCGGTCGCGCCGAGCGGCTTGATACCCTCGATGTCACCGCCCTCGTCGACCTGCACCACGAATGACTGGCCATTGACCTGAACGGTATACACCTCTGGCTTGCCCGCTTCCCGTGGCGCCTGCTCGTTGCCGGTCGGCGCCGGCTCGAAGGCCGCCGCATTGCCGCGGTTTTCCAGAAACTTCAGGCCGATCTGCGGGAACAGCGCATAGGTCAGTACATCGTCTATCGCCTCCGCTGCCAGGCTGATACCTTTTTCCTGCGCCAATGCCTTGAGCTCACTCGCCAGCTTGTCCATTTCCGGCGCCAGCAGATCCGCCGGGCGGCACGTGATGGCTTCGGCACCCTCCAGAACCCGCTGCTGCAGTTCAATATTGAATGGTGCAGGCGCCGCGCCATATTCGCCTTTGAGAATACCGGCGGTTTCCTTGGTGATGGATTTGTAGCGCTCGCCGGTGAGCACGTTGATCACGGCCTGGGTGCCCACGATCTGCGAGGTTGGCGTGACCAGCGGGATGAAACCAAGGTCTTCGCGCACGCGAGGAATTTCGGCGAGCACTTCATCGAACTTGTCGAGAGCGCCCTGCTCTTTCAATTGCCCTTCCATGTTCGTCAGCATGCCGCCCGGCACCTGGGCTACGAGGATGCGTGAGTCGACGCCCTTGAGCGTACCCTCGAACTTTGCATACTTTTTGCGCACTTCGCGGAAATAGGCTGCGATTTCTTCCAGCAACTCCAGATCCAGGCCGGTATCGCGCTCGGTCCCCTGGAATATCGCGACCACCGATTCGGTCGGAGAATGGCCGTAGGTCATCGAAAGCGAGGACACCGCCGTATCGACATTGTCGATACCGGCTTCGACCGCCTTGAGAATCGCTGCGGTCGACAGCCCCGCCGTGGCATGGCACTGCATGTGAATCGGAATCGAAAGGCTCGCCTTCAGCCGTGAAACCAGCTCGAATGCGATGTAAGGCGTGAGAATGCCTGCCATGTCCTTGATCGCAACCGAATCGGCGCCCATGTCCTCGATCTGCTTGGCCAGATCGACCCACATCTCCAGGGTATGTACCGGGCTCGTGGTATAGGAAATGGTGCCCTGAGCATGTTTGCCCTGACGCTTGACGGCACGCAATGCGGTATCCAGGTTGCGCGGATCGTTCATCGCATCGAATACGCGGAAAACATCGACCCCGTTGATTGCGGCACGCTCGACGAATTTCTCCACCACATCATCGGCGTAATGCCGATAACCAAGCAGGTTCTGCCCACGCAGCAGCATCTGCTGACGCGTATTGGGCATCGCCTTCTTCAACTCGCGAATGCGCTCCCAGGGATCTTCACCGAGGTAGCGAATGCAGGAGTCGAAGGTCGCGCCACCCCAGGATTCCACCGACCAGAAACCGACCCGATCCAGCTTGCCGGCAATCGGCAGCATGTCTTCGAGACGAACACGGGTGGCAAGGATGGATTGGTGGGCATCACGCAACACCACATCGGTGATACCGAGCGGTTGTTTTACTGAAGTCATGCAGGGAACTCCCTTTCGGAATCAACCACGGCGAGCGCGGTGCTGATGAATAGCGGCCTGAATGGCTGCGATGAGGTCGGCATCCGCCACTGCTGCGACGACCGGCCTGTCACATGCCGGCAGGCTTGCCGGCACACTCTCGAAGCGACCGACCAGCAACGACATCAGGCGAATGCAGCCAATCAACAAGATGAGAAACAAAAAGACAGCACCCACGCCGAATAGCATCAATTCGAAGCCTTCGAGCAGGAGTTCGCTTGAGGTCATTGGGGCCTCCTTCCTTTCGGCGGCTCGTGCCGCCTGTTATTCGCATTGAGCGTTGAGGCTTCGCCAATTGGCGAAGCCCGCGAACATTAGCCTGAACGGCAAATGCGAGGCAAACGCCAAATAGCCGCAGCAGGAAAGAATCAGAGGAGAAAAAGCGTCGCCAGACCGAGAAAGATGAAAAAACCGCCGCTGTCGGTAACAGCCGTGATCATCACACTGGAACCCAGCGCCGGATCGCGTCCCATGCGCGCCAGGGTTACCGGAATCAGCACACCCATCAGCGCAGCCAGCAGCAGATTGAGCGTCATGGCAGCCGTCATGACGAGGCCGAGCGACCAGCTGCCATAGAGCCAGTAGACCACCAGGCCAATCACGCCACCCCAGATCAGGCCGTTCAGCAGACCCACGCCGGCCTCCTTGCGCAGCAGCCGGACGCCATTGCCGGTGCCCATCTGGTCCAGGGCCATTGCCCGGACGATCATGGTGATCGTCTGGTTACCCGAGTTGCCGCCAATCCCCGCCACGATCGGCATCAACGCCGCCAGCGCCACCAGCTTCTCGATCGATCCATCGAAAAGCCCGATCACCCGCGAAGCAATGAACGCCGTGATCAGGTTCAGGGCCAGCCAGGCCCAGCGGTTGCGCAGCGATTTCCAGACCGAGGCGAAGATATCTTCCTCTTCACGCAGACCGGCCATGTTGAGCACTTCGCTCTCGCTCTCCTCACGAATCAGGTCGACCATTTCATCGATGGTCAGACGACCGATGAGCTTGCCGCTCTTGTCCACCACGGGCGTGGACACCAGGTCGTAGCGCTCGAACGCCTGCGCCGCCTCGTAGGCATCCTCATCCGGGTGGAAAGTCACCGGATCGCTGGCCATCACCTCGGCCACCTGCTTGTCCGGGTCATTGACCAGCAGCCGCTTGATGGGCAGGACACCCTTGAGCACGCCGTCGTAGTCGACCACGAACAGCTTGTCGGTATGCCCCGGCAGTTCTTTCAGGCGCCGCAGATAGCGCAGGACGACTTCCAGGCTCACATCCTCACGGATCGTGACCATCTCGAAGTCCATCAATGCGCCGACCTGGTCCTCCTCGTAGGACAACGCCGAGCGGACGCGCTCACGCTGCTGCGCGTCCAGGGTTTCCATCAGCTCATGAACGACGTCACGGGGCAGTTCGGCGGCAAGGTCGGCCAGCTCGTCGGCATCCATCTCCTTGGCGGCCGCCAGCAACTCGTGATCGTCCATGTCGGCGATCAGCGTCTCGCGTACCGCATCGGACACTTCTAGCAGGATGTCGCCATCGCGCTCGGACTTGACCAGTTGCCAGACAGTCAAGCGGTCATCGAGCGGCAACGCTTCGAGGATGTGCGCGACGTCCGCCGGGTGCAGCGCTTCCAGCTTGCGCTGCAGCTCGACGAGATTCTGGCGATGCACCAGATTGTCGATCAGCTCCTGCTGCTGGCCGCTGCCCTGGCGATGCGCGAGATCCTCAACGAGCTTCTGACGATGGAGCAGCTCGACAACTTGCGCCAGACGATCCTGGAGACTTTCCTGCGGCTTTTTTGCTTCTACTTCAGTCATGGCGCACTCCACCCCCAACGGACGGAGCGCGCCAGGGGATCAATCATTCAATACGTGATTGGCCAACAAAAATCGTGTACGACTACAGGGCAAATCCATGAGGGGGATCCAGAAGCCCGAAAGGGCGGACCGCGCAATAATACACTGCAGCCACCCTCACAGACCATGAAAATA
Source organism: Stutzerimonas stutzeri (assembly GCF_013522825.1). Classification (GTDB taxonomy): domain Bacteria; phylum Pseudomonadota; class Gammaproteobacteria; order Pseudomonadales; family Pseudomonadaceae; genus Stutzerimonas; species Stutzerimonas stutzeri_AK. Next base: position 80,564 of record NZ_JAAMQZ010000007.1, read on the forward strand.
CAGGCAATACAACCGCTTGCGCGGCGCATCACGGCGAGCAACACGTCTCGCATCCTGTCGACGCATTCACGTTGCGAGAAGACACCGCTGCAACGAATGCAATTATTGGCTAGGGTCTGCTGGCTTGAAGATCGTCAAGGAGGACGACCATGAAAAAACTGCTTGCTTCGGGCTGTTATGCACTTCTGCTCACCACCACGCCCGCACTTGCCACAAGCGTTTACCGCTGCGTCGATGAAGCGGGGCATCCGACCTTCACCCACCAGGGCTGCCCGACTCACCAGACCATCGAAAGGCAGCAGGCGTTCAATCCGACGCCTGGCTCCAGCAAGGCCGTGCCCATGGCGAAGCCGCAAAAGCAACGCGCCGAGCGCCGCAACAAGGACCAACCACTGACCATCGTCGGCGAGCAGGATGACGGCTGCGGCAACCGCATAACCGGCAGCGCAAGGCGCAACGCCATGATCAACCAGCAAAGCCGGCCCGGCATGACCCGCGCCGACATTGAAAGCACTTTCGGCAAGCCAGACAGCATCACCAGCCGCAACGGGCAGACGCAGTACCGTTACACCGCCAGCAAGGGCCGAAGCCACAGCATCAGCTTCGATGAAAACGGCTGTGTGCTCGGCAAGCGCTGAAGCCGTAGAACGAAAAAAGGGCCTGCATCGCTGCAGGCCCTTCTTGTGTGGCGGACTCAGGAGGATTCGAACCTCCGACCGCTCGGTTCGTAGCCGAGTACTCTATCCAGCTGAGCTATGAGTCCGTTTTGCGCTTTTAGACCAGATCACCCCTGGTTGAAGCAGTGAAACGCATTGCTGCGATCCACTTTGAATAGTGGCGGACTCAGGAGGATTCGAACCTCCGACCGCTCGGTTCGTAGCCGAGTACTCTATCCAGCTGAGCTATGAGTCCACTAAGGGTGCGCATTATAGGTTCATGATTTTGCTGGTCAAGCTCTTTGATTCAATGATTTTCATTAAACCGAACGCTGAAACCACTCACGACCCCAGGATGCAAAATGGCGGAGAGGGGGGGATTCGAACCCCCGACACCCTTTTGAGATGTACTCCCTTAGCAGGGGAGCGCCTTCGGCCACTCGGCCACCTCTCCGCAACACGGGGCGCATAATACCCGCCTTTACCCCGCTTGCAAAGCGAAAAATCGAGAAAAATTAATGGTTTGGTTCCTGATCTTTCTCTTTCTGGATCCGTTGATAAATTTCCTCGCGATGCACCGCAACCTCTTTGGGGGCATTCACTCCTATACGCACTTGGTTTCCCTTTACACCCAGCACAGTGACGGTCACATCGTCACCCACCATCAGGGTCTCTCCGACCCGGCGAGTCAGAATCAGCATTCCTTTCTCCTTAAAACGGATTCAGTTCAGTAAACAGCCTGCAAAGATAAAGGCGGATAATGCTCCGCAAGACATGGAACCTAGAGCTTTTCACCAGCTATTGACCAGCAACGGCAAGCCTAAAGTTCCTTTCACAGCCTTCCAAACGACGGAAGGTTCCAGGCTCGCATAAAATCAGGATCACTCCCCTTTTCCAGCCGGTGCATCCAGCTCGAACGCGGTGTGCAACGCACGCACCGCCAGCTCCAGATATTTCTCCTCTATGACCACCGACACCTTGATTTCCGAGGTGGAAATCATCTGGATATTGATATTTTCCTTGGCCAACGCTTCAAACATGCGACTGGCGACTCCGGCATGCGAACGCATGCCGACGCCCACAATGGACACCTTGGCAATATCGACATCCCCGATGACTTCGCGCGCCCCCATCTCCTGCGCGATATGCTCCAGTACATGCAGCGCATTCTGGTAATCGTTGCGGTGAACGGTGAAGGTGAAATCGGTGGTGTTATCGTGCGCGACGTTCTGCACGATCATGTCCACTTCGACATTCGCCGCACTGATTGGACCAAGGATCTTGAACGCCACGCCGGGCGTATCCGGCACACCACGGATCGTCAGCTTGGCCTCGTCACGGTTGAAAGCGATGCCGGAAATGATGGGCTGTTCCATGGAGTCCTCTTCGTCAAGGGTAATGAGGGTTCCCGGACCCTCTTTGAAACTGTGCAGCACACGCAGAGGCACGCCGTACTTGCCGGCAAACTCAACGGCACGGATCTGCAGCACCTTGGAGCCGAGGCTGGCCATTTCCAGCATCTCCTCGAAGGTTATCTTCTCCAGGCGCTGTGCCTTGGCTACTACTCGGGGATCGGTTGTGTAAACGCCATCCACATCGGTGTAGATCTGGCATTCGTCAGCCTTGAGCGCCGCCGCCAGCGCAACGCCGGTGGTATCCGAACCGCCACGCCCGAGAGTGGTGATATTGCCCGCCTCATCCACGCCCTGGAAACCGGCAACCACCACCACACGCCCGGCCTTGAGCTCCTTGCGAATGTTCTGCGCATCGATCTGCAGAATGCGCGCCTTGGTGTGCGAGCCGTCGGTAAGGATACGCACCTGGCTGCCTGTATAGGAAACCGCCGGCACACCGATCTTGATCAGCGCCATGGCCAGCAAGGCAATGGTCACCTGCTCGCCGGTAGAGACCATCACATCCAGTTCGCGGGCAACGGGCCGTTCACTGATCTGCCGGGCCAGGTCAATCAGACGATTGGTTTCACCACTCATGGCCGAAACCACCACGACGATATCGTCGCCGTTGTCACGGAACTTCTTGACCTTCGCCGCCACCTGCTCGATGCGCTCGACGGAGCCCACCGAGGTCCCTCCAAACTTCTGTACGATCAACGCCATTTCATCGCCGCCTAAGCCATTCGTTAAACAACCCGACTTTCACCATGCCCATCTTCTGCAGGACGACTCGCATATCGCTCTCGCCCTGCCGGAACCAGCCTGAGCTCCTTAAAGCCCCTCGACGAATGAGCGGGTCAGTGCCAGCGCGTCGTCGAGCTTTTGCGGCTCAGTGCCGCCGCCCTGCGCCATGTCCGGACGACCGCCGCCCTTGCCGCCCACAGCGGCAGCAGCCTGCTTCATCAGGTCACCGGCCTTGAATTTGCCGGTCAGGTCCTGGGTCACGCCAGCCACCAGCACGACCTTGTCGTCCAGAACGCCGCCCAGCAGGATCACCGCGCTGCCCAGCTTGTTTTTCAACTGATCCACCAGCGCCAGCAGCGCCTTGCCATCCAGCCCGTCGATCCGCGCCGCCAGGGTCTTGACCCCCTTCACCTCGACCGCTGAGCCGGCAAGATCATTACCCGTAGCGCTGGCGGCCTTGGCCTTGAGCTGTTCCAGCTCCTTCTCCAGCTGGCGGTTGCGTTCGAGCACGCCACCGAGCTTGTCCAGCAGGTTCTCGCGGTTGCCCTTGATCAGCGCCGCGGCTTCTTTCAACTGCTCCTCGGCGCCGTTCAAATAGCCCAGCGCCTGCTCGCCGGTGAGCGCTTCGATACGACGAACACCCGCTGCAACGCCGCCTTCGCTGACAATCTTGAACAGGCCGATATCGCCGGTACGCGTGACGTGCGTACCACCACACAACTCGACCGAAAAACCGCCACCCATGCTCAGCACACGCACCTGATCGCCGTATTTCTCGCCGAACAGCGCCATGGCGCCCTTGTGCTTGGCGGTCTCGATATCGGTTTCCTCTATTTCCACCACGGAGTTGCCACGGATCTCGGCGTTGACCTTGTCCTCCAGCGCCTTGAGCTGCTCGGGCTTGATCGCCTCGAAGTGGCTGAAGTCAAAGCGTAGACGCTGGCTGTCGACCAGCGAGCCTTTTTGCGTGACATGTTCACCGAGGATCTGGCGCAACGCCGCGTGCAGCAGGTGCGTCGCCGAGTGGTTCAGCGCGGTCGCCTGGCGCACCGAGGCATCCACCACCGCCTCGACGCTGCCACCCACCCGCAGGCTGCCGCTGTCGAGAATGCCGTGATGCAGGAAGGCGCCACCGGCCTTGCTGGTGTCGCGCACATCGAAGCGCAGACCTTCGCTGGCCAGATAGCCACAGTCTCCGATCTGCCCGCCAGACTCGGCGTAGAACGGCGTCTGGTCGAGCACCACCACGCCCTCTTCGCCCGCGCTCAGCGCCTCGACGCTCATGCCCTCACGGAACAACGCGACGACCTTGCCCGCGCCCGTGGTGCCCGCGTAGCCGGTAAAGCGGGTTTCGCCCTCGACCTTGACCAGGCTGTTGTAGTCCATGCCGAAGGCGCTGGCCGAACGTGCGCGCTCGCGCTGGGCCTGCATCTCGCGCTCGAAGCCCTCCTCGTCCAGCGTCAGTTCGCGTTCGCGGGCGATGTCGCCGGTCAGGTCCACCGGGAAACCGTAGGTGTCGTACAGCTTGAAGATCACCTCACCGGGAATGACGCTGCCCGAGAGCTCGGCCAGATCCTGTTCGAGAATTTTCAGGCCCTGCTCCAGGGTCTTGGCGAACTGCTCTTCCTCGGTCTTCAGCACGCGCTCGATATGCGCCTGTTGCTGCTTGAGCTCGGGGAAGGCTTCTCCCATCTCGGCGACCAGCGCCGCGACGATCCTGTAGAAGAAACTGCCCTTGGCACCCAGCTTGTTACCGTGGCGGCAGGCACGGCGAACGATGCGGCGCAGCACATAGCCGCGGCCCTCGTTGGACGGCGTCACGCCATCGGCGATGAGGAAGCCGCAGGAACGGATATGATCGGCGACTACCTTCAGCGAGGCTTGGCCCTCATTGGTGCAGCCGATGGCCTGCGCCGCGGCGTTCAGCAGACTCTGGAACAGATCAATCTCGTAGTTGGAATTGACGTGCTGCAGCACCGCGCTGACGCGCTCCAGGCCCATGCCGGTGTCGACGCTCGGCGCCGGCAGCGGATGCATGACGCCATCGGCGGTGCGGTTGAACTGCATGAACACGTTGTTCCAGATTTCGATGTAGCGATCGCCATCTTCCTCAGGCGAGCCGGGCGGGCCGCCCCAGATGTGTTCGCCGTGGTCGAAGAAAATCTCGGTGCAGGGACCGCACGGGCCGGTATCGCCCATCGCCCAGAAGTTGTCCGAAGCATAGGGCGCGCCCTTGTTGTCGCCGATGCGCACCATGCGCTCGGCTGGCACGCCGACCTCTTTGGTCCAGATGTCGTAGGCCTCGTCGTCGCTGGCGTAGACGGTAACCCAGAGTTTCTCCCTGGGCAGGTTCAGCCACTTGTCCGAGGTGAGGAATTCCCAGGCGTAGGTGATGGCGTCGCGCTTGAAATAGTCGCCGAAACTGAAGTTGCCGAGCATTTCGAAGAAGGTGTGATGGCGCGCGGTGTAGCCGACGTTTTCCAGGTCGTTGTGCTTGCCACCGGCGCGCACGCATTTCTGGCTGGTGGTGGCGCGGGTGTAGGCACGCTTTTCCAGGCCGAGGAAACAGTCCTTGAACTGATTCATCCCGGCGTTGGTGAACAGCAGGGTCGGATCGTTCGCAGGAATCAGCGAACTGGAGGCCACACGCGTATGCCCCTTCTCTTCGAAGAAGCGGAGGAAGGCTTCACGGATTTCTGCGCTTTTCATAGATCTCTTCCAGAAGACTGCGACCGAGTGGCTGCAAAACGACACGCCAGGACAAGGAGTCGAATTGCAACTATCCAAATGGATAATCGGCAAAAGGCAGCATTATATCGGGCCTGCGCCCCGCGCATAGGGGATAGACCCCATTGAATCAAGCTATTTGACTGCTAAAAAACTACCTGCGTTGACAATACGTCGTTAAAAACAAGCTCGGAAAGCCGCTTGCGGCTAACGCGCTTCAGCGCGGCCCGAAGGGCGAACGAAGTGAGTAATGCTCATTTACTCCGCTTGATTCGCTGCGCTCACCCTGCGGGCCAGCCTGCGGCTGTTACTTCGCTGCGCTACGTTTCTCGCCTGTTTTTTCCTCGTCTTGCCTGCCTCGGCTACGTTTTTGCGGCTAGTCTTTGAAACAAATGCCCGCTACGTCACCTCAACGCAGCAGACGGGTATCCAGAACCGCTGAGCCGCCACCGAGCAGGGTTTCGGTGATATTGACGAAATCTTCCGTGGTGACCTTGTCCAGGCGCATCAACCCGCGCGCTACATCATCGAGCGAATGGCGGTTCTTACTGCGCTGGCGGATTTCCCGATCGAGCTCCTGCAGCAGCAGCACCGCACGCGCGGTCACGGGGCCGGTGGAATGCTCGGTACGCAGAGATTTGACCTTGCTGCTCCATGTGCTCAGATGCTTACGGACGGCCTGATAGCGATCCTCGCTCATGCCTCCGGCACGGCGCATCAGCTCGATGGCGTAGTACTCGGCCAGCCCTTCGCTGATCCAGTCGCTGCGATCGGCATCGCTGATGCGGCTGAACACATGAACCAGCTCGTGAACCAGCGAGCTGGTGCCGTTCTCGCTGACCAACGGGCGATCGGCGTGCATGAACAGGGAGTTGGGGCCGGAGAGACCGCCACGCCACATCGGATCACCGGCGCCGACGATCAGCAGCTTTTTCGGATCACGGGGAAAGACGTTCTGCACCTCGGGCCAGACGAAGGTCAGCAGCGTCAGAATATCCATCCGCCGCACCCCTTCGCCCACGGGAGCCGCGACCGTTACGTCGGTTTCACCGAGCCTGGCCCGGCGACTGCCGAGCTTGCCGGCGAGCATCCAGCCGGTCGGCCTGTCGAACTGTCGCTCGGGGTTGTTGATACGAAAGCGATTCTTGCCGATACGCGGCCAACCCGTTTCGACGCTCTTCCAGCCTTCAGGCAATTCGAATGACAGTCGCGACACCAGTCTCACGCCATCGCGCACATCGACTCGCCCGGCCGGCACCAGGTCATCGCCTCGCAACAGCGCCCAGTCGGGAGTCATGCGCGCATCGAAACGACCATTGTCACGCTGATGGCTGATCCGCACCCGATAACCCAACCGCGCCTTGCCCGCAGCCGGTCGCCAGAGACCACGCTCACCCTCTTGCTGCCAATCGCCTTTGGCATCGGTTTCGAAATCGCTGTAAAGCCCTTCATCACCGAGGTTGAAATCGATGTAGGCAAGGGCGCTGCCGTCCTCGAGCACCAGCTCGACCTCGGCCACATCCTCTTCGGGCAGGAATTTGACGTTGAAGTCCAGATCGACGCGCTTGGCCGCCTGCGCCGGGGCGACGACCAGGCACAACAGAACGGCGAACAGCGGTAGCAGGCGGAGGAACATTGGGCGGCTCCAGACAGGGTTCAGTGCTATGACGATGCGCTCCGACGTGAATTCAACCGGCACGAAAAATCAGATGTTCCTCCCAGTCCTCCTCGGCCACCGCACCCTCGGCGAGCATTCGGCCTGACTGGGAAATACGCTCGGCATGCACCGCCTGCGGATCACCGCACACCAGATGATGCCAGAGCGGCAAGTCCTTGCCTTCGGCAACCAGGCGATAGGCACAGGTGGGCGGCAACCATTTGAACCGCGCCGCATCGGCAGCCGTAAGCTGGATGCAATCAGGCACGCTGGCACGGCGATTGGGATAATCCGTACAACGGCAGCTGTGCAGGTCGAGCAGCTTGCAGGCGATACGGGTGTAATAGACGCCGCCATCCTCCTCGTCTTCAAGCTTCTGCAGGCAACACAGACCACAGCCATCGCAAAGCGACTCCCATTCTTCTGCATCCAGCGCGGCAAGGGGCTTGCGCCTCCAGAAGGGCTCGACTTTCGCCGCCATCAATAATCACCTCGAATAAGCAATGCTGTCGTCAGATCGCGTCGTTGCGGCGCAGCAACTCTTCCGGGAGATGCTCGATATACTCGTCCTGAGGCGGCGGCATCTGCAAGTGGAAGCCCTGCTTCTCCAGGTTCTCCAGGACGGTCGCGATATTCTCGCGCGCCAGGGTGCGCTCGGGCGTCAGCACGATGTCGAAGGCATGCTGCGGCGCGCCGAACACGGCGAGCAGCGCTTCCGGCACGCGCGCCAGTGCTTCACTGCGATCGACGTAGAGGTACATCTCGTCCTTGCGCGGACTTTTGTAGATGGAGCAGAGACGTTTCATCGGGTTTCATCCAGTGCATCGAGAAGGGCCTGCCCCAGCCGCTCGCGGCGCCAGCCCCGTAGCGAATCGGGCAGCTGATAGGGGCCATCGGGATAGCCGGTTTTCAACAGTGATTCGAGTACTTTCTTGCGCAACACCAGCTCGGGCGCGATATCCAGAGCCGTCGCCGCACGCTGCCCGACCGCGCGCAGCTTCTTCAGCAACGCCGACGCCTCCAGCGGCAAGGGTTCGGGCAATGGCGCGGGCCAGTTCTGCTCGGGCGTGGCAGCCGCGCTGCGAATCAGTTCGAGCAGGGTTTCACCGTCCTGGCGCACGGTGCGCGGATGCATGTCGTCTATGCGCGCCAGGCTGACCAGATCGCCGGGTTGGGTACGTGCCAGCGGCCACAGGCTGTGTTCGCGCAGCACGCGGTTGCGTGGCTGATTGCGCGCCCGTGCCTGCGTTTCGCGCCAGGCGGCCAGCACCCGCAACACGGCGAGCTGGCGCGGCTTGAGGCGCCAGGCCTGCTTGACCTCGCGATAGGCCTCGTGCGGGTCGGTTTCGCGGCGCTGGTTGTCCACCCATTCGGCGCCATCTTCCAGAATCCACGCGAGCTTTTCCTCGGACAGCCTCGGCAACAGCGCCTGATAAAGCTCGGCCAGATGCTGCGCATCTTCGGCAGCGTATTGAACCTGCATCTCGCTGAGCGGGCGCTGCAACCAGTCGGAGCGCGTCTCACCCTTGGGCAGCTCGATGTTCAGCACCGTCTGCACCAGGCGTGAATACCCCATCGAAAAGCCGATATTCAGGTAGCCGGCAGCCAGTTGCGTGTCGAACAGCGGCGCGGGCAGGCTGCCGGTCAGGCGCAGGAATACCTCGAGGTCTTCACCGCAGGCATGCAGCACTTTGACCACGGCCTCATCTTCGAGCAGGCCGCTGAAAGCCGTCCAATCGGTAATCAGCAAGGGGTCGATCAGGTAGGCACAGCGCCCGTCGCCCACCTGCAGCAGGGCTGCGATGGGGTAGAAGGTGTCGACCCGCATGAACTCGGTATCCAGCGCAACAAATGGCAGCTGCCGCCACTCGGCGCACAGGCGGGCCAGATGCGCATCATCCAGAACCCATTGAGTGTTGATGGCCACTATGGCCTCCTTTATTGTCGGCTGACGACCGAAGAGCGCCGCAGTATATAGGTGCGTTCAGTAATTCGCCGCGCAAACATCAGCCGCGCGGTGCTCACGACCCACGGAGCGCCACCATGCCGCTTGCCCAACTGATCACGCCCCAGCAACTGGCCGAACGCCTGCAACAGCCGGACCTGATCATCCTCGATTGCCGCTTCGCTCTGGATGATCCCCAGTACGGCCAGCGCAGCTACGACCAGGCCCATATCCCCGGCGCCCGCTTCGCCGATCTGGAAAAAGACTTGTCCGGCCCGGTGACTCCCGGCAAGACCGGTCGCCACCCGCTGCCGGAGCCCAGGCAACTGCTCGCCAGATTCCAGGCCTGGGGGCTGAATGGCGAGAGCCAGGTGGTGCTCTACGACGACGGCCCCGGCGCCTTCGCCGCCCACGCCTGGTGGCTGCTGGTCTGGCTGGGCAAGCGCGACGGCCTCCATCTGCTCGACGGCGGACTGCAGGCCTGGCGCGAGGCCGGACTGCCGCTCGACGACAAGCGCCCCGTCCTCACACCGGGCACGCTGCAGGGCGCTCCGGACACCCGCCTGACCATCGACGCGGCAACGCTCTCGAACCAGCTTGCAACGCCTGAACTGACGCTGCTCGACGCCCGTGCCCTGCCACGCTTTCTCGGCGAGGTAGAGCCCATCGACCCTGTTGGGGGGCACATTCCCGGCGCCCATTGCCTGCCCTTCAGTGACAATCTCGATACCGACGGACGCTTCCTGCCACCCGAGCAGTTGCGTATGCGCTTCGAGCAGCACTTGGACGCGAAATCGCTCGATACCCTGGTGGCGTACTGCGGCTCCGGCGTAACGGCCTGCCACAACCTGTTCGCCCTCTGCCTGGCCGGTTATCCACTGGCCAGGCTGTATCCGGGTTCGTGGAGTGAATGGATCACCGATCCACAGCGCCCGGTCGCTCGCTCGCAGGATTAGCGATACCAGCCCTACCCCGGCTTCAACGCCAACAGGACGAAGCCGCAGATAATACCCGCCAGGGCGATCAGCCAGCCGATCCGGTGCGCGCGGTTCTTCTGCGCCTGACGAACCGGGTCCACGGGTTTCTTTTTTCTCACGCATCCACCTCGAAAAATACAAAGGCCATCCGGGCAGCAGGCAATTGAGCGCCGCCCGCGCAAAGCGGCACGCAAGCTACGACGCTCCGCGCTTGCGTGCAAGCCTTCAGGCGCCACCATGGCCGCTCTTTCAAAAGGATATAGGCGTCGGAACATCGGCGTTCAACGGGTCAATCCCCGTGCCCGGGTTCGTCAACGTCGCTACGGCGAGTTCCTGCTTCGCGAGGACTCAGGCCCGCCCTCAGGACGTCTTCTTGTCGCCCTTGCCCAAGGATGTGCCGCCCGCCTTGGCGAAGGCCTTGATCACGTCGCGCACCACCTTGCGCTGCTCGGCTGGCAATGCCAGAAAGGCGTCGATGGCTTCGCGCTCGCGGTAGAAGTTCGGATCTTCCCACTGCGCCCGCTGCTCGCGAATCGCCGATACCGCGCGGTCGCCAAAGCGCAGGGCCTGAGGCTCGACCTTCAGCCATTGGGCGATGACCTGGAGTTTGTCCTGCGACGGAATGGATTTTCCACCCAGCCAGCGCGACACCGCCTGGAAAGTGACTGAGCGCCCCCAATAACGGGAATTGAACTCCCTTTCAAGAACGGCAGGACGATCAGGGTAACCGGCAGCAAGCATGGCGCTGCGCAGGCGTTCGGCGAATTCCATTTTTTCATTCATGGAGGCGGACGTTAAGTGCCCACCCCAGGACAGACTGAACATTCAGTTGTGTTAAAAATTGAATTCATGCTTTCATTCACCCACAGGAAAGCCAGGAAGGAGCGCCGGCACGTGATTCGACCATGCGCGGCTCGTTTCGTCTGCGTCCATGCGCTCCGCGAGCCATACAAATCCGTCACGACACACAACGTCTGAAACCGAGGCCGTGGCCCAAGCACGAAGCGGGCAACGAGAGGAAAAGGAATGCCTACCCTTCATCATGTGACGTTCGAGAACCACACCCTTTGCGTCCTGCATCGGCCCGATGGTGTCCTGCTGCTGGACGGCCCTCCGCTGGCGCAGCTGCTCGGTTATCCCGACGATTTCGGCGCACTGCATGCTCATTGCCGCACCGAAGGTTTCGCATTCGGCAACCAGCCGCGACCGACGATCTGGATCGACATGCACAATGCCTATCGTCTGATATTCCACAGCGAACTGCCGATGGCCGAGCGCCTCGCGCACTGGCTCAGTCATTGGTTGCTGCCGCACTTCAGCAGGCGCTGGCAGCCTCAGACCTTGCGCGCCTACATTGGCGGGCAGCATCTACGGGTACTGAGCTGGCAAGGCGAATGCTGGATTACCTATAACGATGCGCTCGGCACACTGGACCAGAACCTGCTGAAGACCCTGGCGCAGTGCGTGGCGCCTCCCACCGACCCGATAACGACGAGCGCGCCCGTGGAGCCACTCTGGGCTGCGGACGCAACGGGCCGGAACTCGCCATCCGAGCCATGATTCAGGGCGTGCCGAACAGCGCCGTCCAGTAGATGCCCGCATCGCTCTGCGGATCGACCGCATAAGCCGCGCCCAGCTCGCCGAATTGCGGATTCATCAGGTTCGCACAATGACCGGGGCTGGCCAGCCAGCCGTCGACCACCTTGTCCGGCGCATCCAGCGCGGCGGCGATATTTTCACCGATCAGCCGCCCGTCATAGCCCGCCAGCTCCGCACGGTCGCCCGGCGTGCGCCCATCACTGCCGAGATGGCTGAAGAAATTGCCGTTGGCCATGGCCCGACTGTGCCCCTCGGCAGCCTCGCCCAGCCTGGCGTTCCATACCAGCGGCGGTGCCGCAACGAAGGACTGCTCGCCACACCGGCGCGCCTGGCTGCGCGCGACGTTGATCCCCTCCAGCAGTTTCTGCCCTTCCACCAGCCAGTCGCCCAGGCCGCCGCTCAGCAGAGGCCGCGCCAGCACGATGCGCCAGTCACGGCCTTCACGGCTTACGCCGATATCGATGAACTGCGGGTCCAGCAGGATCTTGCAGAAGCTTTCGCGCAAGGCGGTCATGGCCGCCTGGCTGTCGCGCGGCCCGGACAGGCTGATCGCGCTCGCATTGCTGAAGGGATAGGCCTTGGCGTTCAACGCCGGCTGCAAATCGACCTGTCCTTGTACAGACAAGACCAGGCGCAAATCGGGTAGCAGCGGCGGCAACGCCTCGAACGCCTGTCCCGCGCAACTGCGCACTTCGCTGCGATAGTGATTGATCGACTCGACGAGCCGCAGCTCTTCGGTCGCACTGGCGGCACCAGCACCTATCAGCCCCAGCGCCGACAAGGCGAAACGTACAAGCGATGACTTAATGCGCATGAAGTGCTCCCTGACCTGGCTGCCCCAATGATCGTGCAGCGCGCCGCAAAGCACCAGCCATCCGCTACGCGGCTCCTGAGCGGCGTTCCGGCTCAGCGCGGGTTGATCACTCCATCGCGCTCGGCGAGGAACGACGTCGGTGGCGAGCCGTCGGCATTGAGCTGGTAGATCTCGACCGGCCTGCCGCCGGGGTCGAGCACCAGCAGGCCGATGCCGCTGCCGTTCCACAGCCGCTCGCCAGCCTGGCTGCGATCCGGCACGCGCGGCACGACTTCCAGTCGGCGGCGCTTGGTCAGCCAGTTCAGCGGTGACCAGGGCGCGTAAAGCCAGCGATTGAGACGGTCGAACCAGTCCAGCAGGCTCCGGGGAAATTCGTTCTTCACGCCGCTGCTGGTGATCTGCCAGAGCTGCGGGCCGGCGTCACGATCACGGATGTGCAGCTCGTAGACGAACGAGTAATGCACGTCACCGGAGAGAATCACGTAGTTACCGGGCGTTCGCGAGTGGCGGAAGATGTTCATCATCACGTGGGCGGCGCCGCGATGCGCCATCCAGTTTTCCGCATCGACCAGCAGCGGCTGCCCCGCCCAGCTGAAGATGCGCTGGATCACTTCGATCAGTTTCACGCCGAACATCGGCGCCGGCGAGACGATCAGCACCGACGGCTTGTCGAGGATGTTCTGCTGGAATTCGCTCAGCGCCTCCCAGTCCATCAGGCCCGAAGGTCGGCTGAGGTTGCGCTCGCTGCGCCAGCGGCGGGTGCGCGTGTCCAGCACCACCAGCGGCGGCTCGGTGGCCAGCTCGTAACCCCAGCCACGGAACTGGCGCAGGTCTTCGATCAGGTGGTCCTGCGGTTCGCTATCCAGCCAGGCGTCGCGGGCCGAATCCATCAGCTGCTGGGTCTGCGCCAGCAGCTCGGCGAAGCGCTCGGGCTGGTTGCCCCAGGCCTGGCACAGCAGGTAGGCGATCAGCGCATTGCCGATGATCCGCCGCGACAGGGGATGGCCGTAGGCGGTCTGCTCCCAGCGCGCCGAGAGGTTCCAGTCGTCGGTGATGTCGTGGTCGTCGAAGATCATCAGCGACGGCACGTGTGCCAGCGCCCGCGCAACCCGTGACAGGCCCTGGACGAACGCTCGCAGGCAGTCCTCTTCGCGGCGGTAGCGCTCGGCCTGCTCGGCGGTGAGCGAACCCGGCATGGCCGGCGCGATCAGCGACCAGGGCAGCGGCGACCAGACCAGCAGGTACATGGCCATGACTTCGCCGAAGGTGATCAGGTGGTTGTGCCCGTTGGCGGTGGTGAACACCGGCTTTTCCACGCCGCCGAAGAAGCGCTCGCGCAGCGCCTCGTTGGACTTGAACGCCGGCAGCAGGTCCTCGCGCCGGTAATAGGTGGCCGGATGGCGGAACAACTCCTCGCTGTCGTCCACCACCGCGCCTTCCAGTCGCTCGCCATACAGCCCGAGCCGGCGCACCAGCGCATGGATGGCCACCAGCATCGGGCCGGCGACATCGTCGGCGTACACCTGGTCACCGCTCATCAGCAACAGCGCCGGTCGGCCCTGGGGGTTGTCACGCCCGTTGGAGAGCAGCTCGTCGACGCACAGCAGGCCGTCCCTGGCCGGGTGGTGCGGTTTGCGGCAGGAGCCATGCAGTACACGGTCGAGCCGGGATTTGATGACGAAGCTGGGCCGCGCCGCGCCGTCGTACAGCAAATGCGGCGCCCAGTCGGCGGTGCCCTGTTCTTCTTGGCCGCCGATGCGCAGGTCGTATTCGATCAGGCAATCGGTCGGCAGCGGCTCGTCCAGCGACACGTCGATCAGGTGCAGCACGGCATCGCGACCGAACGGCAGCTGCTGGCATGTCGTCCCGTCCAGCGCTACGACGCGACGCAGCTGATGCGCTTGGCTTTCGACAATCAGCGAAAGCTGCAACGGACGCGAGCCCACCAGCCAGAACACCAGCCGAGTGGGCTCGACGCGACGCAGTAGCGGGCCGGCAAGCACCGGGGGGAGTGTTTCGGCGGTGAAATTTGCTTCGATCAAGACGGATTCGCAGTGGGTGACCGGGGTCGCATTGTGACAGCAGCGGCGATGACTGTGTCGCCTGGCAACCCCGTTCGCCTCGCCGGCGATGGCCAAGCAGCGATCCGGCTGGCTATGATCACCCGTCATGACGACTCTTGCGCTCCGCCCGCCCTGCCCGCCCGGCACCTGCGACTGCAGGCGCGACGAGCTGCTGGAAAATCCCGAGGCGGACTGGCGCATCCTGCGCCTGACCCTGCATGAAGAAAAGCGCCTGCTCGACCGTCTGGAGCATATCCAGAGCCTAGCGGATCTCGAACGCATGCAGCAAAAAATGCAGGAGCAGCTCGGCATCCGCCTGAGCGTAACCCCCGGCCACGGCGAAGTACGCAGCATGCGCGGCATCGCCATCGAGTTCACCGAACAGCCGGGGCTGTGCCGCAAGACCCGCCGCTCGATTCCCGCCGCGATCCGCCGCGCCCTGACACAGCATCCCCAGATCGCCTGGCGCCTGCTCGACGCCCACGACCTGTTGGGCGACAGTTGAGTGGCCACCTCCGACTCTTCACACCTATCCAGCCGGTGAACCTTGACTTACAGCTTGCCGCTGCTGCCGAATACTAAACTATAATAATTCGTATTTGAGACGGCGCTATGCCTCAAGCTCTGCAACGACAGATTCTCGCCATCGAGGACGATCCCATCTTGGGCTCGCACCTCAAGACCTCCCTTGAAGCTCACGGCTTCGATGTAACGCTCGTCGATGAAGGCGTCAATGGCCTGGCATTGGCGAGTGACATGGACTTCGACCTTATCCTGCTCGATGTCCTGCTGCCGGAACTGAACGGCCTGGAATTGCTCGCCAGGCTGCGACGCAGCCGCAATACACCGGTGCTGATGATGTCTGCGCTGGGCTCCGAGACCGACCGTATCCAGGGGTTCCACAGCGGCGCCGACGATTACCTGCCCAAACCGTTCAGCATCGAGGAGCTGCAGGTAAGGATTGCAGCGATCCTGCGGCGCGTGGACTACGAGAAAACGCCTCCGGCAGCCGCCGAGGACGATGTACTGCTGTTCGATGACCAGAGCAGCGACCTGCGCCATGAAGGTCGCCGAATCGGCCTGACCTCGACCGAATACCGCCTGCTCAAATTGCTGCACGAATCGATCGGCGAGGTGCTCAGCAAGCCGTTTCTTTATCAGCAGGTGCTGCACCGGGGATTTTCCCAGCATGATCGCAGCCTGGACATGCACATCAGCAATATCCGCCGCAAGCTGTCGCGCGAAGGCGTGAATCGGGTTCGGCTCGAATCGGTCTGGGGCAAGGGTTATCTCCTGAGCAGACAGGACAGCTGAATGCCTGGCCGCCACTCGATATTCTGGAAGCTCGTCATCCTGGTCGCCAGCTTCTGCTTGTCGATGATCTGGGCGGCCGATCATATCGGCCACCAGATCGACCATCACACCTCTTATCTTTCGAAGGAAGCGCATAGCGTCCTCGAAGACTATGCCGCCGAAGCGGACGTAGCGCTGCGCCAGGGGCCGGCAGCCTTGAGTCAATGGCTGGCTGAACTGCGCCAGCGAGAAAATGGCTGGGCGGCTGTGGTGGATCGCCAACTGCTTTCTCGAAGCGACCAGGAGCTGACCGAAGACGAGTACCAGTTACTCACCTTCGTGCGCCACTATGACTGGCCCATGAGTCGCCGAAGCAAGCACCTGCCGCTGGTCAGCATTCCACTCGCAGAGGCGGACGACCAACTGATCATGCGCCTGCCCGAGCGCATGCGCCCCTGGCGCAACCACACACTGCTGACCCTGCTGGCGGTATACCTGCTGCCAGTGCTCTTCTCCGTACTGTTCTGCGGATTGCTTTATGCCCTGCTGATCTCGCCACTGGAACGCCTGCGCCGACAGGCCAACGCGCTGCGTGGTAATCATCTCGACGTGCTGCCGCCACCGGAGATTGCGCTTCGGCGCGACGAACTGGGTGAACTGGGGCGTTCGTTGGTCTATCTGACCCAGCGCCTGCGCAATGCCATTACCCAGCAACAGCAGCTGCTGCGCGATCTGTCTCACGAATTACGCACACCTTTGAGTCGCCTGCGAGTGGCCTGCGAAAGCGAGCTACAGGCCGACGAGTTACGCCAGCGCACCGAGCGTGAAGTCGGCAGCATGCAACAACTGGTGGACAACACACTGGAACTGGCCTGGCTGGACAGCGAGCGACCCCGCTTCGAGTGCCAACCGGTGGACATCGAGGCCCTGTGGGAGGTGCTTTGCGAGGATGCCTGTTTCGAGTCGGGCTGGCCGCGCGAACGCATCCGTTCGGAGCTGCCGGAGGGCTGCCTGGTACTCGGCAACCTCAACGCGCTGGCCCAGGCCATGGAAAACGTCCTGCGCAACGCCATCCGCCACTCCCCCGAACAGGGCATCGTCTGCCTGACGGCCAGGCGCACGGAGGGCTGGTGGAACCTGAGTATCGAAGACCAGGGGAGCGGCGTGTCGGAGAGCGACCTGAAGGTGATCTTTCGCCCCTTCTCCCGCCTCAGCGCCGCACGACCGGGTGGCGACGGTTTCGGCCTGGGACTGGCCATCGCACACGGCATGGTGCGCATGCAGGGCGGTCGGATCTGGGCGGAGAACGGACAGTCCGGCCTGCGGGTGACGATTCGGTTACAAGATGTATAGTTTGTAAATGATCTTTACTATCAAATGAGAATACATAGCATTCACGCCAGATCGGCGTAGCCGCGCCTGTGCCTCGACCGGGCGCCGGCATCCGGGCCGCTGAAAACAATGATGCGTGGATGATTCTCAGGGAGTTGCTGGTAATGGTCATTTTCAAACGAAACAGACTGGCTTGTGCAGTAGCCGTAGCCGCATCCATGAGCGGCCTGGCCCATGCCCAGGATGCGATCGAGCTGCAGCCGACCACCGTGGTCAGTGCGTCGGGCTTCGAGCAGAACATCAAGGATGCGCCGGCAACGATCTCCGTCATTACTGCCGAGGAGCTGAAGAAGCGCTCCTACACGGACATCACCGACGCACTGAAGAACGTTGCCGGCGTGCAGATTTCCGGCGGTGGCGTCGAGCAATCGATCATGGTCCGTGGCATGACTTCGGCCTACACCCTCTTCCTTATCGATGGCCGCCCGGCGCAAGGCAACGATGCCTTTTCCGAGAGGGGATCGCAGGCGGGCACGCCCATCAATTTCCTGCCTCCGCTCGAGTCCATCGAGCGCATCGAGGTCATCCGTGGCCCGGCATCCGCGCTTTATGGCTCCGATGCGATGGGCGGCGTGATCAACATCATCACCAAGAAGGTCAGCAACGAGCTGAGCGGCAGCATCACTACCGAATATACGCTGCCCTCCAAGTCAAACGAACTCAATGAAGATACCTGGCAAACCAGCGCCTACCTCAACGTACCGCTGATCGAGGATGTCCTCGGTCTGCAACTGACGGGCGCTTACCACGATCAGGACGAGAGCCGTTTCGTCGGTGGCAGCGACAGTGCGGCCACCGACCCCGAATACGAAAAGCGTAATGCCGGCGGGAAACTGTCCTGGAATATCGACGAGCAGAACAATCTGACGCTCGGTCATAGCTATACCAAGCAGGAACGCTGGAAAACCCCGGGCAGAAGCCTGCTCGAGACCGACACCCCGACCTACAACGAGTCCATCAAGAAGAACTACTTCATCGAGCATGAAGGCAACTACGACAGCCTTCTGCTGAAGTCCTACGTCAATTACGACCATTCCGAAAATGCCACCACGCTGAACCCCGTGACTGGCAAGGGCATCGAGTACGAGGTGATCACCGCCAATACCCAGGCAACCTATTTCATCGGCTCCCATGCCATCACCGGCGGCCTGACCCACAAGTACGAGAACCTGGAACACAACACCAATGGCCTGCGCGAGCCCGTCGTTGCGGACGCCAACGCCACCGTCGAGATGAACCGTTACCAGAACTCGATCTTCCTCGAAGACAACTGGAACCTGACCGACAGCTTCATCCTGACCCTGAGCGGGCGTCTCGACGACAACCAGGCCTTTGGCAGCCAGTTCAGCCCCAAGGTCTATGGCGTCTATCACCTGAACGACAACTTCACCATCAAGGGCGGCGTCACCACGGGCTACAAGGCACCTGACCTGCGCTCCAGCGCCACGGACTTCGGTTCCACCTCCATGGGCGGCGTGATCATCGGCAACCCCGACCTGACGCCTGAAACCAGTGTGAACCGCGAGATCGGCATCGCCTACGAAGAACAAGATCTGGGGCTGCTCACCACCCTGACCGCCTACGTGATCGATTACGAGGACAAGATCAACCGTACCGGCCGGGTTTGCCCTCAGGACCCCACCGAGAGCGTTCCATGCGTTTACAACGGTACGACGTACCCAGGTCATCGCTTCGGCTACACCGCCTACGAGAACGTGGACGAGGCGGAGCTGCGCGGCATCGAGTGGACCCTGGACTACCGCCTGCTCGACAACCTGACCTATCGCCACAGCTACACCTACACCGAGACCGAGCAGAAGTCGGGCGACTTCAAGGGCAAGCCGCTCAACGATATAGCCAAGCACATGTTCAACGCCTCGCTTGACTGGCAGGCCACCGACCGGATCAACGTCTGGACCCAGTACAACTACCGCGGCAAGACCTCCGGCCGCTGGCAGACCGGCACCAGCGGTTCCGGCACCAACGGTTTCCGCTATCCGGCATACAGCTTCGTCGACGCTGGCGTAGCCTTCAAAGCGACGAACGACCTGACCTTGAAGGCGGGCGTCTACAACCTTGGCAACAAGGAAGTGACCACGGATGGCGAGTACGCCTACAACCTGGACGGTCGACGCTTCATCTTCTCGCTGACCCAGGCGTTCTGATTGGCGCCAGACGAATGCTCCCTGACGGCTCCATCCGTCAGGGAGCATTCGTCTGTATGGAATTCGCACCGCATGCGCAATCGGCACCCGCCCGATCGGTCGCTCAGGAGGCCAGGCAACATGAGCAGCAATGACGGCTACGTGATGGACGTGGCCTATCCGCCACACTTCCACAAGGAACTCCAGCCCGTCTGGCTGGCCAGCCTGGCGCAGTTCCTCGGCTCGACCGCCCCCGACCTCGCCAGACCCTACTCCTATTGCGAACTGGGTTGCGGCATGGGCATCAACCTGCTGGTTGCCGCGGCCACCAATCCCCAGGGACAGTTCGTGGGCGTGGACGCCAACGAACAGGCATTGGCCATCGCCACGGCGGGCGCAAAGGCCATTGGCCTGGATAACCTGCGCTTCATCCATGCCGACTTCGCCCGCTTCGCCCAAGACAACACGCTGTTCTTCGACTTCGTCGTCTGCCATGGCGTCTGGTCGTGGATAGCACCTGCCCAACAGAAGAACATCCTCCAGTTGGTGACCAAGTCACTCAAGCCCAAGGGGCTGTTCTACCTGCACTACATGTGTCATCCCGGCGCGACCCGGATGATCCCGGTGCAAAAACTGCTGAACGACCTGGCACGGCAGTTGCCCGGCACATCCCAGGAAAAGCTCGCTGCCGCACTGGAGTTCGTCGGTAAGCTGGACGCGGTCGGTGCCTTTGCCGACCAGCCCGACCTCAGCAGCAAGATCAGCGCGCTCAAGCAACAGCATCCCGCCTACCTTGCCCACGATTTTCTCACCGACCGCTGGGCGCCCCAGCACTCGGTGGACGTGCATCAATTCGTGGCACAGGCCGGCGTGACCTACATAGGCAGCGCGAATGCCTTCGACAATCTGGAAACCCTCTGCGTACCCGGTGCGATCCAGCCGCTATTGACCGGGCTCGGCTCGCCGGCGCTTCGCGAAACGGTCAAGGACCTGGCCGCCAACCGGCACCAGCGTACCGACCTGTTCCAGCGCGCCCCAGAGCGTCTGAGTCAGCAACAGGTACTGGACCAGGTCGATGCACTTCGCTTCCGGGCATTGCCGGGCACGCCCCGCACGGGCGCCCTGACCTTCCGCACGCCCATCGGCGAAATCCAGGGACCAGCCGAGGCGCTTTCTCCGCTTCTGGAGCGCCTGCACCAAGGCCCTGCGACCTTTGCCGAACTCAGGCAGTTGCCGGCCTTCGCCTCGCACATCGCCACGCTTTCGCAGTCCCTGCAGATGCTGCTCTGGCAAGGCCACGCTCACCCCCAGCGCCCGGAAAGCCTCGCCACGGAAAAGGCGAGCAAGCTGCAGGCCTGGATCGAGCGCAACCAGTTGCGACTGAAGATCGTGTCCGAATGCGGAACGGCGATGCACTGGCAACCTGATACCGAACACTAGGCAAACTCATTTCTGCATCAGAGAACAACAAATGCGAGAGACGCATCCATGACAACCTCCTCCCGTCCTTGGCCGGTGATCTCACGGCTGCTGGCCGCCGTGCTGGGCGGCTACCTGTTCACCTACTGCTTTACCGCAGCCCTGGCCCGCCTTCTGCCCATCGAGCGCCCTGACGCAGCACTGATCTCGACTCTGCTGTCGTTCGCGCTCTACACGGCGTTCATTCTCTGGGCGTTCGCGGTGCATTCGCTGCGCAAGCTGACCCTCGGCGTAGCGCTGAGCCTGCCACTGGCCCTCATCGGCTTCTGGCCGCAACTGCTGGAGCGTCTCGGATGAAATCTTGGATGAAGCAGAAGACTTTCACCCAATCCATGTCCTGGCTGCATACCTGGTGCGGGCTGCTGCTCGGCTGGGTGCTGTTCGCCATCTTCCTTACCGGCACGCTGGCGGTGTTCGATAGGGAGCTGAACTGGTGGATGCAGCCGGAAATCGAGCGTTCGCCGCTGGACCAGGCCGGCGCCGCCGCCACGGCCCAGAAGTGGCTGGAGACCCATCATCCGCAGGAGCAGAACTGGAACATCGGTCTGCCCACCGAACGTTCGCCGGTGCTGTCGGTTTCCGTCGGCGAGCAGCGCCGTGGCGGTGGCACCCTGCTGCATCCGCAAACCGGCGAAACGGTCCAGGCGCGCCAGACCGCAGGTGGCAACTTCTTCTTCCGTTTCCACTACACCCTGCACATGCCGCGCAATATCGGCATCTGGGCGGTGGGTTTCGCCGCCATGGCGATGCTGGTGGCGCTGATCAGCGGCATCGTCATCCACAAGAAGATCTTCAAGGAGTTCTTCACCTTCCGCCCGGCCAAGGGCCAGCGCTCCTGGCTGGACGGGCACAACGCCAGCGCCGTCCTGCTGCTGCCGTTCCACCTGATGATCACCTACACGGGGCTGGTGATCTTCTTTCTCATCTATATGCCGGCGGCGCTCGATGCGCTGTACGACGGCGACCGCCAGGCTCTGCAGCGTGACCTGCGTGGCGCGGTGCAAACACAGGGCGCGCCTGAGCGTGGCGGACGCCAGGCTGGCCGCGAGCGCAGCGAACAGCCGGTGCAAGCCGCTCCACTGTTGCCGCTGGCCGAGTTCATCAGCAAGGGCGAGGCCCATTACGGAGCGGGCATGCTGGCGGGTCTGGCGGTCAGCAACCCCGGCAGGGCCGATGCCCGTGTCACCGTCCGCCCGCTGCTGGGCAGCCGCATCGAACTGACCAAGGGCGAGTCGCTGGTATTCGACGGCGTCAGCGGCAGGGTCGTGCAGGCGCCGCCGCCTTCGCGTGCCAGCCAGCTCACCCAGCGGGTCATGGCCGGCCTGCATTTCGCCCAGTTCGGCGGCTACCCGATGCGCTGGCTGTATTTCGTCTGCGGGCTGGTCAGCTGCGTGATGATCGCCACCGGGCTGGTGCTCTATACCGTCAAGCAGCGCAAGCAGGCCAAGGGTTCGCGGCATTTCCTGAATGTCGTGGAACGGCTCAACGTGGCCACGGTGACCGGCCTCAGCCTGGCCTGCGTCGCCATGCTCTGGAGCAACCGCCTGCTGCCAACGGACCTTGCCGGGCGCAGCGGCTGGGAAATCCGCATGTTCTTCGTCATCTGGCTGGCAAGCCTGGCGCATGCCGCACTGCGCCCGGTGCTGCGCGCCTGGCGTGAGCAGCTGGCTGCAGCGGCCTTGCTGTGCATCGGTCTGCCGCTGCTTGATCTGGCGAGCGGGCTCACCAGCGACGGTTTGCGTCTGGGTGTGGATGGTACGGCCTTGGCACTCGGCCTGCTGCTGGTCTGGGCCGCTCGCAAGATCCCTGCGACCGCCGCTTCTCCTGCGCGCAAGAACCCTCGTCTGATGGAAGCTGCAACATGAACATCACCGCCTTGCTGCTTTCCCTGAGCCTGGCCTACGCCGGCATGCTCGGTTTCTGCCTGGGTATGCAGCGCCACTGGAAACAGCTGGCCAGCGCACGCCTGCCCGCCGTGGCACGACGTATTTGCACGCCGGTCGGCGGGGCGTTGCTGGGCCTGTCCGGCTGGGTTGCAACGGACGTCTGGTCATCCGCAATGGCTGCCGTCGCCTGGTTCGGCCTGATCTCGCTGACCGGCCTGGCGCTTGTAATGCTGATGCCCTACAAGCCGCGCCTGGCGCTTTCGATACCGCTGCTCGGTGCGCTGCTCACAGCGATGAGTACCGTCCTCGGGTAGCCCGGGCTCCGCCATGCCAAGCTCGCCCGATGATCAGCCTTGATCGGGCGGTTTGCCTTCAACTGGCAGTAATCGACGGATAGCGTTTCATCATCAGCCCACACAGCAGCAATGCCGCCAGCGCCAGTGCGCCGCCGAAGAAGCCGATTGTCTCCAACCCCACCTGCTGGCTGACCACGCTACCCAGCAAGGCACCGGCACCGATACCGACGTTGAACAGACCGGAAAAAAGCGCCATGGCGACGTCGGTGGCATCCGAGGCGAAGTGCAGCACCCTGGACTGCAGCACCAGCAGGAAACACAGGACCACCGTTCCCCAGATCACGCTCATCACGCAGAACGCCACCGGCAACCCCGCCAGTGGCCGCAGCGCCAGCAGGCACAGCGCCAGGACCACCAGAGTGCAAACCAGGAACGGTCGCGTGTATCGCGCGCCGTAGCGACTGAACAGCAACGAACCGAAAATCCCGGCGCCACCGAACAGCAGCAGCACCAGGGTGGTCATGTTGTTGCTCATCTGCGCGACTTCCCGGGTGAACGGCTCGATGTAGCTATAGGCCGTGAACTGGGCGGTGACCACCAGCACCGTCAGCGCATAGACGGTGACCAGCAGAGGCCGCTTGAACAGTACCGGCAGGCTGCGCAACGAGCCGGAGTTCTGGCTCGGCAACAGCGGCAAGGTTCGAGCCAGACACAGCAGCGCCAGCGCTGCCGCCACAGCGATGACCAGAAAGGTCGTGCGCCAGCCCATCATCCCGCCAATCACTCGGCCCAAGGGAACGCCCAGCACCATCGCCATGGTGGTGCCGGTGGCGAGCAAACCCAGTGCCTGCGCAGTCTTGCCGGGCGGTGCCACACGTACCGCCAGCGACGCGGTAATCGACCAGAACACCGCATGCGAGAAAGCGATGCCGGTGCGACTGACCAGCAACACCTCGAAGCTCCAGGCAATGCCGGAAAGCAGGTGACTGCCGATGAACAGCAGGAACAGCCAGATCAGCAACTTGCGGCGCTCGATATTGCGCGTCAGCAACATCAGCGGCAGCGAAGCCAGCGCGACGATCCAGGCATAGACCGTCAGCATCAGCCCCACATGCGCGGTGGGCATGTCGAAGCTGCGACCGATATCGCTGAGCAGCCCGACGGGCACGAACTCGGTGGTGTTGAAAATGAACGCAGCCAGCGCCAGCGCGACGACGCTGAGCCAGCGACCGCCGGGAGCGGTCGTTTCCGTATGAGTCATGAGAGAAATGAACCGGGATGCAGGCAAGAAGACCCCAGCTCCTATACTGCGCAGGAAGCTGGTCGGAGCTGTAAACAACGAATCTTATGCCTCATAACGCGCCACGACAACGCTACCCCTGCCCCATATGCCCGGCGGCGGACCCCAAACCCATCCCGAGCCATTACAATGCGTGACTTTCGATTCACATCCGGTCTGCGCTCATGTCTCTGCCCAAGCACCACCTCGAACTGCTCGCCCCCGCCCGCGACGTCACCATCGCCCGCGAAGCCATCCTGCATGGCGCCGATGCCGTGTACATCGGCGGGCCGAGTTTCGGCGCGCGGCACAATGCCGAGAACAGCGTCGAGGATATCGCCGGGCTGGTGGAATTCGCCCATCTGTTCCACGCGCGGGTGTTCGTCACGCTCAACACCATCCTCCACGACGACGAGCTGGAAGCCGCGCGCACGCTGATCCAGCGGTTGCACGAGATCGGCGTCGATGCGCTGATCATCCAGGACATGGGCATCATGGAAATGGACTTGCCGCCCATCGAGATCCACGCCAGCACCCAGACTGACATCCGCACCCTGGAGCGGGCGAAGTTCCTCGATCGTGCCGGCTTCTCCCAGCTGGTGCTGGCGCGCGAGCTGAACCTGGCGGAAATCCGCGCCATCCACGAGCAGGTGGATTCGACTCTGGAATTCTTTATCCACGGCGCGCTGTGCGTGGCGTTCTCCGGGCAGTGCAACATCAGCCATGCGCAGACCGGGCGCAGCGCAAACCGCGGCGACTGCTCCCAGGCCTGCCGCCTGCCGTACACCCTGAAGGACGACCAGGGCCGCGTGGTGGCCTTCGACAAGCACCTGCTGTCGATGAAGGACAACAACCAGAGCGCCAACCTGCGCGCGCTGGTGGAGGCCGGCGTGCGCTCGTTCAAGATCGAAGGCCGCTACAAGGATGTGAGCTACGTGAAGAACATCACCGCTTACTACCGTCAGCGCCTCGACGACATCCTCGAAGACCGCACCGACCTGGCCCGCGCCTCCAGCGGTCGCACCGAGCATTTCTTCGTGCCGGACCCGGACAAGACCTTCCATCGTGGCAGCACCGACTACTTCGTTACCGACCGCAAGATCGACATCGGCGCCTTCGATTCGCCGACCTTCACCGGCCTGCCGGTGGGTGAGGTGCTCAAGGTCGGCAAGCATGATTTCATCGCCTGTACCCGCGAGCCGCTGAGCAATGGCGATGGCCTCAATGTACTGATCAAGCGCGAGGTGGTGGGCTTTCGCGCCAGCGTGGTCGAGCCGCTGAAGGAACTCGAAGAAGACGGCGAAACCCGCTGGCAGTACCGTGTCGAGCCCAACGAGATGCCGGCCGCGCTCAAGCAGCTGCGGCCGAACCACCCGCTCAACCGCAACCTGGACCACAACTGGCAGCAGGCGCTGCTCAAGACCTCCGCAGAGCGCCGCGTCGGCGTGCGCTGGCTGGCCAAGCTGCGTGAAGATGAGCTGGAACTGCACGTCACCAGCGAAGAAGGCGCCTATGCCAGCGTTTCCCTGGCCGGCCCCTTCGGCGAAGCGAAGAAGCCCGAGCAGGTGCCTGGCCAAATCACCGACCTGCTGAGCCAGCTGGGTACCACCATCTACCACGCCGAAGAAGCCGAGATCGACGCGCCCCAGGCATTCTTCATTCCCAATTCCCAGCTCAAGGCCCTGCGCCGCGAGGCCATCGAGTCACTGACCGAAGCCCGCGAAGCCATACGCCCGCGTGGCGCGCGCAAGCCGGTCAGCGTACCGCCGCCGGTCTATCCGGAAGCGCACCTGAGCTTTCTCGCCAACGTCTACAACGAGAAAGCCCGAGCCTTCTACCACCGCTACGGAGTGCAACTGATCGACGCAGCCTACGAGGCCCACGAGGAAACCGGCGAAGTGCCGGTGATGATCACCAAGCACTGCCTGCGCTTCTCCTTCAACCTCTGCCCCAAGCAGGCCAAGGGCGTCACCGGCGTGCGCACCAAGGTCGCGCCGATGCAGCTGGTGCACGGCGACGAGGTGCTGACGCTGAAGTTCGATTGCAAGCCCTGCGAGATGCATGTGATCGGCAAGATCAAGGGCAACATCCTCAACCTGCCGCAGCCGGGCAGCGCGGCCAGCGTGGTCGGGCAGATCAGCCCCGAGGACCTTATGAAGACCATTCGCAGCAGGCCACAGAGCTGACACGTCGTTGAAAAACCTCCTGCGTGCTAAGGTTCGAGCACACTGAAATCACTCTGGAGACGCCCATGTTGCTTCGCCTGGTAACGGCTTTTGTATTCAGCACGACCGCCCTTAGCGCCCTGGCCCATGATGCCCATTCGCATCATCAGCAGATGGCCGAGATGCCCACCGTCAGCGGCGCCTGGTCCCGCGCGATGCCGCCGAGCGCGCCCACCGGCGCGGTGTACTTCACCCTGAACAATCCGGGTGATCGGCAGGAGCGTCTGATCGGCGCGCAGACCCCGCGCGCAGGCAAGACCGAACTGCATACCCATGTACATGAAGGCGACATCATGCGCATGGAGCAAATCGATTCGGTCGAGATTCCCGCTGGCGGGCAGGCGGAGTTCAAGCCTGGCGGCCATCACGTCATGCTGTTCCAGCTGAACGAACCGCTTGTTGCAGGCGAGCATTTTCCGTTGACGCTGATCTTCGAGCATGCCGGCGAGGTCGTCGTCGATGTCGCCATTCAGGAGAACGCGCCGCAAGCCGCTGACGACGCGCACAACCATCATCACCACTGAAACCTGGGCCGGAGCCCAGGCTCCGGCGCTCAGCTACCGGTCGGCGTGCGCATGGTGACGAACTCTTCAGCCGCCGTCGGGTGAATGCCGATGGTTTCATCGAACACACGCTTGGTGGCGCCGGCCTTCAAAGCCACGGCCAGCCCCTGCATGATCTCTCCCGCTTCGGGACCCGCCATGTGGCAGCCCAGCACCCTGTCGGTCTCGGCATCGACCACCAGCTTCATCAGGCTGCGTTCCAGGCTTTCGGTCATGGTCAGCTTCATGGGCCGGAAACGGCTTTCGAACAGCACGAGCTTGTAACCCTGCTCGCGCGCCTGCTCTTCGGTCAGGCCGACGGTGGCCAGATTCGGCAGGCTGAACACCGCCGTGGCGATGGTGTTGTAATCCACCGCTCGATATTCCTCCGGCTTGAACAACTGCCGCGCCACGGCCATGCCCTCGGCCAGCGCCACGGGCGTGAGCTGCACGCGACCGATCACGTCACCGATGGCGAGGATCGATGGCACCGAGGTGCAGAAGCTGTCGTTCACCTTGATGAAACCGCGTTCATCCAGGGCGATATCGACCTGGTCGAGGCCGAGGTTGTCCAGCATCGGCCTGCGCCCGGTGGCGTAGAACACGCAATCGGCTTCCAGGCTGCGGCCATCCTTCAGGGTCGCCAGCAGGCTGCCGTCCGGCTGCTTGTCGATACGCGCGATGTCGGCGTTGAACTGCAGATCGACACCCTTCTTGATCATTTCGTCCTTGAGATGATCACGCAGCGAACCGTCGAAGCCGCGCATGAACAGGTCGCCGCGATAGAGCAGCTTGGTATCGGCACCGCAACCATGGAAGATGGACGCGAACTCCACGGCGATATAGCCACCGCCCACCACCAGGACGCGGCGTGGCAAGGCCTCCAGGTAGAAGGCTTCGTTGGAGGTGATCACATGCTCGCTGCCGGGGAACTCCGGCACATGCGGCCAGCCGCCGGTCGCGATCAGGATATGCCCGGCGCTGTAGCGCTGCCCCTCAACCTCGACGGTATGGCCATCGACCAGCCGCGCGTGGGCCTGCAACAGGGTCACGCCGCTGTCGACCAGCAGATTCTTGTAGATGCCGTTCAGGCGCTGGATTTCCTGATCCTTGTTGGCGATCAGGGTTTTCCAGTCGAAGGTCGCGCCGTCGATGCTCCAGCCGTAGCCCTGGGCTTGAGCGAGGTCATCGGCATAGTGAGCGCCGTAGACCAGCAGTTTTTTCGGGACGCATCCCACGTTGACACAGGTGCCACCCAGATAGCGGCTCTCAGCCACCGCCACCCGCGCACCATAACTCGCCGCGAAGCGCGCGGCCCGAACACCGCCCGAGCCGGCGCCGATGACGAATAGATCGAAGTCGTAAGCCATTGACCGTTATCTCCCTTCAGGAAGGCGCAGCATAACCCAGGCTTTTCGCCTGCTCATCACAGGCGTTTGCATGTGCCCTGGCCTTACCTTCGTCTGTAGGTTACCGAACGCGATCCTGTCTGGCCCACAGGAGCAGAATCAGAATGCCTTGCCGGTGAGATAGAAGTTTTCGTAGCAGAAGTTTGTCGCGGCGATGTAGCCCTCTGCGCTACCGCAATCGAACCGCTGCCCCTTGAACTTGTATGCCAGCACGCAGCCATCTTTCGCCTGGCGCATCAGTGCATCGGTGATCTGGATTTCGCCACCCTTGCCCGGTTCGGTCTGCTCGATCAGTTCGAAGATGTCCGGCGTCAGGATGTAGCGACCGATGATGGCCAGGTTGGAAGGCGCTTCTTCCGGCTTGGGTTTCTCGACCATATGGCTGACGCGGAAGATATCATCGCGAATCATCTCGCCAGCGATCACACCGTACTTGCTGGTTTCCTCCGGCGGCACTTCCTGGATGGCGACGATGGAGCAGCGGAACTGGTTGTACAGCTTGACCATCTGCGCCAGCACAGGATCACCGTCCAGGTTGATACACAGGTCATCGGCCAGTACCACTGCGAACGGCTCATCGCCGATCAGGGGACGACCGCTGAGGATCGCATGGCCGAGGCCTTTCATTTCCACCTGACGGGTATAGGAAAAACTGCACTCGTCGATGAGGCGGCGGATGCCGACAAGGTATTTTTCCTTGTCGGTATTGCGAATCTGGTGTTCGAGTTCGTAACTGATATCGAAGTGGTCTTCCAGCGAGCGCTTGCCACGACCGGTAACGACGGCAATCTGGTTGAGCCCTGCCGCCAATGCCTCTTCAACCCCGTACTGAATCAGGGGCTTGTTCACGACCGGCAGCATTTCCTTGGGCATTGCCTTGGTCGCAGGAAGGAATCGCGTGCCGTAACCGGCCGCAGGAAAAAGGCATTTCTTGATCATGTGAGTCCTTGAAGAAATAGGTTCCGGTTGTTGCGCAGCCCCGACGTCGATAGCCGTTGCCCTGCCGCCTCGTCGGCAGCCCGACGCAGAGGCTACGACCATCGAATTCGAGCGGGGTTCGCGCCTCGGTCACTGCACCAAATGAAAAGTGCATGAAAGAAATGACGGGCGGTAGTTGACCCGCATGGCGATGCATAGCGTGACGCGTGGCACCAGGAATGCCAAGCCCCCTCCTGCTCGTTTTTCTCGCCTTCGACCTGCATTCGGCAGCAAGCCTTCGAACAAGGTCAAAACGTCGCACCGGAAAGCCAAACGACTGATCCAGATCATTGAACTGGCGAATAGTCACCCCAGGCGCAGGCTGACGAGCGTCCGGCAAGACGACCCACTCATACTATGTGAGTATTCACACAAATAGCCTTTGGCCATCAGTCTGGCCGAATGCCGATACCCTTCAAGAAAACCGTTACCGAGCCGATAGAGATGTCTGTCGGGGCCGCCTGACAGGGCGACTCGCGAGATATGCAGCCCTCAGCGAGCCGGTAACAACGGCGACTTGGCCACACCAGCAGCAAATACCAAGGAAAACGATGAACAGCACTCCCGCTACTCGACAAATGTCTGTCCAGGCGAAGATCAACCTGGCCCTGCTGGTGGTATTCGCGCTGGTGCTTTCCGCATCCCTGTTCTATGCGGCCATCACCGAGAAACGGCTGGTACTGCAGGTGGTCGAGCAACAGACCAAGGATGCCGCCGACTCCTATTTCGACAGCATCAACACCATGATGCTGACCGGTACCATGGCCCAGCGCGATGTACTGCGAAACAAGATCCTGGCTCGCCCCGGCGTGATCGATGCACGCATCATTCGCGGCGAGTCGGTCAGCTCGGTCTTCGGTCCCGGATACGCGCACCAGGCACCCGCCGATGCACTGGATCAGCGGGCACTGGCTGGCGAGTCCATCATCGAAGTGGTCCGCGGCCAGAATGGCCGTGTCCTCACCGTCGTCAATCCGATTCTCGGCCACAAGGACTATCGCGGCACCAACTGCCTGACCTGCCACCAGGTGCCGGAAGACTCGGTCATGGGCGCGGTGCGCATCAGCTACGACCTGTCCGCGCTGGATAGCGAGGTCGACCGCAACATCATGATTTCCGCCGGCATTCAATTGCTGCTGCTGCTGGCCGGCCTGCTGGTGATGGGCTACATCATTCGTCGCGTGATCATCAGCCGCATCAACGACATGCGCCACACGATGGAAGCGATGACCGAGAATGAAGACCTCAGTCGTGCCGTCGCCATCCATGCCGAAGACGAAGTCGGCGCCATGGGCCATGCCTTCAACCGCATGATCGGCAAGTTCCGTCACAGTCTCGAAGCGGTTGCGGGGGTTACGCGCAACCTGGGTGAAGTGTCGAAACGTGTCTCCAACGTGGCCGAGAAGACCCATTCGGCGGTCATGGAACAGCGCAACGAAACCGACATGGTCGCCTCGGCCATGAACGAAATGAGCGCCACCGTGCAGGAAGTGGCGCGCCATGCAACCCAGACGGCTTCAGCCTCGAGCGGCGCGGACGATGAATCCAGGCTGGGCGTTCGGGTCGCCACCGAAGCGCTGGACGGTATCGAAGTGCTGATACGTGACATCGAAAATGCCGCCCAGGTGATCAAGCAGGTGGAAGCCGATAGTGTCAGCATCGGCATGGTGCTGAGTGTGATCAACGGCATCGCCGAACAGACCAACCTGCTGGCCCTCAACGCCGCCATCGAAGCGGCACGGGCAGGCGAACAGGGGCGCGGGTTCGCCGTGGTCGCCGACGAAGTGCGTACCCTCGCCTCGCGCACGCAAAAATCCACCGAGGAAATCCAGGCCACCATCGAACAGCTGCAAAACGGCGTGCGCAACGCGGTCAAGGCCATGGAAGAAGCTCAGGTCAAGGCTCATGATGGCTCGGACAGCGTCGCCAAGGTTGCCCAGAGCCTCAACGTGATCGCCGGTGAAGTCGGCACCATCAACGACATGAACACCCAGATCGCCACCGCCGCCGAGGAACAAAGCGCGGTAGCCGAAGAGATCAACCGCAACATCACCACCATCAGCGTCATCGCCGATACCACCTCGACCGATGCCGAGCAGACCTCACAGATCAGCGAAGAACTGGTGCGCCTGGCCGCCGAGCTGAATCGGCTGGTCAGCCAGTTCAAGCTGTAAGGTCGCGCTGCCACCGAAGCCGGGCCTCTGGCCCGGCTTTTGCGTTACAGCGTTGCCGTACCATTCTTGATCTGGGACAGCCGGCCAATGGGCTAGAATCGTCGATAATTCACGTCAGATGCTGTCGGCTGGCCGGTGAACATCCCGGCCAGCCAGAACCCTATCAACCGCAAGGTGAAATTAAATATGGACCAAACGCCGAGCTTCAACCGCGCCCTGGTCGAGAAATATGACCGTCCAGGTCCCCGCTATACCTCCTATCCCACCGCGCCCCAGTTCCATCAGGCCTTCGCCATTGATGACTACCGCAGTGCTGCCCAGGAGACCAACGAGGCCGATGCGCCAAAACCTCTGTCGGTGTACATCCATATCCCCTTCTGCAAAAGCCTCTGCTACTACTGCGCCTGCAACAAGATCATCACCCACAAGACCGAACGTGCCGTTGAGTACCTGGAATACCTCAAGCGTGAAATCCAGATGCAGGGCGCGCTGTTCGACCGCTCGCGCAAGCTGACCCAGCTGCACCTGGGCGGCGGCACCCCGACCTACTTCACCAGCGAACAGCTGGCGGACCTGATGGCGACACTGCATCAGGCGTTCAACATGGACGACAGCGACAATCACGAATTCTCGCTTGAAGTCGACCCGCGCACCGTGACGCCCGAGCAGATTCACGGGTTGCGCAAGCTGGGCTTCAACCGTTTGAGCTTCGGCGTGCAGGACTTCGACGAACAGGTTCAGATCGCAGTCAATCGCATCCAGACCGAAGAGCAGACCCGCGAACTGGTCGAGGCTGCCCGCGCCGCCAGATTCAAGTCCATCAGTGTCGACCTGATCTACGGCCTGCCGCTGCAGACCGTCGACAGCTTCAACACCACGCTGGACAAGATCATCGACATCCGTCCGGATCGCATCGCCGCCTACAGCTACGCGCACCTGCCGGAGCTGGTGCGCGCGCAGAAGCTGATCCGCCCCGAAGACATGCCGCCGCCCGAGCGCAAACTGGAACTGCTGGAGCTGACCATCAGGCGCCTGACCGACGCCGGTTACGTCTATATCGGCATGGATCACTTCTCCCTGCCCGAGGACGAGCTGACCCTGGCCCGCGCCAACGGCACCCTGCAGCGTAACTTCCAGGGCTATTCCACCCATGCCGATTGCGACCTGATAGGCCTGGGCATTTCCTCCATCGGCAAGGTCGGCAACAGCTACAGCCAGAACGTGAAGGAACTGTCGCAATATTACGCACGCCTGAACGAAGGCATGCTGCCGGTGCAGCGCGGCTACAAGCTCAGCGAGGACGACCGCCTGCGTCGCGACGTGATCATCTCGCTGATGTGTCATGGCCGTATCGATTTCGCCGAGATGGAACAGCGTTATGGCATCGTCTTCAAGGACTACTTCGCCGAATCGCTGGCACAACTGAGTGAACATGTGGCCGATGGCCTGGTGGAGATCCGCGACGATGCCCTGCTGCTACTGCCCCAGGGTCACCTGATGATGCGCAACGTGGCCATGGCCTTCGATGCCTATCTCGGTGGCGAGCAGCGGGGGCGGTTCTCGCGCACCGTCTGACCGGACGCGAAAAGACAGACGCAGACAGACGGACGGGGCAGGATTTCGTATCCTGCCCCGTTTTCGCTCCTGAGAAGTGTTCATGTCTGCCAATCCCACCCCTTTTGCCCGCCACATTGCCGTGTTGATGCTGCTGTGCCTGGGCTGCGCGTTCGCAGGCAACCATATCGCCGCCCGTGTCGCCTTCGATGATGGCGCCGGCGTGCTGCTGGCCATCCTGACGCGCTCCGGCGGCACCCTGCTGGCCCTGACGGCACTGGTGTTCTGGCAGCGCCAGACCATTCGATTATCCACCGCAAGCGTCCGCTGGCAACTGCTGCTGGGCCTGCTTATCGCCACCCAGAGCCTGTTTCTATATTCCGCCGTAGCGCGGATTCCCGTGGCGCTGGCGCTGCTGGTGGCCAATGTCTTCCCCATTATTCTGGCGCTACTGACCTGGGGCCTGGGCGGCCCGAGACCCACCGCGCGCAACGCCGTACTCATGGGAGTGATACTGCTCGGGTTATTGCTGGTGCTCGACATTCCGGGCCAGTTGCGCGGCGGCGCAGACCTCGACGCGCAGTGGATGGTCGGCGTGGCGCTGGCCTTCGGCGCCGCCTGCGCATTCGCCAGCGCACTATGGGTCACCGATCACAGACTGTCCCAGGTACGTGGTTCGGTGCGTAGCCTGCTGACCATGCTGGTGGTGTTCTGCAGCGCAGCAATTGCTGGCGCCAGCGATGCGCTGCCCGGCGCGCTGAATACGCCGGCCACAGCCAGTGGCTGGTTCGCCCTGCTGATCCTGATGGTGCTCTATGGCACTGGCTTCATCACACTGTTCATCTCCATCCCGCGGCTGGATATGCCGCGCAATGCGCCGGTCATGAACATCGAGCCGTTGGCGACGCTGGTGATGGGCTGGCTGGTACTGGGACAGATGCTGTCTGCGATACAGATTCTCGGCGGCGCCGTCGTGGTCGCGGGAATCGTCCTGCTGACCTATCGACGAGCCTGAACGGAGAAACCTGAAATGATGACAATGGTGCCCGAAGCCGGACTCGAACCGGCATGACCTTGCGGTCGAGAGATTTTAAGTCTCCTGCGTCTACCGATTTCGCCATTCGGGCGGTAGTGCATTCAAGAGGTCGGACTATATACAGCCCGGATCACCCTCGCAAGTTAAGCTGGAAATAGAAAAAGCCCCGTAAATCAAAGATCTACGGGGCTTTCAATATGGAGGCCGATGTCGGAATCGAACCGGCGTACACGGATTTGCAATCCGCTGCATAACCACTCTGCCAACCGGCCTCAAAACGAAAGCGCCGCACGTTGATGCGGCGCAATCTTTACAAACTGGAGCGGGAAACGAGACTAGAGCCTAGCCCACAACCTTTTGATTTAAAAGGATTTTCCGCAACTGCTGCCTAGGCAACGGACACAATTATGGACTTGTTCGAACAGGCAGGCAAGCCCCCCGCCAATTTTCTTTCGAGATAGTCCTTCGCCTGGTTACCAATCCAGCCACCTGCAGCGGCTATAGGGCGCTTCTCCCCTGAGCGTCACCTGCCTCCACTGAGCACCTCATAATCGCCGTCATTTGAGACACAGCGCTCAATCCCGCCAGATAGCACGATCATTTAATGCTGAGCGTCGCAAATTTCCATTGCTTCGATGTCTGGTCTTTAGATCACAAAACGCGAAGCGGAATCCCGGACGAAAACCCGATCACGAATCGTCACGAGATAGTTTCCCGCCTCAACTGCGCCGGTTCATTGGTGAGAACCGCAACACCGTACGGAGAAAACCAACATGAGGATGCGCCATCTTCATTACTTCTTGGTCGTCGCGGAGGAACTGAGCTATTCGCGTGCAGCTGCCAGAGTCCATATCGAACCCTCCCCTCTCTCCCGGGCCATCAAGGAACTGGAAACGGACTTGGGGGTTCGCTTGTTCCAACGCGCCAGAGGGCGCATTTGTTTGACTTGGGCGGGTGAGGTTTTCCGAGAGGAAGCCCGGAGAATGCTTACTTTCATGGAGGGCGCGCGGACTCGCGTGAGCGCGGCAGCGCGAGGATACCGGGGCCGACTGCGCATAGGCCTGGCCGACGGGCTCGCCCAACCTCGATTGACACGATTGTTGGCCCGCTGCCGTGAGGAAGAACCTCTTACTGAGGTGAGAATCATCGAAATGACGGTCAAGGAGATGAACAATGCGCTAGGGCACGACCAGATTGACGCTGGATTCACTGTGCACACCGAACTCAACAATGGATACGTTAAAGAAGTCGTCTGGACAGACCGCCCTGCGATCGCAATTCCCAGGAACCATCCGCTCCTTGCTCTTGAAAAAATTCCTCTCCAAGAGGTTGCTCGACACGCGCTGGTTCTTTGCCATCCCGAGCTTTGCTCAGGCGGGCACGATGTCATTCGCCGCTGGTTCCACGAGTACACATTGCCTTTTCCTGCGGTGGCCGAATATGTCTCGGGGCATGAGCCAATGATGATGCTCGTGGCTTCGGGTTACGGCATTGGCGTCGGATTGGCGTCGCAAATAACCTTGTATAGTCACCCAGACGTTATCGTTCGCCCCGTCACTGATGATGTCCCATGTACGCCAACATTCATTACCCTGCTTGATCAGCCGCCATCTGAAGAGCTGAGCAGGTTCATCACTCGTGCCCAGCAAGTTGGTGAACTGATTGCTATCTAAATAAATTCCGCAATTGAGAAAGTCTGGCTACAACGGTCATTGCTTAGGCCATGTTGTTTTAGTCACTTGCTTGACCACAAAAGTCACGCTATCGCGGAATAACTACTAGGACCACATGGGGCCGACCGGATATTTTTCCTTCATGGACCTTTCCAGGGATGGTCTGAGAATCTCTTCTCCAAGAAATCAGCTCAGTAAGCATGCGCCTTACAAGCCTGTCATTCCGTAAAAATCGGCCTTTTCTTAGCTCTCTCAGCAGCATGTGAAAAATCGGTCTTTCTTCGCATGACTTTTTCCGTCAGCTGAATAGCAACAGATATCAATCTATTAATCCGCTAACTCCGCCGAGCGGGTCCGCTAATTTTTTAATCTTGATTGGCACGGTCACGCTACCAATAGTGCATCGCCTGCGGGTTGCCTTGGTGGTGTTCACCATCAAGTAGTAGGAAATCGGAACAGCCAAGCGCCATTTCGATGAATCCGGTGGTCAGCACAAACCGATTGCTTGATGCGCTAACGGGATGACGCTCGCTTACTACGAGCCACGCCTTACGAGTGCTGCCAAGCATAAAGGAGTGACCACAATGTCTACTGAACACACAGCAGTTGCGGACCGCCGCATCCTCCGCCGCGCCGAAGTTGAAGCCAAAACCGGATTCAAGCGCGCGCATATTTATAACTTGATGAAGGAAGGCAAATTCCCCAAGGCCTTGCGCCTGGGAATTCGAGCTGTCGGCTGGGACTCTGCCGAAATCGACAGCTGGATCACCGAACGCATCAAAGAGCGCGTTTGACGCCACTCCACTACGGTCAAGGAGCGAGCCATGCAAGTGATCGCCATTATTTCGACGAAGGGCGGAGTAGGTAAAACGACCGTCGCGGCCAACCTGGGAGGCTTCATCGCTGACGCTGGTCTGCGGGTGCTGCTGATCGACCTCGACATGCAGCCCACCTTATCGTCCTACTACGAGCTCACCCACCGCGCCGCTGGCGGCATCTACGAGCTGCTGGCATTTAATGAACAAGCACTACCGCAGTTGGTATCGCACACGACCATCAAAGGTCTGGATGTGGTGCTGTCCAATGACGAGCACCAACAACTGGGAACGCTATTGCTGCACGCAGCGGACGGGCGCCTGCGCCTGCGCAACTTGCTGCAGCTATTCAGACAACACTACGACCTGGTAGTGATCGATACACAGGGCGCGCGCAGCATCATGCTAGAGATGGCCATGCTCGCGGCTGATCTAGCTGTCTCCCCTATCACCCCCGAAACTCTGGCAGCCCGGGAGCTGCATCGAGGAACACTGCAGCTTGTCGATGCAATCGCACCCTACCGCCGCTTGGGTATCCAGCCTCCGCCACTGCGTTTGCTGCTCAACCGCGTACCGACCATCTCGTCGAACGCAAAGTTAGTTCAGCAGACTCTACGGCTGATTTTTCGCGAGCATGACGAGGTACAGATACTGCGCACCGAGATACCCGCCATCGAGGCGTTCCCCCGTGCCGCAACGTCGAGCCAACCCGTACACACGATCGAACACCGACGCCCGACCGGGCGCCAAGCACCGGCGGCCCTGGAGACCATGCGTGCGCTCGCACGCGAACTTTGCCCACAGTGGCAAGATCAGCTTGCCTGCGTGAGCGGCCGACTTAGCAGGAGGCGTTCACATGTCGAGCGCTAATGAACTCTGCCACGGTCATAAGCGGTTACTGCTGCTGATTGAGTTCGCTTTGAGTGAGGGCTGGGAAGTCCACCGAACGCCGGAAGGACTGCTGAAGTTCGTGAAGCCGAGCTTACCGCCGATCTTCACCAGCTCAACAACAAGCGATATTCGAGCACGCCAAACGCTTAGAGGCGCCAGCGCCGGTCGCCACCAGCAGGGAGGCCGGAATGACTAATGTCTCTTTGCAAGAAATGGCCGGCAAACTGATGACCGACGGGTTTTCCCGCTCAGGTCCAGCAGCACAGGCATTAAGTGACCCTATCACCGACACGCCAATGGTTGTCACACTCGACGACCTGCATCCCTATGAACTTGATCCACGCCTGACACGCAACCCGCTCTACGACGAAATAAAAGCGTCCATCCGTGAGCGGGGTCTCGATGCCCCACCCCCGATAACCCGACGCCCCGGTGCCGACCACTTCATCATTCGTAACGGCGGCAATACCCGGCTCGCCGTCCTACGCGAACTATGGTCCGAGACCAAGAGTGAAAATTTCTTCCGTATTCTGTGCCTGTTTCGTCCGTGGCCAGAGCGCGGCGAGATCATCGCGCTGACTGGGCACCTAGCGGAAAACGAGCTGCACGGCAGACTGACATTCATCGAGCGCGCGCTCGGTGTTGAAAAAGCCCGCGAGCTCTACGAGCAGGAAAGCGGCAAGTCGCTGTCCCAGTCGGAACTCGCCCGCCGCCTCAGCGCCGATGGATTCCCAGTTCCGCAGTCCCACATCAGCCGCATGCAAGACACCGTGCGCTACCTTCTGCCATCCATTCCCAGCGTGCTTTACAACGGGCTCGGACGGCATCAAGTCGAACGGTTGGCAGTGCTGCGTAAAGCCTCCGAACTCACCTGGGAAAAATATGCGGGCGGGCAGTCGTTAAGCATTGAATTCGAGACGCTATTCCATGATGTCCTGGCACCGTTCGACGAACAGCCAGGCACCTTTTCGGGCGACCGGGTCCAAGACGAACTTATCGGCCACATGTCGGAGCTGCTTGGTATCGACTACAACGTGCTCGAGCTTGACGTCGACAGCATCGAACATCGCCAGCGTGCGGTGAATAGCCCACCCCTGCTGCCAGTCGAAGCCACGGCCGTCAACACCGTAATCAATACCGACACTACGCCCATTCACCCGCCGACTTCGACTCGAAACGATAGCGCTGCAGCAGACGCTCCAGTTGCACTATCCAATGACACTATTGCCCAACCCTCGCCGATGCAGATAGCGGAGACAAATGCCGTCATTAATGAAGGGGATACCGAAGCGCGTCTACAGGGCCACATCATCTCCCCCGCCGACAGCACGGAGCGGCTACAGACCATCCAACAGCTGGTTGCCAACCACACCGGCGAGCCTCTGCCGACCTTCACGGACAACGTGCTGCAGGCAATTCCCGTGCAAGCCGGTGGACTGTTCCCGATCAGCGACGTCTGGTACATCGAGCCTGGACTGGATTCGCCAGATCGGCTGCGCATCCACATTGCGCAATTCGCGCAAGAGATCGCTGAGGAAGCTGAGCTGGCCGACTGCATCGAAGTGGGCAAGGCTGGCATAGGTTTCACCTGCACTCCGCACGAACAGAGCGTTTCGCCGCCCTTGTTCGCCCGCATGGTGTTGGCGTTGTTGCATGCATTGAGTACCTCATACTCGGCCGAACCCGATCAGGCTGTTCTGCACCTGGACGACAGCTTGGGAGCGCTTTTTCTGGGAACCGATGCCAGGGACACAAAAGTCCTCCCCCGCCTGAGCGACGACGGCTTGGTAAAGTTTTTCCGTCTGGTCCGGCTGGCACGCCGGCTTCTGGATCTGGAGGCCAATCCAGATAAGCCCGACCACTGAAACAGGCCGGAGAGAACCATGTCGACACCTCATCCGCTCAATCAAGCTGTCGTCGCTCAGGCTCTGCATGATCTGCGTAACGGCCAACTTCGCCGTTGCCTGTCGATGGGCTTCAGCGAGCGGGAACTGGACGTACTGAAACACCCCGCTCTGGTGAGTTTGTTGGCTAATGCCCAGGTGCCTTGGTGTTCTGTGACGGTGAATACGGACGTTCTCTGGCGCTTGGTCGGCCAGATGAACGACATCGAGCGTGAGATCGCCACGGTAGATCGTATGTTGCGCTTGGGGGCCAGCACCGAGATGGTCAGCAAATTCTACGGACTGACCCACCAGGAAGTCGCCCTGCGCCGCGACATCATCGGGCTGCCCAAACGCCGAGGGCGACATCCGGTCCTGAATGAAGATCAGGAGATGATTCTATGGAAGCAGTGGAAGGCTGGTATTACAGAGCGCGCTTTCGAGCTGAGTGACGACAGCGCGATGCTGGAGCTGACGATGGATCTGGCCGAAGCCCTATCTTTGCCCATGTCCGTGATCTGGGCGGCAATAGGAAGCTGGATCGATCAAGGCCTGGTGTAAGGCCATGATCTCGCCGGCAAGCCCTGCCGCTCTTTCAACGCTGCTCGACGACGCCCTGCAGCACCTAGCTCCCACCAAGAACAGCAATCCAGCCAGCGATGGATTCATATACAGCGGCAATCGCCATGAAAGCGTACCCCGTAGACTGTTTCTCGACCGCCGTTTGACGCCGCTGGAACGCAACGCCTGGCAGGTATTTCGACTCCTGCTCAACGAAGATGGGGTCACGGCGTTCCCGACTTACGATCAGCTCCGCCCCTATCTGGCATCAACGCCCTGCTCCGAGCAGGCATCTCACGAAACAGTGGCACGCGCACTTACACTCCTGCGTCTTACACGCTGGCTCAGTCTCGTGCGCCGACGGCGCGATCCCAAGACCGGCCGCATAAAGGGCAACCTTTACGTCCTGCACGATGAGCCACTCACACCTTACGAGGCCATGCAGCTTGATCCCGAATACCTTGGGCTGTTGAGTCACGCACTCAACCACGCCAGCAAGGCGATCCAACGGGTTGGCTACCACGCCATTCAGGAACTCACCGAAGACCCGATGCTCAGCGACCGTATCCTACCGACGCGCCTACAGGTGCTTGCGCAACGCATGGCCCAGGGTGATATATCCGGACGAGAAAGTTATCCACAAGAGCAGGCTTCCCTCGAATCCGAAGAAGACTGCGATGTCCTTCTTCGGAATGAAAAACCGCCGTCTTCGGATTCCGCAGCAGGCTCGCATGTCAGCAAAACCGGCCCTCTTCGGCATCCGAAGCAAGACCGTACTGAAGTACTCAGTAATCGTATAAATCGTACTGTACCGCGCACACGCGAGCTTCAGGGCCTGCAACTGCCTGAGCGTTTCCTTGCGTTGAAGGATGAACAGCAGGCCGGCGCGCTGGTGGCGTTGCAGCAAGTGGAAGCCGAAATGCGGCAAGCCGTGCTCGACGAGTGGGCCGCGCGCTGCCGCAGTAGCGAGGTGCGCAAACCTGCTGGCTATCTGTTCGGCATTATCCAAGCCGCAATCCGCGGCGAATTCAAAGCGTGGGCAGGACAAGGTCAGAGCATTGCCGTTGCCACCGTCCCGCCCCCAGCGCCACTTGCTCAACCGGCGAACCCCGAAATCGTCCAGGCGCACCTCGCCCATCTGCACGCCCTGCTAAACAAAAAATAGCGGCTGGGTAACGTGCTTGGACTCCCTTGGCATTATCCCCAGGGGATAGTTGCAACAGGCAGCCTTCCGCTCGAATAACCCGCCTGCATCAGGTGCCGTTTGTTGACTGACCGCCTTCCGTGCGCAGCTCAAGCTGGCGACTCGTTCCTCTACCGCGAGTCGTCCTCATGTCCACCGACAAAACCTTGCAACTAAATCTGGGCTCGCTGCGCAGTGCAATGTCGCTGACGCTGCACACCCATCACGCCTCGCGCATCTGGCACGGTCGAGCGCCCAGCGAAGGAAAACCAGGCATCGTTGGTCTGAACGGTTTCATCGCCATCGCCAACAAGATCAAGCGCGGCTCCGAGCAGGACGACCCCTATTCGGACTGGTGGATGCTGAGGGTTGAGGAAAAGCTGACGCAGACAAAGGAGACGTTGCAGACCTTACGTGAACAGGTGGACCGGGCCTTGGCCGACGTGCCGCCATCACTATCGCTGGGCGAGAACATGAACGTACAGCCGGTGAAGCTGCCGCTGTTCGTAAGCGCGCAGCTCGGCTTCCTCGCGGTCTACTTGCTGGCCGATTACGACGACCTGGCGCGCAAGCTGATCCTGGCCCACCACACTGCCCTGATTGATCGCAGCACGCTTGAGCGCTGGCTCAACGAAGGGGCTCATGCACTGCGCAGCCTGTTCTCGCTGACGCAGCAATACCGGCACTCAGGCTGTACCAGGGATGACTTCGCTGCCAAGAATGCTGCAGCCAGGGCAGCCATCGAGAAACTTGGCGAACTGCCGCAGAACGTGCTCGAAGGCACACTGCGTTCCCGCTACGCACCACCGATTATCCGTCGCTCGGCACTGGCCGCCTCCGCAAACCAGGGAACAGAGGACGCCAGCGCCGATGACTTCCCGGTAGCGGACGCCGATCGCCCGACAGCTGCGGTAGATGAAAACGAGGACAACCCAGCATGACGACCACCTCGACCTCTGCGGCAGCTCGTCGCTTTCACCCTTTGGAACAGACGGACTTCCAGAAACTGGAACAGGCAGCCTCTCTAAAAGGCCTTTTACAGCCTTTTAAGGGTAAGGGGAGCATGGAGACCTGGGCCAGCCACTGCCACACGCTGCGCGACGACTTGATCGAGTTGGCACAGCGGCGTGTTCTTGCTCAGGCGAACGCGTACCCCTTCCGCTTGCTTCCCGTTGAACTGGCCCAGCAGACCACTGGCGCAGGCACCACATTTCTACGCTGGCGCAGGCCCGATCGCTCCGCCATGGGCGTGGCGCTATGGCAGGCGCTGATCACCAGCGTCGCCACCCCCGCCCCCCTGATTGATGACCTCTACGCCATGGAGGTGCAGCGCATCGTGTTGAACATGCAGATCAGCCTCCTACACACGCTCGGCCGACAGGCTCACGAGTGCGCCAACAAGGTGGCCCAAGCCGAATCGATTTACCTGCAGCGTATCCCTGG
Organism: Stutzerimonas stutzeri; assembly: GCF_013522825.1. GTDB lineage: Bacteria > Pseudomonadota > Gammaproteobacteria > Pseudomonadales > Pseudomonadaceae > Stutzerimonas > Stutzerimonas stutzeri_AK. The sequence continues at coordinate 123,276 of NZ_JAAMQZ010000007.1, forward strand.
AAGCGCTGCGTCCATCCGCACCACTTTCTCCAAGGAGTCACTATGAGCACGCACTTTGTCGGCGAAGGCAACATTGGTTCAGCGTCGGAGTTCAGGGAGTTTCCAAGCGGCAACGACGAGCCGCGACGGTTGTTGCGCTTGAACGTGTATTTCGACAATCCGGTTCCTACCAAGGATGGCTATGAAGATCGCGGTGGGTACTGGGCGCCGGTAGAACTGTGGCACCGCGATGCTGAACACTGGAAAACGCTGTATCAGAAAGGCATGCGCGTACTGGTGGAAGGTCGCACGGTGCGCGATGAATGGGAGGACGCCGACGAGAACGAGCGGGTGACGTTCAAGATCGAAGCCCGTCGCATAGGCATCCTGCCGTACCGGCTTGAGGCGGTAACGCTGATCCAGAAACAGGCCAGCGATCCGTCCCACCCTGCGGAATAATGCCCGCAGCACACCTCGGTGGAACTATCCCCAGGGGATAGTTCCACCGAGTTCCACTGAGCTCCAGCGCGCCCGTGAACGAAGCTTCTGGCAATCAAACTCTCGACACTACAAGCGCGCTACTCCCCAACTGATCCTAAGCTGCGGGACACCCCAGTAGCGTTGTAAGTAACGCAGCCACAACCTGGGTTTGTTCTTTCCGTGTTGTTTGCTGCCGCATGTGCGCCTGTCAGGAATGCTGAGGATCATTCGATGACCACGCCCGGAGGCTGCATGCGCGTGTTCTTGTGCGAAAAACCTTCCCAAGGCAAAGACATCGCCCGTGTGTTGAACGCTAGCCAACGCGGCAGCGGCTGCTACCGTGGAGCGGGCATCGTTGTGACCTGGTGCATTGGTCACCTGATCGAAGCGGCTCCACCGGAAGCCTACGGTGAGCAGTACAAGAGCTGGTCTATTGAACAGCTACCTATCATTCCCGAGCCCTGGCGCGTCGAGCCGAAGGCCGCAACCGCAGCGCAACTTAAGATCGTCAAGCAGCTCGTCGGCCAGGCCAGCGAGCTGGTGATCGCAACCGATGCGGACCGCGAAGGCGAGATGATCGCTCGCGAGATCATCGACCTGTGCGTCTACCGGGGACCGATCCGGCGGCTATGGCTGTCGGCGCTTAATGAGGTGAGCATTCGCAAGGCGCTGATTGCGCTGAAACCATCGAACGAGACGCTTCCGCTGTACTACGCGGCACTCGCCCGGTCCAGGGCGGACTGGCTTATCGGCATGAACCTGAGCCGCCTGTTCACACTTCTTGGACGTCAGGCCGGCTACGACGGTGTACTGTCGGTTGGCCGAGTGCAGACACCGGCACTGGCGCTGGTGGTAACCCGCGACCGCGAGATTGCCTGCTTCGTCTCGGTGCCGTTCTGGACCGTCGAGGTCGCACTATCAGCTGGCGGGCAGTGCTTCCTTGCCAACTGGATCGCGCCGGATGGCTGCACCGATGCTGCAGGCCGCTGCCTGCAGCAGGCGGCAGCACAACAAGCTGCCGATCGCATGCGCGCTGCTAGCAGCGCGGGCGTGGTCTCGGCTGAAACAGAGCGTGTGCGCGAATGTCCACCGCTGCCGTTCGACCTCGGCACTCTGCAGGAAGTGTGTTCGCGCCAGCTGGGCCTCGACGTGCAGGAGACGCTGGACATTGCCCAGGCTCTTTACGAAACGCACAAAGCGACGACCTATCCGCGTTCAGATTCTGGTTACCTGCCCGAAAGCATGTTCGCTGAGGTACCGACCGTGCTCGATGCGGTGCTCACCACCGATCCCACCCTGCGCCCTTTGCTCGACCAGCTTGACCTTACTCAACGCTCACGCGCTTGGAACGACAGCAAAGTATCGGCCCACCACGGCATTATTCCCACCCTGGAGCCGGCGAACCTGTCAGCAATGAGCGACAAGGAGATCGCGGTCTACAAGCTGATCCGCGCACACTACCTAGCGCAGTTCCTGCCGCATCACGAGTTCGACCGCACGACCGCCCAGTTGCTGTGCGGCGATCAATATCTGCAAGCCATCGGCAAGCAGGTAATCATTCCCGGCTGGCACCAAGTGCTAGCCGTACCGGAAGCGGACGACACCGATCGTGAGTCGACACCGCGCAGCCAAGTGTTGCCAGCCATGCACGAAGGGCTTCCCTGCCAGATTGGCCACATCGATCTGAAGTCACTCAAGACGCAGCCGCCAAAACCTTACACCCAGGGTGATTTGGTCAAGGCCATGAAAGGAGTCGCCAGGCTGGTCACCGACCCGCGGTTGAAGCAGAAGCTCAAAGAAACCACCGGCATCGGCACCGAGGCCACGCGTGCCAGCATTATCAAAGGTCTGCTCGACCGCGGTTACCTGATCAAGAAAGGCCGTGCCGTGCGCGCCTCCGAGGCGGCTTGCACACTCATCAATACGGTGCCCGCAGCTATTACAGACCCCGGCACCACCGCCGTCTGGGAACAGGCTCTGGACATGATCGAAGCCGGCAGCATGACGCTGGATACATTCGTCGAAAAGCAATCGATGTGGATTACACTGCTTGTTCAGCAGTATCGCGGTACCACACTGGCCATCAAGCTACCCGAGGGGCCTGTTTGCCCGCTGTGCGGCAGTCCAACCCGTCAACGCACAGGAAAGGCTGGCCCTTTCTGGTCCTGCCGCAACTATCCAGACTGCAAGGGCACCCTGCCCATCCAGAAAGCCAGCGCGACACGCAAGCCTCGACGGATCTCAAAATAGGTCGCGGCCCTTCTCTCCCACCGTATCGACCATGGCCGATACGCATACCTCGCTCCTGCGAGGAGCCCAGCACGCACTATCCTTCTGCAACGCGTGCACGTCGCCGGCGATTAGCTGGTTTGACGAGAAGGCGGGTTCATTCGCAGCCCGTACCACACGGACTTTTTGATCTGCTGGTTTTCACTTCGAAGGGTCCCCTGGCGCCTTGTCTCAACAGCAGGTCGAGCCCCCAGGAGACCCTTCGGGTCGAACGGTATTCAGCGCCGGAACCCACCGGCGAAACAACGGGTTCCTTTTGTACGCAGATGCGTGCCAAAGGATTTCGACCCCAGCCACGACAAGGGTCGAGTGTAATCGCTGCAACAGCGGATGGCTTTGACGACGGCCACTCCCTGCATCAGCTCACAGGTGGTTTCTTCCTCAACAGCCGAAGGCCTGGGCCTTCGGCCCCTTTCTCCTAGCCACCCGAAACAGCCGAAGCTGGCCCGGGCATTCATGCAGTTGATCTTCGAGAGCAACGGCGAACTGCAGGTGGTCACAGCCTGACCTGTCCCGTGAACGCTCGAACGCCTGCAAGGCGTCGGTGCCTTTGTTCCATTCCAGCCAGGAGACATCTTCCATGTCCCATGCACCTCAGTCACGCTGCACTGAACCCATCGGTTATCTGGCGCTAACCTACGCAGGTGAACGCCTGCCGTTGGAGCTACGCCGCAGCACCGCCGGTTACTTCATCGGCACTGCCGACGACAGAGGTCCGGCCTCGCGCGAGTCCTTCGACTATTTTTGTTCGCACTAGGCTGCAAGCCACGCCCTAACAACCGGACGCTGGCACCAGGGTCTCTATCCCTACCCATCGAAGAACTTCTTGGTGACGGCCAATACGGTGGCCACCGGATTCGTTTTGCCACGCGCAAGCCCGCCGAGTGCGCACCATCGTTGCAGCATGTTCGCTGGCGTCGCCGGCAACATCCCAGGCAGTCGAAACCTTAAAGGCTGGGGTGCGGTTCACCGCACTGGTTGTTTTGTTATCCGGCGCATGTCGCGCCATCCACCCCTCAAGGGACACCCTCCCTTGCGGGCAGGGAGTCCCTTTATTCATTAAGGAGTCTCCAATGGATATCCAAGCCATCCGCGCCCAAATGCCCGTCCTGGTCGCCGGTCATGTTCCTCGCAATGTCCGTACGTTCAAGTTCAATATCTTCGACGGACAACCCAAGGTCTCAGCGTGGGGTTTCCACATCGACCCCAAACCCTTCGAGGGCAAGGTGATCGCCGACACCGGTGACGCCATCGTCGTCAAGGTCGGCCGCGCCGAGTTCGCCGTGCTTGATCGCGCACTGCTGACCGAAGTGCCTGACGAGGGCGCCAAGGTACAGGTCCAACCGTATGCCCGACGCCGTTTCGACGGTCTGCGCGCGGACACACCGGAAGAGCGCACTGAGCACACCGTAGACGGCACGCCTTATACGGTGCAAACGCACATTCTCGGCTCGGCACCGGCCAAGCTACCGCTCCCACAGCCACGCTGTCCGGAGTTGCTGGAACTCATCAATCAGCTTGAACAGCTACCTGCTCCCGATGGCTTTCGCCGCGTCACCCACTTACTAGTGGATGCCGGCGCACGGGATTTCTCCCTCGTCGATCCGCTGCCCGACGACATCATCAGGACGCCTCCGGCGATCAGTTTCACCGCTGCGACAGCAAAGTTTCAGGGGCGGGTTACCGTGCTGTACGAACGTGCCGACGACCTCTACGCAATCGAGCTGAAACGCGACGGGGCACTGGTCAAACGCATCGATCAAGTATTCTTCGACTCGCTCGGCGAAACGCTGGAGCAACTGATCGACGATGGCAGTTGGCGGCGCATCCGCGTGCAGAGACTGTCGGGAAGCAAGCCCACCCGGCATTAACGCATCGCTTCTCGCCCTTGCGGCGAGAAGCTCTTATTCGTACATCAGGAAATCACATTCGTGCCGGCGGCCTCTGCTATGCCGACCTGGCGCGCTTAGTCGCGAACAAGGTATTACGGTAAGTGATGAATATGTTGCCAGGCAGCTGTTAGTTCACTTGGCCCTAAAAGGAGCCTTGCTGTTTAGCAAAGAACAATCCGAAACTACCATTGTGGCAGGCAGCAACCGGCCAAAAGCAGCCGCTCGGATATCTCTGCAAAAGCTGGGCTCTTCACTCGACGAAGAAATCGAGCCGTGTTGAGATCTGTGTCTATACTTTGACTGTTCAAAAATCTGGTTTAGCTCTTGGGTTATGGTACATTTGTCATGCAGTTCTACTGAAGCTGGAGCATCGATTTTGCCTGGCTAGCATCACACAGAAACCATATTTCTAATGGGCAAACAGTCATTTTTTGGACCGCAGCGATATCGATGGATCTCATGAAAGCCAAAAATAAGGAATAGCTATATGTCTGGGACGTTTGAAATATACAACGACAAAGCGGGTGAATTTCGTTTTCGGCTCAAAGCCAACAATGGCCAAGCAATTCTGGCCAGCGAGGGCTACAAGGATAAGTCTGGATGTCTAAATGGAGTCGAGTCAGTCAAAAAAAATGCGCCTGATGATGCACGCTACGAGCGTAAGGCCAGCGGGGCTGACAAGTTTATGTTCAACCTTAAGGCGGGTAATCACCAAGTAGTCGGGACGAGCCAGTCATATGCCTCCGAAGCCTCACGCGACAAGGGTATCGAGTCGGTGAAAAACCACGCACCCGACGCTAAGGTTGTTGAGGTGGGCAATTAATCGCTTCAGTCTGTTCAAAATCACTTGGGCATTTCGTTGAGATGGGCGGCTGAGTATTCTTAATAGCCGCTTTTCCCTGCTCGGATGTGATCGACCGCTTCTGGCCGGTTAGCGACGGTCTGACTTCGACCGTCGCAATATATGGTCAGACCTCGGTCTGCTCCGCCATTTCCAGAGCGTCATCGACCTCAATCCCAAGATATCGGACGGTGCTCTCAAGCTTCGTATGGCCGAGCAGAATTTGAATCGCCCGTAGGTTCTTCGTCCTGCGATAGATCAGCGATGCCTTCGTACGTCTCATCGTGTGTGTGCCATACATGGCAGGATCTAGGCCAATGGCTTTTACCCAGCCTTTGACGATACGAGCGTATTGACGAGTGGATAGATGGTCTGATGTATGCAGCCTGCTCGGGAAAAGGCAGTCCTGGCTCCGGAGCTGTGCTTGATGTATCCAGGCGGCGAGAGCAGACCGTGTTTCCCTAGTGTGCGCTCTCTTGCTTGGATGGCATTACGTTCTGGCCCAACGTTACTGTAGCGAATCCGCAGCAGTATCAATCAAAGCCTCCTGTATCCCGCGTGAAGAAAGACGCTACGTTGCGCCCGTTCTTCCACGGCTTCGCTTGCCGCCCCGCTACGGCAGATTCGAAGTATTCATCGAAATGTCATCCTTTAGAAGCAGTGCGTTAACAAGGAATTTCTACCCTTTGCATCGCGAACCGCAATTGTGCGGCCAGCAATATTGCGAAAGGTGATCAAATGACGCCCCATCCGATACAGGACGCCGTGCTGCGGGTCGACCGGTTGAGCGTCGTCTATCCAGGCGGCGTGACAGCCCTACGCGATACCTCGATTGCATTTCGGCGTGGTGAGTTCACCGTGCTGCTTGGTCTCTCGGGCGCAGGCAAGTCGACCTTGCTCCGTAGTCTCAATCGACTCGTCACGCCCACTGGCGGCAGTGTCACCAGCGAACTCGGTGAGCTCGGCAGCGGCTCGGCCTTGCGTCAGCATCGTCGGCGTACCGCCATGATCTTTCAGCACCACCAGCTAATCGAACGTCAAAGCGCACTGGCTAATGTGCTTACCGGTCGGCTGGCCTTTCACAACACGCTCCGCTCGCTGTTTCCTCTGCCGCGTGCCGATCAGGAGATTGCGCTCAGTTGCCTCGCTCGGGTCGGTCTGGCAGACAAGGCGCTAAGCCAGGTGGACAAACTGTCCGGTGGCCAGCAGCAGCGGGTAGGCATCGCGCGTGCGCTAGCGCAACAGCCGGCGATCATTCTGGCCGATGAGCCGGTAGCCAGTCTCGACCCGGCCACTTCGGTCCGTGTTCTCGGATTGCTGCGCGACATCTGCAAGGAAGACGGCATCACCGCCATCGTTTCGCTGCATCAACTCGAATATGCCCGCCGCTTCGCCGATCGCGTCGTCGGGCTGGCCGATTCTCAGATCGTTTTCGATGCCGCGCCCTCGGAACTCACCGATGCGCAGCTTGAGCGCATCTATGCAGGCCGCTCTACGACTCAGCCAGCGAATGCTCCGGCTGAACCACCTGTCATGCTCGAACCTTCACTGGAGATGTCCCGATGAAACGCTTATCCGCGCTCTTATTGACTTGCTTGCTGTCCGCTGTTTCAAGTTTGTCCGCCCTAGCGGCCGATGCCGATCCGGATGTGCTAAAGGTTGCCCTGCTGCCGGACGAAAACGCCTCCGAGCTGATCAAGCGTAACCAGCCGCTGAAGGATTATCTGGAAGAGCATCTGGACAAGAAGGTGCAGCTGATCGTAACCACCGACTATTCCTCGATGATTGAGGCGATGCGCTTTGGCCGTATCGACCTGGCGTATTTCGGTCCGCTGTCCTACGTCATGGCCAAAAGCAAAAGCGACATCGAGCCCTTCGCTGCCATGGTCATCGACGGCAAGCCGACCTATCGCTCGGTGATTATCGCCAATGTGGCGTCAGGCGTGAATGAGTATGCCGACCTTAAGGGCAAGAAGATGGCCTATGGTGACCGGGCATCGACGTCCAGCCATTTGATTCCCAAAACCGTGCTTCTTGAGACGGCCGATTTGACGGGTGGGCAGGACTACGAACAACATTTTGTGGGCACGCATGACGCCGTTGCCGTCAACGTGGCGAACGGCAACGCCGATGCGGGTGGGCTGTCGGAGGTAATTTTCAATCACGTAGCCGAACGTGGCCTAATCGATCCGAGCAAGGTGAAAGTACTTGGTTACAGCGGCGAATACCCCCAGTACCCCTGGGCGATGCGCTCGAACCTGAGCCCCGAGCTGAAAACCAAGGTGCGGGATGTATTCGTCGGTATCGACGATCCCGAAGTGCTGCGCAACTTCAAGGCCGAGGCCTTCGCGCCAATCACCGACGCCGACTACGATGTGATCCGCAACATGGGATCGCTGCTCGGCCTCGACTTCGCCACGATGTGAGCACCGATATGTCTACTCATTACGACGTGCAGGCGCTGCCTGCAGAGCAACGCGAGCACATCCTTCGAGGCTTCGGCCTCGGTTGGTGGCGCCAGCTGGGGCAGGTGGCGATTGTATTCGGAGTGGTGCTGTTGGCCTGCTGGTACGTGGGGCTGCTCGATGCCACCACGCTGCTGAACGGGCTGCCCTCCATCGCGACCCTGGCAGGCGAGGCCATGCCGCCAGACTTTTCGGGCTATCGAAGCTGGATTCGCCCCTTGATCGACACCTTGGCGATGAGCATCGCCGGTACGGCCATCGCAGTGGTGTTCTCGCTGGTGGTGGCCTTCGTTGCAGCGAGCAATACGGCGCCGCACCCCCTTGTGTTCGGTGTTGCCCGGGTGCTGCTCAATGCCCTGCGGTCGGTGCCGGAGCTGATCATGGGCATCATCTTCGTTGCAGCCGTAGGGTTCGGCGCCTTGCCGGGCGTGCTTGCCCTGGGTCTGCATTCGGTCGGCATGGTCGGCAAGTTCTTCGCCGAGGCCATCGAGCACGTCGACGAAGCGCCGGTGGAAGCCGCTCGGGCGGCGGGGGCTACGCCGATGCAAGTGCTGCTGCACGCGGTTTTGCCACAGGTGACGCCGCAGTTCGCCGACGTGGCGATCTACCGCTGGGAATACAACTTTCGCGCCTCCACCGTGATGGGCATGGTTGGCGCCGGCGGTATCGGCTTCGAACTCATGGGCTCGCTGCGCATCATGCAGTACCAGGAGGTTGCAGCAATCCTGCTGGTCATCCTGGCCATGGTCACGCTAGTAGACGCCTTCAGTGGCGTGCTGCGCAAACGTTTCAAATAGGACAAACCATGCTGCCGAAACTCGTTATAACTCACCGAGTACACGATGAGATCCTGCAACTGCTGGCGCCACATTGCGAGCTGATGACCAACCAGACCGACAGCACGCTGACGCGCGAGGAAATTCTGCGCCGCTGTCGCGATGCTCAGGCGATGATGGCGTTCATGCCCGATCGGGTCGATGCAGACTTTCTTCAAGCCTGCCCTGAGCTGCGTGTAGTCGGCTGCGCGCTCAAGGGCTTCGACAATTTCGATGTGGACGCCTGTACTGCCCGCGGGGTCTGGCTGACCTTCGTGCCTGATCTGTTGACGGTCCCGACTGCCGAGCTGGCGATCGGACTGGCGGTGGGGCTGGGGCGGCATCTGCGGGCAGCAGATGCGTTCGTCCGCTCTGGCGAGTTCCAGGGCTGGCAACCACAGTTCTACGGCACGGGGCTGGATAACGCTACGGTCGGCATCCTTGGCATGGGCGCCATCGGACTGGCCATGGCTGATCGCTTGCAGGGATGGGGCGCGACCCTGCAGTACCACGAGGCGAAGGCTCTGGATACACAAACCGAGCAACGGCTCGGCCTGCGCCAGGTGGCGTGCAGCGAACTCTTCGCCAGCTCGGACTTCATCCTGCTGGCGCTTCCCTTGAATGCCGATACCCAGCATCTGGTCAACGCCGAGCTGCTTGCCCTCGTACGGCCGGGCGCTCTGCTTGTAAACCCCTGTCGTGGTTCGGTAGTGGATGAAGCCGCCGTGCTCGCGGCGCTTGAGCGAGGCCAGCTCGGCGGGTATGCGGCGGATGTATTCGAAATGGAAGACTGGGCTCGCGCGGACCGGCCGCGGCTGATCGATCCTGCGCTGCTCGCGCATCCGAATACGCTGTTCACTCCGCACATAGGGTCGGCAGTGCGCGCGGTGCGCCTGGAGATTGAACGTTGTGCAGCGCAGAACATCATCCAGGTATTGGCAGGTGCGCGCCCAATCAACGCTGCGAACCGTCTGCCCAAGGCCGAGCCTGCCGCATGTTGAATCCGGTCTGGCTGAAGAGCCTGGTAGCGATCGTTCAAACAGGCAGTTTTCAGAGCGCGGCGAGGGCGTTGGGGCTGGCCCAGCCGACGGTGTCGCAGCACTTGCAGAAGCTTGAAGAGCAGGTCGGCGTAACGCTGGTGCAGCGCAGTCGTAGCGGCTGCCAGCCTACCACACGGGCGCTGGCCTTCATGCCGCATGCGACCGCCTTGCTCGACATGCACGCCCGGGCGCTAGAAGCCCTGCATGGCAATCGTGAGCGCGTCGGGGCCAGCTCCAACATCGGCACCTACCTTCTCCAGCCATTCGTGCGCAACTATCTGACGACCGCAAATGAGAGGGGCGAGGTGGATCTGCGCATCGCCGCCAACCCGGATGTGGCCGACCAGCTACTGGCGGGCCAGCTCGACGCCGCGATCATGGAATGGTGGCTACCTCACCCCGACTTCGAATACCGCCTCTGGCGGGTCGAGCCGCTGGTGCTTATCGTCAGCCCCGACCATGCGCTGGCTGAAGCAGGGTGCATAGAACGTGATCGTCTGGTGGACCTGCCGATGCTGGGAGGTGAACCGGGTAGCGGTACCGGACGGCTTCTGACCGAATACTTTGGCGAACTGGGCGTGCCTCGCAGCGGTATGCAGCTAGGCAGCACCGAGGCAGTCAAACAAGCAGTGAGGGCGGGACTCGGCGTGTCGTTGGTGATGGCTTCCGCAGTACAAGACGAAGTTCGCAGTGGCGCGCTGGTAGCTCTTCCCATCCCGGGGCTTGAAAAGCGTCTCCAACTGATCTGGCGCAAACCTCCCGGAAATCTGCACCCGCCGGGATTTGTGCGGCACTTATTGGAGGAGGCAGATCTAGCTGGATAAGGTGATGGATGGTTGCGATCCAGCGCTTGGCTTGTCAGCCTAGGGAAACTCTGAAAAAGACTTTCTGATTTGGCAAAATACCGCGACCCCACCCACCGAGTTTCCCGATGAAGCAGATGACCTTCGCCGACGCCGAGTACGCTGGCAAGCGCAAGCAAACCCGCAAGGAGTTGTTCCTGATCGAGATGGATCGGGTGGTGCCGTGGAAGGGCTTGATTGCTTTGATCGAGCCACATTATCCGAAGGGTGAAGGTGGCCGTCCGGCCTACCCGTTGATGGCGATGCTGCGTGTGCATCTGCTGCAGAACTGGTTCGGCTACAGCGATCCAGCGATGGAGGAAGCGCTGTACGAAACCACGATCCTGCGCCAGTTTGCCGGGCTGAACCTGGAGCGCATCCCCGACGAAACCACGGGGTGCTGCTGGTCCGCAAGTGACCCGCTGCGATTGAACGCCGGCGGCCAACCGGCGCTCACATCCGTAACCCTCACGGATTACGGAGGCACACGCATGCTGGTATTCGAGTCGATCTACACCGAAGGTCTGGCGCAGATTTCCTATCTGGTGGGCGACAGCAAGGCCGCCGTCGCCGCGGTGATCGATCCGCGGCGCGACGTCGAGGTCTACCTCGACCTGGCGCGCGACAAGGGCCTGCGCATCGCCTATGCCATCGAGACGCACATCCACGCCTACTTCGTTTCCGGCGCCCAGGCGCTGGCCGAACGCTGCGGCGCCGAGATCATCGGCGGACTACGCCTTCGGGCTGCGTCAGGTGGACGACGGCGAGGTGCTGGAACTGGGTCAGGTCAGCCTGGAAGTGCTGCACTCGCCAGGCCACACCCCCGAGCACATCTCGCTGCTGCTACGTGACAGCCAGCAGGGCGAAGCGCCCTTCGCGCTGTTCACCGGCGATACGCTGTTCAACCTCGACGTCGGCCGCCCCGACCTGCTCGGCGAGGACAGCACCAAGCAGCTGGCAGCGCAGCTCTACGCCACGCTGTTCACCCGCTACCTGCCGCTCGGCGAACGCATCGAGATCTACCCCTGCCACGGCGCCGGCTCGGCCTGCGGCAAATCCATCGGTGACCGTCGCCACTCCACCCTCGGCAAATGGCCAATCGCTTTTTCCACCGGCCAGAGGCACAGGTACTGCCGGATAAGGCTGCGCCGTTATCCACCCTACGCCCCGTCGATCACCCGATGCGCAGGGTGGAAAACGGCCAGCGGCCTTTCCCACACGTCAGTATTCGACTTGCAGTTCGGCGCTGCGCGGTTCGGCTTGGCAGGCCAGCGCCCAGCCCTGACGCACCTCGCTTTCGCTCAGCACCTGGTTGCTGCGCATGCTCACGCTGCCCTCCACCACCCGGCACTTGCAGGCGGCGCAGACACCCGAGCGGCACGCGCTCGGCGGTTGCAGGCCAGCCTGTTCCATGGCCTCCAGCAGCACCTCGCCGCGCGGCACGTCCAGCTCGTGACGGCGACCGTCGAGCGCGACCCGCAGGCGGCTGCGGCGCCCGCCCGGTGCGGCCGTCGGCGCTGCGGCGGCAAAGCGTTCCAGATGGATACGCGCCGCATCCACACCCCGCTCGCCCAGCGCGGCACCCGCGGCATCCATGAACGGTTGCGGCCCGCAGATGAAGGCGTCGGCGGCTGACCAGTCAGCGATCTTCGTGGCAATCGCCGGGCCGCTCGGCACACCCTGCTCGGCATCGAGCCAGATGCGCAGCTGCAGGCGATCGGGGTAACGCGCAGACCACTCGGCCAGCTCCTCGGCAAAGATCAGCGAGGCGGCATCGCGGCTGGCATAGAACAGCCGTACCTGCCCGCTGCCCTCGACCAGCGCCGCCTGCAGGATCGCCATCAGCGGCGTGATACCGCTGCCGGCGCCGAGCAGCAGCAGATCGTCATCCAGGTTGCGCGGCACGAACACGCCGGCCGGCGGCAGCGCCTCGATGCAATCGCCGGCCTGCAGGTTGTCCAGCAGCCAGTTCGACGCGCGGCCGCCGGGCACCCGCTTGATGGTGATGCGCAGCGCGCCATCCGCCTGCGGTCGCTGCGACAGCGAGTAGCAGCGCAGCAGCGCCGGCTCGGCAGCGGGCACCTTCAGCGTGAGGAACTGCCCCGGCTGCGCGGCAAAGCGTGCGCGCTGGGCGGCCGGCACCTGCAGGGTGAACGAGCAGCTGTCGGCGGTTTCGGCCTGGCGTGAGACGATGCGCAGACGGGTGAACTCCCCGGCGGCAGGCGCTGGCGCCGATGCGAACGCGGTCGCGACCGACGTCGTTGCCGGTGTCGACGTCGAAGCCGAAGGTGCAGTCGAAGCCGGCCCCGCCTTGGGCACGCCGCGCAGCATCGGCCATACCGACTTGCGGCGGAACAGCAGCACATAGCCGACATGCAGGCCGATCAGCCACAGCCCCAGGTTGGCGAAGAACTCGTGCACCTCCTCGGCATCGCCCATCCAGCCGATGAAATCGATGTCGCTGGCAGCGCCGAAGACATCCGGCCCCACGCCCGGCAGGGCGGCCAGCACATCGCCGTTGTCGACCATACCCAGGCCGACCACGCTGGCAATGGCGAAACTGCCCAGCGCGCCGACCGTCAGCCACTTGCCGACGCTCGACAGGCCCGGCTTGCTCCGCTGGCCCTTCGGCGGCAGCAGCTGTGGGAAGCCGCGCAGGCGCAGCGGCACGATCAGCAGGCGCCACACCAACAGCGCCACCAGGCCGTAGCCCAGCCAGATATGCAGCGTCTCGGCGTCGTCACCGCTGAGGTAGGCGCCAAGAAAGAAACCGGCCAGCAGCCAGTGGAACAGACGGAAACGATTGAAAGCAGCCACGACGGCGATCCTCATTGAATGGATGCCGCCTTTGTATTCCTGCGAGCTGAAACGAAACTGAACGCCGCCAGCCGCTGCGGTTCAGCTTGGCGTAAGGCGGCGCGCCTAGGCTGCACTCATTCCCAACCGGAGAGCGCACCATGAAAGCCCGCTGGATCATCCTCCTGTCCTGCTGCCTGAGCCTGCCCGCCCTGGCCGAAACCGAACACCCACTGCTGCCCGGCTACGCCGCCCAGGCGCGTCAGGAGAATCCGAACTTCGCCGGTTTCTCCGCCGAGCGCGGCAAGGCGCTGTACTTCGCCGAGGAGCAGCGCAATGGCAAGACCATGAGCTGCACCACCTGCCACACCGCCGACCCGCGTCAGCCCGGCAAGACGCCGGCGCATCGCAAGGTCGATCCGCTGGCGCCGGCAGCCAACCCCGAGCGCTTCACCGACCTGAAGAAGGTCGAGAAATGGTTCCGCCGCAACTGCGACGACGTCTACGCCCGTGAATGCACCGCGCAGGAAAAAGGTGACTTCATCAGCTGGATCGACAGCATCAGATAAGGAGCCTGCCATGAAGATCGCACCCCTCGCTGCCGTCGCCGGGCTGGGCCTGACCCTGGTACTGGCCGGCCTCAGCTTCGCCGATGACGACGACCATCGAGAGCGCAAGGGCTACAAGCGGCCCAAGCGCCTGACGGTACCCAGCGACGCACCGCTGGTGTGGAAGGAAGAATGCGCGGCCTGCCACATGCTCTATTCTCCCGGCCTGCTGCCTGCCGATGCCTGGCGCGAGCAGATGCGCACCCTGGGCGATCACTACGGCAGCAACGCGTCGCTGGACCCGGTGCAGGAAAAGGAAATCCTCGACTTCCTGGTCCGCGCCTCGGCCGCCAACCGCCTACCGGTGGAGCCGTCACCCACCGCCGGCGAGCCGCCACGCATCAGCCAGACGCGCTGGTTCGAGCACAAACACGACGAGCTCAGCGAAGCCAAGTTCGCCCGCGAGTCGGTCGGCGGCCGCTTCAACTGCGTGGCCTGCCATCGCGACGCGGAAAAAGGCGACTTCGACGAGGACCGGGTGAAGATTCCGCGCTGAGACAAAAATAGCCGGAACATTTCGCCAACCGTTGCGTTATATCCCTGCGGCAACCCGGCCGGCAGCGCACGGGCACCGGTAAAAACCGAGGCGTTGGCAACGCAGCAGGTTTTAGCGGCGCCCTGCGCGGTCAACCCAGACGAGCGCTTAATGAACGACAGCGAACAGGACCTCATCCAGCAGGCCGCGCGTGGTGATCGCCAGGCGTTCGGCACGCTAGTGCGCGTCCATCAGGCGCGGGTCTTCCACTTCCTCCGTCGCCTGCTCGGCAGCGCCGACGAGGCCGCTGACCTGACTCAGGAAACGTTCATCCGCGCCTTCCAGGCGCTGCCCAGATGGCGCCCGGAAGCACGCTTGCAGACCTGGTTGCTGCAGATCGCACGCAATGCCGCGCTGGATACGCTGCGCCAGCGGCAACGCTACGTCGACGTGGCGCCGGAGGAACTGGCCGAGCCGGTCGATCCAGCGCCATCGCCGCTGAGCCGACTGCAGGCCGGTCGCGATCTGGCATTGCTGGAACGCTTGCTAGCCCGCCTGCCCCACGAACAGCGCGAGATCCTGCTGCTGCGCGAGGTGGAGGGGCTGGCCTACGACGAACTGGCCGCCACGCTGCAGCTCGCCGCCGGCACCGTCAAGTCGCGCCTGGCACGCGCCCGCGAGGCGCTGCTGCACGGCTATCGCCAGGCCAACGGAGGCACCCTCGATGACTGAGCATCTGGACATGGCGATCCTGTCCGCCTACCTCGACAACGAACTCGACGCCGCCGCACAGCGCCACGCCGCCGCCCACCTGGCGGGTTGTCCGCA
Organism: Stutzerimonas stutzeri; assembly: GCF_013522825.1. GTDB lineage: Bacteria > Pseudomonadota > Gammaproteobacteria > Pseudomonadales > Pseudomonadaceae > Stutzerimonas > Stutzerimonas stutzeri_AK. Next base: position 138,626 of record NZ_JAAMQZ010000007.1, read on the forward strand.
GTGTCGCGCCACCCTGGCCGAACTCGACGGGCTCGGCCAGGGCTTGCGTGCGCTGGCCTGCCCGGAGTTGCCGGCCGAGTTGCAGGCGCGTCTGCAGCGGCCCTTCGCGCCGCCGCCCGTGCGCAGCTGGTGGGCCCGGCACTGGGCGCAGGGTATCGGCGCCGCGGCGTCGGTCCTGCTCGGCCTGCTGCTCGGCTATGCCCTGCCCGGCCAGCCGCCGGGCAGCTCACCCAGCCACGACCTGCTCGCCGTCCTCGGCAGCACCCCACCCGGCGCGCTCTGCGCGCGCCCCGAATTCTGCTACCTGAAGGTAAACCTGAAATGAGCAACACCACCCTGCGCAATGCCCTGGTCCTGTCCGTGCTGGTCAACGTCGGCGTGCTCGCCGGCCTTGGCTGGCAGAAACTCAGTCGCGATGGCCTGCCGATGCCCTCCGGCGCACCGACCGAGCTGTCGCGCGAGCTGCAACTGAGCGCCAGCCAGCTGCAGCGCTGGCACGATGCCGAGGCGCCGTTCCTGGCCTACCTGCGCGCCTCCAACGCCAGCCTCGGCGAACACCGCAACCGGCTGATCGAGGCGATCTTCGCCGAACAGGTGGACCGCACGGTGATCGACGCCGAGCAGGCGAAGATCGCCGAACTGCAGAACGAACAGCAGCGCCTGCTCATCGACCAGCTGCTGCAGGAGCGCGAGATCCTCGAACCGCAGCAGCGCGCGCGGCTCGCCCAGGTGCTCACGCAGCAGTCGTTCGGCGCCGACAGCATCGAGCAATTGCACCGCAAATGACGGATTGCACGGCGCGATGGAACAAAACCGTCGCGCCTGCGTTAGAACATCAGGAGCCGCACTTCGCCGGCTCGCTCAATGGAGTTCTATCGATGATCCGCAAACCTTACGCTCTCGCCCTCGCCATCATCCTCGCCGGCACCCTCGGCCACGCCGGCACCAGCCTCGCCGCCACCAGCCATGACCACGGCCACGGCGAAGGCGCGCCGGCGCTGCAACTCGATGCCGGCAAGCGCTGGGCCACCGACGCGCCGCTGCGCCAGGCAATGGGCACCATCAACAACGATATGCGCCAGGCGCTGCCGGCGATCCACGAAGACCGTCTGCCCGCCGCCCGCTACGGCGAACTGGCCGAGACGGTGCGCGGCCAGGTCGCCTACATGGTGGAGAACTGCAAGCTGAGCGCCGAGGCCGACGCGCAGCTGCACCTGATCATCGCCCAGCTGCTCGCCGGTGCCGACGCCATGAGCGGCGCCCCGGCCGGTCAGCGCGACGGCGCGGTGACGGTGGTCGGCGCGCTGGGCGACTACGCCACTTACTTCGCCGACGACAGCTTCAAGCCGCTGGAACACTGATCGACCGCCGCGCTCAACCCTTGTCCGGCCGTGCCGGCGGGGCCGCTTTCACCGCGAGCGGCACCTCGGCGGCCACCGCTTCCGACTCGCCCTCGCCGCTGCGATCTCCGCTGGTGTTGGCCAGCAGGCTGGCGGTGGCGGTCTGCAGGTAGGCGTGCAGCTGGCGCAGCAGCTGCGGCTGATCCTCGGCAGCGGCGATCCGCTCGCCAGCCGGTTCACCGCCCAGGCGATAGCGATACAGCCGCGCCGGCTGCTCCTTGGGCTGTACCAGCACCCGATCACCGCGGATCAGCGCCACGGTCTGGTCGCTGCCCGACGGCTTGACGATGCCGAAACCCGGATCGTCCGCCGGCAGGCTGAGCAAATCGCGGCCCCAGCATTGATGACGCACCTCGCCACCGAGGCGGCCCATGATGGTCGGCACCACGTCCACCTGCGTACCGACCACCTCGCGACGGCTGCCGAAACGCTCGGTGACGCCCGGGGCGATCAGCAGCAGCGGCACGTGGAAGCGCAGCAGGTCCATCTCGGTGACTTCCTCCGGCGCGCCGAAACCGTGGTCGCCGACCACCACGAACAAGGTCTGCTTGAACCAAGGCTGGTTACGCACCTTGTCGAAGAACTGCCCCAGCGCCCAGTCCGAATAACGCATCGCCGTCAGATGCTGATCCAGCGCGCCATGCCCCTCGACAGCAGCGACCGGCAACTGCTCGGGCAGCGCATACGGCGTGTGGTTGGACAGCGTCTGCAGCAGCGCATAGAACGGCGCGCCGTTATCCAGCTTGCCCAGCTCCTCGGCGGCGCGGGTGAACATGTCCTGGTCGGAAACGCCCCAGGTCGGGTCGGAAACCACCGGATTCACGTAGTCGTTGCGGCCGACGAAGCGCTTCATGCCCTGGTTGCCGAAGAACCCCGCCTGGTTGTCCCAGGCGAAATCGCCGTTGTAGACGTAAACGTCGTCGAACGCCCGCGCACCGAGCAGCTGCGGCAGGCCGGAGAAGCGATGGCCGCCTTCGGGCGTCTGCATCAGGTACTCGAAGCCCGGCAGGTTGGGAAAGCAGGCCATGCTGGCGAACATGCCCTGGTGGGTGTGGGTGCCGTTGGCGAAGAAGCGCTCGAACAACAGCCCCTCGCCGGCCAGGCGGTCGAAGTTCGGCGTGATGCCGTCGGCACTGCCGAGCGCGCCGACATAGCGGCCGGCGAAGCTCTCCATGAGGATCACCACCACGTTGCGCACCGCCAGCTGGCCGTCCGCCGGCGGCTGGAAGTCACGGCGCACCGGCGCCAGCTCGGCGTCCACCAGCCGGTCGTTGGCGGTCAGCAGCAGCTCGCGGGCGATCGCCTGCGCATCCGCAACCGGCAGTGTCGCCTTCCAGCTGTTGTCGCGATGGCTCGAGAAGCGGTTGCGCGCCGCATCGTAGAGCGACAGCGTGGCGTTCTGCCCGAGGTGGTTGGCGAAGGTCGAGGCGGTGGTGAAGGCATCGCCCCAGCGCAGCGGCGGGCCCTGACGCAGCGTGCCGCGCGCGGCCACCACGCTGACCACCAGCAACACGCCGAACACCGCGAACCGCGCCGGCCAGCTCGCGCCGCGGCGGGCCGGCGCGCTCGCCAGGCTCACCGGAGCGGCGCGGGTGCGGCGCTCCAGCCAGCCGAACAGCGCGAACAGCGCGGCGCTCGCCGCGAGCCAGGCGGCCAGCAGCCGCAGCACCGGGAAGCCGTGCCAGAGCATGCTCAGCACCGTCGCCGGGTCTTCCTGCAGGTACTGGTGTTGGCGCTGATGGAAAATTGACCCACCCTGCCGATTGAAATTTGACCCAGGGCGGATTGCTGATTTTGTTACCAGCAACTGTGGATAAGTCTACCAGCGCAGCTGCTGTTGCCCCCACTCCTTCGCTAGCCCAGTTCAGTTGTTTAAGACCTGCCACACGCAGCCATGTAGCAGGCCGTCGTCGCCATGAAATCAGAACGGCTCATCGTCCTCCGGTTCTTGGCCGCCCTTACGCTTTCGCTCCCGTGATTTGATCTTGGCCTGGGCCGCCAAGCTACTGTGTTGCAGGCGATAGGACTCGTTACCGGTTTCGACGATGTGGCAGTGGTGGGTCAGCCGATCCAGCAGGGCGGTGGTCATCTTGGCGTCGCCGAACACGCTCGACCATTCGGCGAAGCTCAGGTTGGTGGTGATCACCACGCTGGTGTGTTCGTACAGCTTGGACAGCAGGTGAAACAGCAACGCACCGCCAGCCTGGCTGAACGGCAGATAACCCAGTTCGTCGAGGATGACCAGATCCATGCGCAGCAGTGCCTGGGCGATCCGCCCGGCTTTGCCGTCGTGTTTTTCGCGCTCCAGCAGATTGACCAGATCGACCGTGGAGTAGAAGCGCACGCGCTTACTGAGCAACGTCGCACACACGGAGTTTGGTTAAGTCGCAGGCTCGAAGCTTGCTGTCGATGGCCAGATCGAAGAGAGCCAGATCCCGGGATCTTTCTGCAATTTGAAGCCTTACTCGGATGGCCCAGATATCTCTCAGTCGGAGTGGGGTTTTCTGCCCGACCAACTTACCTTTGTTCCAGGGCTGACGGCTACAGGTAGCAATGATGTTTCATGGCAAGTCCTCCACATGTGGGAGGGCAAGCATGGCTAGCCAGAGCAGTGGTCGCTAACCGGCCACAAGCGGCCGCTGACAAAGCTCTCCTTCCGACCCGTAGCTATCGGTGGCCGCTCGCTGGGTAGACCCGGCACAAATCAGACACCAACGCATACCTAAGAAACCAGCGTCGATTCAAACAAGCGTCGCCACAGAAGCCTCGAAGAATGAATCGCTGGCTTACAGGCTGAGAACGCAGCTACGAGGTTCGATCTGGCAAAAGACTGGCTGCAGAGAAAGTGCTGGCGCCCTTACGCAAACGCTATGCAAATTCACCTCAGCGGCTGCTATGCCGGACCGCTCCGCCTCCTGTCAGGAAAAATTCGTGATAAACAATTCAGCGTAGCGACCTCTACGTGCGGCCGAGGCAGCAATGACACTCGAACGATCCAGCGATTGCAATTTGAACTCTTGATACAGATCGATTACGGCGGGATGATGGGCATTTGTCGAGACGATATAACAACCGCGGGCTGAGGCCCGCATTAGCGCTTCACTGAGGCGCTCCTGATCCTGCCAACTGAATATCTTTTCATTGTACTTCACAAACCCATTAAAGTTGTGCTTCACGGTGTAAGGCGGGTCCGCAAAAATTAAGTCTCCAGCGCTTGCCCTGTCGATCGTTTCTTCAAAATCACAGACATTTATCTCTACCTTTTCTAACATCCGCGAGACTGCTGCAAAGTCGTCAGTATCCAAGATGACATTTTTCTTCGTGCCCAGCGGAACATTGAAGTCGCCATTAAGATTGACACGATATAGGCCATTCCAGCATGTGCGGTTTAGATAGATAAACTGCGCAGCTCTGGTATGTGGCGTGCGCGGTTTTGAAGAGCGCATTTTGTAGTAGTAGTCAGCGGAGTGTCGACTGTGATGGCGCTTAAGTGCGCCATACACCTGCTCCCAATCATCTCGAATTGCACAGTATGTATCGACAAGACTCTCGTTTAGATCGGATAGAACGGCGCTCACGGGTTTTAGAGAAAAGAAGACAGCACCGCTACCAAGAAATGGCTCAAAATACCCGTTGAACTCACACGGGAAAGAGTTGATATGTTTTTCTACCAGCCATCGTTTTCCACCAGCCCACTTTAAAAATGGTTGCACACTACTAGCGCTCACGAAAGACCCCATAAAGCCACTTTTTCCACCCGTGAGAGATTTTCTAAATCTTTCGAGATGTTCGCGTTAAAAAAGAACCAGCTATCTGCGCCGGATGGATTACCTGCAATACACTCACTGAACTCATCCAAAGACAATGACGTATCAGGCCAAAGATCTTTAACTTCCTCTGCGGTCGTCAATCCCAGAGCGCTGTCCCACAGCCCTGAAGCCTCGCACGTTTTCACCCACCAGAATCTCAAGTCATCCGCATTCAGACTTGCTTGGCGCAGCAAGGAATTGACGGAAGCAGTTGCCAACCTCAACAACAGGTATGTCCTGGACATCACTTCTTGGTACTGAAGAGGAGCCTGCACGGGGGACCGAGAACGTGCCAGTTTCATCACGAGAAGGTCTTCCTCACACGTGTCTCGGATGAAGAAATCTACAATTTCGTCAGAGTCCAGGCCTATCGCCAAGCAAGCCTCTAGCATTTTTTCACGCAGATGCGCCGTCGACTGCGCTGGCGTATGGTATGGATCCTTGAATTTTGTGTTGTAAATACCTTCAAGGGTTGAACGCACCAAATATCTGTCCAGGAGCTCGAACGAAGCCCCTCCAGGCTCGGACGAAAGCCAAAGCTCACGCAGCCAGGGTTCAATCGTTTTAGGTGTGTGGCAGACCTTCTCGTGATCGAAATCAACGCCATAGGTCACTTCATTTCGAGTTGTCTTGTCGGATGAGAACGTACTCAGGTCTATGCCCCAGCTCTCAACCCAGTCAGCACCGATCAGGCTGGGCGTCGATGTTCCTTGAAATGCCAGGATCCAGTCAGTCATCTCGCGACCAAACGCCTGGATTTCCCGGCCGATCAACGCGCCCGAATTGGGTGACTTACCCCACGCCTCCAAGGCCGACCAAGCAATTTTATGTGTGCCCTCTCTAGATAATTTATGTACGTTTTCCGCAGCGTCGACAACCACGTGCATGACGCTGAAAACTCCAACGCCGTACGCTGCCAAGATTGAAAGTGAGGCCCTTAGTTCACCGTAGTAGGCCAAGTGGCGCGCAATGGAATCATCAGTTCGAAATGTTGCTCTGAGCGCCTGTGCTAAATACGACCAGCCGTCATACAGATGCAAAATGGCAGAAACAGCGATGGACTCCACCAGTTCTGGCGCCCCTAACGGCCCGGGGGCCGTCGAAACGAGATTTTTGACCGACTCGCCCACGCCAATTTGATAGCTATTGCTAGTCGCCAAGAACGAATTCGACGTAAAGTTGGTCGATGCGCGACTTAGAGCGTTGGCGATGCTGCTAGGGGAAGCCAAATTAAACTTAATCTGTTCTGCTGCGCCCAACATTCCTTTGCCCCTTTAGAACTTCAACACCGCAGCGGCGGCTTCAGAGATGTCCGTCGCAACCGCATCCTCAGCGATATGCTCCAAGATCAGACGTTTTAGGTCGACATAGCCTCCACTGCCTTTGAACCCTTTACGCAGGCTGATTTGGTCTTTTTCAAGTCCAGGGGCTGTTGAGGCTCTCCAGTCAAACGAAGCAAGACTTTGGGCTAGGCGGCGGATCACTCCTGCGATAGGGAGGCTGGCAATGTTTTTCAGCTCCTTGGAAATAACCTCCTCGGAACAGTTGCCGTATTCATCGACCGGATGCCACTCATACAGCTTCCACTCGGCCAAATGACTGATAAAGATGTCGTTTACGACAAGCCAGAGAGCACGAATTCCTTGGTCAGTATTCAGGAAAGTCTTCTTCCCAAACATTGCTGGCTCGAAGTCTGAATCGAGCATGTCGGGCGCGCAATCCTCTCGCAACTTTGTGGCCCAGTCGTGATGGGACTTACGAATTTCCGAGCACAGTTCATTTCCCACGTAGATCAGAAACGCCGCCTGCTGTGCACGATTCCATGGCAGCACCTCGCTGTTAGCGTTCTTTATTTCGCCAAACAGCCCGCCGGAGCTCTTTTTAGCGTCGACCGGCTTGATGAACGAGCTAATAATCGTCCGGATCCACGCAGCCTGCCGAACATACGGGTTGCCTGGAGTCGCGAGCATATCGATGCGATTTTTCCATGGACTTTCAGGATGAATCCAAAGCGTCTCAACCAGCTCCTGCGCCCGAGCCTCCTTGTAGACCTTGTGCCCCTCCTTCTCCAACCAGTCCTCTGCTCGCAAAAGCGGATACATGTCAAACGCCAAGCTGGTATTGATTTTTACCGGCTTAATGTTGATTGACCAGAATAGATAGGCCTGCCAGCTGATATCCAGACCATGAAATGCGATGACCGGCATTTCGAAGTCGGGTGCAAAATCCGAATCATCGAACGCCCAGAGTCGATGCTGTCCATCAATGACTTCTATCGGTGCAATACCGCTTGGCGCCCAGTCATCAGCCGACATACTTTCCGAATAGGACAACTCAGCTAACGGGCCTGCCGTATCTACGACATTGATCAAATCATCCGCTGCAACCGTGTTTCCCATTCGGGTGTCGCCCGCTTTGAGGATATTGATCACAATACCTGTTGGAAGCCAGCCGGGTTTCCTCAAAGTTTCGTGTTCACGTGACTCTTGGTTATGTTTGGTCAAATCACAGTAGGGATATCCATACTTTACGAACTGTTTGATATTTTCTGATCGCTTTTTATCATGGCGCCGCTGAATTCCAAGATCTTCTGTTCTGGGTGTCCCTTCAGCTTGCCGCCGATAAATAGCGGAGAGCCGTCGTAAATCTCCAGCTTTCATCGACAAGACCATAAAGTTCTTCGGCGGCTTCGATCGATGGTAAAGATCATCCCATGAAACTTTGTCCCATTCAGGAAGCCATTGGTGAACTTTTAGTGCTGGAATGCGGATTTTCATAAAACTCCTAGGCAGAGTGACAATTTCCTTATCCGGGCGGCAGTATTCCCAAAAAGCCTTTTTTTTGCCATCAGTATTGGTGAAATCCCCCTCCTTTTGCCTCCTGTTCCCTAGCCAAGCAAGCTTTTTCCAGGGGTGGCTGGGATTTATCGGCGGCATCAGGAGTGGCACCGTACTCCTAGAGTTAATCGGACGATTTTTGCAGCTCTGACGCTAGGCCGGTGTGAGCCTGCTAGACCCAAATGCTCAATTAGGGAGCGCCAAGGCCGTCGCCCCCGAACAAGGATTCCGCGATTCGCGAGCCCTAGTCGCATTCTCCTGACTCGCCAATTGCATTGAAGCTGACCATTAATATCTCAGCGTTGACCAGCGTCTGCTTCTGGCCGATTCTGTTGAAAAAGTAGCGGCCTCTCCATGCCGTTGGCAAAATTGCTCTGTCAGCGAGCGTGGGGGCGAACAGCATGATGGGGCAGTTACCGGGAGGACAGCAGCGCCTGTTCTACTCGTTCAACCTAGAAGATCACGTCCCGGGCCAACACCTCCTGCGCAGTATCGACCAGTGCCTGGATCTCAGTGATCTGCGTGCCTACCTGGCGGATTTCTATAGCCCCATCGGGCGTCCCTCGATTGACCCGGAGTTGA
>NZ_JAAMQZ010000080.1 GCF_013522825.1 Stutzerimonas stutzeri
CCGGTTGAGTGGCCGGATGGCCGTGGAATCAGTGGCCGGATGCGCGTGGAATGGGTGGCCGGATCAGCGTGGAATCGGTGGTCAGATGCTCATGGAATGGGTGGCCAGATGACCGTGGAATCCGCATTTTTATTGTTAAATCCCTTTGATATTAATTCCAACGTTTGCAACTCACGTTCCGTTAACGCTGGAGAACAATGCCGTAAAAAATGAGACGCACTAACGCTCGTGTTGATTCCGCAGTAACGATCAACAGAGACGATATCAGCATGCTTAATAGTCATAAAAAACATCTCTCTAATAACCAATACCACGAAAATTTATACTGATGTTTATGTGCAGCAAAGCTTATGCCAACTGAAAAGCCTTTGATTCAGGCTTCTGCGAATCAACAAATAACGATTATTGTTACTAATCGTAACAACTATCGAGAAGATTTCTGCCTCCCCCTAAAGGACTAGTACCCATGGAGACTTGGCGAAATGTTCGGAGGATCGCAAGATCAAATCAACCCATACGGTATACGGCATGCTCCAGCCAGCGTCTGGATAGCGAATTGAGGAGGAAATAGAAAATAAACGACTAGAGAGCAGCTCGACGCGAAAAACAGTAATAACAACAATCAAATATCAATGAATTAGAGAAAAACAAAATGGCACAGCTCAAAAAGTTCGATCGAAATATCAACTCTCTTTCCGAAATCTTGTTAGCAATTGAGGAAGACGGAGGATGCATAGTTAAAAACTTTATTTCAGCTGATTTAACGCGCCGGGTAAGAGAAGAGCTTGCCCAAGACGCGATGGGTATCACTCCCGGCGCATCGTATGCTGACCCAGATATGACTGTGTTTTGGGGACATAATACTAAACGATTCACTCGACTACTCAGCCGATCTCCCTCATTTTCTGAAGTGCTAGAACACGAGTTGATGCATGCCTGGGCGAGCACAAGTTTGACTGGTGATTACTGGCTCAACACCGCTCAAGCAATGATCGTTGGACCAGGGTCTAAGGCCCAAGCCCTGCATCGAGATACAGTGATTTGGCCTATTCTCGCGAATCTCGGTCCTGACGCACCCGAGGCAATGGTCAGTATCATGCTCGCGCTAAGCGACTTCAAAGCAGAAACAGGTGCGACTCTCGTTGTTCCAGGAAGTCATAAGTTTGCAGACTTCAATTCGACCGTCAGTAAAAGCGATACTGTGCAAGCAGTCATGCCTGCAGGTTCAGCACTTCTCTATACGGGAAAAACCATTCATGGCGCCGGCGCGAACGTCACTACTGACCAATGGCGTTTTGGATTGCACATGAGTTTTGTTTTAGGTTGGTTGACCCCCGAAGAAGCGTCACCCATTGGCGTGCCATGGGAAATTGCAAAAAACTTTTCTCCTACTGTCCAACGCCTTCTTGGATATGCGTCACCACGGGATCTCGGCGAAGGCGCATCGCCAAAAAACTGGATGGTAGATTTTGAAGATGTTCGTGCACATTTGGGTGTTAAATACGAACGACCTTCAAAAAAATCCCTGCAAAACCTAAACGACGCAGATGTAAAAGTTTAGCCCTCTAAGCTTCTGGCACCACGCGCATTTATTACTTTAGCGCCGCTCACATTATGTTTGAGTGCTGTCGGCGTTTTTTATTACTTAAACCCGGGATTGGGCTTTTTTGGTTTGGCCGCCCATTTTTTAAATAATTCATACAGCTCCTACTTCAAACAATAAAAACGGCAGATATCAATCATGGCAAAGTCGTCCCGCGTTTTAGTAGCTATCGCTATCAATAGTTTTATCATTCCATGCGCGCTTGCGTATTCATTGCACGAGGATGATAGATGGACGCTAAATGCCGACGCAGAGCTCTCAATGGGAGTTTTCCATAGCAATAAAAGCTATGCTCAATCGAGTGCTAGTGATGCAGGAAGCTCTTCGTGGCAAGAGGCCGCGTTTAAATATGGACTGAGCGGCACGTTAGCAGAAGTTATAAGTGGCCAGCTGTATGGATCATTAAATTGGGTCAGTACTGGATCTTTCGGAGATGGCGACGCTGCTGGTTGGACAGACGGCACGGAACGGACTACCAAAATCGAAGACGCGTATGCTGGTTGGCGTTCCGGAAGTACATTTCCTAGTCTCGGTGATAACGGATTAGATATCTCGTTTGGGCGCCAGAATATTGTTATCGGCGATGGATTTTTAGTTGCCGGCGATTCGCTAAATCTTGGCAAAGGCATAGCAGAAGGCACGCTCAATCGCGGCGGAGCCTACTACCTAACTGGAAGAAAGGATTTTGACCAGACCGCTGTTTTACGCGTAGGTGGGGCCAGTGGCTTAAGAAGCGATTTGATGTGGCTCCAATCAGACAACCCCGCTCAGGCTAAAGCCGGATTAGCCGTAGCGACCTTGGAAAATGTCACAACAAAAGGGACGATCGGCCTTACATACCTTGAAGTAACCAATACTGATAAACGCTTTGATGACTTGAATAGAGATGGTACAAAAACATATTCTTTACGCGGACAAGGTAACATTGGATACCCAGATCTGTTTCTTTCTGCAGAATATGCTCTGCAGAGAAAAGATGACGGAACAAATGAAAACGCCTGGTACGTAGAAGCCGGATGGAAATTTTCAGATCTGTATTTGCGTCCAACCATTAACTATCGATACAGTCGATTTTCGGAAGGATATGATCCTTTATTTTACGGCAATGTACGGGCACTAGGAACATGGTTCCAAGGTGAAGTAGCGTCAAACTATGCTGGCCCTTTTAACTCAAACACGCGGATAAATAGCATATCACTTTCTATCGCCCCTACTGATGCGATGTCCATAGGTATGCTTTTATTCAATTTTGACACACTAGGCAAAGCGGAAAATTTTACCAATTTAAACGCTAAAGAAATTGATGCCTATGCTTTATGGAATATAAGTGAACACACATCACTTATGCCATTGGTCGGAATATATAAGCCCGACGCAGGTTTTGATCAAGGCGGATCCCAGCTAGGGCATTCGGGCTCTAACGTTTACACTCAACTCCTTATTACAACAAAATTCTAGAATTTAAAGTAGACATACAACTAGGTGAATATCATGGGCATAAATTACGAACACTATCATGCATTTCACGAACTGCCATTAGCCGGTACATGGCGACGTGGCCGCGCATCTACATTATTATCAGTTTCTGATCCATTTAATGGCAACCTATTGGCATCATTAACTCAAGCGACTCTTGAAGACCTAAATGATGCTTATTTGACGGCAGCTGCAGTTCAACTCGATTGGGCGAGAAAAAGTCCTGCTTTCCGTGCGGAAGTGATGCTCCGAGCAGTTCAAGTTTTCGATACACGCCGTGACGAAATCATCGATTGGATTATTCGAGAGTCTGGCAGCACCCGCATCAAAGCTATGGTTCCTGAATTCATAGAATAAGCGCAACGCTTGAAACGAGAGGCAGAGAGCCAGCCACCGGTAGAATCCAGGCTCTCACACCGAAGGATTCAAGCGCAGATGACTACGCATTACCGGCAGCTGACTCAG
>NZ_JAAMQZ010000081.1 GCF_013522825.1 Stutzerimonas stutzeri
CTAAAGAGCCGCCGAAGTTCTAAGCTGGTGGTCATGCCGGAGTATGTATGCCGGATATGAAAAATTTGAAGGAGAATCGCAATGGGTTGGATCTATCTTGTTTTGGCTGGATTGTTTGAAATCGGATGGCCGGTCGGGCTGAAAATGGCGCAAGAGCCAACATCGCGTTGGAGTGGGGTCGCAGTAGCCGTCTCTTTCATGACAATTAGCGGCGCCTTCCTATGGCTTGCTCAGCGTCAGATACCGATTGGGACTGCTTATGCGGTGTGGACGGGTATCGGAGCGGCGGGAACTTTCTTAGTCGGAATTCATTTCTATGGCGACCCAACCTCCCTGATGCGATACCTTGGCGTGGCGTTGATCATCCTGGGCGTTATCACGCTCAAGTTATCGAGTTGATCGCTAGCTCCATTGGTAGCGTAGTCGCTAGGCGACCCAGCTCCCAGAGTGGATCGGGCGCTGGGAACTCGTACGGTCACCTCCTCTCTCTAGTCGCTATGTGACGAGCTTGCCGGCGCCTCGGGAGAGTTCGAGCCAGTGCGCGTAAGGCGGTGGGAGCACCCATTCCGGGTGGCTCCACCTTCAGTGCCTGCGCCAAGGTGACCTGAGTACGAACTTTGTAGCCAGTCAGGCAGTGAGTTCGGAGGGGATGCTATCGGATTGGATCCAGTTGCGCCGGATCGTCGCCGGCGGTTTGTAAGCATGCGCGCTATGCGGCCGCTGCTCGTTGTAGAACTGTCGCCAACGTTCGATCAGCACCTTCGCTTCGGTCCGACTGCGGAACCATTCGCGGTTGAGCAGTTCGTCGCCCATCGTTGCCTGCGAAGTCAGGACCAGCAGAATCCTGAGGGGAGTTCTCATCATGGTTTTCTCCGTTCAGACGCTTGGGATCAAGCGGCCGGAGACCACTACGCCTGCTTGGCTTTGCGCGCTGCCTCGACCAAGCTGTCGAGCCAGTCCTGATGGCCGTTGATCATCGGGTTGGGTTTGGCGTTGTGCAGCTCCTCGGCCGGTTTGCCCTTCTGAGTTTCCTGCGTGAGGATGCGCACGCGCCTGCCGTCCAGGTTCTCAACCAGCCAGGCGTGATGCACATCCAGGCGCGTATCTGTGCCTTCCTCGCCGGACCAGCCGTGCCAGGCCACGCGGCCGGGTTGCCCATCCGCAGGTGGCACGTATTCGTTGCATTGCCCCTCTACCGGGAAGCCGAAGGTCTCGAAGTAAAACCGATCGCCGTCGGCCAGTACCGGGCCTTTGCCGTCATGAAAGCACACGTTAGCCGAGTTGGCGTAGTAGCTTGGCCACAGCGATGGTGTGACGAGTAGAGGCCATACGTCGGCCGCGCTCAAGCCGGCGGCGATGATCTCATTGGAGGCGAAATTCTCAGTAAAGCCCGGCGTGTAGCCTTCGGGCCAGAGGATGGCGTTCTGTTGCTTGCTCATATCGAAGCTCCTTCACAAAATGTCGATGACGCAACAGGGGTGGCTGCGTCATTCAAGTGGTCATGGAGCAAATCATGAGCCTCCATCTGCAATAAGTGAAATCCTAAGTTTCTATTTTTGATATCATAAAATATGATATCAAGGCCTAGGTTCTGCCATCCACCGACTAGGCTATCTCGCAGCGGCGCTACGAAAGGGCGCGTCTCCAATTGAGCCGACTGATTGCTTATTTGTAGTGCGAGGTAGAGTTGTGCTGAGCATGACGATAGGAGCGATCTTGCCTACTTGTTGTTAGCACAGGAAGTGAACAGCAGTGCTCGTATCCAGCGATGTGCTGGATCGTGATGGGTGCGTTCGTGCCAAGCAGCCGTCTTGGTGAACCCCGGTATCTTCACCGGCGGCAGGGAGATAGCCAGCTTGTCCATACCGGCGACCAAGCGGCTCGGCAAGATCGCAACCATGTCACTGGCACGCAGGATGTCTGGCAAGATCAGAAAGCTCTTGACCGACAGTGTGACGCTGCGTCGTTTGCCCAACTGTTCTAGCGCATCGTCGGTGACGCCGCGGAAACCTCCACCATCGTAGGAAACAAGCGCATGGTCGAGAGCACAGAACTGTTTAACGGTCAGCTTGCGCCCCATAGCCGCAGGATGGTCTTCCCGCAGGACACACACATAGTGTTCCTTGAACAGCTCTCGGGCATGCAGATTTGGCGGAGTGATCTCTGGCGTCAGGAGGGCTAAATCGATCTGACCGCGCTCAAGCTGGTTCTGTAGCTGCCCGCTCTCGACTGGCACTAATGAGACTCGTACGCGCGGTGCGTGCCGTTTAAGTGCCGATAGAAATGGGACAGCAACGGCACGCAGCGCATAGTCCGTCGCGGCGATGGAGAAGGTCAGTTGTGCGGTGGCCGGATTGAAGGAAGGTGGCTGGAGCAGCGCTTCGATTTCGGCGAGCACCTGCTTGACAGGCATCCCTAGATCCAGCGCCCGCTGCGTTGGAACGATACCCCGCTGCGAGCGCGCGAAAAGCGGGTCACCGAAGCTCTCGCGCAACCGCGTCAGCATGCCACTCAAGGCCGGCTGGGTCAGTCCCAGACGGGCCGCCGCCCGTGTCACATTGCGTTCGTCTAACAATGCGTCCAGCGCCTTGAGCAAGTTGAGATCCATACTCTTGATATTTTTCATTTTTATTCCAATCTTAAATATCATCGTTTTTCATGATATCTAAATATTGCCTATGAGTGGAAGCAAGGCCCATTGACGGCTTTTTTTGGGTAACTTGCTTGGAACTCTGTATGCGCCGCAGTGCGCTTTCGCTTGCGGCGCTTTTCTTTGACTCGCCACCGCGCTCATTCTTTCTTTTCCCTCGACCATTGTGCTGCGAACGGTCTTTGACCGGCACTAGCCCAGAACCGATCCTGACGCCTGCGACACCCCCTGTGCAACGCTTTCAATGAGACACCAGCGCAGGAGAAATCGGAGGACAGGTCATGCAAGGGACGAACGTTCTGTTCGGCCAGATCGCTGTGGTAATCGGCATCGTGATCGCCGGCGTCTGGGGCGCCACACAATGGACAGCAGCGACCCTTGGCTATCAAGTACGCCTCGGATCGCCCTGGTTCGATCTTCTAGGTGTACCGGTTTATCACCCGTGGCGCTTGTTCGAATGGTGGTTCTTCTTTGATGCCTACGCGCCGCACGTCTTCGACACAGGCGGTGCGATTGCGGGTGGTAGCGGTTTGTTCGCTTTACTCGTCGCCATCGCCATGTCGGTATGGCGTTCTCGGCAGTCGCGGCTGGTTACGACTTATGGTTCGGCACGCTGGGCCGATGCCGTCGACATCCGCAAAGCTGGACTGACCCTCCCGGCGGGCGTCTTCCTCGGCCAACACGACGACCAATACCTCCGACATGAGGGGCCGGAACATGTCCTGAGCTTCGCACCCACGCGCTCGGGCAAGGGCGTGGGCTTGGTGGTGCCTACGTTGCTTTCGTGGCCGGCGTCCGCCGTCATTCACGACATTAAGGGAGAGAACTGGAAG
>NZ_JAAMQZ010000082.1 GCF_013522825.1 Stutzerimonas stutzeri
TAGTCGTTCAGGTGTTCCAGAACCATGCGCACAGCACGCTCACGGACTTCAGGGGAGTAGGTAGTAGTCTTTCTCATGGCCTCATCTTCTCAAGAGTTGAGGCCTCCACGAAACCCGGGGTGATTCAGTACAGCGATGCTATAGAGTTACTCGTCAGTCCTGCAGCATCAGTTTTACTCTGCACCTCCATTGTATTCAGTCTGCCGGCAGCCCATTTGCACGAATAGTCTAGTCCTGATAGTCAGGAGCAAGCGCTGCCAAAGGAGCAACGTGTTTAGAACCCGCCTGCAAGCATGAACATAAAGCAGAAATATCCTCTTGAAGGGCCATCGCCTGCGCCCAAATACTGTCGACATCACTGGTAGCCACAGTGAGGGGGAAACCTTCCAGTACCGTCATGGCCATGCCATGCAGGCGTAGGAAGTCTTCTCGAATGCTGCCGACCCCTCCGATTTCAGCAAGGCAGGCATCCAGCCGGTCGACCAAGTTGAGCAACTGAGCGGTGTCGTAGCTTGCACGCAGAGAGTCGAGTACCTTGGTATCGACGTCCCCATAAGGTGTCACGCGGAACGAAGCTGGCGGGATATGCATCAGTTCGTCACCTCAACGTTGCTGTCAGACATCTGTTTCGCACGCATTGATCCCGCAGCCTGCTGGAAAATGGAATCCTTGATCCAGGGTTCCGGTGGGCGTTTGAGTTTCAGGTTGAACTCCCCAAAACGTTTGACATTGCTGGTTAGGTAGGGGCTGAGAAACGATACGTCGTCGTCAGTGAACTGCCAGCCATCACGGGCGAGCTTCTGCAGGATGCGCATCATGTCCACGGTGTTCTGCAGGATCACCGACGAGGCCACCATGTCGTTGTAGCGCAGGCGTTTCTGTTGCTCGTCCGGATCGTTTTCGGCGATCACGTCACCGCCAAAGGACAGCCACTTAGAGAAGCCGTTGTAGGACTCGATCTTATTGGTGTTGGCGGTGACTTCCTGGCGCAACTCGCGGCTGCCGATCCAGTTGAGTAGGAAGATCGTCCGGATCACGCTGCCCAGCGCTTGCGCGGCATGATAGAGCTTGTTGCGCCGACTGTAGGAGCCAAGTTTGCGCAGCAGCATAGGTGAGGAAATCTTGCCGGCCTGGATTGACAACGCGACCTGCATCAGATCCTGCCAGTGGGTTTCGATCAGGTGCCAGTCGGCGGTGTCGGTGAACAGACGGTTGATGTGTTTATACGAAACGCCGCGATCTGGCCGGCACATCACCAGGTCGCGCCAGTTGCGGATACGCGGCATCAGATTGATGCCCAGCAGATGAGTGAAGGCGAACACCGTGGCCGACTGGCCCTGGGTGTCAGAGTACACCGTATCGGGTTCGACGCTGAGGTCGACCTTGAGCAACCCCTCAATCACATAGATTGCCTCCCAGATACCAGGCGGGATGAAGTGCTGGAACACCGCGATGTAGTTATTGGCCACGTGTCGGTACGCCACGGCCCCCATCTTGCGATAGCGGAAGTGGTAGCCGGCCAGCAGATTGTCGTCATAGAAGTCGAACTGCGTACCGTCCGCGGCCACCGCCTTGCCATCGCCCCAGAGCTTGGGCAGGTCAAGTTGCAGATAGAGTTCCACCAGCTCGCGGTTAGCCTTGTCTAACTTCTCAAGCGAGAGATGGCGGCGATTCGTATAGGACAGCATGTGCGGCGTGACATTACCGGCCAGATGCCGTGCGGCCTGGTTGGGGCCAAGGTTGCAGCCCATGGCGAAGATCGTCATCAGGTAGCGCTCGGCCGGTTCTTTGAGCTTTGGCTCGTTGCCGGACATCGGCCCGAAATGCCGAGTGAACTGAATCCAATGCTCAATGTTGGCCATGATGTCGAGCACGTGCCTGGCCGGCATGCGCTGCATAAGCGCCGTCTGTAGCGAGATGGCCGAAGGCGGGATGTCCCGCGCTATCACTCGGCGTAGCACCGGTTCGCCGGCTTCATTGATCGATACGTCACCTCGGCAAGAAGGGAATTTTTCATCCAGATGCTGCGCGGTTTCCTCCAGCTGAATCTTGAGGGAGGCGACAAACTCCTTCGCCGTGCCAGGCAGCCCCACCTTTTCGCAGTAGGCCGGTAGACGATGGAAACATTCTTCCCAGGGCAGCAACTGCTTACGGTAGTCGGCGAAAGATTCCGACCCCAGCACGCACATATCACCCGAGCGCAGCTCACTGGCCAGGTAAGAGAACACGCAGACTTCCAGATAGCGCCGGTTGGTAGGTGGCCCTTCACTGGCAGGACGACGCACGACCTTAACCCAGCGCTCCGACGCAAACGACAAGTCGACATGCTCGTCGATCCACTCGCGGTGTAGATTTTCGCTGTCCTGGATGAGCTGAAGCGCCTGGATAAGTGAGCGATCCTGAGTCGTGGGTTCCAGTTGAAGAAGGTGGCTCAGACGGAACAACAGCGAGCGATGGGACTTGAAGTGCTTCCAGATCAGCGGCAGGTAGTTGTTACCGCCCGTAGCCTGGACTTCGGCGCAAGTCTCGCGCAACCGATCCAGGTTGCCATCGGGAGAGAGGAATTCCCGGATCAGACTGCCAGCCTCCTGGTCATCCGGTTCCTGAACAAGAATCTGCACCACGCCATCCAGGGTGGCCGCCAGTTGCTCCAGCTTCTGGCGTTGCCGCGCCTGGATTTGCTCCAACTCCTCCTTGGCGCGTTTGTGGATCGTCGAAATCCGTCGGATGAACATCTCGGCCAGGTGATCCCGAGTTCGCACCCGCATCCGATAGATCAAGGCCAGCATCAGTGTGTAGCGTTTCGGCAGCGAGCAGTCCTTCAGCTCGGCGACGTCCGACGCGGCGGCTTGGGTGGCGAAGTGGCGGATCTTAGCATCGACGACCCCCTCAAGAATGGCATCCAGATCTCCGAAGCTCTCTAACCACGCCAGGTGGTCGATCAACACCTCCAGGTGCTTGCGGGAAGGCTTCTTGGGTGCCTGCTTGAGTGCGTTGAAGTCACTCTGCCGACGCCCGAAATCCGTGTCGAGCAGCTCCTTTAGCTTGTAGATCACCTCGATTGGCGCTCGGAGCACGATCAGGTTGAAGGTAACTTCCTGAGCACTCGCCAAAGCGGTTTCTGCGATGTTGTTGAGCGTCGAATAAGCCGGAAGCTCATAGCCACGCTGAATCAGCTCATCAAGCATGGCATTAATGAGATCGACTCGCTGCTCAAGCACTACAGCGCAGTCACGTGCGATTTCCTCAGTGATCGCTAGGGTCTGTTGCCGTTTCACATGGGTAACCAGAGAAAGGCACAGGCCATGGCCACGACGCTTTCGTAATTTCTCTTGAGTTTGTCGAACCGAGATGCCACAGCCCGGTAGTGCTTTAGCCGGGC
>NZ_JAAMQZ010000083.1 GCF_013522825.1 Stutzerimonas stutzeri
GCTGAAGCCTTGGGTACGACCGATTTGAATGGTGGCGCGCTCTTCAACGCTGAGTTCGGTATAAGACATAGGGGCAGCACCGTACCGGAAAGGTCAGGTGTTGCACTCAGTTTTTGCCGCCGCCCTTAAAAAAGGCGCAGATGAGGCTGTGAGCATTGCCAAACTCGGTATTCGCGAGGCCGACCACGGTGTACAGCAAGTTATAGAGGCGCAGTGTGCTCTCCAAGGCATTCGCGATGCTGTTGAACGGATCAGTGGTATGAGCCAGCAAATGGCAGCCGCTTCAGAAGAGCAGGCTAGTGTCGCTGAAGATATTGCTCGGCAGATTAATAACGTAGCGGGAACGGTTGAGAGAACAGCGAAGAATGCTAACTCCGCCGTGATTCGTGGCCGCGAACTTGAAAGTACATCCCGTGGTTTAAACTCGTTGGTTGAACGGTTCAACAGGTAGTGACCTTATGACTATTTTGGTGAATTAGGTTTATATATGAGTGCAAGATACCGTGCAGCGGTGGATGCGGCAGCTATTTTCTCGGAAACCGATAAATCCGGAATAATCACCTATGTCAATGAACAGTTCTGTGATGTTTCTGGCTATAGCGCACAGGAGTTGATTGGGCAAAACCACCGCATACTAAACTCAGGGCAGCATCCCCCTGAGTTCTTTATTGATATGTGGAAAAAAGTTTCACGTGGGCAGGTATGGAAAGGTGAAATTTGCAACCGTAAAAAGGATGGCAGCCTGTATTGGGTAGAGAGCACCATTGTACCCATGTACGATGATGCCAGCCAGCGGGTGCAGAAATACGTTTCCATTCGTTTCGATGTGACCGAAAAGCGGAAGTTTCTGGAAACCTTGCAATGGCAGGCTGAGCACGACGAGCTGACGGGTCTTCCAAATCGTTTTTTGCTGTCCAAAGCGCTTGATCAGGCTATTGTCAAAGCAAAGAGCCAGCCCAGCACGCTTGCCGTGGGCGTGCTTGATCTCGATGGGTTTAAGCAGATTAACGACCGCTATGGCCACGAGATAGGTGATCGTCTGTTAGTGGCGGTGGCTGATCGCCTGAAACATAGTATGCGTATCGAAGATACCGTAGCCCGTTTGGGAGGCGATGAGTTCGTGCTGATTTTGGGTGTGCGGGATCCCAAGGTGTTGGAAAGCGCCCTGCAGAGGCTTTTAGCTGCCCTTTCCGCCGTCTACATCATCGATGGCATAGGCATTAATATTTCCGCCAGTATCGGTGTGACGCTCTATCCAAACGATAATGAGAATGCCGATACACTGCTACGTCATGCCGATCAGGCTATGTATAAGGCCAAACAAAGTGGCCGTAACTGTTTCCATTTGTTTGATGTATCAAAAGATAAGATGGATAAATCAGCTTTTGATACCGTAATACGGGTTCGCCAAGCGTTACATGATGGTGAGTTATGCTTGCATTATCAACCAAAAATAAGTTTGAGCAGTGGGGCAGTGATTGGTTTTGAAGCACTATTGCGTTGGCAGCATCCGCGAGATGGAATTATATTACCGCAGTATTTTATACCGTTGATTGAGCAGAGCGATCTGATCGTGGAGATCGGCGAGTGGGTCATAGATCAGGCGCTCAGTCAAATAGAACAATGGGCGGACTTGGGTCATTCGTGGTCTGTGAGTGTAAACATTGCAGCATTACATTTGAAAAAAGAAAACTTTGTAAAGTCCCTAAAGTTTTTGCTGGACAGCCACCCTAATGTTTTGCCGCAGATGTTGGATATTGAGATTACCGAATCAGTGGTGATAGAACACTTACCACATGTCACTCAGTGCCTCATTGCTTGCCAGGATCTGGGTGTGACATTTTCGTTGGACGACTTTGGAACCGGGTATTCATCGCTGAGCTACCTTAAACAACTGCCCACGCAGTCAATCAAGATAGACAAATCTTTTATACGCGACATACTCATCGATAAAGACAGCTTGGGGCTGACTAAGGCGATCATCGGCCTAGCGAAATCGTTTAACCGCGAGGTTATTGCTGAAGGGGTGGAAACGGTTGAGCACGGAGTGTTGCTGATGAACCTAGGTTGTGATGTAGCGCAAGGCTATGGTATTGCGAAACCCATGCCGGTAGAAAAAGTGCCATCTTGGGTGGCGAAGTTTGTCCCTGCTCATTTATCTAGAGGGGTAATAGATAAACCGCACCGTCCACGAACTGATTGCGTCGTCGCAACCTAGTGGATTGAGCGGTTAATTCATTTATCCACCGGTAACGATATACTGTGCGTCCAATGCCATGGATTGGTTATGCGCATGGCTCGACCGACTTTCCCCATTCGCTCGAAATATATTTTTTATGATACACTATCCCAGCTGTTTTTTTCTGGAACAATGAAATAATTAATATTATCACAAACAACAAATCGATAATAATAAAGAGGATCATATATGTCGGATCAAGAGTTAATACTAGAGCAACTCCGTAACGTGAATTATGATAAGTTAAGCAAACAAGATATCGTAACAATGCTAGATGCAGGGGAGCAGACTCTAGAAAATATGGCAGCATCAAGAAAAACTGCCATTGATATAATAGCAGAGGCAATGAACCAAACAAAGAATACGCTTGAGGCACTTGATTATTCTGGAAAGGTAGAAGCTGAAATCAGGAAAAATCTCAGCATACTGAGAGAGCTACTGATGACTGGCGATCTATAGCCCCCTAGACTGGGCGAATTAGGTTTTGTACGAAAAGTCGTTGTGGCTAAAATTGCCGCCATGACCGGTTGGAGGCCCGTATGGCAAGGCGTTACGAACTTTCTGATGCGTCATGGGAGCTGATCAAGGATTTGGTTTCT
>NZ_JAAMQZ010000084.1 GCF_013522825.1 Stutzerimonas stutzeri
GCGCCTGCCCGCAGCACAGAGCGTCGAAGACTACGAAGCGCTGCTGCCGTGGAACTGCTCGCCGGCCTCTGCCTCGACTTCCTGAAAACAAACTCTGTCTGGCGGACGGGGTTTATGGAGCGCTTACGCTGTACCTACTGGATTCGACGTCCATCACCCTGAAGGGCTCAGGGTTCGATGACTGGACATTATCGGATCGCACGCGTCGAACTCAGGGGATAAAAGTTCATGTGCAGTATGCCGAGCAGGCTGCTCAGCCCGTAGATTGCCGTTTCAGCGCTGCCAATATCAACGATGTCGAGGTGGGCCAATGCCTGGATATTGAACCTCACGCGACGTACGTCTTCGACAAAGGCTATTGCGATTACAACTGGTGGGCGCGTCTGAATGAGCAGCAGGCCCGCTTCGTCACCCGTTTCAAGTACAACGCAGCACTGACCGTGCTTGAGACAAAGGCCATTGCCGCAGCCGATCAGGGCGTGATTTTGCAAGACCAACATGTCCGCTTCACTCACCGCTACCCAGGCGGTAAGCGCCTCAATGACTACAACAAGCCTTTGCGTCAGATCATTGTCCACCGCCCAGAACATGAGCGGCCGCTGATCCTGGCGACCAACGATCTGGAGAGTCCTGCGGCAAGCATTGCAGAGCTTTACCGCCGTCGCTGGCGAATCGAGCTGTTCTTCAAGTGGATCAAACAGCACCTGAAGATCAAGCGGTTCCTGGGGCGTAGTGAGAATGCGGTGCGTATCCAGATTCTCTGCGCCTTGATCAGTTACCTGTTGCTGAGCCTCCATCGGACGCTGACAGGTGAGAAGAAGAGCCTGTGGATGCACATGGTTGCGGTGCGTTCAACCTTGTTACAGCGCCCAGGGATAGAGGTTGAGTGTTATCGACAGCGACAGGCGCGAAAACAAGAAATCGAGCGACGACAGGGGCAGCTCTTTGCGGCATAAATCGTGCCGGACAGTAGTGCGCCTGCGCGGGAATGACGACTGTCTCAGAGCATCCTTACTGAATCGGCAGTACCTATTACGTACGGGTGATTACGCATCAGTTCGGTTATGTAAAGACGTGTTTCCGTGGCCTACGAAGGACATGGCATAACTGGTGACGCTGTTCGCGCCGTCGAACCTGTGGATAGTACGCAGGCATTTACTGACGAATGCAGGAGAGGTTCGCCCGTGAGTAATATGGGGCATAGCCGCCGCGAGGTGCTCGCGGTGGCTATAAACATAGAAATTAGCGGGGGGGGGCTGATCGTTTTTGCCGCTTTCAAAAATTAGCAGGGCTGAAGTCGGCCAAAAATTCGAGGCTACTTCAGGCCTTTCCAGAGGGGAGTAGTGTACGAATCCTATTTTCGGTGCGTCTTAGTTGTCCCGGAGTGATGCCGAGCTTGGTGCGCAATACTCGAGTCAAGTGCGCCTGGTCTGAAAAGCCACACAGGTAGGCGATCTCTTTAATGGCGAATTTTTCATCGTGTAGCATGCGCTTAGCTCTCTCGATACGCTGTTCAGTAATAAATGTATGTGGTGAGCAGTTAAAGGATTCACTGAATTTTCTGGAAAATGACCATGCCCCTAGCCCCACAGCATCAGCCATGTCATCTACGCGTAGAGTGCCCTGTAGGTGGGCGTCAATATACTCAAGCAAGCGCTGTTTTTGTAGAAGGGATAGACAGCCTGGAGCCTCCCTTTCTCTAAGGGTTACGTTGGCGTAATGTCGCAGAAGATGAATTGCCAGTTGGATTGAGAGAGAGTCAACATATAAGGAGCAGCCGGTTGCACGGTTCGTTGTTTCCTTGGTGATCGCATTAACGATGGATGTCAATACTTCGTCTTGTGTGTGAAGCAAATCATAAAGCCGAACATCTTCAATTGTGCGCTCCAAGACATCCATGGCCACACGTGACATAAGTGCATTTGAAATATATATGTGTGAAACGTCAATTTCTTCTGTCCAGTGCCAATGAGATGGCTGAGAGTTTGTCAGTAGAGAAATATCTCCTGGGGTGCAGTAAGCGCGTTTCCATTTGTCATCTGTACGCCTGTCCATCGGCGTGTGGCCTGTGGAGTAACTGACGATCATAAAGTGATCAATTGGTGGTAGTAGAACATCCTGTTTCATGTACCGATACGATCGTTGCTCTATGTCTTTCCACCCACGATCTTCGCTGGTACTGAGAACCTCGCCAGGTAACCACTTAATAAGATCCTTTGGTGCAATGGGCTTTTGCATGCTCGGGCTCTCTTTTTAGAATCGCTTATAGCTTCTCGCAGCGCGATGGGCTAGTACGACGTGCATTTTTATTGTAGGTGGCACGTAGCCGATGCCGCCGGGCTTTTGTGGACAAAGCTGTGGCACTTTCTTGGCCCTCGAATTACAGTCCAGCGACGGTTGCTCTGTCGACTCAACCTTCGGGGGAGAAGTGAGACTAAAGTATTGATTCATCACGCGCTGCGCCATGGAGTGGCGTACTGAGGTTAAAACCGGACCTCAGGGAAACTCTTAAAAAGCCAATTTTACGAAAGGCGGCGGCAAAAACTGAGTGCAACACCTGACCTTTCCGGTACGGTGCTGCCCCTATGTCTTATACCGAACTCAGCGTTGAAGAGCGCGCCACCATTCAAATCGGTCGTACCCAAGGCTTCAGCCTG
>NZ_JAAMQZ010000085.1 GCF_013522825.1 Stutzerimonas stutzeri
AGTCAGCTGCCGGTAATGCGTAGTCATCTGCGCTTGAATCCTTCGGTGTGAGAGCCTGGATTCTACCGGTGGCTGGCTCTCTGCCTCTCGTTTCAAGCGTTGCGCTTATTCTATGAATTCAGGACTGTTTGTACTTGATCGCGGCGATTTTTGCCGGCAGGAACTCCAGATCATATCCGTCTGCTTCATCATGCTTGGCTGACTGGTTCTCAACGATGTAAGCGCCTGAGAGCCACCTCGGATCGACCATATGATGACTGTGGGTGGAGTAGATGATTTTGTCTCCACTGCCGACCATCTGATCAAAATATTTTAACAGCTCAGCTTGCGCACGGCTGTGCAAGTTGGCGGCAGGTTCATCGAACACATAAATTGTCTTTTGCTTGCTGCTTTCACCCTTGAACTGTGTCAGTAGCAGGAAGGTGAAAAACCATCTGAAACCAATCGAACGCTCACTGACTTTGTAATCGGAGTCTCCATTGCTCACAGCAAATGAAACCATTGCCGTGGGTGTGTCAGCCCCCGTAACAGACCACTGCAGTTCGATTCGTCTTGCTGTCGTCTCGCGCGAAAACACACGCTGCCAGCCACCTATGACCTCAGTTGTCAGCGCTTGCGAGACCTTCTTGAACACTGCGTCGATCTGATTCTTTTCATGGCTTCGATAAAAGGTATCGAGCCATTGAGGGCCATTTTTCTCACGGTACTGCGCAATGCGCCTGTTGATATGTTCGTCTACATCTTGACTTGTAGACGCTATGATCTTTGCTAGGATCTCCCGATAGTGCCGTTGCTCATAACTTTCCCCTTGAAACGGGGCCAGTTCAATTTCCTCAGGCACATTGATCAGGAATGTTGGAAAGTAGGCGACCGTTGGCACACCCTCAACCACCAGCTCGGCGACCCGCTCCCACAAATCCTCGTCAGGTTTATCAGGGTGCGCATAAGGCTCAAACTCAGCTTCCCTTGGCCGTTTGGCATTTAGCTCCAAGCCGAGGCTGCCCGTGCTTTCGCCTTTCGGATTCTTCGCAAAGCTGATTTCTTTGGTGATCCGAAACTTTTTGCCCAAAGCCTCTCTGTCGACTAAAAGCCCGAATTCTTCTGCCATCTTCTCGATCGCAGTTATTTCGTCTTCGTCCAGCTGCACCGTGGCAGCGACAGAAACGGTTCCCTTGAACGAGCCCTTCTGGCTGGCGGGAATGAAGGTGAACTCTTCGTTATTCTCAGGACTGAATTCGTAGAGACTGGAGACCGACTTATCGCTGCTGACGAACTGCGATATCGCTTCGAGAATGGTAGTTTTACCACTTTCGTTTAGGCCGATCAGCATCACAATCGGCGTATCACTCTTGCCTGAGAGCTCAATGCGCGTACTGACTATGCCTTTGTAGTTCTTAATCTCAAAATCGAGGATTTTCGACATCAGCAAACACTGCCCTGTGTTAGCACGAACTGAGCCATGCTAGCGTTCACCGCTGAACTTGGCATGCTTGAGCCCTGAGCGTAAGGCCAACAGCTTTCGGTAGCCTATTGGCAAATTGGAGCCGGCAGGGTTAGAGTGCTGGCACTCTAGCATTAGTCATCCCGCTGTCAACAGCCATCGGTTTGACGCCAAGATTAGCTGCGTTGTTTCACATAGGGATATTGGGGAACGTAATGTCAGGTTCAGATGGCAAGCTTTTCCGGGACTACATAGCGGGAGCTCCGACAGAGACCGCCTGTGACAGGCTCTACCTTCAGACTCACCTTGCTTCTCCGAAGGCCGATGTGGTTGAGCAGATCAAAGTCGGCGACACCCTGCAAATGACAGTAGGCGTCGCAGGCAGTGAACTTTCCGCCCTTGCTGTCTGGAATGGACACGTTGCAGGAGGTATCGCATCCCCGAAAGCGATTCGGCTGATCGCCTGCATTCAAAACGGTACGCAGTACCGCGCGCTTGTCACGTCCAAAGTGGGTGGCCAGATTGCGCTCAAGATCTCTCCGGTCAAGCAGGAGTGACTTAATGATCAACGTCGTTGGCGGGGTTTACTACGAACAGTGCATGTGCCCCACATGGCAGGAACTCTTCGGCTCGGGCGGTCGAGGCGCTACAGCGATAGCGCGCCTGGGTGGAACGGTTAACCTCACGACCTATGTAGACAGCACCGCAGAGTCGATTCTTCGCCTGAGGTCGGCTTTGGAAGGCTTCACGCTAGAGCCCCATGCCATTGATCGCAGCCTGCAATTCCGCTATACCCACGGACTGTCTCATCCATCTCTACATCCCTCGCCCAAGCAACAGCACAGCCTGCAAGTATGTGCAGCAAACGTCGTACGCTTTGGCTTCCTGGAAGGTGACTGCGTTGTGGATGCACGCCAGGCGGTGTATGACCCACAGAGCGCCACCGCCCCAGCGCCGTTCCATGAGAACGGCTCCAAGGCAGAGCGACTGGCACTTGTCCTAAATAGAAACGAAGCTGAAGCGTTGCATGACTGCGGATTCCACGGTCATCTGGCCACCCATTCCATGAGCATCTGACCACCGATTCCACGCTGATCCGGCCACCCATTCCACGCGCATCCGGCCACTGATTCCACGGCCATCCGGCCACTCAACC
>NZ_JAAMQZ010000086.1 GCF_013522825.1 Stutzerimonas stutzeri
ATCTGGCCACCCATTCCATGAGCATCTGACCACCGATTCCACGCTGATCCGGCCACCCATTCCACGCGCATCCGGCCACTGATTCCACGGCCATCCGGCCACTCAACCGGGCAGGCAGCTACGCAGGATTTCTTCACTACCATCGACCTCTTTTTCGAAGCAGAGAGGTCGTCGTGGAGCGTTTATCCATGCGTAAGATTCGCGAAGTACTACGTCTCAAGTTCGAGGTCGGACTATCAGCTCGCCAGATTGCGGTCAGCGTGCAGGTCGGTCGTGTCACCGTCGGCGACTACCTCAATCGTTTTGCCGCCAGTGGTCTCAGTTGGCCCTGTTCGTTGTCCGATGCCGAGTTGGAGCAGCAACTGTTCCCGCCGGCCCCGGCGGTTGCCAGCGAGAAGCGGCCTTTACCCGATTGGGCATGGGTGCATGCCGAACTGCGCCGCCCCGGGGTGACCCTGGCGCTGCTCTGGCAGGAGTACCGCCTGAGCCAGCCGCAGGGCTTTCAGTACAGCTGGTTCTGTGAGCACTACCGGGCCTGGCAGGGCAAGCTGGACGTGGTGATGCGTCAGGAGCACCGCGTCGGCGAGAAGCTGTTCGTCGACTATGCCGGCCAGACGGTGCCGGTTATCGACCGCCACAGCGGCGAGATCCGCCAGGCGCAGGTGTTCGTCGCGGTGCTCGGCGCGTCCAGCTACACCTTCGCCGAAGCCACCTGGTCGCAGCAGCTGCCGGACTGGCTAGGCTCGCATACCCGTTGCTTCGCCTTCCTCGGCGGCGTGCCGGAGATCGTGGTGCCGGACAACCTGCGCAGCGCGGTGAGCAAGGCCCATCGTTACGAGCCGGACATCAACCCCAGCTACCGCGACCTTGCCGAGCACTACGGAGTGGCGGTGGTGCCGGCGCGGGCACGCAAACCGCGCGACAAGGCCAAGGCCGAAGTCGGCGTGCAGGTGGTCGAGCGTTGGATCCTCGCGGCCCTGCGCAACCGTCAGTTCTTCTCCTTGGACGAACTCAACAGCGCCATCTCCGTGTTGCTGGAGCGGCTCAACCAACGCCCGTTCAAGAAGCTGCCGGGCTCGCGCCAGACGGCCTTCGACAGCCTGGATCGTCCGGCGCTGCGCCCCCTGCCGGAGCAACCCTACGTCTACGCCGAGTGGAAGAAAGCGCGGGTGCACATCGACTACCACGTCGAGGTCGATGGGCATTACTACTCGGTGCCGTATCAACTGGTGAAGAAGCAGCTGGAGGTGCGCCTGACGGCGCGCACCGTCGAGTGTTTCCACGCCAACCAGCGAGTGGCCAGCCACCTGCGCTCAATGCACAAGGGCCGGCACAGCACGCAGGCCGAGCACATGCCCAAGAGCCATCGCGAGCATGCCGAGTGGACGCCACAACGGCTGATCCGCTGGGCCGAGCAGACCGGGCCGAACACCGCCGGCGTGATCCGGCACATCCTCGAACGGCGCATCCATCCGCAGCAGGGCTACCGGGCCTGCCTGGGCATCCTGCGCCTGGGCAAAACCCACGGCGAAGTGCGCCTGGAGTTGGCCTGCCGTCGCGCCATCAGCCTCGGCACGTGCAGCTACAAGAGCCTCGAATCGATCCTGCGCCAGGGGCTGGAGAACCTGCCGCTGGCCCAGCAGCACCTGCCCCTGCTGCCGGACGACCACGCCAACCTGCGCGGCCCCGGCTACTACCACTGAACACAAGGAATCCCACCATGCTGCCCCATCCGACCCTGGACAAGCTGCAAACCCTGCGCCTGCACGGCATGCTCAAGGCGCTGAACGAACAACTGAAAACCCCGGACATCGACAGCCTGAGCTTCGAGGAACGCCTCGGCCTGCTGGTCGACCGCGAGCTGACTGAACGCGACGACAAGCGCCTGAGCAGCCGCCTGCGCCAGGCCCGGCTCAAGCACAACGCCTGCCTCGAAGACATCGACTACCGCAGCCCGCGCGGGCTGGATAAGGCGCTGATCCTGCAACTGAGCGGCGGCCAGTGGCTACGCGACGGCCTCAACCTGATCATCGGCGGCCCCACCGGTGTCGGTAAAACCTGGCTGGCCTGCGCCCTGGCCCACCAGGCCTGCCGAGAAGGCTACAGCGTGCGTTACCTGCGCTTGCCGCGTTTGCTGGAAGAACTGGGTCTGGCCCATGGCGACGGGCGCTTCGCCAAGCTGATGAGCAGCTACGCCAAGACCGACCTGCTGATCCTCGATGACTGGGGCTTGGCCCCGTTCACCGCCGAACAGCGGCGCGACATGCTGGAGCTACTGGACGACCGCTACGGCCAGCGCTCGACCATCGTTACCAGCCAGATGCCGGTGGACAACTGGCACGAACTGATCGGCGATCCGACCCTGGCCGACGCTATCCTCGACCGCCTGGTGCACAACGCTTACCGGATCAATCTGAAGGGTGAATCAATGCGCAAACGGACGCAGAAATTGACGACGCCAGCCAACCCGGACTAACAATGCCACCCCTGCGT
>NZ_JAAMQZ010000087.1 GCF_013522825.1 Stutzerimonas stutzeri
TGTCGGGTAGTCAGACGCGGTTGCCCGCGTCCAACCCCCTAAGAACCGTGCATGCGAGTTTCCCAGCACACGGCTCAAGCCTCCGCTAAGGCACCTCTAGGCACCCGGTTGTACGTCATCGGCATAGGCAAATTGCACATCCCTCGGGCAGCGCAGGTGGTATATCTCAAGATTAGCCGCCGCGTCCGTTCCGCCATGACCTAGCTTCACAATATGGCGACTATGCCACGGTGTGTCTTTGGTCACCGGCTTGAAGCAGACGCAGCACCGACCGCCCTGTTGCACCCAAATCCGGTACAGCTTGGCTCGACCTTTCGCGGAAGTGAGCATCCTCTTGCCCCAGCGGGACTCGAAGTATTCATCCCAAGCGGGGTCGTGTGGGTTGGCAGCGGCCTTGATCTTGATATGTCGCACAATTGGCGTGTCCGAGGCGTCCAATAACGTGTACTGACGCTTCCGACCATCGGCGGATTTTTCAGCACATGAGAACACCCATCGACGCCCCCCTTGTACTTTGAAATACCGATCCTTCACCCATCGGCGTGTCTTGCGAGGGTGGCGACGTACCGCCCATCGCCAGAGCATTTCCCACACTGCACTGTCCACCTGGTTGAAGACCTTCTTGGCGACGACATGACTGTGATAGTTCGCCCAGCCCCGTAGAACCGGGTTGAGCAAACCTATCAGATTGGTCTGCCGTATCGTTTTGTTGGCCTTGATCAACTCTCGTAGCTTGGCAAGGTGAGCGCTGATATTCGCCTTGGAAGGCTTGATCAAGAGCTTGCCGTTGTACTTGCGCACGTTCCAGCCGAGAAAGTCGAACCCGTTCCCTATGTGCGTGATTTTGGTCTTATCCTTGGAAAGCGTGAGACCACGCTCTGCCAAGAACTCGACCACGGCAGGACGAACTTCATTTTCCAGCCACTCCTTCGAGTACCCGGTGATGATGAAGTCGTCCGCATACCGCACTGCTTGCAGTTTCTTGCCTGTCCATTTGGCGGTAGGAAACCTCTTCGCCAGCATCGCTTCTAGCCCGTCCAACGTCATGTTGGACAGTACCGGAGAGATGATGCCTCCCTGCGGCGTTCCTGCGTTACTAGGGAACAGCTGGCCGTTGTGGATGTATCCGGCGTTGAGCCACTTCTGCAAGATCGCCTTATCCATGGGGATGTTGGCGATCAACCAATCATGGCTGATATTGTCGAAACAGCCTTGAATGTCACCCTCTAGAATCCACTCCGCATTTGCTTTTCGTGACAGCACACCAAAGCACTGTGCTGCCGCATCCGCGGTCGAGCGTTCCGGCCTGAACCCATACGAGTTTGGGTCGGCGGTGGTTTCCGCAATGGGCTCCAAAGCCAGCAGATGGAGTGCCTGCATGGCCCTGCATTTCATGGCGGGTATTCCGAGAGGTCTCGTCTTGCCGTTTTTCTTCGGGATAAGAACTCGCCGAAGCGGAAGCGGCGAGTAGCCTCGCCGCTTCAACGACTCTATCGCACCGATCTTGGCCCTAGGCGTATTCCAAGTAACCTTGTCCACACCTGGGGTATTTTTGCCTTTGTTTTCAGACACCCGTTTCACGGCCAATGCCTTACCGCTGAACGAGTGAGTCAGCAGCCATTGCAGGGCTTTCACCTTGTTATGTCTGCCGTCTTGTACAGCCTTCACAATACGCGCTTGCAGCCCTCTGACACGACGTTGTACGGCAATCCAATCGATGGCTTCCCACGACGTGCCGGAAGGTGCACACGCCAATGCTGCTGCGTTCATTTGCTCTCCTTCCGTTGAAAGGGTTCTACCTACTCTCGTGTGAAGAGAGACCATGAGGACGTCTGCCCGCTTTCGCGTGAAGTGATGTTTCAACTCCTATCCAGCCCATTACAGGATGGCGTTCGCTTTTTCCTCGTTCCTTCGCCCGCACCGCCATGGGCAGTTTTTACAAACGGCTTTCCCTGGCGGGAGCGATACGGGATTTCCACGTTCCGCTTATTGAAGTGCGTCGGGTTAGGTGCCTGCTATCGACCGGGAGGCATGTGGGTCACGAATGCGTAGTCGAAAGACGCGATTCCCACCTCCGTTACCTTTTGGTTCGAGCGTATAAGCCATTTCCGCTCGTTCAACTTAACGATCGTTGCGCAGATTCACGTGTGTTCACCATACCAACTATCTAGCCCTTGTCCGGCCATGGCTGCCAGAAGGGTACGCCTCTCACGATTGGTACCCCGCACCTTGCGATGCCTCGTTCCATTGTCGAAGGCGCTCTTGATTCAGCCTTCTAGATTCACCCGGTGACACGGGTGGTTCCCACCAAGGGGAACAACTTCATTAAGCGACTTCGTGTCGCAC
>NZ_JAAMQZ010000088.1 GCF_013522825.1 Stutzerimonas stutzeri
GTGCTGCGGCGCTGCATGGCAGCCGGCCTAGTCAAGGGTGAAGGTTTCGCCGTCGACGCCAGCATCATCAAGGCGGATGCCAGCCGGCAACGTGGGGTGGCGGGAGATGAGGTCGATTGGAACGATCTAAAGCTCAGCAGCCGCGCAGTGCGCGAGTACCTCGAAGCGCTTGATGAAGAGGCGCTGGCTGAGACTCTTCCCAAGAAAATTTCGCTCACCGACCCTCAGTCCCGCTGGACAGCAGCGCCAGGCGGCCCGGCCTTTTTTGCCTACTCCACGAATTACCTGATCGACACTGAGCACGGTGTGATCATGGACGTGGAAGCTACCCCGGCGCACCGTACTGCCGAAGTCGATTCGACTAGGACGATGGTCGAGCGTGTCGAAGCGCAGTTCGATCTCACACCGGAACGCCTTATCGGTGATACCGCTTACGGCACCGCTCCGATGCTGGCCTGGATGGTCGAAGAAAAGGACATCGAGCCGCATGTGCCGGTGTGGGACAAAACTGAGCGCAAGGACGACAGCCTTTCCAGTAACGACTTCCACTGGAATCAGGAAGCCAATGAATATCGCTGCCCAGCCGGCAAACCGCTACGCAGTGAATGGCGCGCCTTCACCCAGAAAAGATCGCGGGTGACCAAGGCCAACACCATTATCTATCGCTCCAGCCAAACTGACTGCGCCACTTGTCCGCTGAAAGCGAAGTGTTGCCCCAATACACCGAATCGGAAGATCGTTCGCAGCATCCATGAGGCTGCCCGAGACGTGGCTCGACGCATCGCCAAGACACCGGAATACCTCGTCTCACGTTGCGAACGAAAGAAAGTGGAGATGCTTTTCGCCCACCTTAAACGGATCATGAAACTCGACCGTTTACGACTGCGTGGCCTGACCGGCGCCACTGATGAATTCACCATGGCTGCGATGGTGCAGAACCTGCGCCGCATGGCCAAGCTTTTACCTCAAGGGCCACCGCTCACGGGATAGGTACGTCTGCTGCGTGCAGAAACCCTCAAATTAACCCTCAAACCTGAGCAAGAACGCTCAGTGAAACGCCGAAAGGCAACTTGAAGTGGCTTGCAGCCACTTCGACAGCAGGCACTCCTGACCGACCGGCTGCCGCTGAACCTACTTTTTCAACAGAATTGGCCGATTTCTGCCGTTGCTTAGAGTCCGCTTGGTTCGTGTGTAGCCTCTCCACAGCATCATCGCCCAGTTAAGGATACCCATGATAAAAAAATCAGTCCGCTTTGCACCCTGGGTAGGTTCCCAGTATGCGGAAGGATTTGGCGGCCTACGAATTCTCTTAGTCTGCGAATCTCACTATGGTGATAAGAAGCATGAGCGCCCAACAGCTACTGCCGAAATAGTGAAGGCTTTAGCTTTAGGTGAGAAACACCCTCTGGCAACGGGCAAAATCCGACGTCACCCGCACTTCACTAAAATAATGAGTGCTGTGAAGAACGTTAGAGAAAGCTTCTCCAGTGCACAAAAAAAGGAATTCTGGCATAGCGTCGCCTATTACAACTTTCTGCAGGAATTCATACGCGACACGCGCGTTTTACCACCCAAAGATGCTTGGGAACGTGGTAACAGTGCATTTACCGAAGTCTTGGACGTATTGGCTCCGGATTTGATTGTTTGCCTCAGTGCGCGTAACGGACGTCGGATTCGGTCGCTAGCTAACGGCGTTCCGGTAGCAGTGGTGAATCACCCTTCTTCGCATTTTGCTTATTCCAAAGTCAATCCGGTCATCGCTAAACATATGGTTATCGCCTTGGAGAGGAAGGCACAAGCACCGGCATTCACTAGCAGTGATTCTTTTGAACGCTGGTGCGAGGCCGCAGCTTCTGCCTTACCCACACCTGGTTCGCACCTTTCAGAGTCGGACAAGATCGCGATTCTTTTGGAGCGCAGGGCATCTATGGCGGCGCTTGATGATTCCGTACTGGCATAGGCAATAAACGACTGCTTCTGACCGAGGCTGCGGATTCCACGCCATCCGGCCACCCAGTCCGCTCTCATCTGGCCAGGCATTCCAGGGCCATCTGGCCACCTGTTCCACGGCCATCCGGCCGGGCAGTCGGAGCGCAGCGACGCAGGGGTGGC
>NZ_JAAMQZ010000089.1 GCF_013522825.1 Stutzerimonas stutzeri
GCCACCCCTGCGTCGCTGCGCTCCGACTGCCCGGCCGGATGGCCGTGGAACAGGTGGCCAGATGGCCCTGGAATGCCTGGCCAGATGAGAGCGGACTGGGTGGCCGGATGGCGTGGAATCCGCAGCAGGGTTTGCTGACACTGCTCAGTCAATCCTGCGAGGGCCTCCAATGACCCTGGTATCGCAACGAGGCCGTGCCGGCGACTGTCGTAGCGGCACCAGTTCGCCGCGCCCGGGAGGTGGGCCAGGATGTGGATGGGGTGGATAGCGCCAGCAGATGGGGTGGGCCGAAGCTCCAGATCGAAGCCGTAGTCGGATTCGGCGATGGCTTGTGTACGTGTACTGCGCCACAGTAGCTGGCTCAACTGATCATCGCTCAAGGCCTGGAACGTTCGCCTGGTGCGTCTGTTCTCCAGAAGGTAGAAGATGTCCCGCTCGCGGACACCTTCTACCTCGGGCAACGCATGAAAACGGCCATCAGGCCAGGCGTACGGCTGATAGTGCCCTGGCTCTGGCCTTACGGTTGGGCTACTCAGCGTGATCCAGTCCATGCTCGATCTCGTGCCAAACCTCAAAATACTTGTAGCAGCCTCGGCAGTTACCACAGGGCACGTTTGATTTGTGGCAGCTATGAGCCCAGGCGAGCATTGAGGATGGGACGTTGGCTTCTTTGACTAACTCGAACGTGCTCAGATGAATCGCAGGCGCCTCGACGGTCATCTCACCTTCTTGGATGACCATCAGCTGGTTGATCGCCGCGATGAATTCCGGTGTGCCGTCGCGGTGTGAGCCATCCGACTTCACAGTGCCCAGGTAGAGCGTGTTCACACCCAGGCTGATTGCCTTCATGGCCGCCAGTGTGACGAGCAGCTGATTGCGATAGGGCCACCAGTCACTTGCAGGTGCATGTGCATCAGCCTTGCCGCCCGCCATGTCGCCGGAGCCGACAGCGCGGCAATCGATCGAGATGACATGGTGCTCAATACCGAGCTGTTTACAGAGGGTGGTGGAGGCGGAGATCTCGGCCTCTGCGGCCAACTGGCCATAATTCAGCGTGATACCGACTTCGGGACGCAGCCACCAGGCGATGGCGAGTGAGTCCATGCCACCTGACAATAGAAGAGCGCGCTTCATAGTTCTGCTGCCTTCCAAGCGGTCTGGTAAATGGCGGTCACGAAGTCATCGGAGATGATACAGCCGGATCCGGCCATCATTTTCTGATCCTCCTCCGACTCGTTTTCCACGTACAGGATGACGGGCTTCTTGAGTGCTCGCGCGTAGCCGATCTCATAGATCGTGCCGGCGTCGAGACCATCACCGATAGCGAGCATGAGATCGCACTCATGAATGGCCTCAAGATCCTGATGCACGACTTCCTCTGCGGGCCCGTGCCCGACGTCATGCACCGGAGAGAACACATTCAGCCCCATCGCCAGGAGCTGACTCCGCGCTTCTTCGACCAGCCAAAGCTGTGACAACGAGAAGAAGGGGCCTGCCAGATATACCAGAGGGGCTCTACCGCTTTTCGACTTCTTCGGCATGCTGGCCGCGTCGGGGTTGTACGCGCTGAGTTCAGCCTTCGACGCGAAGCCTTGGGACTCACAATAAAAGGCGGTTGCCCGTGAAGCCAGCATCGCCGCTTCCAGTGGGGGCAGCGCCTCCTCAATCCAGAAGTAGGCAAAGGTCGCGACGAAGACGTCTCCTGACCCGACCTTCCAGACCTTGGGCGTCACGAATGAGGGGATGTGGTGTGTCCGATCTTCATGCAACAGCAGTGCGCCGGCTGGGCCCATCTTGATGATGACGATTTCGGCGTGCTGCGACTTGGCAAGGGCGCGGGCCAAGTCAGTTGCGCTCAGATCACTGCTGTCATGTGCGGATTCCACGCCATCCGGCCACCCAGTCCGCTCTCATCTGGCCAGGCATTCCAGGGCCATCTGGCCACCTGTTCCACGGCCATCCGGCCGGGCAGTCGGAGCGCAGCGACGCAGGGGTGGCAT
>NZ_JAAMQZ010000008.1 GCF_013522825.1 Stutzerimonas stutzeri
AGGGGTGAAAAGTGGAGTTTTTCTGGTAGCATTTTGTGCGCGGCTGAAGACTTATGGGGCTTTGTTTGGCGACAAGAATCATAAGGCTTTCAGCCGTTTTTGTTTATGCGGTCATGAGAAATCCGGGCTAAGCAAATTCCTAAAAGTTATTGGATTTGATTTTTTTAGATCGTATAGCTTCTTCTCACCGGATCACCGGACTACCTGTTTCCTACCTGAAGTAGTACGTGATCCGACCCCGCGAGTGCTGGCCGGCGCGTCAACGCCGAGGCTGGCCATGTTTTTCAGCCGCTTCGGCTGGACCACCCAACACCCACTGAAATCGTACGAGCTGCCGGGCAGCCCATTGAAAAATACGCAAAGGAATAACGACATGAACGTCAGAACCCTGTTCGGCGCCGGCCTGCTGGTCGCCGCCACCCTGCTCCAGGCGACCTCGGCACAGGCCGCCAGCGAATACCTGGTCAGCACCGACTGGCTGGAAAAGAATCTCAACGATCCCAAGGTTCGCATCGTCGAGGTCAGCGTCGTGCCTGGCGTCTACGAACGCGGGCACATTCCCGGTGCGGTGAATTTCGCCTGGCACAGCGATCTGGTCGATCCGGTACGCCGTGACATCGCCAGCCAGGAAGACTTCCAGAACCTGCTGCGCAAGGCCGGCATCAGCGCCGACAGCACCACCATCCTCTACGGCGACAACAATAACTGGTTCGCCGCCTGGAGCGCCTGGGTGTTCGACGTGTACGGCGTCGACAACGTCAAGCTGCTCGACGGCGGTCGCGCCAAATGGGAAGCCGAAGGCCGCGCGCTGGACAACCGCAGCGGTACGCCGGTCGCCGGCAACGTCACGGTGAAGGCTGCCAACCAGGACCTGCGCGCCTACCTGCCGGACGTGCTCGCCGCCGCCGAGAAGCGCAGCGACGTGCAACTGGTGGATATCCGCTCGCCGGACGAGTACAGCGGCAAGGTCTTCGCCCCGCAGGGCGTACAGGAACTGGCCATCCGCGCCGGCCACGTGCCCGGTGCGGTGAACGTACCCTGGGGGCAGGCGGTGGCCGCCGACGGCACCTTCAAATCAGCCGAGGAGCTGAAGCAGGTCTACGCCGCGGTGGGTATCGACGGCAGCAAGCCGGTCATCACCTACTGCCGCATCGGCGAGCGCTCCAGCCACACCTGGTTCGCCCTGAAGAAGATCCTCGGCTACGACGTGCGCAACTACGACGGTTCCTGGACCGAATACGGCAACGCCGTGGGCGTGCCGGTGACCAACCTGGCCGGCACGGTCTGGGGCGGCAAGTAGCAGAGCTGCAAGCTGCAAGCTGCAAGCTGCAAGTGATCAGTGTGCGGGCTCAACAGCTCCGTCAGGCTTTTTCTTGTGGCTTGTGGCTGCTCATCAAGGACAACCGATGACCGCCTTCTCGATTTCCCGCACGGGCGCCGTGCTGCTCGGTGCCGCCCTGTTGCTGGCTGCCTGGCAGCTGGCCGACGGCAGCCACCAGGGGCGCGCCTTCAGTTTCTCCCTGCTCAGCGGCGCTCTGTTCGGCCTGCTATTGCAGCGCTCGCGCTTCTGCTTCTTCTGCGTCACCCGCGATTTCATCGAACGGCGTGTCCCGGATGGCCTGCTCGGTCTGCTCGCCGCGCTTGCCGTGGGCACCCTCGGCTATCACGCGCTGTTCGGCGCCTTCCTGCCCGATCCGGGTAGCGGTCGCCTGCCGCCGGACGCCCACGTCGGCCCGTTGAGCTGGGTGCTGGCCCTGGCCGCGACGGTGTTCGGCATCGGCATGGCGATTTCCGGGTCGTGCATCAGCGCCCACCTCTACCGCCTCGGCGAAGGCGCCTTCGCCTCGCTGGCGGCCCTGGCCGGCGCGCTGCTTGGCTTCGCCCTCGGCTTCCTCAGCTGGAACCCCTTGTACCTGGCCAGCATCCAGCAGGCGCCAGTGCTCTGGCTGCCCGGCCTGCTGGGCTACGGTGGTTCTCTGCTGCTGCAGCTGGTACTGCTCGGCGCGCTTGCCGCCTGGCTGTTGCGCTATCGCCAGCCAGCGACTGGTGCGCCGCGTTCCGCTGGCCTGTGGTCGTTGCTGTTCGGCACGCGCTGGCCGACCTGGGTTGGCGGGCTGCTGATCGGCAGCCTGGCGACCCTGGCCTACCTGCGCGTCGGTCCGCTGGGCGTCACGGCGGAACTGGGTAGCCTGGCGCGCACCGGCGCCGACGGTCTCGGCTGGCTGCCGCAACGGCTGGAGGGGCTGGACGGGTTTTCCGGCTGCGCCACGGTGATCAAGGACAGTCTGCTGTCCAATAACGGGCTGTTCATTCTCGGCCTGGTGTTCGCCGCCTGGGCCAGCGCACTGGCAGCCGGCGACTTCCAGCCGCGTCTGCCGGCGCCACGCGAATGGTTGTGCAACCTGCTCGGCGGCGTGCTGCTTGGCTGGGGCAGCATGCTGGCGCTGGGCTGCACCGTCGGCACCCTGCTGTCCGGGGTGATGGCCGGTGCCGCTTCAGGCTGGGTATTTGGCGTGTTCTGCCTGCTCGGCACGCTGCTCGGGCTGAAACTGCGCGCGTTACTGCGCCTGGGATAAGCGCTGCAGGCTGGAAGCATGCCTGTCGCTTCAGCCCAGGCGGTGGGCTGAAGCAGGCCCAGGCGTCAGCTGCGAGCGTTGCGGATGCCTGCGGCCAGTTCCCGGCAGTGGCCGAGCACGCCGGCGACGGCTTCCTCGGAGCTGCTGGCCTTGGCGATATGGTCGATCAGGGCGGAGCCGACGACGACGCCATCGGCCAGCCGGGCGATGGCCGCCGCCTGCTCCGGGGTGCGAATGCCGAAGCCGATGGCCACCGGCAGCCCGGTGTGGCGCCTGAGGCGCGCGACGGCCTGCTCGACGTGCTCCAGGGTCGCGGAACCGGCACCGGTCACGCCGGCCACCGAGACGTAGTAGACGAAGCCCGAGCTGCCGTTCAGCACCACTGGCAGGCGTGCGTCGTCGGTGGTCGGGGTGGTCAGGCGGATGAAGTCGATACCAGCGGCCTGGGCCGGGTCGCAGAGGTCTTCGTTATGCTCCGGCGGCAGGTCGACGACGATCAGGCCGTCGACGCCGGCTTCCTTCGCCTCGGCGATGAAGCGTTCGACGCCCATCTGGTGGATGGGATTGAAGTAGCCCATCAGCACGATCGGGGTGGTCTGGTTGTCCTGGCGGAACTCACGGACCATCTGCAGGGTTTTCGCCAGATTCTGGCCGTTGTCCAGTGCACGGATGTTGGCCAGCTGGATCGCCGGGCCGTCGGCCATGGGATCGGTGAAGGGCATGCCCAGCTCGATCACGTCGGCGCCGGCCTCGGGCAGGCCCTTGAGGATGGCGAGCGAGGTGGCGTAGTCCGGGTCGCCAGCGGTGACGAAGGTCACCAGGGCGGCACGGTTCTGTTGTTTCAGCTCGGCGAAGCGCGTCTGCAGGCGGCTCATATGCGTTCTTCCTGTTCGGCAAAATGGTGCATGACGGTCTGCATGTCCTTGTCGCCACGACCGGACAGGTTGACCACCATCAGATGATCCTTCGGCAGGCCCTGCGCGCGCTTGAAGGCTTCGGCCAGCGCGTGGGAGGACTCCAGCGCCGGGATGATGCCTTCCAGGCGGCAGCAGTCGTGGAAGGCCTGCAGGGCTTCGTGGTCGGTGATCGGCACATACTCGACGCGCTTGATGTCATGCAGCCAGGCGTGTTCCGGGCCGACGCCGGGATAGTCCAGGCCGGCGGAAATGGAGTGGGCGTCGGTGATCTGGCCATCCTCGTCCTGCAGCAGGAAGGTGCGATTGCCGTGCAGCACGCCCGGCGCGCCGCCGGCCATGCTGGCGGCGTGCTTGCCGCTGTCGAGGCCGTGGCCGGCGGCCTCGACGCCGACGATCTGCACGCTCTGCTCATCGAGGAAGGGATGGAACAGGCCCATGGCGTTGGAGCCGCCGCCGATGCAGGCCACCAGCGAGTCGGGCAGGCGGCCTTCCTGGGCCTGCAACTGGTCGCGGGTTTCCTTGCCGATCACGGCCTGGAAGTCACGGACCATGGCCGGATAGGGGTGGGGACCTGCCACGGTGCCGATCAGGTAGAAGGTGCTGTCGACATTGGTCACCCAGTCGCGCAGGGCCTCGTTCATCGCATCCTTGAGGGTGCCGGTGCCGGCGGTGACCGGGATCACCTCGGCGCCCAGGAGCTTCATGCGGAAGACGTTGGCCTGCTGGCGGTCGATGTCGGTGGTGCCCATGTAGATCACGCACTGCATGCCGAAGCGCGCGGCCACGGTGGCGGTGGCCACGCCGTGCATGCCGGCGCCGGTCTCGGCGATGATGCGTTGCTTACCCATGCGCCGGGCCAGAAGAATCTGGCCGATGCAGTTGTTGATCTTGTGCGCGCCGGTGTGGTTCAGCTCTTCGCGCTTGAGGTAGATCTTCGCGCCGCCGCAGTGCTCGGTCAGGCGTTCGGCGAAGTACAGCGGTGAAGGGCGGCCCACGTAGTCGCGCTGGAAGTAGGCCAGTTCCTTGGCGAACTCGGGGTCCTGCTTGGCCTTTTCGTATTCGGCGGCCAGCTCGTGGATCAGCGGCATCAGGGTTTCGGCGACGTACTGGCCGCCGAACGAGCCGAACAGGCCGCGGGCATCGGGGCCGTTGCGGTATGAAGTCATGGGCGATCTCCTGGGGAACTCGGTCTTGTAGGAGCCAGCTTGCTGGCGATCAGCTGGATCGCCAGCAAGCTGGCTCCTACGACATGGGATGCACCCTAACCGGATGCGACGGGGAAAAAAAGCGATAAGATCGTTTCAACTCGTCAGGAAAACTCACTAATGAATGCCATCCTTCCACCGCTCAATGCCCTGCGTGCCTTCGAGGCCGTGGCGCGTCTCGGCAGCCTCAAGCAGGCGGCCAGCGAGCTGCATGTCACTCACGGCGCTATCAGTCGGCAGCTCAGGAGCCTGGAAGAAGTCCTCGGCATTGCGCTGCTGGAAAAGGAAGGGCGCGGCGTAAAACTCACCGATGCCGGCATTCGCCTGCGCGACGTCGCCAGCGAGGCCTTCGAGCGCCTGCGTAGCACCTGCGCGGAACTGCAGCGGCAGACCGCCGAGGCGCCGTTCGTGCTCGGCTGTCCCGGCAGCCTGCTGGCGCGCTGGTTCATTCCGCGACTGGACCGGCTCAACCGCGAGCTGCCCGACCTGCGTCTGCAGTTATCGGCCAGCGAGGGCGAGCTCGACCCGCGTCGAGCCGGTCTGGACGCCACCCTGTGGTTCGCCGAACCGCCGTGGCCGGCCGATATGCGGGTATTCGAGCTGGCCCCCGAGCGCATCG
This sequence comes from Stutzerimonas stutzeri, assembly GCF_013522825.1. Classification (GTDB taxonomy): domain Bacteria; phylum Pseudomonadota; class Gammaproteobacteria; order Pseudomonadales; family Pseudomonadaceae; genus Stutzerimonas; species Stutzerimonas stutzeri_AK. The sequence continues at coordinate 5,318 of NZ_JAAMQZ010000008.1, forward strand.
GCCCGGTGCTCAGCCCGCACCATCCGCGCTGCGCCGAACTGCGCGCGGCAGCGCCCTCGGTGCTGCTCGGCGAGGCGCTGCTGCACACCGCTTCGCGTCCACAGGCCTGGCCGAGCTGGGCGCGTGGCAACGGGCTGGAGCCGACCGAGCTGCGACTGGGGCAGAGTTTTGAGCACCTGTATTTCCTGCTGGAAGCGGCGCTGGCCGGGTTGGGCGTAGCCATCGCGCCGCAGCAACTGGTCGCCGACGACCTGGCGGCAGGTCGCCTGCTGGCGCCCTGGGGCTTCGTCGAAACCCCGGCACGGCTGGCGTTGTGGGTGCCCGCGCGCCGCGTCGATCGGCGTGCGGAGCGGCTGGCCGAGTGGTTGCGCGGGGAACTCGGAGCGCAGAACGCTCACTGAAGGCCGGTAGCGAGGCTGGCTTCGTCAGGCCGTCGATTTCTGGAAAGGTGATCTGAGCGTCCTCGAACAGTTGCGGCAGCAGGTGGCAATCGTTGCAGATCACCACCGGGAGCACCGACCGCCGAAATGCGGCTAAGAGCCTCGGCGCTGCCCGGCGTTTAAAACGTGATGCTGGTGGCGGGATAGAACAGGATGTTGAGGACGAAGAGAATCATCCAGAAACCGATTTCCAGGGTTTCGGTAATAGGCTGGATTTTTTTAATCGCTCCATAAACATGCACCACAAACATTAACGTGAAGACGACGAAAAGAATATCGAAGGCATAACTGAAACTGGTGCCGGTGGTAGCCGAGCGCAACATGGCAACTTCAACCACGAGAATGAACGCACCCAGGCAGCGGCCGAAATAGATGGCCAGGTGTTCCTGTTCGGGAATGGTCCAGCGCATGAGCCGGGCCCACTGGAGTGGGGCGAGGAAGATGGGTAATGCAAAGAACAGGGTGGTTACGATCATCAGGATGGTGATGTATTCCTTGCTGTATTGCGCATAGTAACCAAGCATTGAAGTGCTCCTTGTTCTATTGGCGAATTCAAGCGCCATACAGCAATTATTTTTGTGACCGGCTATTTTTGTTATGAGAAATATTGTGATCGCTAGAAAAAAGTGTCAAGCGTACAAAAGCATCTAATACAAAAGGAGCGGAGAGTAGTAGTGCAAAGTAGTACGTTAAGTTGAGATAAGGAGTTTATTTTGAATTAGAACTTGGCCGGCGGCATGGGAGAAGTTCCAGAAAGACAATTGGTGGCGTATCGATCGACGTGCCACATATTTATTTTCAAATGCGGAACTGGCGCACCAGTGCCCGCAAATGCACCTTCAGCGGCGCAGATTCGGGCTCGTGCTCCTCGGCGTGACGCCGGAAGATTAGGAACCGACCATAGCGGCGCCCAACCACATGGGCGATGGGGACGATGGTGGTCGATTACCTGTCGAGCGCGAACTGTCCGCCGAATAACCGCCTGTCACGCAACGAAGGTTGAGCGCCTGCGTTGCATCCCCTTACTAATCGCTTTTCGTCTGATGCTGCAGGCTGGCCTGGGTGATATTGCTGCCTGGCGGGATGCTGCGTGTGAGCCAGACGTTGCCGCCGATGGTGGAACCCTGGCCGATGGTGATACGACCGAGGATGGTCGCTCCGGCATAGATCACCACGTCGTCTTCGACGATGGGGTGGCGTGCGCGGCCCTTGTGCAACTGGCCGGTTTCGTCGGCGGTGAAGCGCTTGGCGCCGAGGGTCACGGCCTGGTAGATACGCACGTGGTTGCCGATGATCGCCGTCTCGCCGATGACCACGCCGGTGCCGTGGTCGATGAAGAAGCTATGGCCGATCTGCGCGCCGGGGTGGATGTCGATACCGGTGGCCGAATGGGCGATTTCCGCGCCGATGCGCGCCAGCAGCGGCAGACCGACCGCGTACAGATGGTGGGCCAGGCGGTGATGGATCACCGCGAGGATGCCCGGATAGCACAGCAACACTTCATCGACGCTACGCGCCGCCGGGTCGCCGGCATAGGCCGCGGTGACATCGCTGTCGAGCAGGCGTCGCATATGCGGCAGGGCCGCGGCGAAGTCGCGTACGATTCGCACTGCGTCGGCGTCACTGCCTGCTTCGGGCTCGCCGCGCTGGCGGGCGGCGTAGCGCAGTTCCAGGCGCACCTGGCAGAGCAGGCTGTTCAGCGCGTTGTTCAGGGTATGGCCAACGTAGAAATCCTCGCTTTCCAGGCGCAAGTCGCTGGGGCCCAGGCGCATGGGAAAGAGCGCGCCGCGCAGGTCGGAGAAGATGCATTCCAGCGCCTGGCGCGAAGGCAGCTCGCGGCTGCCCAGCTCGCGGGCGCGACCGGTGCTGACGCGCCATTCGGTACGGGCGGTGCGCAGCTCGCCGACGATCTGCTCCAGTTGCCAGCTCACCGGTCCCGAAGGCATTTGTGAGCATTCATCTCGACCTTGGGACTGGCCGTCGAGCTTGTCGGACATGGGAACTCCTTGGAAAAAGCCGTCGGCAGGTTCGGGTGCGGAAGGGGAAATACACGGGGAAGCCGCTTCGGTCCATTGCCTGCCTCGGCAACATGGGTCGTGGAGCAGTGTAGCAACGGCGAGCACTGGCATTCGATAGGTAAGCCCGATGTGTTGGCGCCGACGGGGTTGATCCCTGGCGAGCATGAGTCCAGCGGCTGTACAGCCAGCGAGTCAGGTCAGCGCCTTGGTCAAAGGTCCGCTGAAACGCTGCAGTAGCTGCTGCAAGGCGGACAGTTGCTGGCGGTCGCCTCCGGCCAGCAGCCGGTGCAGGTGCGCGTCGAGCTGCGCCAGTGGGGCTGGCAGGTTGAAATGCGCCGGCAACAGCTCCTCGCCGCTACTGACCAGCAGTGCGAAGTGAATGACGTTTTCCAGCTCGCGCGTGTTGCCCGGCCAGGCGTGATCTTCCAGCAGCCGCTGGGCGGCGGGGCTGATCAGGGGCAGGGACAGGCTCAGGCGCTGCGCATAGATGCCAAGGAAATACTCCGCCAGCGGCAGGATGTCGTCCGTGCGCCCGCGCAATGGCAGCAGATCCAGCCGGCCATCGCACAGGTAGTCGAAGAGCTGCTGATTGAACTTGCCGGCGGCGACGGCCTGGCTCAGGTCAATGCTGGTCGCGGCCACCAGGCGGACGTCCACGGGTATGGCCTGGGTGGCACCGACGCGCCAGGCTTCGCCGGTTTCAAGCGCCGCCAGCAGCTTGCCCTGTAGGGTGAGCGGCAGATCGCCGATCTCGTCCAGGTACAGCGTGCCGCCGTTGGCCGAACCGAACCAGCCGGCGCGGCTGCTGCTCGACGCGCCGCGGACACCGGCGGCGTAGCCAAAGAGTTCCGCCTCGGCGTGAGCGGCACTGATGGCGCCGCAGTTGACTGCAACGAAGAGCCCACCGCGCTCGCTCTCACGGTGAACATGCCGGGCGAGCAGCTCCTTGCCCGTGCCCGGCTCCCCATGAATCAGCAGGGGAATCGGCAGGGGTGCCAGGCGATCAACTTCATCGCGCAGCCGGCGCGACCGCGGATCCACGAAAACCAGCGCCTTGGCGCGAATGCTCAACGGGCTGCGTTCTTCGTCGGGAAAACTCAACAGCGGCGCAATGATATGGGTGTCGCTCATGGGTTGCCTCACAGGCAGGCTACCGGCGGCCCGCCTTTACCTGGATTGTCGGTAGAGCGTGATTCAGGCGCTTTTGCGGGCGTTGCGCTCGATGCGGCTTTGCAGGCGATACAGGTAGGCGAACCCCTGTTCCCAGCGATGGTGCCCGGATTTGACATTGATGTGTCCGGCACCGCTGAGGATGGCTATCTCGCTGCCCCAAGACCGCCCCATCTCGTGTGCGCGCTCGGCGCTGGCGGCGGTGTCGTTGTCGGAGCCGACCAGCAGGCTGGCGAATGGGAGTGGCAGTCGAGGAATCGGTGCGAAATTGCGCAGCGCCTCGGGGCAATGGTTGCGCTGCACATCAGCTGGCGCCACCAGCAGCGCGCCGCTAACCCGCTGCAGTGATGCCAGCGGCGCTTGTGCCGCCCAGTGAGCGATGGTGATGCAGCCCAGACTGTGTGCCAGCAGAACCACCGGCTGAGCGTCATATGCGATGCACCGCTCCAGCTCGGCAACCCAGTCCTCGCGGCGTGGTGCAAGCCAGTCCGCCTGCTCCACGCGGGCACTGTTGGGCAGCACGCGTTGCCAGTGGCTTTGCCAGTGATCATCCGGCGAGCCATACCAGCCCGGAACTATCAGATAGCGGATCGACGTGCGGCGCATGGGAAGCCCTCCTGTGGTCAGGGGGGCAGTCTAGTAACAAGAAGAAGCTCTACAAAGGAATAAGAAATTATTTGCTTATTCCTTTTTTCAGGATCTGGTTATTCTAAATAGTCATATAAATGTTATTAATAAGTCTTTTAAAGAATACGTGAGGGCTGTTTATTATCCGCTCCACGCCTCACTGGCCACGACCGTCTGGGTCGTCTGGAGGCTTCCACGGAGAGAAGAAAATGACCGCGACCATTCGCAACCTCGAAGGCCAGGACGAAGCCAGCATCCTGCGCGAAATCCACAGCGCCTTGAACGGCCTCAAGTTCGGCTCGGTGGAGATCACCGTGCACAACGGCCAGGTCGTGCAGATCGAGCGCAAGGAGAAGTTTCGTCTGCAGCCGAGCCCCGGCAAGAACGCCTGACCAACCCCCTGCAACCCTAGCCCGACTGGACCACCGGAGGGCGTGAACATGAGCAAGAGCCATCACATGCACACGCACCGGTATTGCAGCTGTCACCCGCGAATGCGGTGCTGATTGCCCAACACCCTGAACAGATACAGCCAACACCGAACTCGATTTTTCAGGAGCTGCACCATGTCCATTCGTCGCTTCGCGCTCGCCGCCCTGGCCAGCGCGCTGATCGCCGGTCCCGCCGTGGCCGCCGAAACCCTGCTCAACGTGTCCTACGACCCGACCCGTGAGCTCTATGTCGAATTCAACGAAGCCTTCAACAAGCACTGGCAGGCCGAGGGCCACGAACCGATCAAGGTCCAGCAGTCCCATGGCGGTTCGGGCAAGCAGGCCCGGGCGGTGATCGACGGCCTGCGCGCCGACGTGGTGACGCTGGCGCTGGCCGGCGACATCGACGAGCTGCACAAGCTCGGCAAGCTGATCCCGGAGAACTGGCAGGAGCGCCTGCCCCAGGCCAGCACGCCGTACACCTCGACCATCGTCTTCCTGGTGCGCAAGGGCAACCCGAAGGGCATCGAGGACTGGGACGACCTGGTCAAGCCGGGCGTCGAAGTGATCACGCCGAACCCGAAGACCTCCGGCGGCGCGCGCTGGAATTTCCTCGCCGCCTGGGCCTACGCCCGGCAGAAGTTCGGCGACGAGCAGCAGGCCCAGGCCTTCGTCGAGAAGCTCTACAAGAACGTGCCCGTGCTGGATACCGGCGCCCGAGGCTCGACCATCACCTTCGTCAACAACCAGATTGGCGACGTGCTGCTGGCCTGGGAAAACGAGGCCTTCCTGGCGCTCAAGGAAGAGGGCGGCGACAACTTCGAGATCGTCGCGCCGTCGCTGTCGATCCTCGCCGAACCGCCGGTGGCCGTGGTGGACAAGAACGTCGAGCGCAAGGGCACCCGCGAAGTCGCCGAGGCCTACCTGAACTACCTGTACAGCGAAGAAGGCCAGCGCATCGCCGCGAAGAACTTCTACCGTCCGCGCAACGAAGCGGTCAGCGCCGAGTTCAAGGAGCAGTTCCCGCCGCTGAAGCTGGTCACCATCGATGACGACTTCGGCGGCTGGAAGGCCGCGCAACCGAAGTTCTTCAACGATGGCGGCATTTTCGACCAGATCTACCAGACCGAATGAAGCTACTGCGCTTGCTCATACTGCGTTGAAGACCGGCTCGGAAAGCCGCTTGCGGCTAACGCGCTTTAGCGCGGCCCGGAGGGCGAACGAAGTGAGTACTGCTCATTTACAGCTCGTAAATTCCGCGGCCCTCGCCGGTCTTCGCCTTGTCTGAGCTGCGCTCGTGACGCTTCAGCCGACACATTGCTCGATAGACAAGGCCGATCATGTCCCGTCAAACCTCCCCCGTCATACCCGGCTTCGGGCTGACGCTGGGTTACACCCTGGTGTACCTCAGCCTGTTGGTGCTGATTCCCCTGGGTGCGCTGTTTCTCAAGACCACCGAACTCACCTGGGACCAGTTCATCGCCATCATCAGCGCCCCGCGCGTGCTGGCGGCGCTCAAGCTCAGCTTCGGCACCGCCTTCGTCGCGGCGGTGCTCAACGGCATCATCGGGACCCTGCTGGCCTGGGTGCTGGTGCGCTACACCTTCCCCGGCCGCAAGGTCATCGAGGCGATGATCGACCTGCCGTTCGCGCTGCCGACCGCCGTCGCCGGCATCGCCCTGACCGCGCTCTACGCACCCAGCGGCCCGGTCGGCCAGTTCGCCACCGCGTTGGGTTTCAAGATCGCCTACAGCCCGCTGGGCATCACCCTGGCGCTGACCTTTGTGACGCTGCCGTTCGTGGTGCGCACCTTGCAGCCGGTGCTGGCCGACATCCCGCGCGAAGTCGAGGAAGCGGCCGCCTGCCTCGGTGCTCGCCCGCTGCAGGTGGCGCGTCACGTGTTGCTACCGGCGTTGCTGCCAGCCTGGCTGACCGGCTTCGCCCTGGCTTTCGCCCGCGGCGTCGGCGAATACGGCTCGGTGATCTTCATCGCCGGCAACATGCCGATGAAGACCGAGATCCTGCCGCTGCTGATCATGGTCAAGCTGGACCAGTACGACTACGCCGGCGCCACGGCCATCGGCGTGCTGATGCTGGTGGTGTCCTTCATCCTGCTGCTGCTGATCAACCTGCTGCAGCGCCGCATCGCGCATCCCTGAGGAGGTCGCCATGTCTTCTGTTTCGCTACCCGCGACAGCCAGCACCTCCACCAATGCCGCGCGTCGTGGCAATACCCTGGGACGCCGGTTGCTGATCCTCGCCGCCTGGCTGGTTTTCGGGCTGTTCCTGCTGCTGCCGCTGCTGATCGTCGTCAGCGAGGCGCTGAAGCAGGGTTTCGGCACCTTCTTCGAGGCGATCTTCGAGCCCGATGCCATCGCCGCGCTGAAGCTGACGCTGCTCGCCGTGGGCATCTCGGTGCCGCTCAACCTGGTGTTCGGCGTGGCCGCCGCCTGGTGCGTGAGCAAGTACCAGTTTCACGGCAAGAGCATCCTGGTGACGCTGATCGACCTGCCGTTCTCGGTATCGCCGGTGATTGCCGGCCTGATCTACGTGCTGCTGTTCGGCGCCCAGGGCTACTTCGGCGAATGGCTGATGGACCGCGACATCCAGATCGTCTTCGCCGTGCCGGGCATCGTGCTGGCCACGCTGTTCGTCACCGTGCCCTTCGTCGCCCGCGAGCTGATCCCGCTGATGCAGGAGCAGGGCACCACCGAGGAAGAGGCCGCGCGGCTGCTGGGCGCCAGCGGCTGGCAGATGTTCTGGCACATCACCCTGCCGAACATCAAGTGGGGCCTGGTCTACGGCGTGGTGCTCTGTACCGCGCGGGCCATGGGCGAGTTCGGCGCGGTATCGGTGGTGTCCGGGCATATCCGCGGGCTGACCAACACCCTGCCGCTGCACGTCGAGATTCTCTACAACGAATACAACCACGTCGCCGCCTTCAGCGTCGCCAGCCTGCTGCTGGCCCTGGCGCTGGTGATCCTGCTGCTCAAGCAGTGGAGCGAATCGCGCATTGCGCGCCTGCATACGGAAGCACAGCCATGAGTATCGAAGTTCGCAACGTCAACAAGCGCTTCGGCCAGTTCCAGGCGCTGAACACTATCGACCTCGACATCCAGAGCGGCGAGCTGGTGGCCCTGCTCGGCCCCTCCGGCTGCGGCAAGACCAGCCTGCTGCGCATCATCGCCGGGCTGGAGACCCCGGACACCGGCAGCATCGTGTTCCACGGCGAGGACGTCTCCGGCCACGACGTGCGTGACCGCAACGTCGGTTTCGTCTTCCAGCACTACGCGCTGTTCCGCCACATGACGGTGTTCGACAACGTCGCCTTCGGCCTGCGCATGAAGCCGCGCAAGCAGCGCCCGAGCGAAGCGGTGATCGCCGGGAAGGTCCATGAACTGCTCGGCCTGGTGCAGCTCGACTGGCTCGCCGACCGCTACCCCGAGCAGCTTTCCGGCGGCCAGCGCCAACGTATCGCCCTGGCTCGCGCGCTGGCGGTCGAACCCCGCGTGCTGCTGCTCGACGAGCCCTTCGGCGCGCTGGACGCCAAGGTGCGCAAGGAGCTGCGCCGCTGGCTGGCGCGCCTGCACGAGGACGTGCATCTGACCAGCGTGTTCGTCACCCATGACCAGGAAGAGGCGATGGAAGTGGCCGACCGCATCGTGGTGATGAACAGGGGCGTGATCGAGCAGATCGGCACGCCGGCGGAGGTCTACCGCAACCCGGCCAGCGAGTTCGTCTATCACTTCCTCGGCGATGCCAATCGCCTGCAACTGGACGATGAGCGCTCCATGCTGTTCCGCCCGCACGAGGTGTCCCTGAGCCGGGTCGCCAGCGCCGAGCACCTGCCCGGCGAGGTTCGCGATATCCGCCCGCTCGGCGCGATCACCCGCGTGACGCTGAAAGTGGCGAGCCAGGCCGAGCCGATCGAGGTGGAGGTCGCCAATGACCACGCCAGCCTGCTGGGCGCCGCGCGGGGCGAGACGCTGTACTTCCAGCCGGCGCCACGCCCCTGAGCCGAAAGTGGCGTGCGGGGCTGGTCCGCTCGCGTCGGGGCTTGTATAAACGCGTTTTCTTGGCGTGAGCGGGGGCGGCGGTATGGAAGAGGTGATCGAACAACTGCGCGAACTCAACGAGCCGGTTCCGGTGCCGCTGGAACTGCCGGACGACGAGCGTCTGGTGGAGGTCGAGGAAGAGTTGTTTATCAACCTGCCCTACGGCCTGCGTGAATTTCTTCTGCTGGTCAGCGACGTGGTCTACGGCCGGCTGGAACCCGTCACCGCCACCGATCCGCAATCGCACACCTACCTGCCGGAAGTCGCGGCACTGGCCTGGGATGCCGGTGTGGAGCGCGACCTGCTGCCGATCTGCCAGGACGGCAACGACTTCTACGTGGTCGATCTGGAAGGCGAGGTCATGCTGTTCGACGGCGACACCCACGAGTTGACCGATGAAAGCTGGGAGTCGGTCTGGCACTGGGCACGGGACGTCTGGCTGGAGAGCTGAGGCGCATCGGCATGCAGTTGGCCGCAATCATCCCCCGGTGCGCCGAGCTGGAGCACAGGTGGTCCTTTTGCCGGGTCGAGTTCGATCACTGTCGATGCTCCATGAGTTTGAATGATGCCCGCAGGATGGCGGCTGTGGCTGCACCTTGCGGACATCGTCCAAGCCGTCGAGGCTCACAGGCAAACCTCGACCCTGCTAGAAGCCCCTCGGCCTGTGTCCGCTCCAAGGGCAAGCCTCCTCCAGAGCAGCTGCCGCACGGAAAATTGCGCACTCTCCATGCAGAGGCCCAACGATCTGCAATCCTACGGGCAGTCCGCCCTTCGTCATACCCGCGGGTGCTGAGGCAGCCGGCTGCCCGGTCAGGTTGAACGGATAGGTATAGAAGACCCAGGAAACGATATTCCGCCCAACGACTTCCGGTGGCACGTTCACGCCGATCTCCGGTGCGGGAACCGGAATGGTCGGCGTCAATAGCAGGTCGTATGTGCTGAAGAACTGCCGCATCTTTTCGCGGAAGTCATAGCGGGCGAACACCTTGGCGTAGTAATCATCGAGCGTCTGATCGAGAGCTCCGACCAGGACGTCGGAAACGGCGCTGTCGATCAGCTCCGGCTGATCGCGCAGGACGTTCTGCAGCCTGGTCCCGACACCCGCATAGAATTCGGCCATCCAGAGTTCACCCGGATCGTCCATGACGTTCTCGACCAGCTCCAGGGTGCATCCCATGTCCTCGAAGACACGGGCCGCACGTTCGGCTATCTCGACGACCTCCGGGAGCGGTTTCGCGTAGCCCAAGGTGGGCGACCAGGCGATACGCATGCCCTTGACCGGTTTATCGCAGGCCGCGAGAAAGTCCGGCACTTCGCCCGCGACCGAGAAGGGATCACGCGGGTCGTACCCGGAGATGGCCTGCAGCAGTAGCGCGGAATCCCGGACGGTGCGCGTCAGAGGCCCCACATGCGCCAGCGTCGGTGTGGCGGATGCAGGGAAGACGGGGACCCGACCGAATTGGGCCTTGATCCCGAAGAGGTTGGTCATCGACGCCGGAATACGCAGCGAGCCGCCGCCATCGGTGCCCAGCGCCAGCGCACTGACGCCGGCGGCGACACTGGCCGCGGCCCCGGCGCTGGAGCCGCCAGGCGTTCGGGTCAGATCCCAGGGGTTGCGCGTGATGCCGGTCAATGGCGAGTCGCCGACCGCCTTGCAGCCGAACTCGCTCGTGGTGGTTTTGCCGATGATGCAGGCCCCGGCAGCCTTGATCCGCTCGGCTGCCGGGGCGTCTACCTGGGCAAGATTGTCGGCCAGGGTGCGGGAGCCGAAGGAGCAGGGCTCCCCGGCCACCGTGATGAGGTCCTTGACCGACACGGGGAGGCCATGCAGGAGCCCGAGCGGCGCACCGTCCATGACGGCTTGTTCAGCCTTTCGCGCGGCCGCCAGGGCAAGTTCGGGTGTGCGGGCGGCGAACGCATTGAGCCTGGGTTCGGTCTCCTCCATCCGCTCCAGCGCCCGCTGCACCACTTCGACCGGGGAAACCTCCTTGCGGGCAATGGCGGCGCGTGTCTCCAGCGCCGACATGAAATCGAGTTCCTGATTCATAGCGTGTCCTTCTCAGATGGCGCCCAGGGCGCGGTCCAGCGTCGCGCTTTCCTGCGCTTTGCACAGGGACAGGCGTTGCAGGATCGTATTGCGCTGAAGATTCCTGCCGATCAGAACCAGACGCGAGTCCGGTACATCTCCAGGCCAGGATTCGGCGTAGGTCAGCGGGCTATAGACTTGTTGCACGCCCTGAAGAATGACGGGGCGCGGATCATTGCCGAACTGGATCAGGCCTTTGATACGGAAGAGGTTGTCGCCGTATTCATCGTTGAATTCGGAAAGCGCCAGCATCAGCTCGGCATAATCCAGCGGCGTCTCTTCGCGGAACGATACGGAAACGATATCGCCGTGCTGGCTGGCGTGGTCATGGTGTGCATGGCTGCAATCCTGCCCGCACGCCGAATGGTCATGCTCGTGGGGTGCCGGCGTGGTTTCGCCGATCCAGGTGGCGACGGCGCTTTCCTTGGTGTTCGGATCGAACAGGCTGAGATCCATGACCCTGGCGGCGGACAGTTCGGCGTAGGTCGTGGTCTCGACAGGGCAGCCGGGGTTCAAGCGCCTTACCGCGGCCAGGGCTGCTTCGTAGGTTGCGTCATCCACCAGGTCGCGCTTGTTGAGAATGATCTTGTCGGCCATTGCGATTTGCTTGCGCGCCTCGTCCGAGGCTTGCAACTGCTGAACGACATGCTTGAGGTCGACCATGGTGACAATGGCATCCAGGCGGTAGCTCAGGTTGAGCTGCATGTCCGTGTAGAAGATCTGGGCCAGCGGCGTGGGGTCGGCGATGCCGGTGGTTTCGATAAGCAGCTTGTCGAACTCGATTCGGGGTTCGAGCGCGCCGACCTTGCGCATGAACAGCTCATAGATGGTCTTGACCAGGTCATCCTTGCTCGCGCAGCAGATGCAGCCGTTCTTGAGCTCCAGCATGTCTTCCGAAGCCGATGAAACCAGGTCGCCGTCGATGCCGATTTCACCGAACTCGTTGACGATGACCGCGATGCGTCCGGCTTCGGGGTCGGTGAGCACACGGTTGAGGCAGGTGGTCTTGCCCGCTCCCAGGAAGCCGCTGAGCACGGTGATGGGGATTCGTTGGTCCACAGTGGATCCTCCGCAGAAAAAGGCTGCGGCGCGAGCCGCAGCCAGAGTCGATTACTGCACTTCAGCCCAGGCGCGCACCGGCGAGCCGCTGCCGTTGTCGATTTTCAGCGGCGGGCCGTAGAACATGAATTCGCCCTTGCCGACCAGCTCCTCCAGGTTGACCAGCCACTCGTAGTGGGTGATGCCGCGGTCACGGCATACGCGGTGGCTGGGAAACTCGTTGTGCGAGGGTTTATCGGTGGAAGGGCCTTCGACGCCATGCAGCTTGGAGTTGCGGTCGGCGAGCCAGTGGGTCGCGGCCTCGGTCAGGCCGGGGTTGGACCAGACGACCTTGACGTCCGGGTAGTACTTCTTGTGCAGGCCGGTGCACATCAGCACGATATGCCCGTCGATCTTCACGCCAGCCTTCGCTTCGGCTTTTTCCAGATCGGCAACATCGATGTCGCCCAGATCCGGGATATGGCGAAGATCCAGGCAGACCGCCTTGCCCATGAACATATCCAGGGGCATGTTATCGATGGTCAGTCCGTCGGGTCCCACATGGTAGAAGGCGTCCACGTGGGTGGCGATGTGGTCGAGCATCGACAGGTGCGTGGTGGCGAAGGTCATCTGGTCGCCCGGCACGCCGAGATTGAATTTCTTCGATGTTTCATGGGTGAAGTGAGCCGTGATGACCGGACGCTGGAACAGCTTGTGCGCCGGCATGTTGTCTTCGATCTTCAACGTAAGGTCGATGATGGGCATTGCGTTTTTCCTTTTGTTAGACGCAGTGGAATAACGTAGGCGCGGGTGCGACTACATCATTTTCGTGGGAAGCCAGTTGGCGATCCCAGGAAAGAGAGCTACCAAGAGGACGACGAGAAGCAGGATGATCCAGTAGGGGATCGAGCCCCGGAAAATGAGGCCCAGCGAGGCGTCGGGGTCGGATATGCAGCCCTTGACCGTATAGACGCACAGCCCGAGCGGGGGCGTGAGCAGGCCTGCCTCGATGGCCAGGATGCCGAGGATCGCGAAAGCCAGCGGTTCGAAACCCAGTGCGGTGGCGATGGGCGCGAAGATCGGTACCGTCAGCAGGATGATGGAGGTGCTATCCAGGAACATGCCCAGCACCAGCCAGATCGCGACCATGATGGCCAGGGTCAGGTAAACGCCACCGACGCCCAGGAACAGGTCGCCGATCATGTCGCCGATACCGCCCATGGACAGCAGGCGCGAGTACATCTGCGCCGTGATCAGCAGGAAGAGCAGGGGTGCCGAGATGCGTCCGGTGTTGAGGATCGATGCGGAAAAGTCGCGCCACTTCATGCCCTTGGCGACTCCGATCATGACCGCGCCGAGCACGCCGATTCCCGCGGCTTCGGTTGGCGTGAACAGGCCAAACCAGATACCGCCGAAAATCAACAGGATCATCAGGATCACGCCAGTGGCACCGATCCTGGCGCGCGCATCGGCTTTCTCTACGACGGCGTCCTGCTCGTGGGCACTACCGAACAGGCGTGGCCGCAGCAGGGCGAAGACGAGCAGGAACAGGAAGAACAGCGATGCCAGCAGCAGGCCGGGAATTACGCCTGCGATAAAGAGCTTGCCGATTGACTGCTCGGCCATGACGCCCCAGATGATCAGCAGCACGCTAGGCGGTAGCAGCATGCCCAGGGATGCACTGCCGGCTATGCATCCCAGCGCGATGCCTTTGTCATATTTGGCGCGCGCCATCTCCGGGTAGGCAATGCGGGAAAAGGCAGCAGCCGATGCGATGGAAACCCCGGTTACCGCACCGAAGGCCGCGTTGCCCCCGACAGTCGCGAGAGCCAGGCGACCTGGCAAGCGCTTGAACGACTGGTTGATCAGTTTGAACAGATCGGTGGCCGCCCCTGACTTGGCCAGTATTTCCCCAAGTAGCACGAACAGTGGAATCGTCGCGAATTCATAAGCACGAATAGCACCGAAAGCACTGCTGGCGAGCAATGAGCTGGCAATATCGAAGGTGCCCATCAGATAGGCGAGACCAAAGAAACTTGTCAGTCCGAGGGAAATAACCACCGGTATACCGAGAAGAATGCTCATTACCAGAACCGCAATAATGATCGCGGCAAACTCTGGACTACCCATGTTCAACCTCCTGTCCTTTCAACACGTTGAGCGGCTCTTCGTTTCCAGTGAAAAGGGCAACTGCTGCAGGAATAGCCATTACCAGATAAGTCATGGCGGCAAGAATGGACCCTGCCACGATTGCCAGGCGGCTTGGGAATACAGGTACCGCAAAGGTTACATGGCCCTCGAACTCACCATTGATGAATGCATTTATCATGTTGCCCCACTCGGCTCTTGCCAGGATCGCGAACAAGAATGCTCCCAGGAGATATCCGGCCAACCATAGAAAGCGCTTTATTGGCGGTGGCGCTAACATATCCATCAGCTCTGTGCGGAGCATGCCGCCAATGCGGACCGTATAGGGCAATTGCAGAAAGGCAATGATGACCAGACCGTTAATCACAACTTCCGCAACGCCAATAATGGGTGCGTTGAATAGTCCTCGCCCGAAAACATCTGCTGCAATCAGCAATGCCACCAATACCAATAGCGTCGCGGCTATTACCATCATCGCCTTGCTGATTATCCGGAGAGCGGAATCGAGGAAGCCGACCCACCCTGTTGTGGAACTCTTGCGCGCTAACATAAAACGCCCTCGCTTGGAGTAGGTCGCTTATCTCAGATGAACCATGTGAATGTGGCCGAGCTTTTTTGGGGCTCGGCCATGGTTCTCAGTCGATTTCGTAGGCATACGGGAATTCGTAGCCACGCTTCGCGAGTTCGCTGATATAGGTCTTCATGATCGCGGTGCCCGGCATGCCCTGCTTGTTGACCTCCTGGGCCATGCGGTTGGGGAAGTCCTTCAAGGCTTCGGCCCAGGCCTTGCGAGCTTCAGGACTGATCTCATTGACGTTGACGCCAAGTTCTCTGGCTTTTTGCAGGCCGTTACGGTCATTGGTGGCACAGACTTCCGCCGTGGCGTCTTCGTAATCCCTGGCCACTTCTTTAAGTATCTGCTGTACATCGGCAGGCAGCTTGTTCCAGGTTTTCAGATTGACCGTGACGCTATTGACCGGCATTGCGCCAAAGTCAATTTTTGAATAATGCTTTGCAACTTCGTTGAGTTTGAACGTCGTCCACCAGGTTGAAGTGCTGAGGTAGCCCTGATACACGCCGGTCTGCATGGACTGGTAGGCCTCGTTCAGGTTGGAGGCCACAGGTGTCGCGCCCTTGATCCAGTCCAGGTTTACCCCGGCACCGGCAATCTTGTGTCCCTGGAGGTCAGAAAAGTTTTTCCAGGCAAAGGTGGTGCCCAGGCCATAGTTGGACAGACAGCTGACCGCGAGCAGCTTCTGGTTGTATTTCTTCTCGAAGGTTTCGGTCAGCTCGGGATGAGCCGCATACGTGGCCCTCACGGCTTCGCTTGCCACTTTGGCGTCAGGGGAGCCGAACGGCAAGAACAGAGGGAAGTTCTGTGCGAGCAGTTCCGATGGCTCGAAGATCATGCTGATGAAGCCGATGTCCAGCAGGCCATCCCGTGTGGCCTCCAGAACCTCCGTCACCTTGGCGATCTGTCCGGCATGAAGCTCCATAACCCGAACGTTGTGGTCCGTATCAGCTTCGATTCTTTTCTTGAGTTCCGGAACAAAAAAGTTGTGTGCCGTTTCCATGTACGACAATAAGCCAACCGGGTGGCCGGAACCTGCTCGAAGATTTATCTGATCTGCATGTGCGCTTGCTGCAGCGCTAAGAATTCCAAGGGATAGTAAGAAATGAAAGCCTGTTTTTTTTATATGTTTCATGTCTGTCCTCTATGTGCGGTTAGCGCGTGCAATGCAAGCTTCGCTTATGGAGAAATCCAGTTCTGGCAGCAGCTAAACTGATGATCTGCAGGATCTCAGTGCATTCACTGCTTTTCTTGGGTGCATTAGCGTTGTTGTGATTGCTAGTTGGTGGACCTCCTGTTTTCTTGTTGTATGTCGACCAGTCGGTTATCAGTGAACGACTAAAAGCTGCATAAGACGAATACTATTTTTGCCTAGCTGCTATCGTTTCTTCTTATGCATTAATCTTGGGCATAAATCTTCTCGTTGCACCATTTTGGGCTTTATTTTCTTGGGTGTTTGCTGTTGTTACATGCTCATTCGCGTGTATTTCTGTTATTTGAAAGAAATCATGTTATTCAAGAAGATATATGCTTTTGCTTTTGCGGAGCGAGGAGCTATCGTTATGCCGTATAGCTAAAGATGGAAGAGCCCTTATAACCAATGGCCAGTGAACGATGAATCTTAAACAGCTGCGCTATTTTGTACGGATTGCCGAATGCGGAAGCCTTTCAAAAGCCGCTGATGAGCTGGGTATCGCTCAGCCCGCCCTGAGCCAACAGCTGCGCGCTTTGGAAGATGAGCTGGGGGTCGAGCTTGTAACCCGCCATTCACGGGGCATTGCGCCCAATGACTTGGGGACGATGCTGTTGAGTCATTTCGGCACCATACTCAATGAAATCGATAGAACACCGCTGTTGGTGCAGGACCTGACCCGCAATCCGACCGGGGAAGTAAGGCTCGGCGTAACCACCACCGCCGCCCGCGCCCTGACCGCGCCGCTCGTAGCCAGGGTGCATGAGTCTTATCCGGGCATCACCCTGCACGTGGTCGAGGCCATGAGCGGAAGCCTGAGCCAATCTCTGCAACGCGGCAGCCTCGACCTGTCGATTCTTTACGAGCCGAAGCTGCTGGAGCTGGATGAGGGTGTCGACCTCATGCCGGTGCTCACGGAGGATCTGTTTCTCATTTCCAGAAACAAAGGCATTGTGAAGAACAGGAAGGCCGTACCGTTCTCGATGCTCGAAGAGCTGCAGCTCGTCCTCCCGTGCTATCCAAACGTGCTGACGAAGTTGTTGTATGTGTTGGCGGCCAAGCGGGAGGTCAAGCTGAACGTCAAGTTTGAAATCGATTCGCTGAGCAGCATCATCGAACTGGTGAATGCCGATTTCTGCACGGTGCTCCCGCTTGTCTGCCTGGGCCGGGAAATCGAGGAGGGGCGGGTGACGGCAACGCCCATCACGGATCCGCGGGTGAGCTGGAGCGTGCATATCGCTGCGGCCCGCAAGGGGGTGCGGTCACGCGCGGTACGGGCCGTGCACAAGCTCCTGATCGAAGTGGTGAATGAAATGGTCGATGGGGACGCATGGCCTGCCCGGCTTATCTGAAGAACGCTGCGCTGTTTTAGGCCCTCGGCTTCGAGAGGCCGCTCCCTATATGCGGTGACATAAGGCCCCTGCTCTCAGCTTGGAAAAGTGCTGGGCATGGATTTAGTCGGCTGCCTGCATGGCTGTTAAGCTGGTCGCCTGTCTTGACGGGATCTTTCCATGCTGACCTTGGGCAATTTCACGGTCTTTCTCCTTTTCGCCGCGGTCGCCGCCTGGCTCTGGCATTCCCACGGAATACGCGAGCATGCGCTGGTGGCGGTGCAGCGTTACTGCAAGAAGATGGATATCGAACTGCTCGATGGCAACGTTGCGTTCCGGCGTCTGGGCTGGGTACGTGATGCGCGGGGACATCGCCGTTTCGCGCGCGTGTATGGCTTCGAGTTCACCGTGACCGGAGAGCAGCGGCATCAGGGCAGTATCAGCATGTTCGGCATGCGTGCCGGGCCGATCGAGACGGATGCGCATCCGTTCCCGGCGCAGGCAACGCCGTCGGCGGAGCAGGGGCGAGTGTTCCAGATGGATGACTGGCGCAACCGCAACGACTGAGCCGGCCTGCCGCGTCAGCGTCCTGCCAGGCAATGGCGCAGGCCGTGGCTGAGGGCTGCTTCGGACTGCGTACCCGCGAAGATCAGTTCCAGGCGTGAATCGCGCCGCCATTCGCTGGGCCTGAACTCCAGCGGCCTGCCTTCCAGCGCATTCGCAGATACCCAGCCATGCTCCCCGTGCAGTACCAGCTTGGCGCGCTGCCAGGGTAGCGTCGCGAGCCATCCGCTGATGCGCTGGATGTCGAACACCAGGCCTGGATGCCAGCGCCAGCCGATGCTCCAGCCTTCGGCGGCGGCATGGCTGAGCACTGTCGGCTGCAGTGGGTCTAGCCAGACATGGGCCAGTGGCGCTGCAGCGAGCGGGGGCAGGTACTCCGCTGTCGCCATGCTGGCGCAGCTCCCGATACCCGGCAGTCGGGCCAGATCGAGTTGTCCGTGAGATGTCCATAAAATTGGGCGCTCCGGCAGCTTTTGCTGCACGCACATGCGAACGTCGTCACTCAGCTTCTCGCTCTTGTTCAACATCAGCAGACCAGCCTGGGCAGCCATTTCCTGCTGGCTGGGAGAAAGGACCGGGTTTCGCGTGAATGCGTCGGCATCCAGCACCATGACAGCCGGTTGCAGTGTGAGCACCCGATCCCAAGGCGCCTGGCGCAGCTGCTGCAGCAACTGCAACGGATGGCCTAGCCCGGAAGGTTCGATCAGCAGGCGATCCGGTCTGGCTTTGCGCAGCAGCCGATTCAAGCCGATCTGGAAAGGCATGCCGTTGACACAGCACAGACAGCCGCCGGTGACTTCGGCAAAGCTGATGCCGCTGTCGTCGCGGTGCAGCAGCGCGGCATCCAGACCGATCTGACCGAATTCGTTGATCAGCACGGCCCAGCGCTCGTTGGCGGGTTTCTGTACCAGCAGCGCCCTGATCAGGCTGGTCTTGCCAGCGCCCAGCGGGCCGGCGATCAGGTGGGTGGGGATCTGTTCGAGCATGGGAGCCTGTCATTGGAAAAAAGGCGTGAGGCGGTGACGCTGCCCGGCTGCCCCGGCATGCTAGATTTACCCCTTTCAAGGGGATGAACGATGCGACTGTTGGCGCTTTGCATGCTGTTGGCAACCGGACAGGCCCTGGCTGAGGCCTGCATTGTGACCAGCAGCGGGGGCGGTGTGGAAGTCGAAGTCTGTCAGGAGAATAAAAGTATCCCGAGCGAGCTGTTTCGCAGCGGCTACTGCCAGCCCCAGCTGGCCGGGCAGGAGGTCGAAGTGCAATTCGTCGAGAGTTGCCCAACCGGCGCCTTCGGCATCTGCCGCAACGCACAGGCCTCCAATCTCAGTTACCGCCAGGACATTCATTATTACGGCGTGGCGAGCGACGCACGCTTTCTCGCGCCTGCCTGCGAGCAGCATCAGGAGGCGCGCTGGGAAACGCCCTGAGCCCTCGAGGTTTCACGTGGAACCTACCGATAGGCAGATTACTACGGCAGCTCCAGCCCGCCATCAGCCTTGTGCAGTTGGCGCAGGTGCTGGCCGACTCGTTCAAGGTTGCGCTCGATGCTTTCCAGTTCCAGACGGCGTTCGTCGCTCAGCAAGAGCCGGACTTCCCGGTCCAGTTCTTCGCTTAGCTGGTTGAGCTGCGCCTGCCGCTGACCGCTCTGTTCTTCCAGGCGCTGCCATTCGCCGGCTTGCGGCAGACCGTAACCTTCGTCGTTGAGCAACTCAGCCGGGCGGCTCAGATAGCCGCTGTTGGCGAGAATCTGCTGCAGTGCGCCATCGGCCTTGGCCAGGCTGGCATCGCCGCGTTCGCGGCCACTGAGGTAGCGCTTCTTCAGCTCTTCCTGGGCCAGCAGCAGTTGCCGGCGCAGTGCGGCCTGTTCCACCAGCAGCAAGGCCGCGCTGGCGCGCAGGTCGGCTTGTGCGATCCAGAGCTGACGCTCGCTGGCTGATAATTCCAGCCACTGTTCCACGGTCTGTTGCGGCAATCCCAAGCGCTCCTTGAGCACGGCGAACATCGCCTGATAGCGCTCACGGTAGGAGTCGAAACGATAGCCCAGGCGCAGCGCCTCACGCGGATCGTCGAGCACGCTGGCGTCGGCCAGGTTGCGGGCGATCAGCAACTCCAGCAGGCCGCTGGGCAGGATGCTGTCGAGTGCCGCCAGCTCTGCGCGATGGGTGCCGCTGCGCAACAGCTTGAGGGTTTCCACCGCACAGTTGTTGGACAGGAAGTAGTAGTCGCCATCGTAGCTCCAGTGCAGCTCGGCGCTGCGTTCGACCAGCATCTCGATCTCGCGGCGTTCCAGCCGCAGTGGAATCGAGGCCAGGCTGCGCAACTCGACCTTGGTGTATTCGTCGATTACCTGGCCCAGCGGCAGTACGAACAGACGTGACGGGTAGGCGCCGGTCAGGCCGTCCCAACTGGACAGTTGCACGTCGCCGACGAAGGCGCGGAAAGACAGCACCAGGTGATGATCCAGATCCAGCCGGCAATCGGGGCCGGGCGTGCGCTGCGGTGCGCAGATCACCAGGCGCAGCATGCTGTGGCCCCAGCGACTGACCCAGGCGTCGTTAGCCTCGGCGAACAGATAGTCCACCTCGAAGACCCGCTCGGGATCGAGGCGCAGCAACGGTGTGCGGGCCAGGTCCTGGCCGGCGTTGAGAATCGGATACCCGTCGGCGCAGAGCTGCGTGGCGGCGGGCTGCCAGCCGAAGTGCTCGCGGAAATAGCGGTGCAGTGACGGGCGGCGGCAGGCGTAGCTGGGGTCGAGCAGGAAGTACTCCAGGTTTACCGCGACGAACTCCAGTGGGCTGGTCAGTTCGTAGATATCGGGACTGCGCGCCACTTGGGCATTGTGCCTTTCGCGCTCGCCACGGCTGCCGACCCGTTGTGGCCAGCCGGCGAGATCCAGCAGGCGCGGATCGTCGCTGAGGGTGAAGCGGCGTTCGGTCTGGCCGCGGCATTCATCCGGCAGGCCGACCAGGCCGAGGCTGGCGGCACGGCGGCTGCAGAAGGCCAGGTGCTTGCTGTTCGCTGGCGACCATAGACGGGCGCGGTCGTAGAGATGCGCCAGCTCGTGGATCAGCGTGGCGAGCAGTTCCTGGCGCACCGTGCCGTGTACCCGCGCCGTGCGCTGTCGTGCAGCGGAGCCATCGACCAGCGATGGCAGCAGCTCGCGGTTGAGTTCGATGAGATCGCTGCCCGCACGTCCATAAGCCTGGGAAGGCAGGTCATCCTGCCAGCGTACCCGTACGTTGCGGTCCAGCTGCTGCAGCATGCGCGGCGGCAGGGCGGCCAGGGCTTCATCGAGCAGGGCCTGGGTAGCGGCACGTTCGGCGGGTTGCAGCGCCTGGCTTTCCAGTGTCAGTCGCAGCGTGGCGCATGCCTGACCGGCAAGGCTGGCCAGCAGGACAGCCAGCAGCCAGGCGCAGGCCGGCTTCACAGGGCGAGGATGGTTTCGGCCAGCGCCTGATCGCTCGCCTGGCGGGCTTCGGCGAACTCGGTGCGAAGGGTGGCGAAGGCCGCTTCCAGGCGTGCGCCACGAATATCGCCGGCACTGGCAACGAAGCTGGCGGCTTCGTCTCGGGCGTCGAGGACGAGCTTCATGCCGCTGATCCGGCTGGTCGCGTCCGAGGTGAAATTGACGCTGCGATCCACCGCGTTGATGACGATATTGCTGGTGGCCACCAGCGTCTGTGCCTGGGCCGCCCCGGCGAGAAGGGTCAGTGCGACCGCTGTGGCAGTGAGTAGCTTGAACATTGCAGGTCTCGTTAAGTAAGGCGGGCCGTTATTGGACGAGTATCGCCTGGGCCAGTTCCAGATCGCTGACCGTCAGCCCCGGATGCTGCTCGCGCATCCAGCGCAGGGCGGCTTCCAGGCGTGCGCCGTGGAGCTGGCCGGCACTGGCGACGAAGCTTGCCGCTTCGTCCCTGGCCTCGACGATCAGCTTGTTCTCGAAGGGCAGGCTGGTCAGCTGGCTGGTGACATAACCGGAGGCCACGATGCCGGCCAGGGTGGTATCGAACGCCTGGACGCTGCCACAGAAGCAGCAGCCAGCCAAGAAAAGATAAAGCGGACGCATATGAATCCCGATGCCAGAAAATCCAGCAAGGCTAGCGAAACGCCAGCGCAACGGCCAGCGTCTTCCTTTTGCGCCGTTTTACAGGGCCAGGATCGCGCGTGCCAGCTCAAGGTCGGTGGCCTTGATGGCAGGGGCCCGGGTGCGAATATGCTGAAGGGCCGCTTCCAGCTGTGCGCCTTTTTGCTCGCCATTGCTGGCGACAAAATGTGCGGCGTCATCACGAGCATCCAATACCAGCTTGTCGTCACCGATCGAAGAGGTTAGGTCGGATGTGCCTTCCACGGTATTGGCCAGCGAAGCGCCAAGCGTATCGGTGGTGGCGATAAAACTGGATGCCGAAGCGGCACCCGCCAGCAACGCGGCGGATGCACCAAGGATCAGCAGGAATTTGGACATGGGCGGGCTCTCCACTACGGCCTGACAGTAAAACAAGCACGGCCTGAAACCGACTGTTAGTGCAGCGCAGGATAACAGGGCATGCGGTTGCAGGGCAGTAAGCGGGTGTCAGCGCCAGAACGGCTTGCTCAGCTCGTCCATCCGCTCGCTGTGGCTGATGCCGCTATCGGCCAGCAGACGATCATCCAGTGCCGCCAGCTGTCGGCGCGTTCGGCTCCGTTGACGCCACAGGCGCAGCAGTTGTACCAGCCTTTCCAGCGTATCGCGCGAAGTGCGCAAAGACAGGATGCGGGGTAGGGCGCGATCCATGATGCCTTCCTTCCGGTGGTTGCCGGGTGGGGAGAGTGGGCATACTAGAGTCGCGCGCGGCGCTTTCGACAAACAGTTACAGCATCGGAAAGTTGTACCGGTTCAGTTGCTGGCGGAGGGTAACTGTACCGGTCATGCTGGAAGCAACTGTGTCGCCGAGCGCCCATGGCTGAACATGGACGCCCGTTCTTGCATCACCCATGACGGAAGCGCCTGCGGCGATTCCATCCTACGAAAAATGCATCGTAGCCTGGATTAGCGAAGCGTAATCCGGGTATTCAAAGGCGTTCCGTCGCCATCCCCACATGGATCACTCGACAGCCTTGACCATGTCCTCGACGACCTTCTTGGCGTCGCCGAAGACCATCATGGTCTTGTCCATGTAGAACAGCTCGTTGTCGAGACCCGCATAGCCGCTGGCCATGGAGCGCTTGTTGACGATCACCGTCTTGGCCTTGTACGCCTCCAGAATCGGCATGCCGGCAATCGGCGACTTCGGATCGGTCTTGGCCGACGGGTTGACCACGTCGTTGGCGCCGAGTACCAGCACCACGTCGGCCTGGCCGAACTCGGCGTTGATGTCATCCATCTCGAACACCTGCTCGTAAGGCACTTCGGCCTCGGCCAGCAGGACGTTCATATGGCCCGGCATCCGTCCGGCGACGGGGTGGATCGCGTACTTCACGGTCACGCCACGGTGGGTCAGCTTCTCGGCCAGCTCCATCAGCGCATGCTGCGCGCGCGCCACCGCCAGGCCGTAGCCGGGAACGATGATCACGGTGTCGGCGTTGGTCAGCAGGAAGGCCGCATCGTCGCTCGAACCGGACTTCACCGCACGCGCTTCCTGCGCACCCGCCGGGCCGCCGGCATCGGCAACGGCGCCGAAGCCGCCGAGGATGACGTTGAAGAACGAGCGGTTCATCGCCTTGCACATGATGTACGAGAGGATCGCGCCGCTCGAACCCACCAGCGAACCGGCGATGATCAGCATCGAGTTGTTCAGCGAGAAGCCGATACCCGCCGCCGCCCAGCCCGAGTAGCTGTTGAGCATCGATACCACCACCGGCATGTCCGCGCCGCCGATGGGGATGATGATCAGCACGCCGATGACGAACGCCAGCGCCACCAGTACGGCGAAGGCGGTGATATTGCCGGTGAAGGTGTAGACCAGACCCAGGCCGAGGATCGCCAGGCCGACGGCCAGGTTGATCATGTGCTGGCCCTTGAACACCACCGGCGCGCCCTGGAACAGGCGGAACCTGTATTTACCGGAGAGCTTGCCGAAGGCGATCACCGAACCGGAGAAGGTGATGGCGCCGATGGCCGCGCCAAGGAACAGCTCCAGACGGTTACCGGACGGGATCGGATCGGCCATGCCGGCGACGATGCCCAGCGACTGCGGCTCGACCACTGCTGCAATGGCGATGAACACAGCGGCCAGGCCGATCATGCTGTGCATGAAGGCGACCAGCTCGGGCATCTTGGTCATTTCGACGCGCTTGGCCATCAGGGTGCCAATGCTGCCGCCGATCAGCAGACCGACGATCACGTAACCGATGCCGGTGGTAGCCAGTTCGCTACCGAGCTTGAAGATCAGGCCGACCGTGGTGAGCACGGCGATGGCCATGCCGAGCATGCCGAACAGGTTGCCACGTCGCGACGTGGTGGGGTGTGACAGGCCCTTGAGCGCCTGGATGAAGAACACCGAAGCGACGAGGTAGAGCAGGGTGATCAGGTTCATGCTCATGGCTTACTTGCCCTCTGCCTTGGCCGCGCTGCGGTCCTTCTTCTTGAACATTTCCAGCATGCGCCGGGTGACGAGGAAACCGCCGAACACGTTGACCGCCGCCAGCGCCACGGCCAGGGTACCCATGGCCTTGCCCAGCGGGGTGACGGTCAGCGCCGCGGCGAGCATGGCGCCGACGATGACGATCGCGGAAATCGCGTTGGTCACCGCCATCAGCGGCGTGTGCAGCGCGGGGGTGACGTTCCAGACCACGTGATAGCCGACGTAGATCGCCAGCACGAAGATGATCAGGTTGTAGATGCCATCAGAAATCAGGTCCATTTTCGCGACTCCCTTAACCGTTGGTCCGCACGACCTGACCGTCGCGGCACATCAGGCACGCGGCGACGATGTCGTCTTCGAGATTGAGCTGGAAGCGGGCTTCGCCATCGATCACCAGCTTGAGGAAGTCCAGCAGGTTGCGTGCGTAGAGCGCCGAAGCATCCGCAGGCACCAGCGTCGCCAGGTTGCTGTAGCCGACGATGCGCACGCCGTGCCTGATCACCACCTGATCGACCTCGGTCAGCGGGCAGTTGCCACCCTGAGCGGCGGCCAAGTCGACGATCACCGAGCCGGGCTTCATCTCGGCGACAGTGGCCTCGTGCAGCAGTGTCGGTGCCTTGCGACCGGGAATCAGCGCGGTGCTGATGACAATGTCGGCCTGCCTGGCGCGCTCGTGTACGGCCTGGGCCTGACGGGCCATCCAGGACGCCGGCATGGGCCGGGCATAGCCGCCAACGCCTTCGGCACACTCGCGCTCTTCATCGGTTTCGAAGGGAACGTCTACGAACTTGGCACCAAGCGACTCGATCTGCTCCTTCACCGCTGGACGCACATCGGAGGCTTCGACCACCGCGCCCAGGCGCTTGGCCGTGGCGATGGCCTGCAGGCCGGCGACCCCGGCGCCGAGGATCAGCACACGGGCGGCCTTCACCGTACCGGCGGCGGTCATCAGCATGGGCATGAAGCGCGGGTACTGATTGGCGGCGATCATCACCGCCTTGTAACCGGCGATGTTGGCCTGGGACGACAGCACATCGAGGCTCTGCGCGCGGGAGGTACGTGGTGCGGCCTCCAGGGCGAAGGCGGTGATGCCGCGCTCGGCCATGCGCGCGATGTTGTCATCATCGAAGGGATTGAGCATGCCGATCAGGACCTTGCCCGGCTGCATCTGCGCCAGCTCGGTTTCGTTCGGCGCGTTCACCTTGAGCACAATGGCTGCTGCGAACGTCGCAGCGGCATCCCCGATGCTTGCACCTGCCGCCTCGTAGGCGCTGTCCGGCACGCTGGCCTGTACGCCCGCGCCGCTCTGCACAGTGACCTGGTGGCCCTGGCCGATCAGCTTCTTGACGGTTTCCGGCGTCGCGGCGACGCGCGTCTCTCCGGGACGGGTTTCGAGAGGAACACCAATGAGCATTGTTCTTGTTCTCCTGCGTAATCGTGGCCAGTGACCCTGTCGTGGTCATGTGCTGCTTCGCTGGCGATACGTTTGACCGCTCCAAAGGCGGGTAAAGCGGTTGACAGCCCGTTTCCGGCGGTTTTGGCCGGTCGCGGCGGCGCATTCTGCAAGGGCTGAAAAAATCAAACAACTGTTTTAATCAGAACTGGAGATGTTTTTACATTCAGAATCTGACCAAAATCATGGCTATCGGTCCTGAAAACTCCGGCGACTTCGGGCTTCAACGAGCCGGTCAAATGAGCGCTGAAATGACTGCGGGCCGGTCATAAATGGCGCGCCGTAGCATGAAGGGCGAGCCCTGTGCCCGGTATTCGCCTGGAGCGCTGTTCACTACCGACCTTGGTGCCGGTTCTGCCGGTGGCTTCGACTACCGAATGTAAAAAAGGATCAAAACCGCGAATGCCATCCAATCCTTGTAGTCCAAAGCCATTGACGCCGCCGGCTTGAGCGCCAGCGAACTTCGACTGTCTGCCTGGGGATGGCAACCATGGCCGAGATGCACCTGAACGAAAGACTTCCAGTGCCGGATGAACCGGTACGCCGGCGCCTGCCTTTCGCCTTTGCCCGGCGCCACGGCGTGATTGTGCTGGAGCCTGACGGCGAGCCGCGTCTGGGCCTGCGCGAGGGCACGGCTCTGACCGCCGTGCAGGAGGCGCAGCGCGTGGTGGGTGGGCCGTTGCCGGTGCAGTGGCTGGCCCAGCCCGAGTTCGACGAGGCGCTGGGCGCCGCCTACCAGCATGATTCCTCGGCGGCGATGCAGATGGTCGAAGGATTGGGCGAGGACATGGATCTGCACAGCCTGGCCGACCAGATCGAGCGGACCGAGGACCTGCTGGAGCAGGAAGATGACGCGCCGATCATCCGCCTGATCAACGCGCTGCTGGGCGAGGCGATCAAGGAAAACGCCTCGGATATCCATGTCGAAACCTTCGAGAAGCGCCTGATCATTCGCTTTCGCGTCGATGGCATCCTGCGCGAGGTGGTGCAGCCCAAACGCGAACTGGCGGCGCTGCTGGTGTCGCGGATCAAGGTCATGGCGCGGCTGGACATCGCCGAAAAGCGTATCCCCCAGGATGGCCGGATTTCCCTGCGGGTCGGTGGCCGCGAGGTGGATATTCGTGTGTCCACACTGCCGTCGGCCAACGGCGAACGGGTGGTGCTGCGCCTGCTCGACAAGCAGGCCGGGCGCCTGACCCTGCAGCACCTGGGCATGAGCGAGCGCGACCGCCGGCGCATGGAGCAGGCGGTAAAGAGGCCACACGGCATCATTCTGGTCACCGGCCCCACCGGCTCGGGCAAGACCACCACGCTCTACGCCAGCCTGACCACGCTCAACGACCGCACGCGCAACATCCTCACCGTCGAGGACCCCATCGAATACAACCTCGAAGGCATCGGCCAGACCCAGGTCAACACCAAGGTCGACATGACTTTCGCCCGTGGCCTGCGTGCCATTCTGCGGCAGGACCCGGACGTGGTGATGGTCGGTGAGATCCGCGACCAGGAAACCGCCGACATGGCCGTGCAGGCCTCGCTCACCGGCCACCTGGTGCTGTCCACGCTGCATACCAACAGCGCCATCGGCGCGGTGACGCGGCTGGTGGACATGGGCGTGGAGCCCTTCCTGATTTCCTCGTCGCTGCTCGGCGTGCTGGCCCAGCGTCTGGTGCGGGTGCTCTGCGACGACTGCAAACGCGCCTATGTCGCTGATGAAGCCGAATGCGCGCTGTTCGGCCTCGACCCCCGTCAGGCGCCGACGCTGTATCACGCCGAAGGTTGCGACGCCTGCCGTCAGCTGGGCTATCGCGGGCGTACCGGCATCTACGAACTGGTGCTGTTCGACGACGCGCTGCGCAGCATGATCCACACCCGCGCCACCGAACAGGAGATGGTCCGCCACGCCCGCGAGCTTGGCCCGAGCATTCGCGACGACGGCTTGCGCAAGGTGCGTGAAGGGGTGACCACCATCGAGGAAGTGTTGCGCGTCACCAGCGAGGATCGTCGCGCCGGACAAGGCGATCGCCGCCAGGGTGGCGATAGGCGCCAGAGCAGCGACCGCCGTGGCCAGTTCCATGACCGCAGGGCCACGGACCGATGAGCGTGCGCCATGGTCGGGCCACAACACGTCCATGCCTGACGGGAACCTGAATGATGGCCGCCTTTGAATACGTCGCGCTGGATGCGCGTGGTCGCCAGCACAGGGGTCTGATCGAGGCGGACAGCCCGCGCCAGGCCCGCCAGCTGCTGCGCGACAAGCAATGGTCGCCGCTGGAGGTCAAGCAGGCGCGCTCCAGAGAGGACAGCGGTACGGGCGGCTTCAGCTTCGGGCGAGGCTTGTCGGCGCGCGACTTGGCGCTGGTCACCCGCCAGCTGGCGACCCTGGTGCAGGCCGCGCTGCCCATCGAGGAAGCCTTGCGTGCCGCGGCGGCGCAGGCCAGCTCGCAGCGGATCAAGTCGATGCTGCTGGCGGTGCGCGCACGGGTGATGGAAGGCCACAGCCTGGCCGCCGCCCTGCGTGAATACCCCTCGGCCTTTCCCGAGCTGTATCGCGCCACCGTGGCCGCTGGCGAGCACGCCGGGCACCTCGGCCTGGTGCTCGACCAACTGGCCGACTACACCGACCAGCGCCAGCAGTCGCGACAGAAGATCCAGCTGGCGTTGCTCTACCCGGTGATCCTGCTGGTGGCTTCGCTGGCCATCGTGGTGCTGTTGCTCGGTTACGTGGTACCGGACGTGGTCAAGGTGTTCGTCAATACCGGCCAGGAACTGCCAGCGCTGACCACCGGCCTGATCGCCACCAGCGAGGCGGTGCAGCGCTGGGGCTGGCTGATGCTGCTGGGCATCGTCGGCGCGGGCATCGCCATGCGTCTGGCCCTGCGCGACCCGAACATCAAACGTCGCTGGCACGCCTTCATCCTGCGCATTCCACTGGTCGGACGGCTGGCGCGGGCGACCAACACCGCGCGCTTTGCCTCGACCTTGGCGATTCTCACCCGTAGCGGTGTGCCGCTGGTGGATGCGCTGGGCATCGCCGCCGCGGTGATCGGCAATCTGCGCATCCGCGAGCGCGTGGTCGAAGCGGCGCAGCGCGTGCGCGAGGGCGGCAGCCTGACCCGTGCGCTGGAAGCCACCGGCGAGTTTCCGCCGATGATGCTGCACATGATCGCCAGCGGCGAGAAATCCGGCGAGCTCGACCAGATGCTGGCGCGTACCGCACGCAACCAGGAGAACGACCTGGCCGCGCAGATTTCGCTGCTGGTCGGGCTGTTCGAGCCGTTCATGCTGGTGTTCATGGGAGCCGTGGTGCTGGTCATCGTACTGGCCATCCTGCTGCCGATTCTTTCTCTCAACCAACTGGTGGGGTAATGCTTATGAAGTCGAACGAGCGCAAACAGAGGGGTTTCACCCTTATCGAAATCATGGTGGTGGTGGTCATCCTTGGCATTCTCGCCGCGCTGGTGGTGCCGCAGGTGATGAACCGCCCGGATCAGGCCAAGGTCACCGTGGCCAAGGGCGATATCAAAGCCATCGCCGCCGCGCTGGACATGTACAAGCTGGACAATTTCGCCTACCCCAGCACCCAGCAGGGCCTCAATGCGTTGGTGGAAAAGCCTGGCGGCAGCCCACAACCGAGGAACTGGAACCGCGACGGCTACCTCAAGCGCGTGCCCAAGGACCCCTGGGGCAACGACTACCAGTACCTGTCGCCGGGCACTCAGGGCCCGTTCGATCTCTACTCGCTGGGCGCCGATGGCAAGCCGGGCGGAAGCGACCTGAACGCGGATATCGGCAACTGGGATCTTTGATCCATGACGCGGACGCGATGCGCCGGCTTCACCCTGGTCGAACTGCTGGTGGTGATCGTCATCCTCGGCGGACTGGTGGGCCTGGCGATGCTGACCACGGGCAGCTCCAGTTCGTCCCGTGAAGTCCGCGATGAAGCGCAGCAGTTGGCGAACCTGCTCGGCCTGATGGTCGATGAAGCGGTGCTCGACAGCCGTGAATATGGGCTGTTGTTCGAGGAGCGCGGCTATCGCGTCCTGTACTACGACGAAGCCGGTAGCCGCTGGCTTGAGGCTGACAGACGTCAGGCGCACAGAGTGCCGGAATGGATGCGCCTGGAACTGGAACTCGATGGCACGCCGCTGCGGCTGACGGCTCCGGTCAGACGTGCGGACGACCGCGCCGGCCTGTCCCGCGAGGGCGACCGCGAGCGGCGCAGCACGCCCCGCCTGGAGCCGCAGGTGCTGCTGTTGTCGAGTGGCGAGCTGTCGCCCTTTACCCTGCGGCTTGTCGACCCGCGTGCGGCTGGCGGCGGCTGGCAGGTGTCCAGTGATGGCTTTCGTATGCCTCGTGCCGAGCCACTGGAAGCGTCCCGATGAAGCAGACACGCGGCTTCACCCTGCTCGAAGTGCTGGTGGCGCTGGCGATTTTCGCCCTGGTCGCCGCCGTGGTGCTGACCGCTGCGGGCCGCAGTGTGACCAACGCGGGCCGGCTGGAAACCCTGACTCTGGCTGGCTGGATCGCCGACAACCGACTGACCGAGCTGCAGTTGCAGCGTCCGCCGCCCGGCATCGGGCGCGAGGAGCGGGCGCTGGCGTTCGGCGGTCGTCAATGGCAGACGCTCAGCACAGTCGAAGCCAGCGGCACGCCGGGGTTGCTGCGGGTCACCGTCTGGGTTGCGGCTGGCGAATCATCCGGCGACCGCGGGCCGATAGCCGAGCGCGCAGTGACCCGCCTCAGCGGCTTTATCGGGACGACCTTCTGATGCGTCGCGCCGGGGCGGGCTTCACCCTGCTGGAGCTGCTGATTGCCATCGCCCTGTTCGCCCTGCTGGGGCTCGGCACCTACCGCATGCTCGAAGCGGTGCTGCGCAGCGATGAGGTGGTGCGTATTCAAGAGGCGCAGCTGCGCCAGCTCGGACGAGCCCTCTGGAGCCTGGAGCGGGACCTGATCCAGGCCGTACCGCGCCCGATCCGTGACGGGTACGGCGACGAGCAGAATGCCTTTCTCGGCCAGCTCGCCGGCCTTGACGAGGGCGTCGCCTTCGAGCTGACCCGCAACGGCTGGCGCAACCCCACCGGGCTGCGCCGGGCCAATTTGCAGCGGGTGCGCTGGCGTCTCGCGGGAGACAGCCTGGAGCGTCTTTACTGGGTGGTGCTCGACCGCGACGTGGACAGCCAGCCGCGCGTGCAGCGGGTGCTGGATGAGGTTTCCGCGTTGCGCCTGCGTTATCTGGACAGCGAAAGCGGCTGGCACGAGGAATGGCCGCCCTTCGAGTTTGGTCGCAGCGACCCGGAGCAACAGGCGCGGCGCCTGCCCGCCGCCGTCGAGGTCTCGTTCGAGCACCCGCGTTTCGGCAGCATCAGCCGCTTGCTGCGTCTGCCTGAAAGCGCGCCGCCGTTGCCGGGATTCAGCACGCCAGACGATTCACAGACCGAGCCTCCAGCGCCACAGGAGCAGCCGCAATGAAGGCCCAGCGCGGCGTCGCGTTGATCACCGTGTTGCTGGTGGTGGCCATCGTCACCGTGGTTTGCGCCAGCATGATCGCGCGCCAGCAGCTATCCATTCGTGTCACCAGCAACCAGCTGCAGGCGCGGCAGGCCTGGCACTACGCGCTGGGCGGCGAGGCGCTGGCGCAGTCGGTCCTGCGCCGCGATGCCCAGGCCACGGGCAATGGCGGACAGCCGCCGGTGGACCATCTGCTCGAAGCCTGGGCGCAGCCGCAACCGGCCTACGATCTGGACGAAGGGCAGGGCCAGGTGCAGGTTCGCATCGAGGATTTGAGCGGTCGCTTCAACCTCAACAGCCTGGTGCAGGACGACCAGCCCAACGAGGCCGCACAGGCGCAGTTCCGCCGCCTGCTGCTGCGCCTGGAAATCACCGAGCCCTACGCCGAGCGTCTGGTCGATTGGCTGGACAGTGACCAGCAGCCGACCGGCGAAACGGGCGCCGAGGACAACGCCTACCTGCTGCTCGATCCGCCCTATCGCACGGCGGGCCGGCGTCTGGATGACCTTTCCGAGCTGCGTCTGCTGCTGGGCATGCGCGACGAGGATTTCCAGCGCCTGGCGCCCCATGTCAGCGTACTGCCGGCGGGCACCCCGCTGAACGTCAACACAGCCAGTGCGCTGGTGCTGTCCAGCCTGGCCGACAACCTCGGCACGGGGGCTGCCGAAGCCCTGGTGCAGGCGCGTCGCAGCGGTGGTTTTCGCGATGTGGCGACCTTTATGGCGCAACCGGCGTTTGCCGCTGTCCAACTGCAGAATCCCCGCGTGGCGGTGACCAGCCAGTACTTCCAGGCCACCAGCGAGGTGCGTCTGGGCGACCGTCGTCTGGCGCTGGTAAGCCTGTTGCGGCGCGATGCCGACGGCGCGGTTCGTGTGCTGCAACGCAATCTGGGACAGCCGCCGAGGCTGCCTCTTCAATCAGGAGATCAATAGCCGATGGCCAGTCTGTTCCTGCCCGCCGATTGCGGCGTCCGCCTCGATGCCGAGACGCAGGCGTACTGGCTGCCCCGCGAAGGCGTGGCGGGCTGGATGACGCTGGCGGAGATCGCCAGGCAGGCGCCGGCTGCGCTGACGCTGGTGCTGCCGGTGGAGCGCTGCAGCTGTTTTGCGGTCAGCCTGCCGACGCGCAAGGCCCGCTGGATCGCTCAGGCGCTGGCCTACGCGGTGGAAGAACTGCTGGCGGAAAACGTCGATGAGCTGCACCTTACCCACGGCGATGCGTTGGAAGATGGTCGCTTGCGGGTCATCGCCATCCGCCGCCAATTGCTGGCCGACTGGCTGGCGGACCTGCAGGCGCTGGGGCTGAACATCGTCGCCATTCACGTGGATGCCGATCTGCTGCCGCGCGACGGCAGCCAGGTGCTGTTCATCGGCAGGCGCGCGCTGCTGGGTGGCAGTCCCGAGGCACGGCTGGTGTTCGACAGCGAGCGCTGGCCGGAATTGGCGCCTCACTGTCCCGCGCCACGGCATGGACACGGCACTCTGAAGCACTCGCCCGAGCTTCTGGATGACTACCGGCAGCTGGACGACCCCTATCGCTTTCTCGCCTCTGGTCGCGCCAGCGCGCTGGACCTGGCCCAGGGCGAGTTCGCCGTGCACAACGCCAGCGGCGGGTTGGCCCGATGGAGGCCGGTGGCGGTGGTGCTGGTGCTGGTGCTGGTGGTGCAGCTGGCATTCAACCTGATCCAGGCCTGGTCGCTGGAACGTCAGGGCGATCACTATGCCGAAGCCAGTCGCGCGCTCTATACCGAGCTGTTCCCCGAGGACCTGCGCATCGTCAACCTGCGCGCGCAGTTCGCCGCACATATCGGCCAGAGTGCCGGTCATTCCGCTGAATTCATGCGCTTGCTCGATGAAGTGGCGCTGGCCATTGGCGAGGGCATGCCGGTGACCATCGATCAGCTGGATTACAGCCAGGCCCGGGGCGACCTGGCCTTGCAGGTTCGCGCCAGCGACTTCGCCGCGCTGGAGCAGTTGCGCCTGCGTCTGGGTCAGAGCGGACAGCCGGTTCAGCTGGGTTCGGCCAGCCGCGATGGCGCAGCGGTCAGCGCCCGTATCGTCATGGGAGGCCAGGGGTGAAGCCGGGACACCGGATGCGCGCGGGGCTGATGCAGTCTCCGCTGTGGCTGCGCTGGCAGGCCTTGCAGCCGCGTGAGCGACTGTCGCTGGGTTTGCTGGCGGCCTTTCTGGGAGCCACCTTGTTCTACCTGCTGCTCTGGCAGCCGGCGCAGCAGCGGGTGCGCGAGGCACGCGACTACTTCGTGCAGGAGCGCGAACTGCATGGCTATCTGGAGCAGAACACCGAGCTGGCCCGGCAGATGTCGCGCAGCAACCCGGTGGTTCTGGCGCCGGAACAATTGCAGGGGCTGGTGACGGCCACGGCGCAGCAGCACGGCCTGACCATCGAGAGCCTCGACAGCGGCGCTGACGGCAGCCTGCAGGTGACACTGCCCGGGGCTTCCCATGCGTTGCTGCTGCGCTGGTTCGACGAGTTGCAGGCAGCCGGCGCGAGCCTGATCGAGGTCAGCCTTGGCCGGGCCGGAGATGGCCGGGTGCATGCGCGTGCGAGCTTTCGCGCCGGTGGCCCATGAGCCAGACGGTTGAAAAAGCCATGTCTGATGGAAGGGTAGACCCCTGTAGGAGCGGGCCATGCCCGCGAAGCGCGCGCTGAATATTCGCGGGCATGGCCCGCTCCTACGGATGCACCAATCAGTGAGCCGGACCGAACTGCAGCGCCAGGGCTCGCAGGGCAGCTTCAGCATCGAGCACCTTGTTCACCACTTCATTGGCTTTTTCGCGAGTCAGGCTGAGGCGTTCGAAAAGCGCCTGGGGAATTTCGCTGTAGGGTCCCGAGCCGATGCCGCGATTGTGCAGCAGGCGTACCGCCAGACAGACCAGGTTGGCGTGACCGGCATGAGCGCCCTGGTAGTCCGGGTCATGCTGGAAACGCAGCGCGGTCGTAAGTTCCTCAGGCATGCCCCAGTAGCGCATCAGCCAGGCGCCGATCTGTTCGCGGGTAATGCCCAGCAAGTGCTGCTCGATCAGGCTGTGATGCAGGTGCGGGTTGACTTCAAGGTGGCGGCAGATCAGCGAAAAATGTGGCGGAAAGACGTGCGCCAGTACCAGATAGCCGAAGTTGTGCAGCAGCCCGGCCAAGTAGCTGATGCCGGCTTCCGGGCGTTCGGTGCGGGGAATGGCGCGATTCAGGCCGTCGATCACCGCCGCGGTGTAGATCGCCTGCTGCCAGTACGGCGTTGCCTGCTGCGGCTGGTCGTTGGGCAGGCTCAGCGTCTTGCCCAGCGCCAGACCCAGTGCCAGATTGATCACCAGATCGAACCCCAGCACGCGAACGATGGCGTCCTCCACCGAGCGGATCTTGCCTGGGGCCGCGTAATAGGGCGATGCCGCCCAGCTGACCACCTGTGCAGCCAGCGCCGGATCGGTTTCCACCACGCCGGTGATGTCGTCCACCGTAGCGTCCGGGTTGACCCTCAGCTTGATGATCTTCTGCGCGGTCTGCGCCAGCGGCGGAATCTCGATGGTTTTTTCCAGGCGTTGCTGGATACGCCGCGCGGTAAAGCTCTGCACCGCCTGGGTGATTTCGGCACGGTCGTCATCGGGACGGTCGAGGTTGGGCCGAATGCCGCTCAGAGGGACGGCGAAGCGCCCGGCGCTGGCTTTGCTCAGCAGGGTCTTGAAGTCCTTGCTGGCCATCGCCAGCAGCAATCCCGGTTGGCCGCAGTCGAGCAGCAGTTCCGGTTGCTGCAACAGGCATTCCTGATAAAGGCAGGGTGAGCTGGTAAGCGGCGGCAGGCCGGGCAGCACCTGCAGAT
The DNA here is from genome assembly GCF_013522825.1 of Stutzerimonas stutzeri. Classification (GTDB taxonomy): domain Bacteria; phylum Pseudomonadota; class Gammaproteobacteria; order Pseudomonadales; family Pseudomonadaceae; genus Stutzerimonas; species Stutzerimonas stutzeri_AK. Next base: position 40,348 of record NZ_JAAMQZ010000008.1, read on the forward strand.
CATGCCGCGACAGCATGCGCTCCAGCCGCTCGGGTTTGACCGCCGACAGCTGCCGTCCGGTCAGCTCCGTCAGGCGCGACAGATCCAGCAGGTGGTCGCGCGGATAGAGCACAAGCAGCGCACCGACGGCATCATCGAGCAGAACCGCCTGGACCCGTCGCGCCGGGTTCAGGCCGGGCTCATCGACCAGGGTCCGGTAACCCAGGCCGAGGTTGTCCATCAGCTTTGCGATCAAAAGAGGCAGAACGGGAGTGGGCGTGTTATCGACAGCAGTGTTCATGGGCAGGTCCGAAAACAGTATGTGCCGCAGTATAGCGAAGCCGGCCCGGATGACAGCCGCAACGACAGACGGTTGTCGCACTTGTCCGTAATCTTGGCTCTGTCGCAGCGGATTCAGGGACAGGTAGCAGGACAGACATTCTTCTGCCCATGCCGGAAAAATGCTTTCATACCGGCAATAGCCGCCGGGCCGGCGTAGTGCGTGGCAGCCGTCGCGGTGCAAATCAGGGGAAGGAGAGTGCAGCATGAAGCGTGCGGCTATTTTGCAGGCCCTGCAGGAACAGGTGCCGAACCTGCTGGCGGTATACGCCTTCGGCAGCCGTATTCAGGGCACCGCTCGCCCCGACAGTGATCTGGACCTTGCCGTGCTGGTAGCCGGTTACGCCGATCCGCTGGCCCTCTGGAATCTGTCTGGCGATCTGGCCGACATTGCCGACTGCCCGGTCGATCTGCTCGACCTGCGTGTCGCCAGCACCGTCATGCAGTACCAGATCATCACCACCGGCGAGCGCTGGTGGGCCAAGGATGCCCAGGCCGCCTTCTATGAAGTCGCCGTGCTTAGCGAAAAAACCGCCCTGGACAGCGCCTGCGCCGGGTTACTGGCCGATATTGGCAGGGAGGGTAGCGTGTATGGCCGATGACGTACTGATCAACAAGGCGGCGACCATCGAACGCTGCGTCAGGCGTGCCCGCGAGGAATACCAGCGAGGTCCCGACAGCTTCGCCAGCGACTACACCCGTCAGGACGCCGCCATCTTCAATATCCAGCGCGCCTGCGAAGCCGCGCTGGACATGGGCCAGCACCTGATCCGTCGCGAACGCCTGGGCATCCCGCAAAGCGCCCGCGACGTCTTCACCCTGCTTGCCCAGGCAGGATGGATCGATCCCACACTGGCCGACGCCCTCAAACGCATGGTCGGCTTTCGCAATATCGCCGTCCATGACTATCAGGCCCTGCAACTGCCGATCACGGTGGCCATCATCCAGAAGCATCTGGGCGAGTTTCTGGATTACAGCCAGGCGTTGTTGTTGAGGGATGCGGGCGTTTGAAGTTCTGGAGCGTAAAATCTCCTCTGTCGACTCTACAGAACCTGCTGGCGGTATACGCCTTCTCGGCAGCCCTCTTCAGCCTAGTGCTTCAAATCCCGGTGATGAGCAGATCGAGAGCGGCGATGATTTCGTCACGCTTTGATGTCAGGTCGGCAACAGTGGCGCCGAGAATTTTATTCGGAACCCCGGCGAGTTGCGGGGTCAGCATGACGTACTGCCTGCCATCGATTTCAAAGATGGGTGTCAGGGTCTTGAGTGTCTTGCCTTTCATGGCGTTGGCGGGGAGCAGGGGTACTACGATCCGTGTTGCCAGATCATCGAGCAGATCGCTCTGGACGTTGAGCAGATAGGGTATGGCAGTCTTGGTATCCGGATTGGTGTTTCCGTGTACGGAGAATTGCGCCATCAGAAACTCCGAAGCCCGTCGCTGAACACGCCATGCTGCTCCACATGCTCGTTATAAACCTCAATCGCGGCCTTGTTGTCGGCCAACCACTGGGTTTTCTGTTTTTCTCGGAGCGTACTTGCCAAGGCCTGCTCCAGAGTAGCGGAGAGGTTGATGTTCATTTCCCTGGCCTTGTTGAGCAGATCGCCGTTAACGCTCAGGTTCGCGGGCCGCTTGGCGGCTTGGGTATCGTAGATCGGTTGCATGGCGGGCTCTCTCTGGCACCTTTATGCGCATAATATATGCGCATAAAAAGCTACGGGCCAGTGCGCTGCGATTTATCCTGGATCACACCTGCCCATACTGCTGCCCATGCCGCAGCCAGCGCTCCAGCAGCGGGCTGACGTGCTGCGGCCAGTGGGCGAGAAGCTCCTGGGCGGCGTCGCGCACGGACGGCAGCAGGTCGGCATCGCGCATCAGGTCGGCCACCTTGAACTGCAGCAGGCCGGTCTGGCGCGTGCCGAGCATTTCGCCGGGACCGCGCAGTTCCAGGTCCTTTTCGGCGATGACGAAACCGTCGTTGGTGTCGCGCATGATCGCCAGGCGCTGACGTCCGATCTGCGACAGCGGCGGATGGTAGAGCAGCACGCAGTGGCTGGCGGTGCTGCCGCGCCCGACCCGCCCGCGCAGCTGGTGTAGCTGGGCCAGGCCCAGGCGCTCGGGGTTTTCGATGATCATCAGGCTGGCGTTGGGCACATCCACACCGACTTCGATCACTGTGGTGGCGACCAGCAGTTGCAACCGGCCTTCCTTGAATTCGAGCATTATCGCGGCCTTTTCGGCGGGCTTCATTCGGCCATGGATCAACCCGACGTTGAGTCCGCCCAGCGCCGCCGAAAGGTCCTCGAAAGTGGTTTCGGCGGCCTGGCAGGTGAGTTCTTCCGATTCCTCGATCAACGTGCAGACCCAGTAGGCCTGGCGCCCTTCGTTGCAGGCGGCGCGCACCCGCTCGATGACTTCCAGGCGGCGGCTGTCGGCGATCACCAGGGTGTTGACCGGCGTGCGCCCCGGCGGCAGTTCGTCGAGGATCGAGGTGTCCAGGTCGGCATAGGCGCTCATCGCCAGGGTCCGTGGAATGGGCGTGGCGGTCATGATCAGCTGGTGCGGGCAGAGCCGGCCGTCGATGCCCTTCTGCCGCAGCGCCAGGCGCTGCTGCACGCCGAAGCGGTGCTGTTCGTCGATGATCACCAGAGCCAGGCGCTTGAACAGCACTTCATCCTGGAACAGCGCGTGGGTGCCGACCACCATCGGGCAGCCGCCGGCGATGCGTTCCAGCGCGGCGGCGCGGGCCTTGCCCTTGAGCTTGCCGGCCAGCCAGGCGACTTCGATGCCCAAAGGTTCCAGCCATTTGCAGAAAGTGATGAAGTGCTGCTCGGCGAGAATCTCGGTGGGCGCCATCAGCGCCACCTGGTAGCCGGCTTCCAGCGCCTGCAAGGCGGCCAGAGCGGCGACCACCGTCTTGCCCGCGCCCACGTCGCCCTGCACCAGACGCAGCATCGGCTCGGGCTGGGACAGGTCGTAGGCGATCTCGGCGCCGACCCGCTGCTGCGCGCCGGTGGGCTGGAAGCCGAGGTTGAGCAGATAGCGCTGCGGCAGCGTGCGGGCGAGCGGCAGCTGCGGCGCCTGTTGCGCGCGCACGCTTTCGCGCAGGCGTTGCAGCGACAACTGATGGGTCAGCAGTTCCTCGAAGGCCAGGCGGTGCTGCGCCCAGTGACGGCCTTCGGCGAGTTCTTCCAGATCGGCGTCCGGCGGTGGCCGGTGCAGGTAGCGGATCGCCTCGTCCAGTGCGCCCAGGCGGTAATCGCGGGCCAGCTCCGGCGGCAGCCAGTCCGGCAGGCTATGCGGGCCGAGGCGGGCCAGGGCCTGTTCGCTGAGGTTGCGCAGGCGCTGCTGGGTCAGGCCTTCGGTGGTGGGGTAGATGGGCGTCAGGGTCTGCACGACCGGCGCGGGTTCGCTGGTCAGGGCGCGGTATTCGGGGTGGTAGATTTCCAGCCCCGAGGCGCCGGGGCGGGCTTCGCCGTAACAGCGCAGCTGGGTGCCGCGCTTCATGGCGTCCTTCTGTGCGTTGCTGAAGTGATAGAAGCGCAGGCTCAGCGTGCCGCTGCCATCCTGCAGGCGCACCAGCAGGCTGCGACGACGACCCATGAGGATGTCGGCACCTACCACCACGCCTTCGATCACCGCATCCTGGCCGGGGCGCAGCGCACCGATGGGCACCACCCGGGTGCGGTCCTGATAGCGCAGCGGCAGGTGGAACAGCACATCCTGCAGGGTTTCCAGGCCGACCCTGGCGAGCTTTTCGGCCAGCGCCGCGCCGACGCCCTTGAGCGCAGTTACCGGAACCGCCGCCAGCTCGCTCATGATTTCAGGCTTTCGCCGCTGGCGGCTTGCCTACCGAACACAGGCGGATGGAGTCAGCCAGTATCTCGATGGCCTTGGGCCGCGGGAAGCTGGCACGCCAGGCAATGGCCACGGTACGGAACGGGACCGGTGGGGTCAGCGGGCGGATATCCAGCACGCCGGGCGAATAGTGGTGACTCTCCACTGCCGACAGCGGCAGGATCGACACACCCAGCCCTGAAGCGACCATGTGGCGAATGGTTTCCAGTGACGAGGACTCGACGGTGGTGTGGCTCGGTGCCTCGCCCTTGCGTGTGGTCGGGCAGGCCTCCAGGACCTGATCGCGGAAGCAGTGGCCTTCACCGAGCAGCAGCAGGCTCTTGTCGTTGAGCATCTCGCTGTCGATGGTTTCCTTCGCGGTCCAGGGATGCCCGGCTGGCATCAGTACGTAGAAAGGTTCGTCGTAGAGCGGCTTGGTCAATACGTCGGCTTCCTGGAAGGGCAGCGCGATGATGATCGCATCCAGCTCACCGGTGCGCAGTTTGTCGCGCAGCACGTGGGTGAAGTTCTCTTCGATGTACAGCGGCATGTCCGGCGCCACGCGATGCAGCTGCGGGATCAGGTGCGGGAACATGTAGGGGCCGACGGTATAGATGGCGCCGACCTTGAGCGGCGCGGCCAGCTGGTTCTTGCCGACCTGCGCCAGCTCGCGGATGCTCTGCGCCTGCTCCAGCACCTTCTGCGCCTGGGTGACGATGCCTTCGCCCACCGGCGTCAGGCGCACCGCGCTCTTGGTGCGCTCGAAGATCAATACGCCGAGTTCGTCTTCGAGCTTCTTCACGCCCACCGACAATGTCGGCTGGCTGACATGGCAACGCTCGGCGGCGCGGCCAAAATGCTGTTCCTGGGCGAGCGTGACGATATAGCGCAGTTCGGTCAGTGTCATAGCGAGCATCCATCAGAGTGCCGGTTAGCATAGCCTTTGCTCGTGGATGAACCAACCGGCAGCGGCACCTTGTTTTGCGCGGGATAACCCCGTGCAGCGTACACTGCGACAGGCAAAACCCTGTTGATGGAGCAACCTGATGAACACGCGTCCTTCGGTAATGATCGCCGGCTGCGGCGATGTGGGCAGCCGCCTTGGCCTGCTCTTGAGCCGGATCGGCTGGACAGTCTATGGCCTGCGCCGTAAGGCGGCGGGATTACCGGTACCGATTCTGCCGGTGGCGGGTGATTTGCTGTCCAGCCAGCGCCCGCGCAGCTGGCCGAACGGCGAGTTGTCCTATCTGGTGTATGCCGCATCCGCCAGTCAGCATGACGAACCTGGCTATCGCCAGGCCTATGTCGAGGGGCTGCGCCATGTATTGGGCTGGCTGGAGCAACGTGGCCAGAAGCCGAAGCGTCTGTTGTTCCTTTCCAGCACGGGTGTCTATGGGCAGGACCAGGGTGAGTGGATCGACGAGCGCTCGCCTACCGAACCCAAAGGCTTCACCGGCCAGGTGATGCTGGAGGCCGAACAGCTGGCCCTGAACAGCGGCCTGCCGACCACTCTGGTGCGCATGGCCGGACTCTACGATCCGTCGCGGCCCTGGCTGCAGAACCAGATACGCGCCGGGCTGCGGGTCGAGCGCGAGCCGCCGCAGTACAGCAACCGCATCCACCGCGACGATGCCGCGGGATTGCTGGCCTTTCTGCTGCAGGCGGACCTGCGCGGCGCCGCGCTGGAGGATTGCTATCTGGGCGTGGACGACGACCCGGCGCCGTTGCACGAGGTGGTCGACTGGCTGCGCGAGCGGCTGGGCGTGACGCACTGGGCCGAGCAGCCGATGACCCGCCGCGCCGGCAGCAAGCGCTGCAGCAATGCCCGCGCCAGGGCGCTGGGCTGGGCGCCGAAGTATCCCGGCTATCGCGATGGCTATGGCCCGGTGGGGCAGGATCGACGCTGAGGCGCATGCAGCCCGTCGGCAATCGGCAACTATGGCGTGGCGCTGCTTACTAAAAAACAGCGCCGACCGGCAGAGGAGCAGCGAGGCAAAAGGGAAAGACACCAGGCGGCGTTTCCGGACATCCGACCAGGAGATTTCCCATGAGAGCGCTTCGCTGGCACGGCAAGCACGACATCCGCTGCGACAACCACGTACCCGACCCCTCCATCGAAGACCCGCGCGACGCCATCATCAAGGTCAGCTCCTGCGCGATCTGCGGTTCCGATCTGCACCTGTACGACGGCTTCATGCCCGGCATGAAGCACGGCGACATCATGGGCCACGAGTTCATGGGTGAAGTGATGGAGGTCGGCTCGGCGAACAAGAAACTCAAGGTCGGCGACCGCGTGGTGGTGCCCTTCACCATCGTCTGCGGCGAATGCGAGCAGTGCCGGCGCGGCAATTTCTCGGTGTGCGAGCGCAGCAACCGCAACAAGGACATTGCCGACAAGGTCTTCGGCCATACCACGGCCGGCCTCTTCGGCTACACCCACCTCACTGGCGGTTACGCCGGCGGCCAGGCCGAATACGTCCGCGTGCCCTATGCCGATGTCGGCCCGGTGGTGATTCCCGAGGGGCTGACCGACGAGCAGGTGCTATTCCTCGGCGACATCCTCCCCACCGGCTGGCAGGCCGCGGCGCAGTGCGATATCCAGCCCACCGACACGGTGGCGATCTGGGGTGCGGGGCCGGTGGGCCAGTTCGCCATCCGCAGCGCGGTGATGATGGGCGCCGGGCAGGTGGTGTGCATCGACAACGTGCCCGAGCGGCTGTCCATGGCCCGCGCCGGCGGCGCCATCACCATCAATTTCGACGAGGAAAGCGTGCTTGAACGCCTGGCCGAGCTGACTCGCGGCAAAGGCCCCGAGAAGTGCATCGACTCGGTGGGCATGGAGGCGCACGCGGCGCGCTCCATCGACTCCATGTACGACCGCGCCAAGCAGGCGCTGATGCTTGAATCGGACCGTCCCCATGTGTTGCGCGAGATGATCTACGTCTGTCGCCCGGCAGGCATCCTCTCCATTCCCGGCGTCTACGGCGGGTTGATCGACAAGGTCCCGTTCGGCGCGGCGATGAACAAGGGCCTGACCTTCCGCATGGGCCAGACCCACGTCAACCGCTGGACCGACGACCTGCTCAAGCGCATCCAGGAAGGACAGATCGACCCGACCTTCGTCATCACCCACAGCGTCAGCCTCGAACAGGGGCCGGAGATGTACAAGACCTTCCGCGACAAGCATGACGGCTGCATCAAGGTCGTTCTCAAACCCTGAACAGGCCCAGTGAACACTGCCGTGCTCGGTCATGCTGCGTTGTCTGACCTTCGCTCGCTACGTTTTCACATGGCCTGCAACGAGGAGGTTTCATGAGCATTCCACGTCAAGTCACCCGTCCCAACCACTCGGCCCGCTCCGTGGCGCGGGGCCTTGGCTGGCTCAGCATCGGTCTGGGCGTCGTGCAATTGCTGGCGCCGCGGCAGGTGTCGCGGTTCATCGGCATGCCCGGCAGCGAAGGCCTGATCCGCGCCTGTGGGGTGCGGGAGATCGTCACCGGTGTCGGCATTCTCATGGCCGATAATCCCAAACCCTGGATTTATGCTCGCGTTGGCGGCGATGCGCTGGACCTGGCCTGCCTCGGCTGGAGCGTCGAGCATGGCCGCGAGCCGGTCAATGCCGCCATCGCAGCTGGCGCGGTAGCTGGCATCACCGCACTGGATCTCGGCTGCGCCCGAGCGCTGGACACCGAAAAGGTACCGGTGATCGAGTGGGACTACAGTGACCGCAGCGGTTTTCCCGCCGGGACGGAACAGGTGCGTGGTTCGGTCAAGGCCGAGTTCGCCGCCTTGCGCGCCGAGCCCAACGGCTATTCGCCGCAGCTGCATTAGGAGCGTAGGGCCGAATTTATTCGGCCACCTCTGCAAAGGCCGAACAAGTACGGCCCACAGGCATGGGCGCGCGCGCGGACAGCGAAACGCGCTGGACTTGAGCACCGGATTATTTGCTAAGGTGAGCGACCGTTTCGGTCGCTCGCACTTCCCGGGTGCGCCATCGATCAAGCCTGCAGATGAGCCTCCATGTCCTCGGTCGTCAATGTCGTCCTGCCTGTTTTTGCACTGATCTTTCTTGGCTACCTGTGCCGCCGTACCGGGCGCATGGGGCCGGCGGGCGCCTCCGAACTGAATCGTTTCGTGGTCTGGTTGGGCTTGCCGGCGCTGCTGTTCAAGATCACCGCGACTTCCGCCTGGGCCGAGGTGTGGCAGCCGGGCTTCATCGCCGCGTTCTCCATCGGCTGCCTGGGCGTCTTCGCCTTCACCCTGCTTTATCGCGTATTGCAGAGGCAGCCGCTGGTGGACGCCAGCCTCGATGCCCTCGGCGCGTCCTACGCCAATACCGGCTATATCGGCTTTCCGCTGTGCCTGCTGATCCTTGGTGACGCGGCCTTGCAGCCGGCGCTGGTGGCCACGCTGGTGGTGGTCTGCGTGCTGTTCGCCATCGCCCTGGCCTGCGTCGAGATGGGGCTGCACGCGGGGCAGGGTGTAGCGAAGACCCTGGCCAAGGTGACTCGCTCGCTGTCGATGAATCCATTGGTGCTGGCGCCGCTGCTCGGTGCTGCCTGGGCAGTTGGCGGGCTTGAGCTGCCGAGTGGGCTCAGGACGCTGCTGGATCTGCTCGGTGCCGCCGCCGCGCCCTGTGCCCTGGTATCCCTCGGCCTGTTCCTGGCCCAGCCGCAGCCCAGCGGGCCGGTGCGCGGGGTCTGGCCGCTGGTGCTGCTCAAGCTGATCGTGCAGCCGGCGCTGACCTGGTATTTCGCGGCGGTGGTGTTCGAGCTGGAGCCGCTATGGGTCTATTCGGCGCTGCTGCTCAGTGCGTTGCCGACTGGAACCGGACCTTACATGCTGGCTGAATTCTATGGCCGCGAAGGCTCGCGGGTGTCGCGGGTGGTGCTGCTCTCGACGTTGGGCTCGCTGGTTACCCTGTCCATCTGCCTCTACTTGCTGCCGGTTTGAGGGATTGGTACGCGTGGAAAACGCTTCGCGGTTTTCCACCCTACGCTCGGTCAAACGTAGGGTGGATAACGCCGAAGGCTTATCCACGCGTAACCCAAGGTCAGATCGCAGGTCGCGTCACTTCCAGCACCACGGCGGCGATGCGATCGCAGCGGGTGTAGGCGCCTCCCAGCAGTTCCTCGCCGAACACGTCCGGGTCCACCTCGCGGTAGCGCCATTCAAGGGGACGACCTTCGAGGCGCTGGCAGACTTCCTGGCGGAAGGGGTCCTGGTTGTCGACCATCGCCACACCGGTATACAGCAGCAGGCTGCCGCACGGCGCCAGTCGCGTGATGGCACTTTCCAGGATGGCCAGCGACAGCCCGGCACCCAGCGGACCGCCGCCATGGCGATAGGCGCGCTCGCCCGGATCGACCAGATAGGGCGGGTTGGCCAGGATCAGGTCGAATGCGCCGTCAACATCCTTGAGCAGGTCGCTGTGCCGGGCCTGCAGGTTATCCGCTCCGGCCAGCGCAGTGTTTATGCGGGTCAGGCGCAGGGCCGCGGGGTTGATATCCACCGCCAGCACCTCGGCCTGGGGCCTTGCAAGTGCCGTAAGTATTGCCCCGGCGCCGGAGCCGCAACCGATGTCCACGGCGCGGCGAATGCTGCCTGGATGATGGTTCAGGTGCGTCTGGATGGCGCTGGCGAAGCGGTAGGTATCCGGGCCGAAGAACACCGCATCCGGCGCATCGGTGGGAAAGGCCGAATGCACGAACAGTTGGCCGTCGAGGCTCGACAGCCGTACCCGGCTACGCCAGCGCGAACCGCAGGGTTCGAGCACGTCGGCCCGCTCCATCAGGCTGAAGAGCGCTGGCGGCAGCAATTCGCGCTGGAACGGGCGACTCCAGCCGAACACGCCGTGCAGGTCTTCGGCCAGCGCGTTTTCCGGGCGCTGGTTGACCCGTGCATGGGTCAGCGGCGTGGGGGTGATGAAGTGGTAGCCGCGCTCGCGTAGCGCCTGCGCCAAGTGCAGCAGCGCCTGATCCTGGGTTTTTTCCGACATCATGGGGTGAACATCGCCTTCAGTTGAACAGTCCGTTGAACAGCCGTGTGGCATGCAGGCCGGCGTTGCTGTGGTGGCGGGTCGGTGACAACAGCGGCAGCAGATGACGCATGCGTGCCTCGCGACCGGGCAGTTGCGCCAGTTGTTGTTCCAACAGGCGCGCTTCCTGGTCGAAGTCGTTGTTCGGCTGGGAGCGTGCCGGCGTTGCCGTCTGTTGTCGCTCCTGACGCTGAGCCAGCCGCAGGTTCGGTTTAGCGCGTGCGGTCTGCTGTTCTGCCAGCCAGTCGCCGGCCATCCAGTCATGAAGCAGCTGCTGCTCATGTGCGCTGAATACGCCGAACATGGGCGCTTGTTCGCCGCTGATCAATTGCCAGAAACGGCTGCCGCGAGGGTCCTGATCGCGTGTGATCCAGCCACGCTGCTGCAATACGGCCAGAAAGCGCTCGACATCTTCGGCCAGCCACTGGTTGACCGTGTGCCCCTCGAAACGACAGTAATCGGAGTGGAGAAACTGCCCCACCGCGGCCTTCTTCTCGAAGACACGACGCACTTCGCGCTCTGGATCGAAGCCATCGATCACAGACAGGGTGCTGGCGCCAAGTTCATTGAGACGGTAACCGGCGCGCACGCGGCGATAGAACTCGGCGCTGTCGCCCACCTGCGGCCAGGCGGCCCGCAGACTTTGCACGGCTTTGCGGGCGTGGCCATTGTCGGCATTGTCGACGGTGACATGCAGGGTGAAGTAATAGGGATCGATGCCCAGTTCGGTCAGTTCGTAGGAGGTGATCAGCAGGTGCAGCGGCAGCTGCTCGTAGCCGAGGTTGAAGCCGATCACCTCCGGCAGGAACTGCTCGGCGTTTTCCGCCAGGGCCAGCTGGATCGCGCCCTGGACAAAGTTGTCGTCATCCAGGTTCTGCCAGTCATCGCAGCCTTGGCTGGCGAGCAGCTTGCGATAGAGCACCACATGATTCTTTTCCGGCAGGCCTTCGCCAAGCTCCTCCAGATAGGTCTGGATCAGCCCTTGGAAGCGCGGCTCGTCCCAGCGTTGCAGCAATCCGTAAAGCCAGGCGCCATCGACCAGCTTGGTCGGCGCCACGCCTTGCAGAAAATGCAGCGCATGGGCCTTGCTGGAGAAATAGCGGCGTGGCGCGCCGGCGCGTCGGCTGTCCAGATACGCCTGGTATTGCAGGCCGACCTTTTCGGTATGTGCAGCCAGCCAATCACCGAGCCCGGAAAGCTCGGCGGGCAGGTCGCAGGGCAGGCCTGCAGCGGCTTCCAGCTGGTCGCGCAGATACTGCGCCGCATCCCGGCGTGCGCTCTCGTGGGTTGTTTCATCGAGCAGGGCGAAATAGAGGTCTTTGCTCGGCGTCATGGCCGAAATGGGCAGAGCGTCGGCGGGCAGGCTACGAGTCAGTTGCATAAATCACACGGCTGATAGAGGAAAGCCTCAGTGCAATTTTGGCCGCCTGGCCTTCGGATAAGTTCAGCCTGCCTGCCGAATGGCCTGGCTTCACTGCAACTTCCAGCCGCTGTTGTCTTCCTAGCTTGAAGAGGGCAACCGCCCCATTGCACAACAGAGGAGGCCGCATGAAACAACCCGAACGTGGCGAAGAAAACCCCGGAACCCTCGAAGATCGAGTCAGTCAGCGCCCCAGCCAGGGAGAAGCCGCTGGCGGCGATCGCAATGACGTGCCGGGCGGCGCCTACAACGTGCCGCCGGGCATGGCCGACGAAGTCAGCGAAGCGGATGCGCAACGTGATCGGCAGCGCGGCAAGCACAATCCCGAGCGGTAGCAGACGATACGGCGGTCAGCTTCCTGAGTCGGTGCGCTCGATGAACTTCACGTCCGATGGCTTGCCGACCGGCAGCGTCTGCAGGGTTTCGCCCAGCAGGCCGCTGTCCGGGTCGCGTTGCAGCAGCACCAGCGTGTCGCTCAATTGATTGGCGATGAGCAGGAAGCGACCGCTTGGGTCGATGGCGAACTCGCGTGGCTCGCGGCCTTCGCTGGTGCGCCGCTGGATTTCGCGCAGGCTACCGTGCTCCTCGATGGCGTAGACCATGATGCGGTTCGCCTCGGCGCGGTCGCTGACGTAGAGAAAGCGGCCGTCGGGTGAAACGTGGATGGCGCCCGGTGAGTGCCCTTCGGCGGAGTTACCTTCGGCCAGGTCCACCCGCTGGCGCTGGGTCAGGCTGCCATCGACATGGTCGAAGCGTACGATTTGCGCGCTCAGCTCCAGTGTGGCGTAGGCCTGGCTGCCGTCGGGGCTGAATACCAGATGCCGTGGTCCGCTACCGGGCGGGAGTTCGATACTGGCCGGTTTGGCCGGTGACAGGGGGCGCTCGGGATTGCTCGTGTCGTATCGATAGACGAAGATCCGGTCGGCGCCCAGATCGCTGACGAACAGCGTGCTGCCATCCGGCGAGAGCACCGCCGAATGCACATGCGCCGATTTTTGGCGTTCGGGGCGGACGTTGCTGGGCTGATGCGCGGCGATCTGCGTCACTGGCTGCGGGTGGCCCAGGTCATCGAGCGGAACCACTGCCAGGCTGCCGCCGGGGTTCGGGCGGGAGCCGTAGTTGGCCACGAACAGGTAGCGGCCATCGACGCTGAGGCTGGCGTGAGTAGGTTCGTCGCCGAGCGTGCTGGCTTGGCCCAGCGGCTGCAACGCACCGTCGCCGTCGAGGCTGAAGGCGCTGATGCGCCCGACCGGGTCGGCATGCCCGGGACCGTTTTCGTTGGTCGCGTAAAGCTGGCGGCGCGGCTCGTCCAGCACCAGCCAGGACGGATTGTGGCTGCTGATGGTCTGCAGGGGCTGTGGGTCCAGCTGGCCGGTTTCAGGGTCGAAACGCAGGCGCAGGATGCCTGGGCTGTCGCTGTCATGGGTGTAACTGCCGATCAGAACTTGAGGCATGGCAAATGTGGCTCCCGAGATGCTGAAGGCCAGGGTGGCGGCGAGGGCCACGCGGTTTAACAGACTGCGAGGGCGCATGCGGGGTCTCCCAGGTCGGTTGTGCAGGCTATGACCGCGTATTTCGCCCTCCGATCCAAGCCAGCGGATCGGCAGTGCCCGGCAGCTCAGCCACGATTGATCGGGCGTACTGTGGCAGCGTCCGGCGACTGCTTCGCGGCCCGGCCACGTGCCAGGCCATGGCCGCCGATCACCACCGGCACGGCCAGCGTAGCCCAGCTCAGCCAGTCGCCCAGGCCTTCGGACACCAGCCCGGCGATCAGACCGAGGATCGACAGCAGGGCGATGACGACAGGCCACAGCCAGATGCGCATCATGCCCGTGCCTCCGTCGCGCCGCGCTTGAGCCACAGGTACAGCCCGCTGCCCAGCACGACGATGGTGAGCACATCCAGCAACGCCCAGAGCATCTTCAGCGGCAGGCCGCCGTAGTCGCCGAAATGCAGCGGTTCGGACAGCTGCAGCGCGGTGACGTACCAGGGGCGGGCGCTGGCTTCCAGCACTTCGCCGGAATCCGGGTCCACCAGCAGCGCCTGGGTCAGCCGTGAGGTCAATGGCGTATCGCCGCTGAGAATCACCGCCACGTGCTCGGGCGTCGCGCGCAGGGTGCCGGGGTAGGCGATCATCGCCACCGCCATACCCGGCGCGGCCACCAGTACGCGCTCCACGGCAGTCTGCAGCGAGCCGTCTGCCGCAGGCGCTTCGCCGGCATCGGCACCGAGCAGCACCTGCGTATCGCCGGCCTGCAGGGCGCGCACCTGATCGGCCTGCCAGCCCTTGAAGATCAGGTCCGCCCAGGTGTTGATCACCCCGGTGAAGCCCACCGCCAGCGCCCAGACCAGTGTGACGATGCCGAGCAGGTTGTGCAGGTCCAGCCAGCGCGTGCGTGGCGCCCGCTCGCGGCGTACCTCGGCGAAGCCGAGCTTGCGCATGAAGGGAGTGTAGAGCACCACGCCGGAGATGATCGCCACCATCAGCAGCAACCCCATGGCGCCGAGGAACAGCTTGCCCGGCAGCCCCGCATAGAGGTCCACGTGCAGGCGGTACATGATGCTCATAAAGCCTTCGTCGAAGTTCGGCGCGCCCACCACCTCGGCGGTGCGGGCGTCGGACATGATCAGCAGCGACTGGCTTTCATCGGTATCGACGCGGGTGTCGAGCTTGACGTACCAGAGGTCCGGCGCGTCCTCCTCGGCGAAGAAGTACAGCGGCACCAGCCCCGGGTAGGCGCGCACCGCCTCGGCGGCGACCCGGTCGACCGAGGCGCGTGGGGTGCCTTCGGGCATCGGCGGCGCCTCGATCTCGGCGCCGGTCAGGTGGTCGATCTCGTGGGAGAAGATCAGCGGCAACCCGGTCAGGCACAGCAGCAGGATGAAGAGGGTGCAGACGAGGCTGGACCACTTGTGGACCCAGCCCCAGCGACGCAGAACGGCTGGTCGCATCAGAAATCGACCGTGGCGCTGAGCGAGAGGGTGCGCGGGGCGCCGAGGACGAGGTAGTTGGAGCCCGGATAGCCGCCGGCGGAGGCCCAGTAATTGCGACCGGTGGCATTGTCCAGGCGCGCGCGCAGGGTCACGTCGCGATCCTCGATGGTCATGCGGTAGCGCGCACCCAGGTCCAGGCGGGTCCAGGATGGCAGTCTGAGGTCGTTGCTGGCGCTGGCGTACTGCTTGCCGGTATGCACCACCATGCTGGTCAGTGTCAGCCCCTGCACACCGGGCACGTCCCATTCGCCGCCAAGGTTGGCCTGCACTTTGGGAACACCGATGGCATCGTTGCCGTCGTTGGCGCCATTGAGGGTCTTCTTCTGCTCGGCATCCAGCAGCGTCAGGCCGCCCAACAGTCGTGTGCCGTAGACGGGCTCGCCAAACATCGACAGCTCGATGCCGCGGTTGCGTTGCTTGCCGCCTTCACGGAAAACCTGATTCTCGACGATGCCGAATGGCCGTTCGGTGCTGAACATCGCAATGCTGCCACCCAGGACGCCGCCGTCGTACTTGAGGCCGATTTCGGTTTGCTTGGCGACGTAGGGCGCGAGCGAGGTGCCGGAGTTGAGCACGGGCAGGCTATTGGCCGTCGCCGCCGCGGTATCGCCCTTGGTCAGCCCTTCGATGTAGTTGGCATAGACCGACAGTTCGTCGTTCAGCTTGTACACCACGCCTGCAACCGGCGTGGTCTCGTAGTCTTTGTAGTGGCCGCTGCGGTCGCCCGTTTGCGAGGAATAGCTGCGGGTCTCGATGCCCTGCCGGCGCGCGCCCAGCGTGAGCAGCAGGCGATCCTCGAAGAAGCCCAGGGTGTCGGCAATCGCCAGGCTCTGGGTATGCACGCGCTCGGTGACGTGCGGGTCTGTGAGGTCTCCGCCGTCATACGTGACCGTTGTGGGCAGGGTCGCATCGAACGGCTCGTGGAGGTTGCCGGCCACGGCGGCATAGAACTGGTTGGCGCCTTTTTCCCGTGAGTCGTAGGTCGCCGCCGAGGTTACGATCTGATGCGACACCGTGCCGGTCTGCAGACGAGCGCGCAAACCGATTTCGCTGGTGAATACGCGGTCTTCGCGATAGTTGTCGAAGCGCGATGCCGAGGTGACCCCTGCCGCGGTGGCTCTGGGGTTGGCCAGGCGATTCTGCTCTTCCCCGTCACGCACGCCAGCGGCCAGCCAGCCGGTGATCGAGTCGGCGAAATCATACTCGGCCCGGAAAGTGCCGAAGGCCTGTTTCTCTTTCGAATAGGTCCAGGGCTGGGCGAAATTGTCGTCGGCGTCCGGTGCGCTGGGGATGCCGCCATTCGGCGTCACGCTCGGACGCGGGTTGTCCAGAAAGTGGTACTGGTGACCGACATCAGCAGACAGACGCAGACGGTCGCCCTGGTAGTCCAGGCCCAGGGCGAACATGTCCAGGGTCTGGTCCTCGTCCTCGATGCCGGTCTCACCGGCGCGCTTGGCGGCATTGAGGCGAATGCCGAAACGGTTGTCCTCGCCAAAGCGGCGTCCCAGATCGGCTGCCACGGTGCCCTGGCCGCCGCTGTTGGCGCCGACGGTCAGGCGTGTCAGCGGCTCGTTGGGCGCGCGTTTGGGCAGCAGGTTGATGGCGCCGCCGATGCCGGTGCCGCCCGGCGCGGCACCATTGAGAAAAGCGCTGGCGCCACGGAATACCTCGGCGCGCTCGATGAATTCCGCCGCCACGTACTGGCGCGGTAGCAGACCGTACAGGCCGTTGTAGGAAATGTCATCGGAATACAGCGGGAAGCCGCGCACCACGTACAGCTCCTGCATATTGCCAAAGCCCCGCGCCACGCGCACCGAGGGGTCGTTCTGGACGATGTCCGACACGCTACGCGCCTGCTGGTCCTGGATCAGTTGGGAGGTATAGGCCGTGGAGGTGAATGGCGTATCCATATAGTCCTGGTTGCCGAGGATGCCGACCCGACCGCCGCGCGCCACCTGTTCGCCGGCGTAGGTCTGGGTCAGGCCATCGGCCGAGGCGTCGGCGCTGGCGACCACCTCGGTGGTCGGCAGTTCGAGCGGTTCGCTGCGCTGGTCGGCCTGTCCTTCTGGCGCCTCGCCCGCAGGCTGGATGGTTTCGGTGTGCTGCGCCAAGGCCGGAGTACCGGCGAAGCCGGCGGCAAGGCAGATGGACAACAGGGAAGAGACAGCACCTGTTCTACGAGGAAGTCGGAGGATGGGCATGGTGGGCCTGACTGGGCGTTGACTGAGCGAAAGGATGTCGTCGGCAGGACGCCGAGCAGCATGGATAAGCTGCTTAGAATAGTTTAATGCTAATAATTCGCAACAGTATTATCGGTCAGGCTCGGCAGCCATATGCTTACGGCTCGGTCCGTTGTACCGGAGCGTGAGTCGTATTCAGCGCTCCAGAGGCTCGTTCGCCCCGCCCGCCGGCAGGTAGTCACTGCGGCTCAGGCCGTGGCGTTGCATCTTTTCGTTGAGGGTGCGGCGCGGTAGTTGCAGCTGATTCATCACGTCACTGATATTGCCTTTGCAGTGCTGTAATGCGTTGTGCAGGCATTGCGCCTCGAAGGCTTCCATCTGTTCGGCCAGCGAGGAGCCGGTGCTCGGAAGGCTGGCCGGTGGCGGGGTCAGACCCAGCGCGTGGCGTTCGGCGGCATTGATCAGCTCGCGGACGTTGCCCGGCCAGTCGTGGCTCAGCAACTGCGCCAGTTCACCGGGGCCGACCGGCAGCGCTTCGCGACCATGGCGCTGGGCGGCCTGGGTGGTGAAGTGTTCGAACAGCAGCGGAATGTCCTCGCGGCGCTCGCGCAGCGGCGGGATATGCAGTTCGGCGACATTCAGGCGGTACAGCAGATCCTCGCGGAAACGCCCGCCGCGCACCTCTTCGAGCAGGTCCGGCTTGGCTGCGCTGATCACCCGCAGATCGACTTCGATGCTGCGGTTGGAGCCCAGGCGTTCCAGGGTCTTTTCCTGTAGCACGCGCAGCAGTTTGACCTGCTGGGCCAGCGGCATGCTTTCGATCTCGTCGAGGAACAGGGTGCCGCCGTGGGCATGTTCGATGCGCCCGATGCGCTTGCCCTGGGCGCCGGTGAAAGCGCCGCTTTCATGGCCGAACAGCTCGCTTTCGAAGATGGATTCGGGGATGGCCGCGCAGTTCAGCGCCACGAAGGGCTTGCGCGCCCGCGGGCTGAAATCGTGCAGGCAGCGTGCGACCTGTTCCTTGCCACTGCCGGTGTCGCCGCGAATCAGTACATTGACGTCCGTTCCAGCCAGTTCGAGCACCTGGCGGCGCAGGTTGTCCACGGCGCGGGAAACGCCCAGCAGCATCGATTCGATGCGGCCCTTGCGGGTGAACTGTTCACGCAGCTGGCGGTTCTCGCAGACCAGCCGGCGCTTGTCCTGGGCGCGGCGCACGCTGTCGAGCAGGCGTTCGGGTGTGAAGGGCTTCTCGATGAAATCATAGGCGCCCTGACGCAGCGCCTGCACCGCCATGGGCACGTCGCCATGGCCGGTGACCATGATCACCGGCAGTTCCGGGTCCAGCGCGACCAGGCGTTCCAGCAGGCCGAGGCCGTCCAGGTCCGGCATGCGCACGTCGCTGATCAGCACGCCGGCAAAGTCCCGGTCGATCAGGCCCAGCGCTTCGCGTGCACTGGCGCAGGTACGCACGCTGAAACCGGACAGTTCCAGCCATTGCTGCACCGCTTTGCGGATTGCCGCTTCGTCGTCGATGAAGATGACCTGGCCGCTCATGTTGCGCTTCTCCTGTTAATCAATGACGGCTTTTTCGGCTGCCGGCAAGCGAATCTCGAACACTGCACCTTGTGCGTCATTGCGCACGTCGAGGCTGCCGCCCAGATCGCGCACGATACCGTAGGAAACCGCCAGTCCCAGCCCGAGGCCCTGGCCAACCGGCTTGGTGGTGAAGAAGGGTTCGAACACCTGATCGAGATGCTCACCGGAAATGCCGCCCCCGCTATCGGCCACGCTCAGCCGCCAGGCGCCGGCATCGCGGCGGCAATCGATGCGCAGCTGTCGGGTGGCGCTGTCCTGCATGGCATCCAGTGCGTTGTTCAGCAGGTTGATCAGGACCTGTTCCAGGCGGATCGCATCGCCACTGACCCAGGCGTCGATGGGCATCTGCCGCATGATCTCGACGTTTTCGCCACGGATGCGCGGGCCGAGCAGTTGCAGCGCCTGTTCCACCACATCGTCCAGACGCACGCGCTGGGGCAATCCTGCGGGACTCTTGCGGGCGAAGGTCTTCAGGTGGCTGGTCAGCGCTGCCATGCGTTCGATCAGGCCTTCAACCTGGCCGAGGCCTTCGCGCACCGCCTCGCTGCGGCCACTGTCGAGCAGCAGCCGCTGGCTGGCCAGCTGCATGCGCAGGGCCGTCAGTGGCTGGTTGATTTCGTGGGCCAGCGCGGCGGACATCTGCCCCAGAGCGGCCATGCGCGCGGCATGCACCAGGCCATCCTGGGCGGTGTGCAGCTCGCGGGTGCGGGCTTCCACCAGGCGTTCCAGCTCGCTGCGGCTGCGCTGCTCGACCCGGCGCGTCTTGCGCCGCTGGGCCAGGTAGAGCAGCAGGAAGGCCAGGGTCATCCACACGCCGGCTGCCGCCAGCCGATAGCTGCGGATACTGGCGGCGACCTGTTGCGGCTCCTGCAGCAGGTGCAGCGTCCAGTCTTCTTCAGGCAGGGGCAGGCGCTGCCAGAAGTAGGTCTGGCGCCCGTCCGGGCCATCGACCTGGCGGCGCTCACTATTGTCTGTGATGTGTAGCAGAGGTTTGCTGTGCAGTGGTTGCAGGGTCTGCTCGGCATAGCGGCGGACGGCGACCAGGCGGTTGCGCACCTCGTCGCTGAGCGGTTGCAGATAGCGGAAGCGCCAGGCGGGTCGGTTGCTGAGGATGACGATATCCAGGGCGTCGGTGATCAGCAGGATGCCCGATTGGCCGGCCCATTCGCGCTGCATGTCTTCGAGCTCCAGCTTGACCACCAGCACGCCGAGCGCTTCGCCGGCGGCATTCTTCACCGAACTGGAGAGGAAATAGCCGGGAATGCCGGTGGTCACGCCCACCGCGAAATAGCGGCCCGTGTCATGGGCCAGCGCATCGCGGAAATAGGGCCGAAAGCCGTAGTTGCTGCCGACGAAGCTGCTCCATTCGCGCCAGTTGCTCGCGGCCAGGGTGTCGCCCTGGCGGTCGATGAGGTACAGCACCGAGGAGCCGGCAGCCTGGTTCTGCTGCTCCAGCCGGTGATTGAGGCGGTCGCGCAGTCGCAGGTCGTCGGGATTTTCCAGCAGGGCGCGGATATCGCTGTCCAGCGCCAGCAGGGCCGGCACCGAGCGGAAGCGTTCGACCTGGGTGTGGATCGCCTGGGCGTAAAGCTCCAGTTGGCCACCGGCTTCCTGGCTGCGCTCGCTCCAGGCGCGCTGCTCGGCCAGCCGCCCGGCCCAGTACATGCTCAGCAGCAGGCCGCCGAGAATCAGCAGTACGATCAGAACGACACGGTGGCGATGGGCGAGGACGGGCATGCAGGGTTCTTCTTGTGAGTGAACCTATGTTAAGCCAGAACGGCATTCCGTCAGGCATACGGATGCTTCGGCCTGAAGCTGCTACTGCTCGTAGAGCCGAATTACGGATTCGCCAATGCCGAACGAGTTCGGCCCTACGACCTGGCCATCCTCTGATTTTCGCCAAAGCTGAGAGTGGCTTCAGCTGCGAACCGGTCTGCATGGCAGGCGGAATCGCTCTCGCCGCCGCGTTCCGCTATCCTTCGCGCCCTCGCGCCCTCGCGCCCTCGCGCCCTCGCGACCCTGGCGCGCTGCGTCTGGCTGCAGTCGTCGCTTCATCCTGGATACCCCATGCTGCATTCGA
This sequence comes from Stutzerimonas stutzeri, assembly GCF_013522825.1. Lineage (GTDB taxonomy): Bacteria > Pseudomonadota > Gammaproteobacteria > Pseudomonadales > Pseudomonadaceae > Stutzerimonas > Stutzerimonas stutzeri_AK. The sequence continues at coordinate 60,808 of NZ_JAAMQZ010000008.1, forward strand.
TCAAACAGAACTGGTTCGCCAACGTGCGCGGCGACGTGCTCTCCGGGCTCGTCGTCGCCCTGGCGCTGATTCCCGAGGCCATCGCCTTCTCGATCATCGCCGGGGTCGACCCGCGCGTCGGTCTCTATGCTTCTTTTTGCATCGCCGTGGTGATCGCCTTCGTCGGCGGTCGCCCGGGAATGATCTCGGCCGCCACTGGCGCCATGGCGCTGTTGATGGTGACCCTGGTGCGCGAGCACGGCCTGCAGTACCTGCTGGCGGCGACGCTGCTCTGCGGCGTGCTGCAGATCGGCGCCGGTTACCTGCGACTGGGCTCGCTGATGCGCTTCGTCTCGCGCTCGGTGGTCACCGGCTTCGTCAACGCTCTGGCGATCCTGATCTTCATGGCGCAGTTGCCGGAGCTGACCGATGTCACCTGGCACGTCTACGCGATGACGGCGGCGGGGCTGGGCATCATCTACCTGTTCCCCTACGTGCCGAAGATCGGTCGGGTGATCCCTTCGCCGCTGGTGTGCATCCTCTCGATGACTGCCGTGGCCATCTATTTCGGCCTGGACATCCGCACCGTCGGCGACATGGGCGAGCTGCCCGATACGCTGCCGGTCTTCCTCTGGCCCGAGGTACCGCTGACCTTCGAGACGCTGGCGATCATCTTCCCGTATTCGGCGGCGCTGGCGGTGGTCGGCCTGCTGGAGTCGCTGATGACCGCGACCATCGTCGATGAGCTGACCGACACCGGCAGCGACAAGAACCGCGAGTGCAAGGGCCAGGGCGTGGCCAATATCGTCTCGGGGCTGTTCGGCGGCATGGCCGGTTGCGCGATGATCGGCCAGTCGGTGATCAACGTGAAATCCGGCGGTCGCACGCGACTGTCGACGCTGATCGCCGGCGTGGTGCTATTGCTGATGGTGGTGTTCCTCAGCGACTGGGTCGGGCAGATTCCCATGGCCGCGCTGGTGGCGGTGATGATCATGGTTTCCATCGGCACCTTCAGCTGGGATTCGATCCGCAACCTGCGGCGCTACCCGCTTTCCACCAATATCGTCATGGTAGTGACCGTGGTGGTCGTGGTCTTCACCCACAACCTTGCTTACGGCGTACTGGCCGGCGTGCTGCTGGCCGCGTTGTTCTTCGCCAACAAGGTCGGGCATTGCCTGCGTATCGATTCGCAGCTGGATACCGACGGCGAACACCGCACCTACCGGGTGGCCGGCCAGGTGTTCTTCAGCTCCTCGGACAAGTTCGCCGCCGCGTTCGATTTCAAGGAAGCCGTCGCCAGGGTTACCATCGACCTCGGCCAGGCGCATTTCTGGGACATCACATCCGTCTCGGCGCTGGACAAGGTGGTGCTCAAATTCCGCCGCGAAGGCACCGAGGTCGAGGTGCTGGGCCTGAACGAAGCGAGCGCGACCATCGTCGATCGCTTCGGCGTGCATGACAAACCGGAGCCCGTCGGCAACCTCATGAACCACTGAGCAGGAGAGCCCCATGACCCAGGTAATGGCATGTATCGACGGATCAACGCAGGCGGCCGCCGTCTGCGATTGCGCGGTCTGGGCCAGTCAGCGTCTGGGCTCGCCGCTGAGCCTGCTGCACGTGCTCGATCAGCAGCGCTACCCGCTGTCCGGCGACTTCAGCGGCATCATCGGCCTGGGCAGCCGCGAATTCCTCCTGGAGGAACTCGCCTCGCTGGACGAGAAACGCAACAAGCTGGCCCTCGAAGAGGGACGCATGATGCTCGACGCAGCCAGGCAGCGCGCCGTCAAGGCGGGTGTGGAACCGACACTGCGCCATCGCCACGGCGATCTGGTGGAAAGCCTGCGTGAACTGGAGGGTGACATCCGGCTGTTGGTCATCGGCAAGCAGGGCGAGGACAGCGGCAGCGAGGTGCAATTGATCGGCAGCCAGCTGGAAAGCGTGATCCGCACCATGCACCGGCCCATCCTGGTGACGCCGGCCGATTTCAAGGCGCCGGCCAGCACGATGCTCGCCTTCGATGCCAGCGCCACCTCGCGCAAGGGCGTCGAAATGCTGGTCGCCAGCCCGCTGCTCAAGGGCACACCGATCCATCTGGTGACGGTCAGCAGCGACACCCATGAAGCGCGGGCAGCGCTGGACGCCGCGCGCGACAAGCTGGCCGACGCCGGCTTCGAAGTGCATGTGGCGATTCTCGAAGGCGAAGTCGAGGCCAGGTTGCGGGACTATCAGGCCGAGCACGTCATCGAACTGCTGGTAATGGGCGCCTATGGACACTCGCGGATTCGCCAGTTCTTCGTCGGCAGCACCACGACCAACATGCTGCGTTCTACGACCACACCGCTGTTGCTGTTACGCTGAGCCTGACGGCCACCGGTCTTGCGCGGTGGTCGGGCGGCATTATCGGTACAGGTCGGCGCGCGACCAAGGCACCTCGTGGGAGCCATCTGGTAACGGCTTGCTTGCCAGAATCTGGTGCAGATTGATCCAGTTGCGGCGAAAGCCATAGGCGCAGCCGGCCAGGTAGACACGCCAGATGCGTAGCGCGCGCTCGGGGACCAGCCGCTGCGCTTCGGCCAGTTTCGCTTCCAGGCGCTGGCTCCAGAAATCCAGCGTGCGTGCGTAATGCAGCCGCAGGCTCTCCACGTCGACGATTTCCAGGCCCGATTCACTGATGCAGGCGCCGATCTTCACCAGATGCGGCAGCTCGCCGTGGGGAAAGACGTAACGCCCGATGAATGCCCCCGCGCCGTAGCCTACGGGCCGCCCATCGATGTGCCGGGCGGTGATGCCGTGGTTCAGCACCAGCCCGCCGGGGCGGACCACTTCGGCCAGTTGCTGGCAATACAACGGCAGGTTGGCATGGCCGACGTGCTCGAACATGCCGACGCTGACCACCTTGTCGAAGTGGCCATCTCTGGGCAGGTCGCGATAATCCATCAGCTCCAGCTGCACCTGCCCTTCCAGGCCTTCGGCGGCCACACGCTTGCGAGCCAGCTTCAACTGCTCCCGACTGAGCGTGATGCCGAACACCTCGGCGCCGAACTCCCGCGCGGCAAAGCGCGCCAGCCCACCCCAGCCGCAGCCGACGTCCAGCAGGCGATCACCGGGTTTCAGCCGCAGCTTGCGGCACAGATGGCGCAGCTTGGCCTGTTGGGCCTGGTCGAGGTCTTCGTCGCCCGTCTCGAAATAGCCGCAGGAATAGACCATGTCGCGGTCCAGCCACAGCTGATAGAACTCGTTGGACAGGTCGTAATGATAGGAGATGGCCGCCGCATCGGTTTGCTTATCATGAGCCTGCCGTTGCGCCACCGAAGGGATATCCCGCCCCAGCGCTCGGCTCAGCTCATCGCCGATGCGGATCACTTCCGAGAGCGGACCTTCTATATCCACACGCCCCTCGACATAAGCAGCCCCCAGCGAGTCGAGGCTGGGATGCGTGAGTTCGGTGACCATATCGGGATCATTGATGGCCAGCGTCACACTGGGTGACGGCCCCAGATCGATCGACTTGCCGTCCCAGAGCTGAAGACGCAACGGCAGTGATAATCCACGCAACGCAGGTAACAAGGACGCCAACATGCTTGATCTCCTTCATTCCGTTTCAAAGAAATCCTAGACCAACAGCCAGAGACTATAGGCCGGGCGCGGGATTTTTTCCTTTATGGGATTGATAGAGGGCATTGGGGAGGGAATAGCGAACGGGATGATGTCGCGGGACTTGCTGACAGAGAATGAGACGAGGGGATTGGAAAAGGGAGAGTGAGTTCGCTCCACGCTGCACTGATGGCTTTCTAGTTAGCTGCTTCGTTGCCGGCACACCCGGCTTTATTCCGCTCTGTTTTCGGAACTACTTATTGAAAATGTCGGCGTGCGTCCCGGTTCTGGCTAGCTGAAGCTCGTCACCTTCGAGCCGATAGATCAGCAGCTGGTGGGGTTCGATGTGTGCATCCCGGAAGCCTTTCCAGTTGCTTTTCAGAGGATGGTCCAGGTAGCTGCTTGGCAATGGCTCACGATAGACCAGCAAATTAAGCAGCGTTTTCAGCTTGTCCATATTCTTGCCGCGCTTGAAGTCTTTTTTGAAGGCGCTGGACGGTACAAGCTCAAGTGTCAGTTGCTCAGATCGTCAAACAGTGCGTCAACGGATTTGACCTTCTTGCCCTTTCCAGCCATCAGTTCGGCCATGGCGTTGACGGTAGCCTTGTTCGGGGTGAGGTCGTAGGGTAGATCCTGACCGGCTGCGATCTGAGTCATCATCAGACGGATGGCTTCGGAAATGCTGAGGCCGGATTCAGACAAGCGCCGGGCTGCGGCTTCTTTGGTGGCGGTATCGATCCGCGCGCGGACAACGGTGTCGGCGGTGGTGGCCATGATGGGGACCTCTTCGTGAGGTAGCTACAAAGCATCATTCATACACACCTTAAACGCTATGTGTTCACGCATGACCGTTAGGGCATGAAGTTGTTTTCAGCTGCGCATGCTGCTTGGTTTCGATTGCAGATTTGTCTGAATGCGACTTTTGCACCTTTGCGGCAGTCTCGGTACTCAAGTGAGCCTGAGCGGTAATTGCTGCATACACTGCTCCAGTCGATGGAACCGTTTATCACTGTCCACTGGAACCTGCCACCTGTTCGGCTTTTTGCGTGTCCGCTCTCCCATGTCCATGTTCCGGTATGGGTGATGCGTGTCGTTTGCCTGTTTGCCGGTCGATCCGGTTGCGCATAGGCGATCCGTTGAGCTGGTGGCGGTGGTATTGAGTTCACAGCTCCGCGTGGCTGGTAGTTCTGGTCGTTGAATGATGTTTGCCTTGGGATCGACTGGGTTTGGGTTTGGGTTTGGGTTTGGGTTTGGGTTTGGGGGGACTCTTCTCTTGCGACTTCCTGCAATGCCTGGGGCTGGGCGACTGGTTGTGCATTTGTGGTCTGCGGGGCGTGCTGGAATACCGGTTGGTCGGCGAACCTGATTCCGCGTTTGATTTGATCTAGGTCGATGACGATTGGCTTGCCGAACATCAAGGTCAGCGTCCAGAAAAGCGTGGAGCCGATTCCGATAATCGCCAAGAAGCGCAAGGGATTTTTCTTCTTCTTGGTGCGCAAGTGCTGGGGAGCGTCGTTCTGTTCTGCTTTCATGTCTTTGGCACGACTTATCTGCATGACTGCATTGTTTTTGCCTTGGCGATCACCTTTGGATCATTTGGTGCATGCTCCCACCAGAAGCGGCATTCTCTCGAATTCCATATCCGGTCTTGTCGTGCCTGGGCGGCTCGTTGTGACTGTTGGCGCTGTTGTCGTGCTTGAACCTGAGCATGACGCTGGGCTGCTTGGGTCAGCTCTTCCATGGCTCGCTGGGCGTCTCGGGCTAGCTCTTGCATTGCTCGTTCGGCACGCCATTCCTGGAACAGTTGATAGCCGACCTTGCCGCCCCAGAAGCCGCCGATGCCGATGATGGCAGCCAGCACGATGGCTGTTCCGATACTTATGCCGGACGTGCGGATGTTGTGGGTGTGGTGATAGGTCCGTATCTCATCCTGATCAGGCCGAAGGTCGCCTAGGTCGATCATGTTGTGTCCTCCAAGGCATACCGTTGCCTTGCTGTTGTCCTTTCGCATAGGTCCTATGCGATTCACACGTCTTGGCTAGGTCGAGCACCGGAGCGATTGAACCGGCGCTCCGCTGCTTCTTTGGTAATTGCTATCCCGCGCCGGGTGCGGCCAATTTTGCATGGCTTCGTCATATTCCGGGCTGGGCTGTCCGCCTCGGAGAGTATCTATCCGCTGGCCATCCATAGGGCGTACTGCGGGTAAATCTTTAGCCGGATGCTACCACCAGAAGGGGTTGACTCAAAAAAGCTGCACGGTGCCCCACCAACGATGCCGTGGTAGTCGTTCGCTGACTGGATTGGTATTCCTATGCGGCATTTTCCGCCCATCTGAACGGTCTCTGGTGCTACGGCCTCGGCCAGTTCAAATTGCTTGCCTGCCCGGTTACTTCGAGCCGATCTGGACGCTTATTCGGGATAGCGTGCGGGTTGTTGATGTGCCGGTCGATTCCCGTGGTGGATGAAACGGAATACAAGCGCTACTACAAGACAAGTTGTGGCTTCACCCTTGGGCCGATTTGTGGTTTTCGACATTTCTTCGACACCGCTCCAGTCGAGTAGCTGAAGGCCGCGTGGTTCGAAGCTTTCAGAGCGGGAATTGGCGGAAGGCAGTGAGAGTCGAACTCACCCAGGAGCGGCTGCCGCCCCCAACCGGGTTTGAAGCCCGGCCGCAGCACCGGCTGCGATTGCCTTCCTTATAGGCGGGATATCTGCGTCAAGCTGACGCGGCAGCCTACCTGAGCGTGGGCTCCAGGGCCAGTGCGCTGTCGGGGCGGATCTTGCGTTCGTTGCCGAAGCGGCGGGTCAGGCCGAGGCGGTCGAAGTGTTCCAGCAGCTGAATGCTGCGCTTGCGTCCCAGGCCGATGCGGTCGCGGAAAGTGGTGGCGCGGATCACGCCGGCTTCGCGTTCGATGTCCAGCAGCAGGTCAGCCAGCTGGCGCGTTGCGGTTTCGGTATAGAAGAGGTCCTTGACCACCTGTTGCAGCGCGCCGAGGCGAGCCAGTTTGCGCAGCAGGTGGCGCACCTGGTCTTCGCCGATGGCCACCTCCTTGGCCATGTCGCGTACCCAGGGCGGGTTGAAGCCGCCGGCTTCGAGCAGCGGCCACAGCCGGGCCTTCAACGCTTCCTCTTCATCGCTCAGGCGCACGCGGTGTTCGGGCAGGTGCAGCCAGGGGCCGCTGGCGTGCACGGTGCCTTCGGTCAGCGCCTGTTCCAGCCGGGCGATAAAGACGGGCCGCTCCAGCTGGGGCAAGGCGTAGCGGCGCAGGCGGTCGCGGTCGGGGCCGAGTTCGTCGGGCTGTTCCTCGTGGAAGCGTTGCAGCGCGGGGATCAGGCTTTGCCCCAGGTATTCCCAGTAGGCGCGGTCGAACAACCGTGCACCCTGGCGAGTGGTGATTTCCACGGCGTCGTCCGGCAGTTGCCAGGTCTGCCGGGGGCGGTTGAACTGGCGTTCCAGGTGCGTGGGGTCCACACCATTGACGGCGCTGGGCAGCAGTTGCGGCAGGATTTCTTCCAGCGTTTCGCCCGCCAGCGCGCGCAGTTGGGCCAGCCGCGCCTGGCGGTGACGATTGCGCGGCGGGGCGAAAGGATCGAGCACACGCCCGCCGCCGAGGGTGCGTTGCGCGGACTGGTCGCGCAGCACGACGCGGTCGCCATGAATGGCGTGCAGCGGGGCGTTGAGTTGCAGCTGGGCATGCACATGCCCACCGGGCGCGATGAGTTCGCCTTCGAGCAGGGCGATGCGCCCGGTGACGTCCTGCGCGCCCAGGTGCAGGTGCACCGGTGTCCAGTGCTTGAGCGCGCGAGCTTCGCTGGCGAGCAGGGTGAATTCGATGTCGATGCGGCGCGTGGCGCCTTGCAGCGCTGGGGCCAGCAGCCAGTCGCCGCGGCTGATCTGCTCGACGGCCAGGCGCTCGCCGGCGAGGTTCAGCGCCACCCGCTGGCCGGCGTGTGCCTCGTTGGCTTCGCGATTCTGCGCGTGCAACCCGCGTACTCGCACGCGGCGACCGTGGGGCGACAACATGAGTTCATCGCCGACCTGCACGCGACCGGCGAAAGCGGTGCCGGTGACCACTACGCCGGCGCCGGTGACGCTGAAAGCGCGGTCGATGGCCAGGCGGAAATAGCCGCTGTCGCTGCGTGCATCGATGCGTGCCGCCTGGTCGAGCAGGGCCTGGCGCAGTGTGTCGATACCCCGGCCTTCGATCGAGGAGACCGGGAAGATCGCCGAGCCCGCCAGGGGGCCGGGTTGCAGCAGTTCGGTGATCTGCTGGCGGACTTCCTCGACCCGCGCGGGTTCGACCCGGTCGATCTTGGTCAGCGCCACCAGCGCCCGGCGAATGCCCAGCAGTTCGACGATGGCCAGGTGTTCGCGAGTCTGCGGCATCACGCCGTCGTCGGCGGCGACTACCAGCAGCATGCAGTCGATGCCGCTGGCGCCGGCGAGCATGTTGTGCACGAAGCGCTCATGGCCCGGCACGTCGATGAAGCCGGTCAGCTGGCCGTCGCCGAGGTCGGCATAAGCGTAGCCGAGGTCGATGGTGATGCCGCGCTCCCGTTCCTCACGGCGGCGGTCGCCCTGCTGGCCTGTGAGCGCCTTGAGCAGTGCGGTCTTGCCGTGGTCGATGTGGCCGGCAGTGCCGACGATCATGGTGCCTGCTCCTGTTGAAGAGCCCGTTGCAGTTGGGGCAATTGGGCGAGGAACGCGGCTTCGTCGTCGAGCTGGCGCAGGTCCAGCCAGAGGGCGTCTTCGGCGATGCGTCCGAGAACCGGGATCGGCAGGCCACGCAGGGCTTCTTCCAACCGGCGCAGGTTGCGGCCCCGCAGGCGCTTGGGTTGCTGCGTACGGATGCACAGGGCGGCGCTGGGCAGGCGCGCAACGGGCTGCGCGCCGCTGCCGATCATGCCCAAGGCGTCGATGACACCGACCTGCCAGCTTTCATCAAGCACGGCGGCCAATGCCGGGGCGATGCGTTCGGCCTGCAGGCGGATTTCCTGCTGTGGACGGCTGAGCAGGCGCAGGCTGGTCAGGCGTTCGGCGAGGCGGTCGGGGTCGCGATAGAGGTTGAGCACCGCTTCCAGCGCCGCGAGGGTCAGCTTGTCCACACGCAGGGCACGCTTGAGCGGATTCTTCTTGATCCTGGCGATGAGGTCCTTGTGGCCGACGATCAGCCCGGACTGGGGACCACCGAGCAGCTTGTCGCCGCTGAAGGTGACGATATCGGCGCCGTCGCGCAGCGCTTCCTGCACGGTGGGCTCCTTGGGCAGGCCCCAGCGCGACAGGTCCACCAGGCTGCCGCTGCCGAGATCTTCCAGCAGCGGCAGGCCGTGCTCATGGGCAATGGCCGCCAGCTCGGCGGTAGCGACGCTGGCGGTGAAGCCCTGCACGCTGTAGTTGCTGGTGTGCACCCGCATCAGCAGGCCCGAGCGCGGGTTGATTGCCGCCTGGTAATCCTTGGCGTGGGTGCGGTTGGTGGTGCCGACTTCATGCAGCTTCACCCCGGCGCGGGCCATGATGTCGGGGATGCGGAAGGCGCCGCCGATCTCGATCAGCTCGCCACGGGAGATGATGCCCTCCTTGCGCGCGCCCAGGCTGTTGAGCGCCAGCAGCACGGCGGCGGCGTTGTTGTTGACCACGGTGACGGCCTCAGCGCCGGTCAGCTCGCGGATCAGCCCTTCGATCAGGTCGTCGCGGTCGCCGCGCTTGCCGGTCGCCAGGTCGAATTCCAGATTCAGCGGATAGCGCGCGGCGAGGGTGATGGCCTCGATGGCTTCATCCGGCAACAACGCGCGACCGAGGTTGGTGTGCAGCACCGTGCCGGTGAGGTTGAACACGCGGCGCACGCGGCTGCGGTGCTGGTTGGCCAGGCGTTCGCCGGCGCGACCGGCCAGGACGTCCTCGGTCAGTTCGGGCGCGCTGAGCTGGCCGAGCAGGATCGGCTCGCGAAGTTCGTCGAGCAGTTCACGCAGAGTTCCGAGCAGGGCCTCGCGGCCATAGCGATCCAGCAGCGGCACGCAGGCTGGGCTGCGCAGCAGGCGGTCGATGGAAGGCAGGCGGAGGGATGAGCGCCGAAACTCGGCAGCTTGGCTGGTCATACGGGAACTCCCGGTGCAGGTTCTGACCGGGCAGTTTCCCGGAGCGGAGCGGGTTGTCGCAAGGGGCCGGTGTCGGATACGACACCCCGAACAGCACGTAGGGTGGAAAAACCGCGAAGCGTTTTCCACGCGTCGGGCCGATCTCCGAGAAAGCGGTGGATAAGCTTCGCGTTATCCACCCTACGTATGCTTCAGCCGCCCGGCGCCAGCAGCAGGTTGGGCGCCTGGCGCTGGTAGCCTTCCAGGTCCATGCGCAGGTCCAGGGCCAGGCTGGCGAGGTCGGCGGAGAGGCCTTCGGCGTCCGGGTCGGAATCCAGGTAAAGCAGCTTGAAGTAGCTCTGGCAGCCGGGGCAGCACTCGGCACGGATTGGGGCCTTGTCCGGGGCGTGGCGGTCGCTTTCCAGGCTGGCGTAATGCAAGTCCTTGCTGGAGTCGCAATGCACGCACTTGACTCGCACGAAATGCCATTCGCAGGCGCACAGCGAGCAGACCAGATAGCGCAGGCCCTGCTGCTTGCCACGATGGCGGATCACCCCGGTCATGGCCGGCGAGCCGCAGCAGGGACAGTGGGCGCCGCTGCCGATATCCGTCACGCTGCCCTCGGGCAGGGTCAGCAGCGCCTGGCTCCAGGCGGCCTGCAGGGCGGCGCCGAGGAAGGGCACAACGGCGGCGTCGAGAGCCGAGTAGTCGCCGTCCAGCAGGCTCACGGCCCAGGCGCGGCGTTGTGCGGCATCGGCCTGGCGCAGGCTGTCCAGCGCCTTGGCGACGGCGTCGTTCGGTGCCTCGATGCGCTCCAGCAGGGCGTCGAGGAAGGGTTGCCAGCCATCCTCGCGCACCAGGCTGTCCACGGCCAGCGGCGGCATCTTGTGGGTGCGGGCCTGGGCCAGGCGCTCTGGCGTCGGCAGCAGCGAGGCGGGTAGATCGTCCATCACCTGCTGCTGGGCCTGGCAAAGACCGGCCAGCAGGCGCAGGTAGTCGCCCATGGGATGATTCGTCGCCAGTTTCTCCAGGCGTTCGGCGCGCAGGGCGAACAGGCGCGCGGGCGGCCGCTCGCTGTAGGCCGGGGTACTGGCCGAAGCGCTGATCTGCTCCGGCTCCATAAGTCTGTCAGCCATCGTTGTGGCCTCCTGAATCAAAGAGCGCGACCAGAACCTGCTCAGGAGCCAGCTCCTGAACACGTTCTCAGTCGCGCTCGAATTGTGGCTGCGATGGACCGGATCAGTCCTGCTTGCGGTCGGTGACCTCACGGTACCAGAGCGCGTGGTGCTTGCGCGCCCAACGGTGGCTGACCTTGCCGGAGAGCATGGCGCCAAAGGAACCCTTGATCCAGATCGCGGCGTAGACGTGGACGATGATCGCCATCACCAGCACGAAGGCGGCGAAGGCGTGCGCCAGCGCGGCCAGGCGGATGGCGTCGATACCGAACAGGTGGCTGAAGTACGCCCGCCAGATGACGATGCCCGATACCAGCAGCACCAGCATGCTCGCCAGCAGCGCCCAGAACAGCAGCTTCTGGCCGGGGTTGTACTTGCCGATGGGCGGTACGCCGTCTTCCTGGTTGCGCATCACCTTGCCGACGTTCTTCAGCCACAGCCGATCGTTGCCGGAGAAGAAGTTGGCGCTCCAGAAGCGGATCACCAGACCCAGGAACAGCACGAACATCGCCACGCCCAGGAAGGGGTGCAGGATGCGCGTCCAGGGGCCGCCGCCAAACAGGTTGCTCAGCCAGAACAGCGCCGGGTGGAACAGTGCCAGGCCGGACAGACCCGCCAGGATGAACAGGATCGCCACGGCCCAGTGGTTGCTGCGCTCGTTGGCGTTGTAACGCTGGATTTCATCTTTTTTCATGTCGATGGTCCTCGACCGGCCCCGCGCGAACGGGGCCGGCATGCCTCAGGGCTGCTTGGGATCGTAGGTGTGCACCGCCGGATCCTGTTGATGAACCACCGGCTCGGCCGGGTGCTCGTCCTCTTCTTCCTCGACGCGCTGCGGGCCGACCCGCACGTAGTGGAAGAAGCCGCCCAGTACCGCCGCACCCATGGCCAGCAGGGCCAGGGGCTTGGTGATGCCTTTCCACAGGCTGACCATCGGGCTGATCATCGGCTGGTCCGGCAGACCCGCGTACAGCGAAGGCTTGTCGGCATGGTGCAGCACGTACATGACGTGGGTGCCGCCGACGCCATCGGGATCGTAGAGGCCGGCATGCTCGAAGCCGCGCGACTTCAGGTCCTCGATGCGCTCCTCGGCATGGCGCTGCATGTCGGCCTTGCTGCCGAACACGATGGCGCTGGTCGGGCAGGTCTTCACGCAGGCCGGCTCCTTGCCTACCGCCACGCGGTCGCTGCACAGGGTGCACTTGTAGGCCTTCTTGTCTTCCTGCGAGATGCGCGGCACGTTGAACGGACAGCCGGTGACGCAGTAGCCGCAGCCGATGCACTTGTCCTGGTTGAAGTCGACGATGCCGTTGGCGTACTGCACGATCGCGCCGGGGCTCGGGCAGGCCTTGAGGCAGCCCGGCTCGGCGCAGTGCATGCAGCCGTCCTTGCGGATCAGCCATTCCAGATCGCCGTCGGCCTTCTCGTGCTCGGTGAAGCGCATCACCGTCCAGCTTTCGGCAGTCAGGTCGATCGGGTTGTCGTAGGTGCCGTGGTTGCTGCCCACCTCGTCACGCAGCTCGTTCCATTCCGAGCAGGCGACCTGGCAGGCCTTGCAGCCGATGCATTTGGACACGTCGATCAGCTTGGCCACCTCCTCGACCTGGCGGATCGAGGGGGCAAGCGTGGTGGTCGCGGAGCGCGCAATGATGTCTTGAGTAGCCATTACACCTTCTCCACGTTGACCAGGAACGACTTCGACTCGGGCGTCTGGGTGTTGCCGTCACCGATGTAGGGCACCATGGTGTTGGCGATGTACCCCGGCTTGGCCACGCCGGTGAAGCCCCAGTGCAGCGGAATGCCGACCTGGTGCACCACCTGCCCGTTGACCTGCAGCGGACGGATGCGCTTGGTCACCACCGCCACGGCGATCAGATAGCCGCGCTTGGAACTGACGCGCACCCGGTCGCCGGCAGCGATGCCCTTCTCCTGCGCCAGCACCTCGCCGATCTCGACGAACTGCTCGGGCTGGGCGATGGCGTTGAGCTTGCAGTGCTTGGTCCAGTAGTGGAAATGCTCCGTCAGCCGGTAGGTGGTGCCGGCATAGGGGAACTCGTCGGCGGTGCCGAGCGATTCCCACACCGAATCGAACACGCGCGCGGCGGGGCTGCTGATCACCTTGCGGTTGTTCGGGTGCAGCGGGTTGATGCCGATGGGCGACTCGAACGGCTCGTAGTGTTCCGGGAAGGGACCTTCGGCCATCTTGTCCACGGCGAAGAAACGCGCCACCCCTTCGGGGTTCATGATGAACGGATTCATCCCCGCTTCCGGGTCGATGCTGGCGTTGTAGTCCGGCACATCGGTGCCGGCCCAGCCCTTGGCCTGGGCATCCCACCAGACCAGCTTCTTGCGGTCCGACCAGGGCTTGCCCTGGGGGTCGGCGGAGGCGCGGTTGTAGAGGATGCGACGGTTCGCCGGCCAGGCGAAGGCCCAGTTCTGGTGCTGCTTCATGTGGTACGGGTCGCTGTTGTCGCGCCGCGCCATCATGTTGCCCTGCTCGGTCCAGGAGCCGCAGAAGATCCAGCAGCCCGAGGCGGTGCTGCCATCGTCCTTGAGCTGACTGAAGGCGCCCAGCTGCTGGCCGGGACGGGCCAGCAGGTTGCCGTTGGCGTCGGTCACTTCGCCGACCGCGTAGCCGTTGAACTCCCTGGCCAGTTCCTCGGCAGAAGGCTCGTGGGCCACCTTGTAGGGCCAGTGCAGATTGAGAATCGGCTCGGGGAAGGCGCCGCCCTCGCTGCGGTACAGTTCGCGCAGGCGCATGTGCAGGCCGGACATGATCCAGATGTCGGGGCGCGACTCGCCCGGACCGTCCGCCGCCTTCCAGTGCCACTGCAGCCAGCGGGTGCTGTTGACCAGCGAACCGTCTTCCTCGGCGAAGCAGGTAGTCGGCAGGCTGAACACCTCGGTCTGGATGCTGGCGGTGTCAACGTCGTTGAACTCGCCGTGATTGCGCCAGAACTCGGAGGTTTCGGTCTGCAGCGGGTCCATCACCACCAGCCACTTGAGCCGCGCCAGCGACTTGACCACGCGGTTCTTGTCCGGCAGTGCCGCCAGCGGGTTGAAGCCCTGGCAGAAATAGCCGTGCACCTCGTCGCGCGACATCATGTCGAACATGCGCAGCACGTCATAGCCGGCGCCGCCGTATTCCAGCTTGGGCAGGTAGTCGAAGCACCAGTCGTTTTTCGCCTGGGCAGCGGGACCGTACCAGGCCTTCATCAGGCTGACGTGGAACTTGCCGTAGTTCTGCCAGTAGGACATCTGCCCCGGACGCAGCGGCTTGGGCGCGCGCTTGGCAATGTAGCTCGCGTAATCCTGCTCGGCATCCAGCCCCAGGGTCAGGTAGCCCGGCAGCAGGTTGGAAAGCAGGCCCAGGTCGGTCAGGCCCTGGATGTTGGAGTGCCCGCGCAGCGCGTTGACGCCGCCGCCCGGCATGCCGACGTTGCCCAGCAGCAGCTGGACCATGGCCGCGGTGCGGATGATCTGCGCGCCCACCGAGTGCTGGGTCCAGCCCAGGGCGTAGAGGATCGTCATGGTCTTGCCCGGCGTCGAGCAGGTGGCGATCTCTTCCCAGATCTTCAGCATGCGATCGACCGGCGTGCCGCAGATCTGGCTGGCCAGTTCCGGCGTGTAGCGGCTGTAGTGCTGCTTCATCAGCTGGAACACGCAGCGCGGGTGCTGCAGGGTCGGGTCGACCTTGGCGTAGCCGTCCTCGCCCAGCTCGTAGGTCCAGCCGGACTTGTCGGTATAGGTGCGTTTCTCGGCGTCGTAGCCGCTGAACAGCCCATCCTCGAAGCTGAAGCCTTCGCTGACGATGAACGACACGTCGGTGTAGTTGCGCACGTATTCGTGCTGGATCCTGTCGTTGGCGATCAGGTAATTGATCAGGCCGCCGAGGAAGGCGATGTCCGTCCCGGTACGAATGGGCGCGTAATAGTCGGCCACCGAGGCGGTGCGGGTGAAGCGTGGATCGACCACGATCAGCCGGGCCTTGTTCTCGGACTTGGCTTCGGTCACCCAGCGGAAGCCGCAGGGGTGTGCTTCAGCAGCGTTGCCACCCATTACCAGGACCAGGTCGGCGTTGCCGATATCCGTCCAGGTGTTGGTCATGGCGCCACGGCCGTACGTCGGGGCAAGACTTGCCACCGTCGGGCCGTGTCAGACACGTGCTTGGTTGTCGAATCCTACGATGCCGAGATTGCGGACCACCTTGTGGGTCAGGTAGCCGGTTTCGTTGGACGCCGCCGAGGCCGCGAGAAAGCCTACCGAGGTCCAGCGGTTGACCGTCTGGCCCAGAGCGTTCTGCTGCACGAAGTTGGCGTCGCGGTCCTCTTTCATCAGCCGGGCGATGCGATCGAGCGCTTCGTCCCAGGACAGGCGCGTCCACTCATTGGAGCCGGGCTTGCGCACCATCGGGTGCTGCAGGCGGTTGGGGCTCTTGATGAAGTCCAGCAGGCCGGCGCCCTTGGGGCACAGGCTGCCGCGGTTGACCGGATGATCCGAGTCGCCCTCGACGTGGATGATCTGCTGATCGACATTCTTGCCGCCGCTGCCGCGGCTATAGAGGATCAGTCCGCAGCCTACCGAGCAGTAAGGGCAGGTGTTGCGGGTTTCTTTGGTGTTGGTCAGCTTGAAATGCCGTATCGACTCGGCGAAGGCGGTCTCGGGCGCCATGCCCAAGGCCGCCATGCTGGTCGCTCCAAGGCCGATACCGCAGACCTTGAAGAACTGGCGACGGTTCATGTCCATCGTTTCTTCCTTATCAGGCTAAGACGAGGCGGGACGTTGAAAACCGGTGGGCTGTTCTGGTGCAGCCCTGGATGGTTTCCTATAGCCCATGAGCGCTTGTGGCGCTTCGCTTGGACGGCATTGTATACGGCCTGCTAGCTGAAAGGATTAATCCTTTGGTTTCGTAAGGGTCTATTAAGCGCAATAAAAAAGCCCGGACATGTGTCCGGGCTTTGCGTGGGCCAGAAAGGACTCAGGCGTTCTGGCGGATACCGGCTACCAGCCAGGGCTGGTTTTCGCCCTGAACACGTTCCATGCGCCAGCTTTCGCTGAAGGGCTCGCCTTGGTCGAAACGCGAGCTCTTCGACACGCCGACGAAGGTCAGGGTGGCGGTGGTCTTCTCGGCATCGTCGTCCACGCCGTCGAGCTGGATCTGCAGGTCGTCGATGTAGGTCGACTGGTAGGCATCACCGATCTCGGCGCGCTCGCGCTTGAGGAATTCCAGCAGCTGCGGGGTGACGAACTCGGCGATCTTGTCCATCTCGTTGGCATCCCAGTGCTGTTGCAGCGACATGAAATGCTCGCGTGCGGCGCCGACGAAGCTCTGCTCGTTGAACCAGGCAGGTGCGTTGATCACCGGTGCGGCGGCGACCGGCGCGGCGCTGCCACCGAAGATCGAAGGCTGCTGCGGCATCTCGCGCTGCATCGGCGCATGTCCGTGCCCGGCCATGGCCGGTTGCTGCTGGCGTCGGCGCGCGGCGAGCAGGCGGAAGATGACGAAGGCGATCAGGCCGAAGATCAGGATATCCATGAACTGGATGCCCTCGAAGCCATCGCCCATGAACATCGAGGCCAGCAGGCCGCCGGCGGCCAGGCCGGCCAGCGGGCCGAGCCAGCGCGAAGCACCGCTTGCGGCAGCGGGCTGCTGGCGACCAGCCTGGGCGGCGCTGTCGGTGCGCTGTTGTGGTTGAGCCTGGCGAGTCTGGTGGCTGGGCGCCGAGCCGAAGCTCTTGCCGCCGCCGAAACGCTTGGCGTGGGCGTCGAGGCTGAAAGTCAGGCTGAGGCACAGCGCCATGAAGAGGCTAAGCACAGATTTCATTAAGTGTTCCCATGTTGGGTGAAGGTACGCGCGTCATGTTGCACAGAGGCACGACACAACGCCAGAGGTAAGTGTTTCAGGCTTTTGCTTGACGGAACTGCACTCGGCACCGCTCAACGCCAGTTATACAGCTCCTTCTCGGAGATCTCGTGCATTGGCTCGACCTGTGCCTGAAAGGCTTTCATCGAGGCCCAGATACGACCATTCAGTTCGCTTTGTTCGGCCAGTTGGCCCAGCACCTGCTCGGAGTGCTCACGCATGGCGGCCAGCACTTCGTCGGGAAAGCGCTTGAGCTCGGTGCCTTGCTGCTTCAGCTGATCCAGCGCCAGGGCGTTGTTGTAGGTGTAGTCGTCGTGCATGTCGCGGCTGGCGGCACGGGACGCTTCGGTGAGGATCGCCTGGAGGTCCGCCGGCAGGCTGTCGAAGGCCTTCTGGTTGACCAGCAGCTCCAGCACCGCCTGAGGCTCCTGCCAGCCGGGATAGTAGTAATAGCGCGCGGCCTTGAGCAGGCCGAAGGCCAGGTCGTTGTAGGGGCTGACCCAGTCGGTGGCGTCGATGGCGCCGGTCTGCAGCGCGGTGAAGACTTCACCGCCGGGCAGGTTGACGCTGGTGGCGCCGAGGCGCGCCAGTACTTCACCGCCCAGACCCGGCATGCGGATCTTCAGGCCCTGGAGATCGCCCAGCGAATTGATTTCCTTGTTGAACCAGCCGCCCATCTGCATGCCGGTATTGCCGATCACCATGGGCTTCACGCCGTGTGGTGCATAGGCTTCTTCCCAGAACTGCTGCCCTCCGCCCTTGCTCAGCCAGGCGTTCATCTCGCTGGCGGACAGGCCGAACGGCACCGAGGTGAAGAATTGCGCGGTGGGCACTTTGCCCTTCCAGTAATAGGCCGCGCCGTGGCCCAGTTCGGCGGTGCCGCGCGAGACGGAGTCGAAGACTTCCAGTGCAGGCACCAGCTCACCGGCGGCATAGACCTTGATGGTCAGGCGGCCCGCACTCATGGTGGTGACCCGCTCGGCCAGGCGTTCGGCAGAGGTGCCGAGGCCCGGATAGTTCTTCGGCCAGGCGGTGACCATCTTCCAGTGATAGGTCTTGGCGGGCTCGCCGGCGGCCTGCTGGCTGGTGGTTTCGGCTTTGTCGTCATTGCAGCCGGCCAGGCCGAGGATGGCGAGCAAGGCAGCGGCTGCGCCGAACAGGTGGCGGTGTTTCATGGGTGTGGATGTCCTTGTTTCTTGTTGGTGTAGGTCGGGTCACGCTTCACCGACCCGACGGGCAGAGCCAAGGCCTGCCTCGAAGCGTCGGATCATGTCTACCGATTGGATTACGCCCGCGGAAACCGGATTACGCCTTCGGAAACCCGGATTACGCCTTCGGCTAATCCAGGCTACGGTCTAATCCAACATTCTCACAGTGCTTCGAGCTTGGCATAGCTGAGCATCAGCCACTTGCTGCCTTCATCCTCGAAATTCACCTGCACCCGCGCCTGGGCGCCGGCGCCTTCGAAGTTGAGGATGGTGCCTTCACCGAACAGCGAGTGACGCACGCGCTGGCCGAGGTTGAAGGGAGTATCCGGCACGCCGGCGCCGTCGAACAGCGATGCGCCGCTCATGCCTCGGGTATTGAACGAACGGCTGACGGTGTTGCTCAGTCGAACTTCGCTGATCAGCGCCGGCGGGATCTCACGGACGAAGCGCGAGATCTTGTTGTAGGTCTCGCTGCCGTACAGGCGTCGGGTCTCGGCGTAGGTGACGATCAGCTGCTGCATGGCGCGGGTGATGCCGACGTAGGCCAGACGGCGCTCCTCTTCCAGACGGCCTGATTCCTCCAGGCTCATCTTGTGCGGAAAAAGGCCTTCCTCCATGCCCACCAGGAATACGAGTGGGAATTCCAGGCCCTTGGCGCTGTGCAGAGTCATCAGCTGCACGCTGTCCTCGTGATCGCCGGCCTGCTGTTCGCCGGCCTCCAGCGAGGCGTGGTCGAGGAAGGCCGCCAGCGGCGTCTGCTCGTCCTCCTGCTCGTCGCTGTAGTTGTCGAAGGCGCGTGCGGCGGACACCAGTTCCTCGAGGTTTTCCACCCGCGCCTGGGCCTTCTCGCCCTTTTCGTCGCGGTGATAGGCGAGCAGACCGGACTGCTCGATGACCAGCTGCGCCATGCTGTGCAACTGCATGCTCTCGACCTTCAGCGCGAGGGTGTCGATCAGTTCGACGAAGCCGTTCAGCGCGCTGGCGGCGCGGCCGGAGACGAGCTTGGTGCCGACCGCCTGGTGCAGCGCCGCCCACAGCGAGATTTCCTCCTGGCGTGCCAGCTGGCGCAGGGTCTCGACGGTCTTCTCGCCGATGCCGCGCGCCGGCAGGTTGATCACCCGCTCCAGCGCCGCATCGTTGTGGCGGATCTGGATCAGGCGCAGGTAGGCCATGGCGTTCTTGATCTCGGCACGCTCGAAGAAGCGCTGGCCGCCGTAGATGCGGTAGGGGATCTTCTCGCGCAGCAGGGCCTCTTCCAGCACCCGCGACTGGGCGTTGGAGCGGTAGAGGATGGCGATCTCGCTGCGGCTCATGCCCTCACGGATGGCCTTCTCGATGCTCTCGACCACGTAGCGCGCTTCGTCGTGCTCGTTGAACGCGGCATACAGGCTGATCGGCTCGCCTTCGCAGCCGGAAGTCCACAGCTCCTTGCCCAGGCGGCCCTGGTTGTTGGCGATCAGCGCGTTGGCGGCCTTGAGGATGCAGGCGGTGGAGCGGTAGTTCTGCTCCAGGCGGATGGTCTCGGCGTCTGGAAAATCCTGGCTGAACTGCTGCAGGTTCTCGATCCGCGCGCCGCGCCAGCCGTAGATCGACTGGTCGTCGTCGCCCACCACCATCAGGCTCTCGCCGCCCTTGGCGAGCAGGCGCAGCCAGGCGTACTGCACGGCGTTGGTGTCCTGGAATTCGTCCACCAGTACATGGCGGAAGCGCCGCTGGTAATGCTCCAGCAGTCCCGGATGATTGCGCCACAGGTCCAGCGCGCGCAGCAGCAGCTCGGAGAAGTCGATCACCCCGGCGCGGGCGCAGGCCTGCTCGTAGGCTTCGTAGATCTTCAACTGGGTGGCGAGGAACAGGTCGCCGCCGGCCTGGATGTTCTGCGGGCGCAAGCCTTCGTCCTTCTGCGCGTTGATCCACCACTGCGCCTGGCGCGCCGGCCAGCGCTGCTCGTCGAGGCCCAGCTCGCGGATCACCCGCTTGACCAGGCGCTGCTGGTCGTCGGAATCGAGGATCTGGAAGTTCTGCTCCAGCTGCGCTTCCTGCCAGTGCGCGCGCAGCAAGCGGTGCGCCAGGCCGTGGAAGGTGCCGACCCACATGCCTTGCGGGTTGACCTGCAGCAGCTGCTCGATGCGCTGGCGCATCTCGGCGGCGGCCTTGTTGGTGAAGGTCACCGACAGGATCGAATGCAGCGAGGCATGCTCGACCTGGTTGAGCCAGGCAATGCGGTGCACCAGCACCCGGGTCTTGCCCGAGCCGGCACCGGCGAGCACCAGTTGACGGCCCAGCGGCGCGGCCACGGCCTGGCGCTGGGCATCGTTGAGGGAGTTCAGCAGATGGGAGATATCGTCGTGCATGGTCGCCATTGTATCCGCAAACCGGCCTGGTTCGCTGCGTTCACCTGTCTTCGGGAGACGAGCGCTTATTCATTGGTCGGAATGGGGGTGTTGCCCTGGGCTGCCAACATGCCATTATCCGCGGCTGTCATATTCACCAGGCTCCGAATACTTATACGAAATTCCAGAGCAATTGATGATCGATTCCGTTCAAGCAACGCAATCGACGTCATTGGCCAGGGAGGACCGCACCGTTTTCAAGTTCACAGGCATTGCACAACAGGCTGCGCGGACGCGACTTCTCTATCAGGGCTCGCGGGTCTGGCTGGTGCTTATGGCGCTCGCCAGCCTGCTCTGCGCGGGGCTGCTGTGGGGCGAGGTGAGGGCGCTGGAGCTGGGGCTCTGGTCCGGTTGGACGCTGCTGCTGGCGAGCCTGCGACTGCAGCAGGCGAGTGCCTTTGCCCGCGCCGCCGCGAGCGATCAGCAGCGCCCCTGGTGGCGTCACGCCTTCGTGGTGAGCAATGTTGCGACGGGGCTGACGCTCAGCTATGCCTTCGTTGCGCTGATTCCCGGCGAGAGCTTCATCCGGCAAGCCTTGCTGTATGGCGCACTTGGCTCGGTGATCATCGTTGGCAGCATGGCCAGTGTCGTTTCCTGGCGGGCCTTCGTTGCGCTCGTCCTGCCGGGCCTGTTGCCGGCAGGCGCAGTGCTGCTGAGCGGCGATCAGCAGCAGCCGGGCTGGGGCGTGTTGTTACTGATCATCCTGCTGACGCTGTGCATGGTCGCCTGGCAGCTCAGCCGGCTGTTGATCGCGGACGGAAAATATCTGCTCGGTGAGGCGAATGAGCCGACGGTGGCCCGATCCATGCCGGATGCCGAAGTGTGTCTGGTCGAGCCTTGCGACGGGCTGCAGCAGCGGGTGGCGACGACCCTGTTCGACGCGGCGGGCGAAGGCATGGTCATCATGGATGCCGAATTCCGCCTGCTGGCCGTCAACGATGCCTGTTGTGCCCTGTCCGGCTACAGCCGCGAGGAACTGGTCGGTTACCGTCTGGCGCAACTGGCCAGCAGCGAAAGCAGCCGTCAGCAATACGAAACGATGCGTACTGCGCTGCTGCGCGAGGGCTGCTGGCAGGGCGAGCTGCTCAAGACCCGCAAGAGCGGCGAGGTCTATCCACAGTGGGTGCAACTGCAGGTGGTTCGCGATGCCGATGGCGGTATTGCCAATGTGGTGGCCTTCCTCTCCGATCTCAGTGCCCGGCGCCAGGTGGAGGAGCGTTTGCGCTACCTCTCGCACTTCGACGAGCTCACCGGCCTGGGCAATCGCACCCTGCTCAAGGAGCGCCTGCAAAGCGCCTGCGAGCGTGGACGTCACAGCAGTCATGGCCTGGCGGTCCTTTATATCGACCTCGACCGTTTCAAGATCCTCAACGAGAGTCTGGGCCATGAAGTGGCCGACCGCCTGTTGTGTGAGGTCTCCCGGCGTCTGTCGCATACCTTTTCCAGCGCCAACACCATTGCACGGCTGTCGGGCGATGAGTTCGTGGTGGTGCTCGAAGCCTATGGCAGCCTCTCCAACCTGGCGCACAGCGGCAGTCGCCTGCTGTCGCGTATCGGCAAGCCGATCGTCGTAGATGGCCAGGAACTGGTGCTTGGCGCCTCCATCGGGGTCAGCCTGATGCCCGACAATGCGCGTGACGCCACCACGCTGCTGCTGCAGGCGAACATGGCCATGCGGCACGCCAAGCATCTGGGCGGCAATACCCTGCAGTTCTTCACCGAGCGCCTGCGGGTTCCCAGCCTGGAAAATCTAAAGCTGGAAAACCAGCTACGCCGGGCCATCGACGAGGGACAGCTGGAGGTGTTCTATCAACCACGGCTGAACCTGGTAGAAGATCGTCTCGATGCCGCCGAGGCGCTGGTGCGCTGGCATCACCCGCAGCAGGGCCTGCTGGCGCCGGGTTACTTCATTGCGCTGGCCGAGGAGACCGGGCTGATCATTCCGTTGGGCGAGTTCGTCCTGCGCCAGGCCTGCCGTCAGGCGCGCCAGTGGCAACAGGACGGGCTGGCGGAGATCCGCGTGTCTGTGAATCTGTCAGTCAAGCAGTTGCGCCAGGGCAATTTCGTCAGTCTGGTGCGCCAGGTGCTGGAGGACACCGGGCTGCCGGCGCAGATGCTTGAGCTCGAACTGACCGAAAGCCAGTTGCTCGACGATATCGACAATGCCATCAATATCAGCCGTCAGCTGCGTGCGCTGGGGGTCAAGCTGGCCATCGATGATTTCGGCACCGGCTATTCGTCACTCAGCTACCTCAAGCGCTTCCCGGTGGATTTCGTCAAGATCGACCGCTCCTTCATCTCCGAACTGGAGCAGTTCGGCGAAGATGCCGCCATCGTCCGCGCCATCATCGCCATGGTCCACAGCCTGGAGCTGAAAGTGGTAGCCGAGGGCGTCGAGACCCAGGCGCAGATGGATTTCCTCAAGGAACAGCGCTGCGACGAGATCCAGGGCTACCTGATCAGCCGCCCGGTACCCGCCGGGCAGCTCGCCGAGTTGCTGCGGTAGGTCGGATTAGCCGAAGGCGTAATCCGACAACCCGCTCTACATCCAGGCAACGCCATAAACCGTAGGGTCGAAGCCACCGCCAAAGCTCGCGGGCAAGTCCGCCCTACAGGCTACGTTTTCAGCTGCGTGTCGTGCCGCTTTCCAGCTCACGCATCAGCAGGGCGTATTGCAGATCCACGTCTTCCGGCACGGACAGGTAAACGGTGTGGCCGTCGCCCGGCGCGACGTCGATTGACTCGCCGCGCTTGTTTTCCAGCCGCTCCAGGCGCAGGTTGAGATTGCCTTGCGGCGTCATCAGCTCCAGCTTGTCGCCGACGGCGAAGCGGTTCTTCACCTTCACTTCGGCCAGGCCATTGCGGCGTTCGCCGGTCAGTTCGCCGACGAACTGCTGGCGCTCGGACAGCGAGAAGCCGCGTTCGTAGTTCTGATATTCGTCATGCACGTGACGGCGCAGGAAGCCTTCGGTGTAGCCGCGGTGGGCCAGTGATTCGAGGGTGTCCATCAATGACTTGTCGAACGGCTTGCCGGCTACGGCATCGTCGATGGCCTTGCGGTAGACCTGGGCGGTGCGCGAGACGTAGTAGTGGGACTTGGTGCGGCCTTCGATCTTCAGTGAATGCACGCCCATTTGCACCAGGCGCTCGACGTGTTGCACGGCGCGCAGGTCCTTGGAGTTCATGATGTAGGTGCCGTGCTCGTCCTCGCTGACTTCCATGAACTCGCCGGGGCGGCTGGAATCTTCCAGCAGGAACAGCTCATCGGTGGGCTTGCCCACGCCAAGGGTCGGCTCGGTGCGTTGCACGGCAATCGGCTCGTACTGGTGCACCACCTCGCCCAGCTCGTTTTCCTTGGCTTCGTGGGTCTTGTATTCCCAGCGGCAGGCGTTGGTACAGCTGCCCTGGTTAGGGTCGCGCTTGTTGATGTAGCCCGAGAGCAGGCAGCGACCGGAATAGGCCATGCACAGCGCGCCGTGGACGAACACCTCCAGCTCCATGCCCGGCACCTGCTCGCGGATCTCGCCGATCTCCTCCAGCGACAGCTCACGCGAGAGGATCACCCGGCTCACGCCCTGGGCGTGCCAGAACTTCACCGTGGCCCAGTTCACCGCGTTGGCCTGCACCGAGAGGTGGATGGTCATCTCGGGGAAATGCTGGCGCACCAGCATGATAAGACCGGGATCGGACATGATCAGCGCATCCGGCCCCATCGCCACCACTGGCGCCAGATCCTTGATGAAGGTCTTCAGCTTGGCGTTGTGCGGGGCGATGTTGACCACCACGTAGAACTGCTTGCCCAGCGCGTGCGCTTCGTCGATGCCGAGCTTGAGGTTGGCATGGCCGAACTCGTTGTTGCGCACCCGCAGGCTGTAGCGCGGCTGCCCGGCGTAGACCGCGTCGGCACCGTAGGCGAAGGCGTAGCGCATGGATTTGAGCGTGCCGGCAGGCGACAGCAGTTCGGGGCGGAAAGGGGTGCTCATGGCGCGGGAACTCGCAGGGCGTTGGAGAAACGCGGCATTTTACTGCGCCCGACCGAGGATTGCGCGACCGATGGACCGGCATCGGGGTTTCGCTTCATCGACCCGACGATGGGACAGGCCAGACATGGTGAGAGCCGGCGCTTTGCTCGTCGGATTACGCCTTCGGACTGTCGGATTACGCCTTCGGCTAATCCGACCTACAAGTGCCTGCGCCGGTGTGCACCGGCTTTGCGCGGAGCGGCTGCAGCCGCGAAGGGGTTGCGCCCCGGCAAGCGGGGCGCAGGGCTCAGGCGACGGTTGCGTCCTTGAGAACGTCGTACAGACGGTCCTTGATGAGCAGCTTTTCCTTCTTCAGGTTTTCGATCTCGGTATCGGTGCCGGGAATGATGCGCGCCTCCATGTTCTTGATGCGCTGGTCCAGTTCGTTGTGCTCGTCGAACAGGTTGTTGAAATGTGCGTCTTCGGATTTCAGACGGCTGATCAGTTCGCGGTATTCGGGAAACATGTGAGCTCCTGTGCATGGCTGGGACGGAGCGCTGGCAGGCGGTGCTGCCGATGGCGATGCGGGCCGCAACCTGCGTTCCGGTTTCATAGTGACCCTGCCTTGCATGAGCGATATTGACGGGCGTCATGCTGGCGATTTGGCGGCCCGTGGTCGAGTTTCGTTATTCGAAAGCAAACCGCCGGGCGTGACGGTGTCAGGCCCGGCGGCTCTTGAAGCCCGGCATGGCGTTACGCCGCAGCGATCACGTCGCCGTGGTTTTCCGGTTCGATCAGCGCGCGGTGCAGCGCGGCGATGGCGTTGTCGTAATCTTCCTCGTTGACCACGCACTGCATCTCCACCTGGCGAATCGACTGGTGGATCGCCTGGATGCTGATGCCGGCCTCGGCCAGCGCCGCGACGGTCTTGGCGAGGATGCCCTTGACCTTGAGGTCCGAGCCGATCGCCGAGACGATGGCGACGTTGTGCACCGTGACTTCAGCTGCCGGATAGGTCTCTTCAATCAGCCGCGCGGCGCGGTTGATCAGTTTGCGCGAACCCGAGGCGTAGTAGGTGATGCTGTTGGCGTCCGAGTCCTTGTTCACCACGTAGAGCTTGAGCTGCTTGAGCAGCTTGCTGATCTCGATGTCGTAGGCCACGTCGCCGAGCATGTCCTGGTCGAACACGCCGATACCGAAGACGTCCTTGCGGCCCGCGATGATTTCCACGCAGGGCTTCTCGCTCTTGTAGTCCTGGCTGATGAGGGTGCCGGCGTGCTCGGGCTCGAAGGCGTTCTTGATGCGCAGCTTGATACCGGCGCGGCGCAGGGTCTTGGCCGCGCGCGGATGGATCGCTTCCATGCCGAGGTTGGACAGCTGGTCGGCCACGTCATAGTTGGTGCGACCGATGGTCACCACCTTGTCGGCGCCGACCAGATTCGGGTCGGCGGAAGACAGATGGAATTCCTTGTGGATGATCGCCTCGCGTGCGCCGGTGGCGGCGGCGATCTGGGCGAAGGTGATCTCGCTGTAGCCACGGTCGAAGGTGTTCATCAGGCCTTCGCTGCAATGGGTGTAGCCGGTGGCGATCACCAGTTCGCGGCTCAGGTCGACGCCTTCGAAACTCTCGCGAACCATGTCCTCGAAGGGTAGCGGCGAATCGCAGTGCCAGCCGGTCAGGTCGACCATGCGCGCATTGATGCCGCGATGCTTGAGTGCCAGCACGGCGTTGAAGGCGCTGTGTGCCTCACCCAGCGAGGCGAGCATTTCGCGCACTTTCATCAGGTGTTCGCCGAGCTGGAAGTGGCCATAGGCGCACAGGCGCTGCAGGCTGCTCATGCATTCACGGGCATCGTCGATGCGGGCGTTGATGAACTGGTCGGCGGCATGGCGCTCGAAATCGCCGGGGAACAGTTCGGCGTTCTTCTCCAGCATGCGCTGGCGCACGGCCTGCAGGGTATCGAGCCAGGCGCCTTCGTTCTGGGCGTCGGCGAAACGCTGGTAGACGCCCGGCTCGCCGGTCTTCTTGTGTTCCAGCAGCAGGTTGGTCATGCCGCTGTAGGCCGAAACCACGAAGACCCGCTGATACAGCTGGGCGCCTTCGCGCTGGCCGATGAAGATGTTGTCGAGTAGCTCGTCGAAGCGGCTCATGGAGGTGCCGCCGATCTTTTCTACGGTATGCATCGATTCAACGTCCCGTCTTGGGGGTGAATTGTCATCCCTGGTCCGGCTTCGCAACCAGACGCAAAGCATTCCCGCGTTGCGAAAATGCTTTCATGAAGGTCAGAGATACTGTTGTGGCTGGATCTGCAGCGGAGTGAAATCCTCACGCTCGGCAACGAAGTCGGGGCGTGGTGCGAGCCCGCAGAACGGCGCCTGGGCAGCATTATCCACATGGTTGTAGACATAGAACAGATTGCTGCGCGCTTTGGGGGTGATGTTGCTGTTGGAGCCGTGCATGGTGTTGCAGTCGAAGAACAGCACGCTGCCCGCCGGCGCGGTGGCGGTGTCGATGCCGTAGCGCTCGGCCAGCCGGGTCAGGCTGTCGTGATCCGGTACGCCAAGCTCCTGCTTGCGCAGGGACTTTTCATAGTGGTTCTCGGGGGTCGCACCCACGCAGTGGATGTAGTGCCGGTGCGAGCCGGGAATCAGCATCAGCGGGCCGTTGTGCGGCTCGTTGTCGGTCAGCAGGATCGAGCAGCTGAGAGTGCGCATGCGCGGCAGGCCGTCCTCGACGTGCCAGGTTTCGAAATCCG
The DNA here is from genome assembly GCF_013522825.1 of Stutzerimonas stutzeri. Lineage (GTDB taxonomy): Bacteria > Pseudomonadota > Gammaproteobacteria > Pseudomonadales > Pseudomonadaceae > Stutzerimonas > Stutzerimonas stutzeri_AK. Next base: position 87,810 of record NZ_JAAMQZ010000008.1, read on the forward strand.
AGTGCCAGTAGAACTCCTTGCCGGTGAAGCCCGGTTTGAAATTCATCCGCGACTGATGCACATAGATGTCGCCGCCGAGAATGAAGCGGGCGATGGCGGCGGTGCGCTCGTCGGTCGCGACGCGGGCGAACAGGGCATTGTCCCTGTGGATGGCGAACACCGAGCGGATCGCGCCGCTGCCGGGTTCGCGGATGGTCTTGCCGGATTCGGCGACAGCCTGGTCCTGGCGCATACGGTCGAGCTCGTCGCGGAATACGGCGACTTCCTCGGTGCTGAAGAGATTGGGGATGACCAGATAACCGTCACGCTCGAAGCGTTCGATCTGTTCTGCGGTGATGGGAGCGTTGGTCAGGTCGGTGCGATGGATAACCGGGTCCAGACGCTCCTGCCAGCGCGGTTCGTCATGCTGGCGTGAAGGGTAGTGGTCGGCTTGCACGGGGTTCACTTCGCATTCTCCTTTCGGTTGCTTGGCGAGCGGCGGGCGCGGCATTGCACCCGCCTGGCCTGTCAGGCGAGGGTTTCGGCCTCCAGCGGGTAGACACCGCTTTCGTCATGAACTTCCTTGCCGTTGAGCGGTGGGTTGAAGACGCAGGCCATCTTCATGTCCTCGCTGCCGCCGCGCAGCAGGTGCTCGTCGTGCTTGTCGAGGATGTACAGCGTGCCGGCTTCGATCTTGTAGATCTTGCCGTCGGCGATGGTCTCGATCTCGCCGTTGCCGCTGATGCAGTACACCGACTCCAGGTGGTTCTGGTAGTGGATGTGCGTCTCGGTGTTGGCGTAGATGGTGGTGATGTGGAAGGAGAAGCCCATGTTGTCGTCCTTGAGCAGCATGCGTGTGCTGTCCCAGGTTTCGGTGACGATCTTGCGGTTGGACTGCTCGCATTCGGCGAGGGTACGTACGATCATTTTTTCAATTCCTCGAAAATCAGGAGGCCTGGTGCGCGGCCTGATCGGCCATCACGGCGGCGAACGCCTTGTCCAGAATGCTCATGGCCTTGTCGATCTGCTCTTCGCTGATCACCAGCGGGCAGAGGCACTTGACCACTTCGCTGTGGGCGCCGCTGGTCTCGACCACCAGGCCGTTGTCGAAGGCATGGCGGCAGATGGCGGCGGCGGTGTCGCCATCCGGGCAACTGATGCCGATCATCATCCCGCGCCCCTTGACGAACAGGGAGTCCGGGCCATAGCGGCGGACGATCTTGTGCATGCCGTCGGCGATGCGCTTGCCCTTGGCGCGCACGCTCTGGGCGAATTCGTCGTCCTGCCAGAAATGCTCCAGCGCGGCGGTGGCGGTGACGAAGGCGTGGTTGTTGCCGCGGAAGGTGCCGTTGTGCTCGCCGGGGCTCCACTGGTCGAGCTCCTTGCGCAGCAGCACCATGGCGAACGGCAGGCCGAAGCCCGACAGCGACTTGGACAGGGTGATCATGTCCGGCTTGATGCCCATGTCCTCGAAGCTGAAGAAGCTGCCGGTACGGCCACAGCCGGCCTGGATGTCGTCGACGATCAGCAGCATGTCGTGCTTGCGGCAGAGTTTTTCCAGCTTGCGCACCCACTCGGCGGACGCGGCGTTCAGGCCGCCTTCACCCTGAACCACCTCGACGATCACCGCCGCCGGCTTGTCGATGCCGCTGGACGGGTCGGTCAGCAGCTTGTCCATCATGGCGATGGTGTTGACCTTGTCGCCGAAATAGTTGGCGTAGGGCATGCGGCTGACGTCGGTCAGCGGTACGCCGGCGGCGCCACGGTGATGCTGGTTGCCGGTCGCCGCCAGGGCGCCGATGCTGCAGCCGTGGAAGCCATTGGTGAAGCTGATGACATTGCTGCGCCCCGTCACCTTGCGCGCCAGCTTCAGCGCGGCTTCCACCGCGTTGGTGCCGGTGGGGCCGGTGAACTGCATGACGTAGTCCATGCCGCGCGGCTTGAGGATCAGCCGGGAGAAGGTTTCGAGGAAACGCTCCTTGGCGTCGGAATACATATCCAGGCCGTGGGTGATGCCATCGTCGCTGATGTAGTCGAGCAGCGCCTGCTTGAGCACCGGATGGTTGTGGCCGTAGTTGAGCGTGCCGGCGCCGGCGAGAAAATCGATGTAGGTCTTGCCGTCGCGGGTGACCAGCTCGGCGCCACGCGCCTGCTTGAAGATCACGGGAAAAGAGCGGCAGTAGCTGCGAACGCCGGATTCGTGCAGTTCGAAGGTTTTCATACTGTTTCCTCTGATTTTTCTTCTGGATTCGGAATGTCGAACGGGCCAGCCCGGTACAGCACTTCGTCTTCGTGCTGGCCGGCAAAATGCACGGCGCGGGAAAATAGGGTGCGGGTGTCGTAGTCGGCGCCCAGCTGTGCGAAGGCTTTCCTGAACAGGGCCTGGGAGGCGCCGTTATCGGGCGAGATGGTCGTTTCCATGAAACGGACGCCCTGAGTGGCGACCCGGTGAGTCAGGGCCATCAGCATGCGCAGAGCCAGACCCTGGCCGCGCATCGAGGCGTCTACCGCGACCTGCCAGACGAACAAGGTGTCCGGGCGGGAAGGCGGGCGGTAACCGGAAATGAAACCGACCAGCTGACCCTGTGCATCTTCGGCAGCCATGGCGGTATCGGCGAAATCGGAGCACTGCAGCAGGTTGCAGTAGACCGAGTTGGTATCCAGCGGCTGGCAACGTGCTACCAGTGCGTGGAGGGCAAAACCGTCGCCGTCGGTTGGGCGACGGAGCGTTACGGTAGGAACACTCAAAACAAGTCCTTTGGGGTTGCTGATTGAAATCCTTTACTAGGATAAACACAGGAAAAATCATTTCTCAACCCGAACTCCGCCATCAGTCCGCAGATAAGCATTGAATGCCGCGCATGTTGGCTGCATATCTGCTGGCTGAATCTTCAGGATATTCAGCCGAGAATGCCCTTGATATCCATCGATATATTCAGCGAAGTTGCAGCCTGTGAATAAGTGGGTTCCGGGGTGTTGCGGTGAGTGTCATTCAAGTGTTCGGCAACGCCCTGGGCGTAATTGCCGAAAGCCTTGAGCTGCGGGCGTTTCAGGCTTTCAGTAAAGATTTTCTGCGAGCCCCGGAAAGGCTTGCGATGGGTGAGCGATCAAGCCGGGACAAGGAGGCTGAAATACGGCGGGATCAGTCCCTGCGAATGGGCGCAGTGCGTCACCAATATTCAGTCATGATATCGCCGACATGGCGACACAGAATTATCCATCCTGAGTAAGAGGAAAAATAATCAGTGAAGAGTTGCTCGCCGCGGTATTCGGGAAGTTTCAGGTGAGTTGTCAGCTGATGTGTCGGATACTTTCCTGAATATGTACTGAGCCGCTCTGTTTCGCATTATCCGGGGGATTGGGGACGTTCCGCAGCCGCCCGTCAGCGCCGCCACTGGCTGCCCTGTCGCTCGATCAGCTGATGGGCCTGTTCGGGGCCATCGGTGCCGGCCGGGTAGGGGCGCGGTTTGCGATAGTGGCTGTGCCAGCCGCGCAGGATCGGATCGACCCAGCGCCAGGCGGCCTCCACTTCGTCGCGACGCATGAACAGCGTCGAGTCGCCCTCGATGACATCCAGCAACAAGCGCTCGTAGGCTTCCCAGCGGCGCGTGCTGCTGAAGGCGTGAACCAGATTCAGGTCCAGCTCCACCGGCTCCAGTTGCATGCCCTTGCCGGGCGCCTTGGCCATCAGTTGCAGGCTGATGCTTTCCTCGGGCTGCAGGCGGATTACCAGGCGGTTGGTCTCGCCCTTGCTGAACAGCATGTGCGGCACCGGCTTGAAGGTGATGATGATCTCCGAGCGCTTGCTGGCCATGCGCTTGCCGGTGCGCAGGTAGAAGGGCACACCGGCCCAGCGCCAGTTGTCGATTTCGGCTTTCACCGCGACGAAGGTTTCGGTATCGCTGTCGTTGTCGATGTTCTTCTCGAAGTAGTAGGCCGGCACGTCATGTCCGCCGATCCGCCCGGCGCCGTACTGGCCGCGTACGGTCTTGTCCTGCACGTCGCGTCCTTCGATGGGCTTGAGCGCTTCGAGCACCTTGACCTTCTCGTTGCGCACCGACTCGGCGTTGAAGCGCACCGGCGCTTCCATGGCCACCAGGCAGAGCAGTTGCAGCAGGTGATTCTGCAGCATGTCGCGCATGGCGCCGGCGTTGTCGTAGTAGCTGCCGCGATTTTCCACGCCGAGGGTTTCGGCCACGGTGATCTGCACGTTGTCGATATGCCCGGCGCGCCAGATCGGCTCGAACAGCGCATTGGCGAAACGCAGCGCCATGAGGTTCTGCACGGTTTCCTTGCCCAGGTAATGGTCGATCCGGTAGATCCGTGGCTCGGGGAACATCTGGCCGATGGCGGCATTGATCGACAGCGCCGAATCGAGTGAATGCCCGATGGGTTTTTCCAGCACGATGCGGGCGTTTTTTCCGGCCAGCCCGGCGCTTTCTAGATTCGAGGCAATCGGCTCGAACAGGTCGGGCGCGGTGGCCAGGTAATGCACGCGCACGCGGCCTTCGGTCTGCCCCAGGTAATGGGCCAGGCGGACGAATTCGCCGCGCAGGGAGGCGTCCATGGAGAAGTAGTCGAGGCGCTGGCTGAACGCCTGCCAGACGCCCGCTTCGAATTCTTCGCGCGCCACCTGTGCCCGGCAATGGCGCTCGGCCAGAGTCAGATAGGCGGTGCGATCCAGGCGCTTGCGGGCGATCGCGAGAATGCGCACGTCCTGGTGCATGCGCCCTTCGCGATGCAGGTGATAGAGCGCGGGGATGAGCTTGTGCAGCGCCAGGTCTCCGGTGCCGCCAAAGACCAGCATGTCGCAGGGGATGGACACGATATCACTCCTCTAGCAAGCCATTGAAAACTACCTGCGTTGGCAATACTTCGTTAAAAACGGACTCGAAATGCTCATTTAGAACACTAAACTCCGCTTCCTCGTCTGTTTTTGCCTCGTCTTGCCTGCCTCGCCAACGTTTTCAACGGCCTGCTGATCAAACAACCTGGATGGCAGATGGTTTTCGACAGTCCAAGGTGGGCGATGTTGCGGTTCTTGTAGTATAACTACAAGCCCACTACACAAAGTCTGACAGGCTAGGGCCATGCGCGGCGTTGCGCGTGTGCCGCCGTCAGGTGCCGAGCATAGCGAGCCTGCCCCGTGAACCTGCTGCAACATATTGCCCAATCGAGAAGCCTGCTGCGCAAGTCCGAATTGAAGGTGGCAGACCATGTACTGCTCGACCCGGCATCGGTGATGCACAGCTCCATGGCCGATCTGGCCCATGTGGTCGGCGTCAGCGAGCCGACCATCGTGCGCTTCTGCCGGGCCATTGGCTGCCTGGGCTTCCAGGATCTCAAGCTGAAACTGGCCCAGAGCCTGGCCGCCGGCGCCAGCTTCGGCCAGTTCGCCATCAGCGAGAACGATTCGACCAGCGACATCAGCCAGAAGATCTTCGACACCACGCTGCACACCCTGATGGAGGTGCGTGAGCATCTCGATCCCGCCGCGCTGGAGCAGGCCATCGCCGCCATGGCCAAGGCCGAGCGTGTGGAATTCTACGGCTTCGGCGCATCCGGCGCGGTGGCCACCGATGCCCAGCACAAGTTCTTCCGTCTGCTGCTCAGCGCCGCGGCCTATTCGGACCCGCACATGCAGGCGATGTCGGCAGTGACCCTCAAGCCCACCGACGTGGCGATCTGCATCTCGCAGTCGGGGCGCTCCAAGGACCTGCTGATCACCGCCAATGTAGTGCGCGAGTCCGGCGCGACACTGATCACCCTCTGCCCGAGCCAGACGCCGCTGGCGGAACTGGCGACCATCAATCTGGCCATCGACGTGCAGGAAGACACCGAGATCTACACGCCGCTGACCTCGCGTATCGCCCATCTGGTGGTGATCGACGTGCTGGCCATGGGCGTGGCCATGGCGCGCGGCCCGAACCTGGTCAACCACCTGAAAAGCGTCAAGCGCAGCCTGCGCAGCCTGAGGCTGTCGCCGAAGTCGGTGAAGCCGCAGGACGACTGACGGGCTGTCGTCATCCGGCTGTCATCGGACTGACTTCATGGCGTAACCCGCTGCTTCGATGCTGACCTCCCCTCAATCCTGTTTCGGGAGAACAGCACATGTCCCAGTACCGCGAAGCCTATGTCAATCTCGAAGCCCGCGCCCGTCGCAAGCAGCAGGACGAACGGCGCATGTATTTTCGCCGCGCGATCGAAAACCATGACGAACAGCGCCGGTTGCAGGCGCAGCTGATGGAGTTTCCCGAGCTGCTCAGTATCGATCGTGGTGCAGCGGCGTACCGGCAAAGCGCGTCGCCAGCGCGCTGATCTGGCTGCGTTCTTCACGGATGAAGGTAAAGAACGCCTGGGCCACCGGGCTCAGGCGTTTGCCGCGCGGATGCACCACGCACCAGCTGCGGTACAGCGGCAATTCCACCACCGGCAACTCGCGCAGCAGCCCGCTGGCCAGTTCCAGATGTACGGCGTGACGCGGCAGCAGCGCCACGCCCAGGCCGGCCACCACGCCTTCGCAGAGCGCGTCCAGCGAGGCCACCTGAATGGTCTGGGCGAAATGCGCACGCTTTTGCCGCAGATAGTCTTCGCTGGCCTTGCGCGTGCCGGAGCCGGGCTCGCGAACCAGCAGCGGGTAGGGTGTCAGGTCCTGCAGCGACAATTCGGCGGCATGGCTCAGCGGATGTCCGGGCGGCGCCACGGCGATGATCGGGTTGTCGAGAAAGGGCAGGAACTCCAGATCCATGTCGGTCGGCACCTGCGACATGATCAGCAGGTCGTCGCGGCTCACCGACAGGCGTTTGACCGCCTGGGCATGGTTGACCACCAGCAGCTGCAGGCTGACGTCCGGATGCTGGCGCTTGAAGGCTGCGAACAGGTGCGGGGTGATGTACTTGGCGCTCGATTCCACCGCCAGGTTCAACTGCCCCTGCAGCGAGCCGCGCAGGTCGGAAAGCTGCATGTCGAGGCTGTCCAGTCGACCGAAGATGTCGGTACTGGCGCGTTGCAGCGCTTCGGCGGCGTCGGTGAGGTAGAGCTTCTTGCCGAGGTATTCGAACAGCGGCTGGCCCACCAGCTCTTCCAGTTGACGGATCTGCAGACTCACCGCGGGCTGAGTCAGCGCCATTTCTTCCGCCGCACGACTATAGGAGCGGCTTTCGCAGACCGCGCGGAAAATCTGTAGTTGGCGCAGGGTTATGCGCATCAGCGATCTTCGCATCGTTTTCGCTGCCTTTTTCCGTTGTTTTTCCGCTGTATCGGTATGGACGAGTGTGCATTCTGGCACAGCTATAAGTTTTTACTTATCTCTAATCAAACAATTATTCATTTTCGGTAATCCCCTTTATGGGCGTAGGGTGAAAAACGCTCGCTTGCCAAGGCGAGCGGTCATCGGCCCGTCGCTCGGGTCGTTCGCTCATCGATCCGAGGGAAGACAGTGATCAAGAAGCTGCTGATCGCCAACCGCGGTGAAATCGCCGTTCGCATCGTGCGGGCCTGCGCCGAAATGGGCGTTCGTTCGGTGGCGGTATTCTCCGAGGCCGACCGTCATGCGCTGCACGTCAAGCGTGCCGACGAGGCCTATTTCATTGGTGAAGATCCGCTGGCCGGGTATCTGAACCCGCGCAAACTGGTCAACCTGGCGGTGGAAACCGGTTGCGATGCGCTGCATCCCGGCTACGGCTTTCTGTCCGAAAACCCTGAACTGGCGGAAATCTGCGCCGAGCGCGGTATCAGGTTCGTCGGCCCGAGTGCGGAAGTGATTCGCCGCATGGGCGACAAGACCGAGGCGCGGCGCAGCATGATCAAGGCCGGCGTGCCGGTCACGCCCGGTACCGAGGGCAATGTCGTCGACCTCGACGAAGCACTGCGCGAGGCCGGACGCCTGGGTTATCCGGTGATGCTCAAGGCCACTTCCGGCGGCGGCGGGCGCGGCATTCGCCGCTGCAATACTGCCGAGGAACTGCGGCATGCCTATCCACGGGTAATCTCCGAGGCGACCAAGGCCTTTGGTTCTGCGGATGTCTTCCTGGAAAAATGCATCGTCGAGCCCAGGCACATCGAGGCGCAGGTGCTGGCCGATTCCTTCGGCAATACCGTGCACCTGTTCGAGCGCGACTGTTCGATCCAGCGGCGCAACCAGAAGCTCATCGAGATCGCTCCCAGCCCGCAACTCACTCCCGAACAGCGCGCCTACATCGGCGATCTGGCGGTGCGCGCCGCCAAGGCCGTCGGCTACGAGAACGCCGGCACCGTGGAGTTCCTGCTCGCCGATGGCGAGGTGTACTTCATGGAGATGAACACCCGCGTGCAGGTGGAGCACACCATCACCGAGGAAATCACCGGCATCGACATCGTCCGCGAGCAGATCCGCATCGCCTCGGGCCTGCCGCTCTCGGTCAAGCAGGAAGACATCCAGTACCGCGGCTTCGCCATCCAGTTCCGCATCAATGCCGAGGAGCCGCGCAACAACTTTTTGCCCAACTTCGGCAAGATCACCCGCTACTACGCCCCCGGCGGCCCCGGTGTGCGTACCGATACCGCGATCTACACCGGCTACACCATCCCGCCGTTCTACGACTCCATGTGCCTGAAACTGATCGTCTGGGCGCTGACCTGGGAAGAAGCCATTGCCCGCGGTTCGCGTGCGCTGGACGACATGCGCGTGCAGGGCGTGAAGACCACGGCGACCTATTACCAGCAGATCCTCGCCAACCCGGAATTCCGCAGTGGCAACTTCAACACCAGCTTCGTGGACAACCACCCCGAACTGCTGAACTACTCGATCAAGCGCAAGCCGGGCGAGCTGGCCCTGGCCATCGCCGCCGCCATCGCCGCCCACGCCGGCCTGTAAAGAACAGCCGCGGGAGGCTGGAAAGCTAAAGGCTGAACGACAGCCTCGTGCCTCGTCCAGCCTTCAGCCTCTAGCCTCCAGCGAGGAGAAGAACATGAGCTACAAGAAGATCACCGTTACTGACACCATCCTGCGCGACGCCCACCAGTCCCTGCTGGCCACCCGCATGCGCACCGAAGACATGCTGCCGATCTGCGAAAAACTCGATCGCGTCGGCTACTGGTCGCTGGAAGTCTGGGGCGGCGCCACCTTCGACGCCTGCGTGCGCTTCCTCAAGGAAGACCCGTGGGAGCGTCTGCGCCAGCTGCGTGCCGCGCTGCCCAATACCCGCCTGCAGATGCTCCTGCGCGGGCAGAACCTGTTGGGCTACCGCCACTACAGCGACGACGTGGTGGAAGCCTTCGTTGCCAAGGCCGCCGAGAACGGCATCGACGTGTTCCGCATCTTCGACGCGATGAACGACGTGCGTAACCTGGAAACCGCCATCCGCGCCGTGAAGAAAAGCGGCAAGCATGCCCAGGGCACGATCTGCTACACCACCAGCCCGGTGCACACCACCGAGGCCTTCGTCGCCCAGGCCCAGGCCATGGCCGACATGGGTGTGGACTCCATCGCCATCAAGGACATGGCCGGCCTGCTCACGCCCTACGCCACCGGCGCGCTGGTCAAGGCGCTCAAGGATGCGTTGCCGCAACTGGACGTGGTGGTGCATTCCCACGACACCGCTGGCGTGGCCAGCATGTGTCAGCTCAAGGCCATCGAGAACGGCGCTGACCGCATCGACACCGCCATTTCCAGCATGGCCTGGGGCACCAGCCATCCGGGTACCGAGTCCATGGTCGCCGCGCTCAAGGGCAGCGAATACGACACCGGGCTGGACCTGAAACTGATCCAGGAAATCGGCCTGTACTTCTACGCTGTGCGCAAGAAGTACCACCAGTTCGAGAGCGAGTTCACCGGCGTGGATACCCGCGTGCAGGTCAACCAGGTGCCCGGCGGGATGATTTCCAACCTGGCCAACCAGCTCAAGGAGCAGGGCGCCCTGCACCGCATGGATGAAGTGCTGGCGGAAATCCCCAGGGTGCGCGAGGACCTCGGCTACCCGCCGCTGGTCACGCCCACTTCGCAGATCGTCGGCACCCAGGCGTTCTTCAACGTGCTGGCCGGCGAGCGCTACAAGACCATCACCAACGAGGTGAAGCTGTACCTGCAGGGCCGTTACGGCAAGGCTCCGGGCGACGTGTGCGAGCGGTTGCGCTTCCAGGCCATCGGCCATGAGGACGTCATCGTCTGCCGTCCGGCGGACCTGCTCAAACCGGAAATGGAGCGCCTGCGCGGTGAGGTCGGCCAACTGGCGCAGACCGAGGAAGATGTGCTGACCTACGCCATGTTCCCGGATATCGGACGCAAGTTCCTCGAAGAGCGCGCCGCCGGCACCCTGGCTCCGGAAGTGCTGCTGCCGATTCCCGATGGCAGTGGTGTGAGTTCTCCAGCAGACGAGGGTGTGCCGACCGAGTTCGTCATTGATGTGCACGGCGAGAGCTACCGCGTCGATATCACCGGTGTCGGCGTCAAGGGCGAGGGCAAGCGTCACTTCTTCCTTTCCATCGACGGCATGCCGGAAGAGGTGGTGTTCGAGCCGCTGAACAACTTCGTCGGCGAGGGCGGCGGCAAGCGCAAGCAGGCCAGCGCGCCGGGCGATGTCAGCACCAGCATGCCGGGCAATGTCGTCGATGTGCTGGTCAAGGAGGGTGATGTGGTCAAGGCAGGACAGCCGGTGCTGATCAGCGAGGCGATGAAAATGGAAACCGAGATCCAGGCACCCATTGCCGGCACGGTGAAGGCCGTTCACGTCGCCAAGGGCGACCGCGTAACGCCTGGCGACCTGCTGATCGAAATCGTCTGACATCCGGGTGTGTCGGCAGGGACGTGGCATCCCTTTGCCGCCTGTAGCAGCCGGATACAGACCCGGCGCCGACCGATGTGGAAAACGCTTTACTGCCTCGTGATCACGGATGATGCTAGAGCCCGCCCGGCAGGGGCTGGCATGGAGGAGATGAAACGATGAAAACGGTTGGCCAGGTCGTCAACGCAAAGTCGGACTCGAACGTACACACCATCGCAGCGACCGACAGCGTGCTCGATGCGCTGCAGATACTGGCGCAAAAGAACGTCGGCGCCCTGCCGGTAGTCGGCGACGATGGTCAGCTGGTGGGTATCGTCAGTGAGCGCGACTATGCGCGAAAGTGCGTGCTCAAAGGGCGTTCGTCGTTCGCCACGCCGGTGAGCGCCATCATGACGTCCAGCCTGGTGACTATCGAACCTCATCAGGGACTGGAGGAGTGCATGCAGCTGATGACCGATCGGCACCTGCGCCACCTGCCGGTACTGGATGCGGGCAAGCTGGTCGGCATGCTCTCCATCGGTGACGTGGTCAAGGAACTGGTCGCCGAGAAAGAAAGCCTGATCCAGCATCTCGAACAGTACATTCGCGGCGAATAACCACACCCGCACCCTGAGCGTTCAAGCGCCAGCCGGTAACCGCTCGCCTGCCGCGCCGGGGCGGGGCAACCCATCAGAAGAGATGTCGAACATGTGCCTCGAAGACACGCCTAATGAAACCGCGCAGGAAGCGCTCGACAACCTGGTCGCGGGCGTCATGCGCTTTCGCGAGGATGTCTATCCGCAGCAGCGCGAGCTGTTCGCCAAGCTGGCCAACGAACAGACGCCGCGGGCGATGTTCATCACCTGTGCGGATTCGCGAATCCTGCCGGAACTGATCACCCAGAGCTCGCCGGGCGACCTGTTCGTGACCCGCAACGTCGGCAATATCGTGCCGCCCTACGGCCAGATGAACGGGGGCGTCTCGACGGCCATCGAGTTCGCCGTGATGGCGCTGGGGGTCAAGCACATCATCGTCTGCGGGCATTCCGATTGCGGTGCGATGAAGGCGGTGCTCGACCCGTCCAGTCTGGAGCGCATGCCCACGGTCAGGAGCTGGCTGCGCCATGCCGAGGTGGCCCGTACCGTGGTGGAGGAAAACTGCGGTTGTGCCGATGAGAGCACCTTGCGCATTCTCACCGAGGAAAATGTGCTGGCGCAGCTCGAACACCTGCGTACCCACCCCTCGGTGGCGGCACGCCTGGCCAGTGGGCAGCTGTTCATTCACGGCTGGCTCTACAACATCGGCACCAGTGAAATTCGCGCCTACGATGCGGCGCGTGGCGAGTTCCGCCTGATCGGCGATGGCCCCTTGCCGATGGCCACGCCCAAGTCGCGCTACGTCTGAAGGGCACTGCGTTGCCATCGCCGTGGTTCCCTTCGCGGCCAAGGCCCCTCCCACGATGGCCGTGTGCATACCGGTCCTGTGGGAGCGAACTGGTCCGCGAGCTTTCGAGGCACACTGAGAATCTCGCGGGCAATCCCCGCGAAAATCATGTTCGCTGCGATTCCGTAGGGCCGAACTTGTTCGGCCTTTGGCGGCTCCGTTGACCGAATGAATGCGGCCCTGCGCACTGTGGGTGCGGGGCAATGGGAACTTGGGGAACTTGCAGGCCGCTGAAAAGCTCGCGGACCGGTTCGCACGGTCGTGGCGGAGTGAAGAGCGAGGCTTCGCTCTGAAGCCTCGTCGGGTACAGCCTACTTGTGCAGCACGAACTGCCCGGTGAAGCGCACGGCTTCGCGGCCATCGGCGGTCAGGATGCGGCTGTGCAGCGTCAGGCGCGAACGGCCACGGCGGCGGTAGATGGTTTCGAAGCGCTCCCACGCGCTGTCGTCAGGGGCCGAGCAAACCGCCGTGGCATCGTCGACCACCGGCAGCGGGTAATCGATCTGCCCTTCGTGGATGACGATATGCCCGTCTTCGATACCGGCCTCGCGCAGGCGCAGGTGCAGCCAGCCCCAGCCAGCCAGCACCGAGGCGCAGTAGAGGCTGCCACCGAACATGCTGCTCTTGTGATTGATGTTCGCTTGCAGCGGCACCTTCACACGCAATTCGTGATTTTCCCATTGCTCGACACGCAGCCCCAGCGCGCGCGTCAACGGGATGTCGTGGTGCAGAAGGTCTTCCAGATAGCGGCTGTCGCGACTCATGCCGGGCGGGTTCCTAAACGTTGCAGATACAGGCAGACGTAAAGCATGACTGCTGAGTCACGATATTGCCAGTGTCCGTCGCCTTTTGCCGAGCCTTCCCGAGGCCGTCTATCAGCGTGCGACGGTTTTCTGCTGATAGGCGCAGTAACCGGGCCTGGGGCCGATTCCGGGGTGGTTGCGACAGGTATCCGGACGCCTGGCGTAGACCGTGCACAGGCGCGTCTGCCGGTCGAGATAGAGGCAGTCGCCGTTGGCCAGACGGGTGAGGGTGAAGACGCCGTGCTTCTGGTTGAAATGCTCGACGATACCGGCCTTGCTCAGACGCCTGGCGATGTTCTTCGCCGGCTCTTCCCGCTCGAAGGCGTCGACCAGTTCCAGGCGGATCAGGTCGTCGATGCGCACCTCCACCGGCAGCGTGCAGCAGGTGGCACGACAGTCGCGGCACAGACCGTTGCTGTAGCGCGCCCAGGTTTCCAGGCGGTCGGGGTCGGCAGAAGCGATCAGTCGGGTCTTCACGGTGCGCAATTCGGTAATGAGGGCGCGCGATCATAACGGGGCGGGGTGGAATTTCCAGTGAAACCGACGAGTCGAACCCCGACAGATGGTTACCCGCAGCCGGGTCAAACCTGCAAACCTCTCACATTGCCATTCGCGCAGCGCTACGAGGCCCGTCCATGACGCAACAATCGCACGCACCCTCCGCCGATGAAGTCGAAGCCTTCCGCACCACCATTCTCGCCAAGCTGACCTATTCCATCGGCAAGGACCCCGAGCATGCCTCCGATCACGACTGGTTCGAGGCGGTGGCGCTGGCCACCCGCGACCGCATGATCGATCAGTGGATGGACCGCACCCGCGAGAGCTATCGCCAGGGCAAGAAGCGCGTCTATTACCTCTCCCTGGAATTCCTGATTGGCCGGCTGCTCATCGACAGCCTGAGCAACCTCGGGCTGCTGGAAACCGCCCGCCAGGCGCTGGCCGGGATCGATGTCGATTTCGAGCGCATTCGCCTGACCGAGCCGGATGCGGCGTTGGGCAATGGCGGCCTGGGGCGGCTGGCCGCCTGCTTCATGGAAAGCATGGCCACGCTGGGCATCGCCGCCCATGGCTACGGTATTCGTTACGATCACGGCCTGTTCCGCCAGGCCATCGTCGATGGCTGGCAGCACGAGCAGACCGAGACCTGGCTCAATTTCGGCAATCCCTGGGAGTTCGAGCGGCCCGAAGTCAGCTACCTGATCGGCTTCGGCGGCAGCGTCATGGCGTTGCCCGCCGAAGCCCCCGGCAAGGAGCCCAAGCATTTCTGGCACTGGGCCGAAGGTGTGCGCGCCATTGCCTACGACACGCCGGTGGTGGGCTGGCGCGGGGCCAGCGTCAACACGCTGAGGCTGTGGCGCGCCCGTGCCGAGGCGGATTTCCATCTGGAGCGCTTCAATGCCGGCGACCATGTCGGTGCGGTGGCCGAAGGCGCCCGTGCCGAAAGCATCTCGCGGGTGCTCTATCCCGCCGACAGCACCGAAGCCGGCCAGGAGCTGCGCCTGCGCCAGGAATACTTCTTCGTTGCGGCGTCGCTGCAGGACCTGTTGCGCCGGCATCTGGATCAGCGCGGCACCTTGCTGAACCTGCCGGAATTCGCCGCCATCCAGCTCAACGACACCCACCCGGCCATCGCCGTGGCGGAGCTGATGCGGCTGCTGGTGGATGTGCAGGACATCCCCTGGGACAAGGCCTGGGAGCTCACGGTCGCGACCCTGTCCTATACCAACCACACGCTGCTGCCCGAAGCCCTGGAAACCTGGCCGGTGGGCCTGATGGAGCGGTTGCTGCCGCGCCACATGCAGATCATCTACCTGATCAACGCGCAGCATCTGGATGCCTTGCGCGAGCGCGGCATTCAAAATCTCGAACTGCTGCGCTCGGTGTCGCTGATCGAGGAAGGCAATGGGCGCCGGGTGCGCATGGGTAACCTGGCGTTTCTCGGCTCGCACTGCGTCAATGGCGTCTCGGCGCTGCATACCCAGCTGATGCGCGAAACGGTGTTCACCGACCTGCATCGGCTGTACCCCGAGCGCATCAGCAACAAGACCAACGGCATCACCTTTCGCCGCTGGCTGTACCAGTCCAACCCGCAGCTGACGAGCCTGCTGGTCGAGCACCTGGGCAGCGCCCTGCTCGATGCACCACAAGCCCTGCTACCCAGGCTGGAACCCTTTGCCGAACAGGCGCAGTTCCGCGCACGCTTCGCCGCCCAGCGCCTGGCCAACAAGCAGCTGCTGGCACACATGATCCAGGAAAGCCTGGGCATCTGCGTCGATCCCACGGCCTTGTTCGACGTTCACGTCAAGCGCATCCACGAATACAAACGGCAGCTGCTCAACCTGCTGCATACCGTGGCGCTGTACCAGGCGATTCGTTCCGATCCGGGCGGCGACTGGGTGCCACGCGTGAAGATCTTCGCCGGCAAGGCGGCGGCCAGTTATCACACTGCCAAGATGATCATCAAGCTGACCAACGACATCGCCCGCACCATCAACGACGATCCGACCGTGCGCGGCCTGCTCAAGGTGGTCTTTCTGCCCAACTACAACGTCAGTCTGGCCGAGCGCATCATCCCCGCGGCAGACCTTTCCGAGCAGATATCCACCGCCGGGCTGGAGGCCTCGGGCACCAGCAACATGAAGTTCGCCCTCAACGGCGCGCTGACCATCGGCACCCTGGATGGCGCCAATGTGGAAATGAGCGAGCAGATCGGCCTGGAGCACATGTTCATCTTCGGCCTGACCGCGCAGGAGGTGGAAGCGCGCAAGCAGGCCGGCGAGTACAGCGCCGAGGCGACCATCTTCGGCTCGCCACGGCTCAGCGAGGTGCTGCTGGCGATTCGCGACGGCGCCTTCTCCGCCGAGGACCCGGGCCGCTACACGGCGCTTATCGACGGTCTCAAGTGGCAGGATACCTTCATGGTCTGTGCCGACTTCGAAGCCTACTGGCAGGCGCAGCTGGACGTCGAGGCACGCTGGCGCGACCCCGACAGCTGGTGGCGCTCCGCCGTGCTCAATACCGCGCGCACCGGCTGGTTCTCCTCGGACCGGACCATCCGCGAATACGCCGAGGATATCTGGAAGGTGATGCAGGCCGGGTAATGCGCCACCGCCCGGCGAGTGGTCATTCACCGTTTCGCTGAACTCCTGCAGACCATGGTCGGTCTGAGGGAGATTAGTAGCCCCGTGCCCTGCTAAACTGCGCGGGTTTTCCCCTCTCCCGGAGTCATTCCATGTCACGCGTAACCCTGAGCCGCTACCTGATCGAGCAGACTCGCAGCAACAACACCCCTGCGGATTTGCGCTTCCTCATCGAGGTCGTGGCGCGGGCGTGCAAGGAAATCAGCTACGCGGTATCCAAGGGCGCGCTGGGCGGCGTGCTTGGCAGCGCCGACAGTGAAAATATTCAGGGCGAGGTACAGAAGAAACTGGACGTGCTGTCCAACGAGATCCTGCTCGAAGCCAACGAATGGGGCGGCCACCTGGCCGGCATGGCCTCCGAGGAAATGGACAATGCCTACCAGATTCCCGGCAAGTACCCCAAGGGTGCCTATCTGCTGGTATTCGACCCGCTGGATGGCTCATCCAACATCGACGTGAACGTGTCGGTCGGCACCATCTTCTCGGTGCTGCGTTGCCCTGGCGAATGTTTCACCCAGAACGATGCCCTCGGCGAAGAGGCGTTCCTTCAGCCAGGCACCAGGCAGGTCGCCGCCGGCTATGCCATCTACGGCCCGCAGACCATGCTGATGCTGACCCTGGGCAACGGCGTGATGGGCTTCACCCTGGATCGCGAGCTGGGCAGCTTCGTGCTCACCCACGAGAACATCCGGGTGCCGCACAGCACCGCCGAGTTCGCCATCAACATGTCCAACCAGCGCCACTGGGACGAGCCGGTCAAGCGCTATGTCAGCGAACTGCTGGCCGGAGAGGAAGGCCCGCTGGGCAAGAACTACAACATGCGCTGGATCGCCTCGATGGTGGCCGACGTGCATCGCATCCTCACCCGTGGCGGTCTGTTCATGTACCCCTGGGACGCGCGTGAGCCGGAGAAGCCCGGCAAGCTGCGCCTGATGTACGAGGCCAATCCCATGTCCTTCATCATCGAACAGGCCGGCGGCGCTGCCACCAATGGCCAGCAGCGCATTCTCGACATCCAGCCGACGTCCCTGCACCAGCGCGTGCCGGTGTTCCTCGGCTCGCCGGAAGAAGTCGAGCGTGTCACCGGCTATCACAAGGGCTGAATGATGCGCGCGCCGTGGCAGGACTTGCTGGACTGGTGGTTTGGCCAGGGCCGCACGGCGCAACAGATCGTCAACGAAAAACATCGGCTGTGGTTTGGCTACAAACCGGAGCAGGACCGCGAAGCGCGTGAGCGTTTCGGCGATCTGTGCGAACAGGCGCTCGCCGATGGCCTGCAGGAGTGGACTGATTCCGAGCAGGGTTGGCTGGCGCTGATTCTGCTGCTCGACCAGCTGCCGCGAATGCTCCATCGTGGCACGCCACGGGCATTTGCCGGCGATGCGCGTGCCCGACAACAGGTCAGCGACGGCATGGCGCAGGGACGCGACAGATTGCTCGCGCCCTTGGAGCGGGTGTTTATCTATCTGGTGCTGGAGCATGCCGAGAACCTGGCCGATCAGGATTTGGCCGTGGCTCAGTTCATGGCGCTGCGCGACATGGCTGCCACAGAAGAACGGCCCGCTTTCGATGAGTTTTTCGACTTCGCCGAACGTCATCGCGACGTGATCGCTCGTTTTGGCCGCTTCCCCCACCGCAATGCGATCCTTGGCCGCGTGTCGAGCGCAGCCGAGGAGGATTATCTTGCGCGACCGGGTTCCGGGTTCTGAAAGGCTATGCCCGGTTAGCCGTTCCGGGCGTGAGGAACTACGTATGGGGGCGGACTGTCATGCCCGGATAAGGCTCTTGGGATGTCGGGTTACGCCTTCGGCTAACACGACCTACGACAATCCGAGCCTCATACCTCAAGGATGTGCAGAAACTTCTGTGCCGTCAGTTCGAGATCGCCGGAGTTGTCCAGCAGATGCAGGTCGTTCGCCGCGCTTTCAAAGCGGGCATTGCGCGCCAGGCGCTGCTCGATCTGTGCGACCGTTTCGCGCTTGCGCGCCAGCAGACGCTGGCGCAGCACCTCGGGCCTGACGCTCAGCAGCACCACGAGCAGATCGGGATAGCGCAGGCGCGCCTGGGGCAGGTAGCCACGCGAGCCGTTGACCACGACAGCGCTGCCTTCGGCCAGCCACTGCTCGATCTGCAACGGAATGCCATAGGCCAGGCCGTTGGCCCGCCAGCTCATGGCGAAGGCGCCGCTGGCCTCGAGGCGCTCGAACGCGTCTTCGCTTACCGCCTGCGCGTCCTCGCCAAGCGATTGGGCCGAACGGGTGATGACCCGCCGGGCAATGCGCACGCCACGCGCGGCCAGGCGCTCGCGTGCGGCATCGAGCAGGCTGTCCTTGCCCGAACCGGAAGGACCGATGAGATAGATCAACCTGCCTTTCATGCAATTCCTCTGGTACTTTGCCGCCCGCGCCGCTGGCAACCGAACGGTAAAAAACGTGCTCGACCTTTCCGCCTACCTGGGCCTGTTCATGGCCGCCTTCGCCGCCGCCACGCTGCTGCCGGCACAGTCCGAGGCGTTGCTGGTCGGGCTGTTGCTCAGCGAAAACTTCTCCGTCGCGATCCTGCTGCTGGTGGCCACGCTGGGCAATGTGCTGGGCTCGCTCGTCAACTGGCTGCTGGGGCGCTCCATCGAACGCCTGCGTCACAAGCGCTGGTTCCCGGCGAGCCCGCAGCAGCTGGAAAAAGCCCGACGAAGCTACCACCGCTACGGGCGCTGGTCACTGTTGCTGAGCTGGGTGCCGATCATTGGTGACCCGTTGACTCTGGTCGCCGGCATGCTGCGCGAACCCCTGTGGAGTTTCCTCCTGCTGGTGACTCTGGCCAAGGGCGCGCGCTATCTGGTGCTGGCGGCGGTGACGCTGGGTGGGTTGTGAGCCTTGCCGAGACTGCCCGGATGGTGGGCAACCGTAGGGCCGAACCTGTTCGGCCATCGCGCCTGAATGGGCCGCCAGTAGGCAGTCATCCGTAACTTTTTGAGCTCTAGGTCTCTTCGCTGAACAGCGCCGCGAGCCCGGCCTTGGCGCAGGCCTCGTCCTGTTCTTCCGAACCGCCGGAAACGCCGATGCCGCCGATGCGCATGCCATCGACCAGGATCGGCAGGCCGCCGCCGAATACCACCAGCCGGTCGCGGGCCGGCAGGCCGATGCGCAGCCGGGGGTTGTCGCCGAGTACGTCCAGCCAGTCACGGGTCGGAAAGCCGAAGCTGGCGGCGGTATAGGCCTTGTCCACGGCGATGCCTTCGGAATGCAGGAAGGCGCCGTTCATGCGCAGGTAGGCCAGGGTGTGCCCGGCGTGATCGACCACCGCCACATGAATGCGAATACCCAGCTCGCAGGCATGGGCAACAGCAGCATTGACGGCGTGCTGGGCGGCCTGCCAGTGCAGGTCGGGTTCGACGAACTGGATGTTCATGGCTTGATCTCTCAGCGCCTGACCTTGCTGGCCGGTTCGCCGCCAATGCCGAAATGGTTCTTCGGCATCTCGGTGATGATTACCCGCACGTTGGCCAGCGGTGCGTCCAGCGAGCGTGAAATCGCCTCGCTGACCTCGCGGATAAGGGTTTCCTTCTGCGTGTCGCTGCGGCCTTCGAGAATGTGTATCTGGGCAATGGGCATGGTCGCTCCTCGGGAAAAGGCCGCCCCATGAGGCGGCCATGGGCTCAGATGAAACGGGCGGACACGCTGCCCAATCCCTGGTAACGCACGCAGATGTTGTCGCCCGGCGCCACCGCCACGGCGGCGGTGATGCCGCCGGTCATGATGAAGGTGCCAGCCGGGATATGTTCGCCGCGTTCGGCCAGCAGGTTGGCCAGCATCGCCACGCTGGACAACGGGTGGCCGAGCACCGCGGCGCCGGCGCCGACTTCCACCACCTCGCCGTTCTTCTCCATCACCACGCCAAGGGTGCGCAGGTCGACGTCCTCGAGGCTGGCCATGCGCCCGCCGGTGACGAAGCGGGTCGAGGAAGCGTTGTCGGCCACCACGCTGGTCAGGTCGAACTTGAAGTTCTCGTAGCGCGAATCGATGACCTCGATGGTCGGGATCACATAGTCGATTGCCGCGATGACATCGCCGATATGGCAGCCCGGCCCGGTCAGCGGCGCCTTGGTGACGACCGAGATTTCCGCCTCGATTTTCGGGTGGATCAGCTTCGAGCAGTCCACGGTGCCGCCGTCCGGCACACTGAAATAATCGGCCAGAAAGCCATAGATCGGTGTTTCCACGCCCATCTGGGCCATCTTCGCCCAGGAGGTCAGGCCCATCTTCAGGCCTACGATCTTGTTGCCACGGGCTTGCTTGCGCCGGCGGATTTCCCACTGGATGTCGTAGGCATCGGCGAAGGTCATTTCCGGATAGTCGTTGGTGACCTTGTGAATGTCATGAGCCTGCAGTTCGGCGTTTTCCACGTGCTCGGCCAATGCCAGCACCTGTTCGGGATTCAGGGTACGTTTCATGCGTGTTGCTCCTTGCGGGCTGCCAGCAGGTCGAGGGCGACGTCGACGATCATGTCTTCCTGGCCGCCGACCATGCGGCGTTTGCCCAGTTCTACGAGAATGTCCAGCGTCTTCAGGCCGTACTTTTCGGCGGCCACTTCGGCGTGACGCAGGAAGCTGGAATAGACGCCGGCATAGCCGAGGCCGAGGGTTTCGCGATCGACGCGCACCGGACGGTCCTGCAACGGTCGGACGATATCGTCGGCAGCGTCCATCAGCGTGTAGAGATCAGTGCCATGGTCCCAGCCGAGGCGCTCGGCGGCGGCGATAAAGACTTCCAGCGGCGCATTGCCGGCGCCGGCGCCCATGCCGGCGAGGCTGGCGTCGATGCGGTCGCAGCCTTCTTCCACCGCGACGATGGAGTTGGCCACGCCGAGGCTGAGGTTGTGGTGGGCGTGCATGCCGGTCTGGGTCTGCGGATTCAGCACGGCCTTGAACGCGCGCATCCTGTCGCGGATGTCATTCATGTTCATCGCGCCACCGGAATCGGCCATGTAGATGCACTGTGCGCCGTAGCTCTCCATCAGCTTGCCCTGCGCCGCCAGTTGGTCGGCCGGAATCATGTGGCTCATCATCAGAAAGCCGACGGTGTCCATGCCCAGCTCACGGGCGTATTCGATGTGCTGCTTCGATACGTCCGCCTCGGTGCAGTGGGTGGCCACGCGCACCGATCGCGCGCCAGCGTCATAGGCCGCTTTCAGGTCATGTACGGTGCCGATGCCGGGCAACAGCAGCACGGTGATCCTGGCGTGCTGGATCACATCGGCGGCGGCCTCGATCCACTCAAGGTCGCTGTGCGCACCGAAACCGTAGTTGAAGCTGGAACCCTGCAGACCGTCGCCGTGGGTCACCTCGATGGAGTCGACGCGGGCCTTGCTCGCGCAGATGAACTGATGACCTTCGAGCGGGGCGTTAGGTTAAACGTAAAGGCTTTCTCGTTCAGATTGATGGAGGACCTTCTGGTTTGCTATCGATCTCCTGGTAGCAGTCCTTTCATGAATCGCCCGGCAGCCTGACGAGAGTCAGTCACTGACGCAACGGCATTTTTTTGTTTTCCGTGGCTGTCGAGGCCGGACTCTGGAAAGCGAGCACCAGGTACTGCGGCAGGGCTCGCTCAAGGCTGCGAGGCGCGCAGCATGCAGCGTTGATGGCGCTCGTCGACGCGCTTGGCGAACCAGGCGGTGGTGAGGTTGCGGGTGATCTTCGGGCTTTGCAGTTTGATGCCCGGCAAGGCTTCCCGTGGCAGTGGCCCGCCTTCGACTCGTTCCGCCAGATCGAACACCCGTTCATAGAGCCGCGTGTCCTCGAATTCGAGGCGATCGCCCTGCTCCAGTGCCTCGCGGATGGCAGCGTCGCTCATGCGCAGACGCTTGCCCAGCGAACGGGCCGCCAGCTCCGTGGCGCCCGCCTTGCGGCTGCCATGGATGATCAGATCGCCGTCCAGCGCCAGGTCGATGCCCGATGCCAGGCTGAGCGCTTTCTGGAAGGCGGCGTTGCGGCTGGCGTACCAACCGGCGTTGAAGTCGGCGAAACGATACAGCGGGCGGCTGTAGTTCGCCGGATAGTCCAGCAGATGGGCGATACCGAAGTACATGCCGCCACGGCGGCTGAAAACCTCGTCGCGAATGCTGCCTTCGTAGGCATAGGGGTAATCGCTCGCACGCGCCTCGGCGAAGGCGATGCTGACCTGCATCGGCCCGCCGGTACGCACCGGGTTGAGCATGCCGAACAACTGCCGGCCCAGGGGCACCAGGCCGAGGAAGTCGTCGAAGATCTCACTCAGCTCCTTCTCGGTGCGGACCCTGGCCAGCCGTTGCTCGTAGGTCTGGCCATCGGACGATTCCAGACGTAGCGCGGCATCAACCAGAAAACGCGGGACATGCAGGCGATCCGCCCGTCGCTGGATTTCCTCGCGAGCGATCTTCGCCAGGCCGGGCACTGGTGGCGCGGCCTGGAAGGTCGATTCCTGAACCGTCACGGCAAGGACCGCGCAGAGATTTTCATCGGACGGGGGAATCTCCAGCGTGCTGAAGGCCGACTGAATGTCGCTGGCCCAGCCGCTGCGGTCGGGAATTTCGGCAGGCATCAGCCGCACGATCTTCGCGCGAACCTCGCTCGGATGCGGCTGCGGTGCCGGCGCGTGTCGGGCGCAGCCGGCAAGGACCAGCAATGCGGCGATAACCGGCATGCAGCACCGAGCGCTGTGGTTTGGAGTAAGCATGGAGGCCTCGTGCTGTCGTCTGGCCTGTTGGACCTCGGAACAACCGGAGCTGTTGCGAGATGGCCAAACCAGAAATCCATAGTTACTCCAGCCGTAATGATTGACCCTCCAGCTTGATTGATGGCCTTGGGGGCACTCCCTACTGTGAGCTCCACATCGCGGAAACCTGTGGAGTCGTCATGACAACAACAATATCCCCACCGCCGCAATGGTCGCGTCGTCGTGCCGAAAAAGCCCGCCGTCTCGATCAGGTGCGCAGCCTCGCTGACGGGGTGGTCCTGCCCAGCGACAAGATCGTCGCGGCGCTCGAAGCCTTGATCGCCCCAGGCGATCGGGTGGTGCTCGAAGGCAACAACCAGAAGCAGGCGGATTTCCTCTCCCGCTCGCTGGCCCAGGTCGATCCCGGCAAGCTGCACGACCTGCACATGATCATGCCCAGCGTCAGCCGCGCCGAGCATCTGGACCTGTTCGAACGGCAGATCGCGCGCAAGCTCGACTTCTCCTTCGCCGGCCCGCAGAGCCTGCGCATCAGCCAGCTGCTGGAAGACGGCCTGCTGGAAGTCGGCGCCATCCACACCTACATCGAGCTCTATTCGCGCCTGCTGGTGGACCTGATCCCCAATGTCGCGCTGGTGGCCGGCTTCACCGCCGACCGCGAGGGCAACATCTACACCGGCCCGAGCACCGAGGACACCCCGGCCCTGGTCGAGCCCACCGCCTTCAGCGATGGCATCGTCATCGTCCAGGTCAACCAGATCGTCGACGACCCGCGCGACCTGCCGCGCGTGGACATCCCGGCCAGCTGGGTCGACTTCGTGGTGCAGGCCGACAAGCCGTTCTACATCGAGCCGCTGTTCACTCGCGATCCGCGCCACATCAAGCCGGTGCACGTGCTGATGGCGATGATGGCGATCCGCGGCATCTACGAAAAACACAACGTGCAGTCGCTCAACCATGGCATCGGCTTCAACACCGCCGCCATCGAGCTGATCCTGCCGACCTACGGCGAATCCCTGGGCCTGAAAGGCAAGATCTGCCGCAACTGGACGCTCAACCCGCACCCGACGCTGATCCCGGCGATCGAGACCGGCTGGGTCGAGAGCGTGCACTGCTTCGGCACCGAGCTGGGCATGGAGAACTACATCGCCCAGCGCCCGGACGTGTTCTTCACCGGGCGCGACGGCTCGATGCGTTCCAACCGCATGATGTGCCAGTTGGCCGGGCAGTACGCGGTGGACCTGTTCATCGGCGCGACCCTGCAAGTGGATGGCGACGGGCATTCGTCCACCGTCACCCGTGGCCGCCTGGCCGGCTTCGGTGGCGCGCCGAACATGGGCCACGATCCGCGCGGTCGCCGCCATCCGACTCCGGCCTGGCTGGACATGGCCACCCCCGGCGGCGAAGGCCCGGTGACCCTGCTCGAACGCGGCAAGAAGCTCGTGGTGCAGATGGTCGAGACCTTCCAGGAAGGCGGCAAGCCCACCTTCGTCGAGCAGCTCGACGCGGTCCAGGTGGCGAAGAAGAGCGGCATGCCGCTGGCGCCGATCATGATCTACGGCGACGACGTCACCCACCTGCTCACCGAGGAAGGCATCGCCTACCTGTACAAGGCGCGCTCGCTGGAAGAGCGCCAGGCGATGATCGCCGCGGTGGCCGGCGTCACCAGCATCGGCCTGCGCCATGATCCCAAGGACACCGAGCGCATGCGCCGCGAAGGGCTGATCGCGCTGCCGGAAGACCTCGGCATCCGCCGCAACGATGCCAGCCGCGAGCTGCTGGCCGCCAAGAGCATCGCCGAGCTGGTCGAGTGGTCCGGCGGCCTCTACAACCCGCCTGCCAAGTTCAGGAGCTGGTGATGAGCGCACTCATAGCAAGACAGGCGCAGCCATCGCTGGCCGAGCGGCTGGCGGACCTGGCCGTGCAGGTGTTGATCGACGAGGCGGATCTGTCGCCCAAGCCGGGGCTGGTGGACCGGCGCGGCAACGGTGCGCACCACGATCTGCACCTGAGCCTGATGCACGCCTCGGCGGTTGCCTTGTGGCCGACCTTCAAGGCCATGGCCGATGCGGCGCTGATTGCCGGTGAGGTCAGCCAGCCGCTGCGTGAAATCCTCGGCGGGCTGGGCCGTGACGGGGAAGCGGAAATGCTGCGCGTGACCAAGGGCGTGAATACCCATCGCGGCGCGATCTGGGCGCTGGGGCTGCTCAGTGCGGCGGCGGCGCTCGATGCCGATGCGCCCGACGCTAGACGGATCAGCAATACCGCAGCGGCCCTGGCTCGGCTGGAAGATCCCGCCGCACCGCACAACCCGGGCAGCCACGGCGCGCGGGTCTGCCGTCGCTACGGTGTGCTTGGCGCCCGCGAACAGGCGCAGCATGGCTTTCCCGCCGTCATCGAACACGGCCTGCCGCAACTGCTGGCCAGCCGTCGCGCCGGTGCCGGCGAGCAGAACGCCCGGCTCGATGCGCTGCTGGCGATCATGAGCACGCTTTCCGACACCTGCGTGCTGCATCGCGCCGGGCTCGATGGCCTGAGTCGTATGCAGGCCGGTGCCCGCGCCGTGCTCGCCGCCGGTGGCGCTGCCAACCTCGACGGGCGTCGCCAGCTGCGCGCGCTGGACCACGCCATGCTGGCGCTCAACGCCTCGCCGGGCGGCGCCGCCGACCTCTTGGCCGCCACTCTTTTCCTCGACCGCCTGGCGCCTGCCGCGCCGGCGCCGATTGGGAGCAATTGATCATGGAAACCCTGTCTTTCGAATTCGCCGCCGGGCAACCCGCCCGCGGCAAGGCCCTGGTCGGCGTGGTCGGCTCGGGCGATCTGGAAGTGCTGCTCGAACCCGGTCAGGCCGGCAAGCTGGCGATCCAGGTGGTCACCTCGGTCAACGGCGCCGAGCAACGCTGGCAGCAGCTGTTCGAGCGGATGTTCCGCGAGCAGACGCTACCGGCGCTGAACATCGACATCCACGACTTCGGCGCGACCCCCGGCGTGGTGCGCCTGCGCCTGGAACAGGGACTGGAGGAGGTCGGCCATGACTGATGCTTCTGCAAACAACGTGACCCGCCTGCTGCAATCGCGCAGCTTCGTCGAACTCGGCGCCCGCGAGCGCGCCCGCGCACTGCTGGATGCAGGCAGCTTCCGCGAACTGCTCGATCCGTTCGACCGCGTCACCTCGCCCTGGCTGCCCAAGCAGGGCATCGTCACCCAGGCCGACGACGGCGTGGTGGTCGCGAAAGGCACTATCGACGGCCAGCCGGCGGTGATCGCCGCCATCGAAGGTGCCTTCCAGGGCGGCAGCATGGGCGAGGTCGGCGGCGCGAAGATCGCAGGCAGCCTGGAGCTGGCCGCCGAGGACAACCGCAACGGCATTCCCACCCGCGCCGTGCTGCTGCTGGAAACCGGCGGCGTGCGCCTGCAGGAGGCCAACCTGGGTCTGGCCGCCATCGCCGAGATCCAGGCGGCCATCGTCGAGCTGCGCGAACACCAGCCGGTGATCGGCGTGGTGGCAGGTTCGGTCGGCTGCTTCGGCGGCATGGGCATCGCTGCCGGGCTGTGCAGCTATCTCGTAGTCACCCGCGAGGCACGCCTTGGCCTGAACGGCCCGCAGGTGATCGAGCAGGAAGCCGGCATCGATGAATACGACGCCAGCAACCGACCGTTCATCTGGAGCCTGACCGGCGGCGAACAGCGCCATGCCAGCGGTCTGGCGGACAGCTACGTCGCCGACGACACCGACGACATCCGCAGCGAATTGCAGCGCCTGTTCGCTCAGGGCAAGCCGGCGCAGCCGCGTAGCAGTCGCCATGCCTGGTTCCTGCAACGCCTGGCTGACGCCGACACCCGCACCCAGCTCGACGCTGCAGCGGTGCGCGCCCTCTACCAAGGAGATGCCCAATGAGCCGTGGACTGAACTGGTTGCAAGCCTTGGCCGGTGGCCAGGCACTGGTGGGGTATCCGGCCTCGATCAAGGTCGTCGACGGCACCCTCGGCGAGCGTGCTGCGCGCTATATCGCCGTGGTGCCCGATGCCGAGAGCCCTTTCCCGCGCGCCCGCAACGGCGAAGTCGGCCTGCTCGAAGGCTGGGCCCTGGGCCAGGCCGTGGACGAGGTGATCGAGGCCGACCGCGATACGCTTGAGAAGCGCGTGCTGGTCGCTGTGGTCGACGTGCCGAGCCAGGCCTATGGCCGCCGCGAGGAGGCCCTGGGTATCCACCAGGCGCTGGCCGGCGCGGTGGATGGCTATGCCCGCGCGCGTCTGGCCGGGCATCCGGTGGTCGCGTTGCTGGTGGGCAAGGCCATGTCCGGCGCCTTTCTCGCCCATGGCTACCAGGCCCAGCGGATCATCGCCCTGCGCGATCCGGGAGTGATGGTGCACGCCATGGGCAAGGCCGCCGCCGCGCGCATCACCCTGCGCAGCGTCGAGGAACTGGAGGCGCTGGCCGAATCGGTGCCGCCGATGGCCTACGACATCGACAACTACGCGACCCTCGGTCTGCTCTGGAAAACCCTCTCGGTGGACAATATCGAGCAGCCGACCGGCGATGACCTGCGGTGCGTACATGGCTGCCTGCAGGAAGCCGTCGCGGATATCGGCACCAGCACCGACCTGCGCGGACGCCTCGGAGCGGCGAATCGCGAAGCGTCTTCACGGGTCCGGGAGCTATTGCGCGCGCAATGGTGACGTAGGGCGGGTTGCAACCCGCCGAACGCACCCGCAACCAACGCCCGATTGCCGCCCTGCAATACACAATACGAGGAGGCCGCAGATGCACGACACACCACGTCCCCACGACCTGCTCTGGGGCATGACCCCGACACAGCTGCCAGCCGACGCGCCGGCCTGGGCGCGGCAGGTGCTCGCCACCGGCCAGCCGGTCGTGGTGCGCCGTGCGCTCGTCGCGGACGGCCAGGTTGCGGTCGGCGTGCGCGGTGCGAGCCGTGATCAGCGCTTCGCGACCACGCTGGAGCTGAGCAGAGTGCTGCGTCGGGTGAGCCCGGAGCAACTGGTCGAGCGGCTGCCGAGCGGTGGGCTGCCTGCCTTCAAGGCGCTGGCCTTGCTCAAGCCGTTTCTCGACGAACTGGGCCTTGCCTGGGGCGTGACCGGATCGGTCGGCTACCAGCTCGCCAGCGGCGTCGAGGCGGCGCATGTCGAGAGTGATCTCGATCTGCTGCTGTGTACCCCGCAACCGCTGTCCCGCCAACTGGCAGGTGAGCTGCAGCAGTTGATGGATGAAGCACCTTGCCGTATCGACATGCAGCTGGAGACACCGTCAGGTGGCATTGCCCTGCGCGAGTGGGCCGGCGACTCGGCGCGTGTTCTGCTCAAGTGCGCCACGGGCGCGCGGCTGATCGAAAATCCCTGGGCGGCCAGGGAGCTGGCGGCATGAGCAGCCTGTTCGCCTTCCCCGGTCAGGGTGCGCAGAAGCCCGGCATGCTGCATCGGCTGCCGGACGAACCACAGATCGCCGCCGCCCTGGCCGAAGCCGGCGAGGTGCTCGGTGAAGACGCCCTGGCGCTGGATTCGGCCGAGGCGCTGGCTTCGACCCGTGCCGTGCAGCTCTGCCTGCTGATCGCCGGCGTGGCCGGCGCCCGGCTGCTGATGCGCGGCGGCCTGCGCCCCGACTATGTCGCCGGCCTGTCCATCGGCGCCTATGCCGCGGCGGTCACCGCCGGGGCGCTGGACTATGCCGATGCCCTGCGCCTGGTGGCGCTGCGCGGCGAGCTGATGCAGAACGCCTATCCTGAAGGCTTCGGCATGACCGCCATCCTCGGCCTCGATCTCGGCCAGGTGGAAGGGCTGCTGGCGCAGGTCAGCGGCCCGCAGGCGCCGGTTCATCTGGCCAATATCAACGCCGACAACCAGCTCGTCGTGGCCGGCAGCGATGCCGCCATGGCGGCGGTGGCGCAACGGGCCAAGGCGCTGGGGGCCTCCTGTGCAAGACGCCTGGCGGTCAGTGTGCCATCCCACAGTGCGCTGCTGGACGCGCCCGCCGCGCAGCTGGCCGAGGCGTTCGCGACGGTCAGCCTGCGCGCGCCGCGCCTGCGCTATCTGAGCGGCACCACGGCGCGGCCCATCGGCGACCCCGAGCGCCTGCGCGACGACTTGGCCTTCAACATGTGCCGCGTCGTCGACTGGCACGGCACCCTGCGCACCGCCTACGAGCGCGGCGTGCGCCTGCACGTCGAACTGCCGCCGGGCTCGGTGCTGACCGGGCTGGCACGACGGGTTTTCGAACAAGGTACGCTGGTCGCCTTCGATGGCGCCCGGCTCGATACGCTGGATGCATTGCTGCGTCGGGAGGTAGGTCGAGCCGAGTAGAACCGCAAGGGATGGCCGTTGGCGCCATCCACCTGAACGATGAATAACTACAACTCACTTCGTAATACGCGCCCGGCCGGCTTGCAGGCACGAGCGCAACCCAAGAGGACAATAACAATGATTATCTTCGGTGTGGCCTTTCTGGCCTTGTGCACCCTGACGGGCATTTTCATCGGCGAACTGCTGGGCAAGGCTATTGGCGTGCCGGCCAACGTCGGCGGTGTCGGCATCGCCATGGTGCTGCTCATTCTCATAGGCAGCTACCTGAAGAATCGTGGCCTGTTCAGCATGGAGTCGGAGCAGGGCGTCAAGTTCTGGAGTGCCGTCTACATTCCCATCGTCGTTGCCATGGCTGCCCAGCAGAACGTCTACGGCGCGCTGAGCGGTGGCCCGATGGCGATCCTTGCCGGTGTCGCCGCCGTCGTCATCGCCTTCGCACTGGTTCCGGTGCTGGACCGGATCGGCCAGAAAAAGGCCGATACCGCCACCGCCACACCGCTGACTGCAGAGGGCTGATCCTGTGTACGAATCACTACTCAAGGTTGTTTCCGGCTACGGCATGATCAGCGGCTTCGCCATCATCGGCGCCACCATGTGGCTCTCCTACTGGCTGTCCGACAAGCTGACCAAGGGCCGTCTGCACGGCTCGGCGGTGGCCATCCTCATCGGCCTGTTGCTGTCGTACATCGGCGGCATGCTGACCGGGGGTGAGAAGGGTCTGGTGGATATCGCGCTGTTCTCCGGTATCGGCCTGCTCGGCGGCGCCATGCTGCGTGACTTCGCCATCGTCGCCACCGGCTTCGGCGTCAGCGTGGAAGAGCTCAAGCGCGCCGGCTTCGTCGGCGTACTGGCGCTGTTCATCGGCGTGTTCTCGTCCTTCGTGGCCGGCGTGGGGGTGGCGGTGGCCTTCGGCTACACCGATGCGGTGAGCCTGACCACCATCGGCACCGGCGCGGTGACCTACATCGTCGGGCCGGTGACCGGCGCGGCGATCGGCGCCAGCTCCGAGGTGATGGCGCTGTCCATCGCGGCGGGCCTGGTCAAGGCGATCCTGGTGATGGTGGCGACGCCCTTCGTCGCGCCGCTGATCGGCCTGAACAACCCGCGCTCGGCGGTGATCTTCGGCGGCCTGATCGGCACCTCCAGCGGCGTCGCCGGCGGGCTGGCGGCGACCGATCCGAAACTGGTGCCCTACGGCTGTCTGACCGCGGCATTCTACACCGCACTGGGTTGCCTGCTCGGCCCCTCGCTGCTGTTCTTCATCATGCGCGGACTGCTTGGCTGAGGCCTGACAGGCTGCTAACGCTCAACGTAAACCACAGCGCGCCCGCAAGGGCGCGTTTGCTCGATGTCTCGCCTGTCGACCGGGGCGGTACAGTCGTTGGCCCCGCCGATTGGCACGATTCTCCTGCGGGCGCCGTGTCCGCTGCCTGAGCGGTCGAGCGGTGCGCGACGACCGTTCCGAAACTGGTACCCTACGGCTGCCTGCTGTCGGCTTGCACCGTCTAGATTGCCTGCTCGGGCCGTCTTCGTTCTTCGTCATGCGCGGTTTGCCTGGCTGAACACTCTCGATGCGCCTGATGGCTCGCGGCGTGTCATCGCCGACGCGCTGCGTTCTCAAGAAATCGAACGATGAGCATGTGCAAGCTGGCCGTGAACGGCTCTGGGCTTCTCCTAAAGTATTCTGCGGTTTCGACCCCGTTGGCTGCTGACGCTTTAGGATAAGTCCCATAACTACTTAAAAAATAATGAGGAACTTGCTCCATGCTTCTTTTCTTCATCAGCCTTGCGATACTTTTTCTCGGCTACAAGTTCTATGGCCCCTTCGTTGAAAAACAGGCGTGCATAGACCCTACTGCCGTAACCCCTCAGGAACGTCTGCGCGACGGCGTCGACTATGTTCCTGTCAGTCCCTTCAAGGCCTTCCTGATCCAGTTCCTCAACGTTGCGGGTGTCGGCCCCATCTTCGGCCCCATCCTGGGTGCCCTGTATGGGCCGATCGCGCTCGTCTGGATCGTGCTCGGCAACGTGATCGGCGGCGCGGTGCATGACTACTTCTCCGGTGTGATGAGTCTGAAAGAGGATGGCAAGAGCCTGCCGGAAATCGCCGGTCACTATTACAACGTGGTGTTCAAGGGCTGCATGCTGATATTCACCGCCATGCTGCTGTTCTTCGTTGGCGTGGTGTTCATCATGAGCCCGGCCGGGCTGCTGAGTAACCTGTCCTTTTTCGAGGGCACCATTCTGGGTGGCAACACCTTCTGGGTGCTGGTGATCCTGGGCTATTACTTCCTCGCCACCTTGTTGCCCATCGACAAGATCATCACCAAGCTGTATCCGGCGTTTGGCTTGCTGATGATCGTGATGACCACCCTGGTCGCCGTGGCCTTGCTGCTCGATGCACCTCACCTGCCGCAGGTATCGGGTATTTTCGATTTCTTCGTGCATAACCATCAGGAGCATGATTTCCTCACGCCGAACCCTGACGGCCTGCCTGTATGGCCCTTGCTGTTCGTGACGATCACCTGTGGCGCCATCAGTGGTTTCCACTCCACCCAGTCACCGATGATTGCCCGTTGCCTGACCAACGAGAAATATGCCCGCCCGGTGTTCTATGGCGCCATGACCTGCGAAGGCATCGTGGCCTGTGTCTGGGCGCTGGCCGGCATCGCGGCGTTCCCCGGTGGTTATGCCGAATTGAAAGGCATGCTGGATCAGGGCGGCCCCGGCCTGGTGGTCAATCACGTTGCCACCAGCTACCTGGGCGTGTTCGGCGGTGTGATGGCGATTCTTGCCGTTGCGGTATTCCCGATCACTTCCGGCGACACGGCCTTCCGTTCACTGCGCCTGACCATCATGGATGCGTTCAAGATCTCGCAAACGACCCTCAACCGGTTGGCGCTGGCCGCGCCGCTGCTGGGTGTGGCCTATCTGATGACCTTCCTGGACTTCTCGCTGATCTGGCGCTACTTCGCGTTTTCCAACATGTTGCTGTCGACCAGCGTGCTGTGGCTGGCGACCAAGTACCTGTTCGACAGAGGCACCTTCCACTGGATCGCCAGCATTCCAGCAGTGGTCGGTACAGCCATCACGGTGGCCTACATCGCAACGGCGGGTATCGGTTTGAACCTGCCGATGGAATACAGCAAGCCGATCGGTATCGCGGTGGCAGTGGTGTGCTTGATTGGCCTGGTGTTCAAAAACAGCAAGCGTACAGCGGTGGCCGTCTAAACGCGGGGGCGAAGTTGCGATGTTCGACTGAGCATCGCGTTGGGCCCCAGCTGGCGGGTTGCTTGTGAGACCCAAGCCGTCCACGACGCAATCGTGAAAAAAAGCGGGCTTCCGAGGAGGCCCGCAACACGGCTGATGACATTTCACTTCTAGATGGCTTCACCCATCACATAGTCCGGCAGGATGGTAGCGATCTGCGGGAACAGACACAGGATGATGATCGCCAGCACCATCACCAGTGCATAGGGCAGGGCGCCCCAGAGGATTTCCCGCGTCGGCACCTGCGGTGCGATCCCGTTGATGACGAACAGGTTCAGCCCCAGCGGCGGCGTGATCAGGCCGATCTCCATGTTGATGGTCAGCACCACCGCGAACCAGTAGGGGTCGAAGCCGGCCTGCACCACGATGGGGAAAAGCAGCGGCGCGGACATCACGATCACCGCCACCGGCGGCAGGAACATCCCGGCCACCAGCAGGAACACGTTGATCACACCCATCAGCACCCAGCGGTTGACCTCCAGACTGGCGATCGCCTCGGCCAGCGACTGGGTGATGTACAGCGACGACAGGGCGAAGGCGAAGAGCTCGGCGGAGGCCAGGATCATCATGATCATGACGCTTTCCCGCATGCCGGAGCCGAAGATATCGCGGAAGGTGCCCATCTTGAACAGCCGGTAGGCCAGCACCACCACCACCAGCGTGAGCATGGCGCCTGCGCCAGCGGCTTCGGAAGGCGTGGCCACGCCACCATAGAGCACATAGAGCACGCCGAGGATGATCAGCATCAGCGGCAGTATCCGCGGCAGCGCCGCCAGCTTGTCGCGCAGGCTGTAGTACACGCCCTCGGCGCCGAAGCGGAAGCCCTTGCGCCGCGCATCGAGCATCGCCCAGCCCATGAACATCACCGTCAGCATCAGGCCGGGCAACACGCCGGCGAGGAACAGCCGACCGATGGAGGTTTCCGTGGCGATGCCGTAGATGATCATCGTCACCGAGGGTGGCAGCAGGATGCCGAGCGTGCCGCCTGCGGCGATCGAACCGGTCGCCACCGAGGACGGGTAGCCGCGGTTGATCATCTCCGGGATGCCCAGCTTGCCGATTGCCGCGCAGGTCGCCGGGCTGGAGCCGGTCATGCCGGAAAATACCGCGCAGGCACCGATGTTCGACAGCACCAGGCCGCCTGGCACCTTGTACATCCAGCGGTCCAGCGCGCGATACAGGTCGGCGCCGGCGGGCGTACCGGCGACGATGGCGCCCATCAGCACGAACATCGGGATCGAGACGAAAGCCAGGTTGCCGATGCCGGCGAACATGGTTTCCGCCACCACGCCGATGACCTCCGGGCCCATCGCCAGGAACAGGCCGCCCATGGCCGCCAGGCCCAGGGCGAAGGCGATCGGCATGCCGGTGGCGAGGAACAGCAGCAAGGCACAGATCAGGAGCACGCCTGCAAGGGTTGGAGTCATGGTGTTTCTCCCAGGCGCTGATGGCTGTGCATGATGGTTTCGACCTTCTGGCCTTCAGCGTTTCGTTGAGGCGAGATGGCCAGTTCCGGGCGAATCATTTTCATCAGCTCCACCACGTATTGCAGACACAGCAGGCAGAAGCCCACCAGCATGGGCGTTGCGGGAATCCACAGCGGAATGGCGGCGATGGTCGGGGTGGTCCAGCCGCCTTCCCAGGCCTCGTAGACGTAGATGCCGCTGGCCACGCTCATCAGCACGCAGAACATCAGGCCCAGCACGGCGCCAAGACACTGCAAGCGCCGGCGGTTGGGTGCCGACAGCATCAGTTCGATCACGTCGACACCGACGTGCCCCTTCTTCATCAGCACATAGGGCGCGCCAATGAAGATCGCGGCGGTAGCGGCGAACACCACCACCTCGGTCTGCCAGATCGTGGGGGCTCTGAACAGGTAACGCATGAGGATCATCTGGCACATCACGACCATGGCGATGATCAGCAGGAAAACCGCGCTGACACCACCCAGGCGCGACAGGGCCTCGATGGCACTAATAAAACGTCTGGACATAAAGAACTCCTGGAGCCCGCCGTACTGCAAAAGCCACGGGGTGGGCTCGAACGCAGTGAAAGGCCGCCGGGGAAGCGGCCGTGATGGGGCATCACTGCACGGCGAGTGCCTTGTCCAGAAGATCCTTGCCGCCTTTGACCTTCTCTGCGAAGTACTGGTAGGAGGATTCGCGGGCGACCTGCATCCAGGCGTCGTGCTCTTCCTTGCTCAGGCTGACCACTTCCACGCCGGCCTTGGAGAAGGTTTCGTTCATGCGCTTCTCGCCCTTGGGGCCTTCCTCGGCGAAGTAGGCCTCGGCCTTCTTGGCGGCGGCCAGCATCGCTTCCTGCTGTTCCGGGGTCAGGCGCTCGAAGCTGCGCTTGGAGATCAGCACGGGTTCATACATGAACCACAGGGCGTTTTCACCCGGCGCGGTCAGGCATTTCACCTGCTCGTACAGGCGGTACGAGACGAAGCTGTCGTTCGAGGTGTTGGCGGCGTCCAGCACGCCGGTCTGCATGCCGGTGTAGATTTCCGAAGACGGCATCGACGAGATCGAGGCGCCGGCGGCGGCGAGCATGTTTTCGAAGGCTGGCCCGGCAGCGCGGATGACCTGTCCCTTGATGGTCTCGGGCGAGGTGATGCAGCGCTCCTTGGAGGCGAAGCCGCCGGCCAGCCAGGCGTCGGCGAGGATGATCGCGCCGTTCTTCTCGGCCAGCGCGTGGATTTCCTTCATGAAGTCGGACTGGTTCAGGCGCTGGGCATGCTCATAGTTCTTGACCAGCCCGGGCATCAGCGTGGCGGAGAACTGCGGCACGCGACCGGAGGCGTAGTCCAGCGGCAGGGCGGTCATGTCGAGCTGGCCACGGGTCATGGCACCCCATTGCTCGTTGGCCTTGTACAGCGAGGAGGCCGGGTAGATCTGGACCTTCAGACCGACATCGGCGGCGGCGACTTCGCGGGCGATGATCTGCACCATTTCATCGCGGGGGTCGCCCTGGTTGCCGGGGAACTGGTGGGAAGCGCGCAGGACGGTTTCGGCGAAGCTGGGGATGCTGGCGACCAGCAGCGCAGCCGCGACCGAGGTACGGAGTAGGGCTTTCATTGGATTCTCCTGGATTGACACATCAGAACCGCGCCATGCGGTTCATAATTATTTTTATTACGTCAGAGGAATTTCTTCTTGTTGTCAGGCTTGCTTATTCGAGCCAACTGCAGGCTAGCGTGTGCAAGGGGGCGCAACAATTAAGACTGCCCTAGCATCGTTACGGAAAGGTTAACGATTCAGCGAGGGTCGGCCTGTCAGCGGGACCTGCCACGGTACATTCGGCATTCGGCGACGAGCGCTAGCAGATTGGGATCGCGCTCCTTGGCTTTCAGGAAGACCACGCCGATCTGCTGCTGCAGGCGATAACGGGCCTGCAGCGGGATCAGGCGGATACGGTTCTCGTACACCGCCGCGACACGCCCGGGAAGAAGGGCGTAACCGACGCCGGAGCTGACCATGCTCAGCAGGGTGAAGATGTCGTTGACCTGCATGCCCACGTTCGGCTCGAAGCCCGCCTGGCTGAATACCCGCGCACTGTCGCGATGAGTGGCAAAGCCTTGAGTGAGGGTGATGAAGGTGGCGTCGCGCAGGTCGGCCAGATCCACCTCCGCCTGCTCGGCGAAGGGCGAATCGGTGGGTACGGCAAGAAAGATGTCATCGGCGAAAAGCAGCAATTGCTCGCAGTCAGGGTTTATCAGGCCGTCATCGAGGGAGATCAGGACGGCGTCCAGCTCCATGTTCTTCAGCTTGTAGAGCAGGTCCACGTTGGAGCCGAGGATCAGGTCGATATTGAGTTCGCTGCGGCGCAGCTTGAGCCCCATGATCAGCTGCGGAACGGTCTTCACGGTCAATGAATACAACGCGCCGAGCTTGAACCGTTCCGCCGAGAAGCCCGCCGCCTCGCGTGTCTGTCGCACCGTTTCGACGACGTCCTTGACCAGCTGCTGGGCTCGCTCCTCCAGCACGAAGGCGCTTTCCAGCGGGATCAGATTGCGGCCTTCGCGCTTGAACAGCGGGCAGCGCAGCGCGCTTTCCAGCGAGTGGATGGCGCGATGTATGCTGACATTGCTGGTATTCAGCTCGGCGGCCGCCTTGCTCAGGCTGCCATTGCGCATGAAGGCCAGAAACACTTCCAGCTTCTTCAGGGTCAGTTCTTCGTCGATCTGCATGCCGTTGCTCCGCTTGCGGTCAGTCGATTATGCCTAACAAGCAGCGGGTCGGACTAAACACCTAGGCGAAGACGGCGTCTTCCTCTTCCGGGCACACGTCGGTGACGAACACACGGGCGTGATCGCTCTGCTCGTCTTCGATACGCAGACCGAAGTAGAGCGCGTCGTTGGCGTCCCAGAACGCTTCGATCTGCGACAGCGGGGCGTGCTCGAGCAGAACCTGGCCGGTGTGTTCGAGAATGATGGAGTAGCGTTTGTCAGCGGGCATGGAAAGTCACTCTGGGCATCGGAATGGCTGCGCACAGCCGTGATGTCATTTTGTCACTTTGCCGGGCTCGCTCCCTAGCCGTTCATCGCCGCGCGGTGGGCGCCCGCTGAATGGTCATCCGCGGGCGTTTGCGTAATCGGGCGATTACGGCGAAGCCCGAAGCAGTGGTGCGCAGTTCATGGGCAGCCCGGGTTGGCAGACACTTCCTGGCTGGCCTCGCGCAGCATGCTCGCCACTTCCGCTGCGTTGCGTGCGGTATACACACGACCGCCAGTATTCTCGGCGATGCAGTTGGAGAGTTCGCTGTCGCTGATATTGACCACATTGACCCGCAGGCGCGGCTGCTGGCGGGCTATGCTGCGTGACACGGCGCAGGCGTTGCGTTCGCAGCCGTCCTCGCCATCGACGAACATCACCACCAGGGCATCGTGCAGACGGCCATCGACCTGGCTGGCGGCGAGTTCCAGGCTGCTGGCCAGCGGCGTTCCGTCATTGGCGCCGAGCTGCTGCACGCCGCGTTTCAGTTGAGCTCGCTGGCTCTGGCTGAACAGGCCCTGGTCGATCTGGTTGTAGCAACCATCGAAGGTGATCAGCCGGGTATCGATGTCGGGGTGCAGGTTGTCGAGCATGCCGACGAACGCCTGCTTGGCCACCGACAGGCGGGTTGGCTCGCTGAGGACGCGCACCCGGCGTGGGTTGGTGTCCGGCAGGTTGCCGCCGAGCGTATTGATCCACTGCTCGTCCTCGGGCGAGGCGTCGATGTTGAGGTTCATCGATCCGGAGGTATCCAGCACCACAGCGAAATCCGGCGCTCGTGCACCTTCCGGCTGGCAGGCATAGCTGGTCATGGGCGTGGGGTCGATCAGATGCAGCAGGTAGCCACGCCAGAACCAGAGCAGCCAGAGCAATAGAAGCAGCAACAGGGGCAACAGCAGCCACCACAGTGACAGGCGCAGCCGCCAGGTTTTGCGCGGCGCAGGCGTTGAGCGGGGCGGCAGTGGTGGGGCTGCTGGCGCGACCGGAGGCGGTGGCGGCAGGCCCCAGCGCACCACCAGCGGTTCATCGTTGAGGCTGTAGAGATTGGCCAGGTCCGGCGCACCGATCAGGCTGCGCAGGCTGGCGGCGGTGTCGTCCTGGCCACGGTTCTGCAGCTCGTTGGCCAGATGGCCAATGGCGTGCTGGCGCTGGTGATATTTTTCCAGCAGCCGGCGCTGCTGGTCGGCGTTCAGTTCGGCGTAGGGGTGCGGCTGACCCGCCAGCTCCGACCACCATTGCAGGTTTCCGTCGTCGCCCGTTCGCGGCGTGGCGTACAGGCTGGCGACGCTGGGCGGGAAATGCCGGCGTATCAGCTCGACCTTGGCGTCGAGTGCCGATAGCGCCTGCTGGGGATAGGTTGCCGAGTCGCGTGTCACCCGCTGCATGAAGCGAATTCCTGAAAAATGAAGGCCGCCAGCGACGGCCCTTGGAAGCCGTGAGCCGTGTCACTCGTAACCCAGGCTCAGTTGCAGACGGCTGACCTTCTGCTGCAGCGCCTTGAGTTCCTGCTGGCGTGCGGCGATGTCGGCAGCACTGCCACCGCTGCTCGGGCTGCGCTGGAGGTCCTGTTCCAGGGCTGCGATCTGCTGCTGGACCTGGCCCTTGCTGGCGTGCCGGCTCTTGAGCTGGCTCAGCAGACTGTTCAGCGACTGCTGCAGGCTGGCCTGCCGCTGGCGCTGGGCGTCCAGACTCTGGCGAGTGGCCTGCTGCTGCGCGCTGATCTCCTCGTACACCCGGTGAAACAGCTCGTTTTCTGCGCGTGCGTCCAGCAGTTCCTGCTCACGCTGCTGGATCTGCGCGCTATAGCCGCCGGAGTGGTCGCACTGCATCTTGGTGATCAGGCTCGCGTCGTTGTTGGCGGAGTTGCAGTTGGTCGGCGCGGTGGCGCAACCGGCCAGTGTCAGCGCCGCGAGGGCGGGAAACAACAGTCGAAGGTTCATGTGCGTCGCCTCAGAGGATGTTTACAAATTACTGCGCTCGACCATGCTGCGTTGAAATCAGCCTCAAAATGCTCATGTACTACTCGTACACTCCGCTTGATTCGCTGCGCTCACCCTACGGGCCAGCCTGCGGCTGTTACTTCGCTGCGCTATGTTTCTCGGCTGATTTCGCCTTGCCTGATCTTCGCTCGCTACTTTTCTAAACACCCTCTCAGCCCAGGGTGATCGCGGAGCGTTGGCTGTAGAGGCCGTCGACTTCCTGCTGCAGGGCCGCGACCTTGAGGTTCATCTTGCCGATTTCCTCTTCGATCCTGGCCACGTCGGAGCCCGCGCCACTTTCACGCTCGAGCTTGGCGGTCTTCTCGTATTCGGCGACCTTGTTGCGCATGTTGCCCAGCTCCTTGCGCATCAACGCCAGGTTCTGGTCGACGCCAGCCAGCTCCTGCTCGGCCTGGGCCTTGTCCAGTTGCTTGTTCTTGATCGACTTCTGGATGGCGGCGATGCTCTGCTCGTCGTCGCGAATGACGCGCTGCATGGTTTCGGTACGGGCAGCGACTTGCTCGGTGTCTTTCTGAATGTCGGCGCTCATCACCTGCAGGCGTTCGGCGGTGTTGGCGTACTGGCTACGGCGCTGGTCGTAGTAGTAGTTGGCGCCCATGGCCACGCCGCAGGCGGCGATGCCGGCAACGATGGCACAAGTGGCCTTGTCGCTTGAATTGGACAGGGCGCAGGCCAGGACACCGACCCCGGCAGCGCCAGCGCAGGCGGTGAAGCCCGATTTGCTGAAGAATGCGGCGTCACTGCCCTGGGTCAGGCGCGGGTCGGCGGCCGGCACCGAGTTATCGGTCAGCAGGCTGCCGGTGCTGGCGCAGCCGCTCAGCAGAATGCTGCCCGCCATGACAAAGCCGAGGACGGCCCTGGAAAACAAACCTTGGCTCAGTTTCATGTTGTCGCTCCTTGTGTATTGGCGTTGTGCTTTTTTTCTGATTATCGGGATACGGTCTTGCAGCTGGTCAGCCAGGCGCCGGTGTCGATCTTCTGGGTCTGCAGGAAGGCCTTCTGGTTGGCCCAGTGGGTGCGCAGATAGGGCTTGAGCTCCTGCAATTGCTTGTTGCGACCGATGAGCTCTTCCATCACCGGCAGCTGTTTCTGTAGCAGCGGCTGGCCATAGAGGGTGGCCGACTCCACCAGGCTGCTGGCGTAGTAGCGGCTGAGTTTGTGCAGGCGGTCCTGCTGTTCGTCGAGCTTGTCCTTGCGCATCGGGCAGCTGGGGTCCTGCTCGCCTTCGGCGCAGTTGAGGTCGTAATTCTTCTGCAGGAAGTCCAGGTACTGGCCATCATCGAGCATCTTGGTGCAGAGGAAGGCACCGAGGTTGAGGCTGGCGCGAATGGCCTGGTCGCGCGCCTCTTCCTGCTGCTGGTTGCTGGCGCGCAGCTGGTTTTCCAGCGACTTGAGCTGATCCTTCAGGGCCTGGTCCTCGACGCCGGAGGCCAGTGCTTCGAGCGCCTGCACCGTACCCTTGTCCTTGGCGACAGCAGTCTCTTCATCACCGCTGCCGAGCTTCTTCCAGCTGCTTTCGATGCTGGCGACCCGCTCGCGCGAGGTCAGAGTCGGCGACACCAGCGCCAGGCGCAGGCCGGTGGTCCTGTTTTTCACCTGGCCCTGGGCGTTGTAGTAGGGCTCTTCCTTGCGCAGTGCGGTGCGCATCTCGCCCTGTGCGGTCAGGTAGTTGCCGCCACGCACCACGTAGCCACCGGCCTGGCCGTGCTGGCGGTCGAGCTTGTTCAGGCGGAAGGGCTCGAAGATCATCTCGTCGGCGTTGCCGAGCATGTCGTGCAGCCCAAGCGGATTGGGCTTGAGCAGGCCGGACAACTGCAACTGGCCGTTGGCCGACTGCGAGCCGGCGAACCATTCATGGCCGTTCAGCCCCTCAGCCATCGGGTAGCGACCGTCGCGGAATTCGGCTGTGCCGACCTCCAGCCCGCCGCGTGCGGCAAATTCCCATTCGATCTCGGTCGGCAGCCGGACGAAACCCAGGGCGCCGTCTTCCTTCGGCAGCTTGTCCGCCGCGTGCTGGCGCAGCCACAGGTTGTACTTGTCCGAAGCCTGCAGCGCATCCAGCCAGCTGACCGCCACCACGGGCAGGCGCAACTTGTTGGAGGGCGTCGGGCAGTTCTCGTCGGTCAGGGCGCGGTACTGCAGCTGGGTCATTTCATATTTGGCCAGCAGGTAATAGCGCGACTTCTCTGAACCATTGGAGGTGAAGCTGCCGGCGATAAAGGCCGGGCGGGTCTGCTCGACGTAGCCCCATTCAGCGCTGTCCTGGCCGATGTTGATGGGGTAGTCGTCCAGCGGGCCGGCCATCGGAATATGCACCTTGCGAAACACCATGGAACCGTCGCAGGGCATGGGCAGGACCACGTCGTCGGCTTCGGGCATGGGGTTGAAGTGTTTCTCGTCCCAAGCGGCGAAGGCCTGGGTGCAGGCCAGACCGAGCGGCAACAAAAGGAAACGGCACCAGTTTCTAGAGTTCACGCAGACTCTCCGCAGGTTCGATGCTGATGGCGCGCAATGCGCCGACGAGGGCTACCAGCGCGGCCACCAGCAGCGCCAGCGACAGGGCGATCAGCCCATGCCAGAAGGTGATGTCGCAGACGAAGCTGCCGGTGGCCTGGCTGCTGCCCAGCAGATGATTGAACAGCAGGCTGCCGACGCCATAGCAGGCCAGCCCACCGAGATAACCGGCGCTGCTGAGAAACAGCGCCTGCAGTACCAGGTAGCCTGCCACCGCTCCACGCTGGAAACCCAGCAGGCGTAGCAGCGCCAGACTGCGCCGCTTGCGGTCGATGTTGGCGAGGAAAGCGCCTACCAGCGAAGCGATGCAACCCACCAGCGAAGCGCCGGCGATCACCCCGAAGATCACCCCCAGCACATGGTTGATGGCCTTGACCGCGTCGATCTCGGCCAGGCGGCTGGTGGTTTCGATATGTTGTTCGTTGAGCCAGCGCTCCAGTGATGCAACGCTGTCGATATCCCGTGCATACAGCCGCGCGCGGGCGTAACCGGGTGCCAGGCCCTCGGTAGAATGGCCGTTGTGCGCGCCCAGCGCGGGCACCTGATAGCCATCGCGAAAGCGCTCCAGCCCCAGCAACAGCTCGGGGGTGACGAAGGCGGCGGGGCGAGCGAAACGGGCCGGATCGAGTACCGCCAGCACCTGTAAAGCCTGCTCGCCGCGCTCGTTGACGCCGTTGAGCCGGCGCGTGACCCGTAGCCGCAGCGAGTCCCCAGCCTGGACGTCCAGACGCTCTGCGGCACGTGCGCTGAGAATCACCTGATTGCCACGCAGTGCGCTCAATGGCGTGTCGAGCAGCGGATCGCCGGCCTGGGTGGGAATGATTTCGGCATTCTCGACAAAGCGCCGGCTGGCGCCCAGCAGGTCGGCCTGGGTGTTCAGCGAGCGGGTCTGGCCGATGGCGAAGCCGGTTTCCGGGCGCTGTTGCAGTCGTGTGAGCCAGGCTGTGTCGTAGCTGCCGCTGCTCAGCAGCTTGATTTCCAGATTGCGCGGATCGCGCAGCAGCTCGTCCTGCAACTGGCTGACCACGCCGTGCTTGAGGCCGAACAGCAGCAGCAGCGGGGCGATCACCGCCACCAACGAAGCGGCCACGCACAGCGATACCTTGCGGTCGTGCCAGAGATCGCTCAGGGCCAGCCTGCCGAGCAGGATGAAGCGATCAAGCCGCAGGGACAAAATGTGTCTCCCCCTCGCTGCTGACAGCGCCCAGCCGCGCCAGGCCGAACTCGTCGATCAGCGCCCAGTCGTGTGAAACCACCAGCGCGGTCAGCCCCAGCTCCCGCACCAGGCCCAGCAGCAGCTCGAACAGCCGCCGTGCATTGTGCGGGTCGAGCGCCGCGGTGGGTTCGTCGGCTAGTAGCAGTTGCGGCTCATGGGCGATGGCCCGCACGCAGGCCACGCGCTGACGCTCGCCGATGGACAGGGCCTGGGGATATTTGTCGAGCAGCGGTTGCAGGCGCAGCACGTCAAGGGCTTTTTCGACATGGGCGCTGCGCACGGGCAGGCCGAGCAGGCGGCGCGGCAGGCTGATGTTGTCGCGCACCTTGAGAAAAGGCAGCAGGCCACCGCTCTGCAGGACGAAACCCAGCTGGCGCGAACGCACCGCCGCCAGCGCCGGCTGGTCATCGTTTTGCAGCAGCTGACGGATATCCAGCCGCTCACGTCCCAGCCGGTAGTGCGTCAGCGCCTGTGGCGCGAGCAGCAGACCGATGGCTTCGAGCAGGGTGCTCTTGCCACAGCCGCTTTCGCCGGTGATGGCGCGAATCTCGCCATGGTCCAGTTGCAGGGCCGGCAGACAGACGCGATGCGCCTGGTTGCCGGTGCCCCGTGCCACCCGTAGTCCCTGAATATCGAGCATGGGGTCAGGGCATCATTTCCAGCGGAACCGGATACACGTTGTCGCGCGCGTCACTGTCCTTGGCCAGCGCTACCCAGCGGTCCACATCGGCGTTGTAGCGCTGGTAATGGCGCAGCTTGGTGCTCAGGGTGCGGATGAATTTCTCCTGGGCCAGGCCGTCCCAGCTTTTCCAGGTTTCCTCGTCCAGGTTGAGCACTTCGCTCTGGTAGGGCAGGTCTTCCAGGTACTCGCCGAGCATGCCCAGCTCCGCCAGCCGGGTGTTGTCGCCCTGCTTCAGCTGGTTGGGGTCGGCGCCCATGGTGGCGGCCACCGAGCGCAGGCGCTCGAACATCTCGCTGGGCGAGATCAGGCCCTGGTTGGCGGCGTCGAGGATCTGCTTGAGCACGTCGCTGAGGTCGCTGAGCTGGGATTTGGTCAGTAGCACGCGGACATCGGTGGTCGGCAGGTTCTGCTTGATCAGGTCGCGGTCGCTGATCCAGGCCTGGAACACCGGCGGCGCCTGGGTGCCGGTCTTCTGTCCGAGATAGGCCAGTTGCATGGCGTGGCCTATCAGCGCGGCGTCGTCGAGCATCTTCTGCTCTTCGCTGCTCGCGGCCTGCGGTTCCGCCTTGGCATTCAGCGCGCTGCCGATGGCTTCGTCGCCCATGTAGGCGGCCTTGACCTGGCTGGTGATGGCGCTGGCCAGGGCATCGACCTTGCGCCCGAAGGCGTCCAGATCGCCGGCATTGACCGGGTAATACAGCGAGGTATTGGTGCCCGGATAGGTCGACAACGCCTGATACTGGGCCTCGGCCTTGCCGTGGTTCTTCAGGCCGGCGGCGGTCTTCAGGTGCAGGGTATAGATCGCCACGCCGGGGTTGCTGGCCTCGATGCGTACCTGTTCGGCGCTGAGGCCGGTCCCGGACAGCTTGCTGTCGCCCTCGATGGCGCCGGCGTCACTGATCAGAACCACGTAGCGGGCGCCGAACTGGCTCCAGTCGACCTGATCGATGGCGTGCATGATCCCGGAGTAGGCATCTTCGTCGAAGCTGCTGCTCGATACCCTGGCCTGCCGGAGCTCGGCGACCTTGCTCAGGAAGTCGGCGCCGTCCGTGACGGTGTTGGGGTCGGCGTACATCTTGCTGACGTACTCCAGGCCTGGTACGGCCTGGGTGCTGGAGCGGAAGGCGACCAGACCGAACTTGACCTGCTTGCCGAGGTTCTCCACGGCGATCTGCGCGTAGACCTTTTTGATCGCTTCGCGGGTGCGCTCGATATAGGGGTCCATGGAAATGGTCGAGTCGATGACGAACACCACCGCCGCGCTGAATTCCTTGAGCTGGCTGGTGATAGCCGGCTGGCTGGTGCCGCCGGTTGCGCTCGTGATGCCCGCCGCGTTGCCGCCGGGCGTGGATTGCGTGTCGGCCTTGCTCACCGAGGCCACGTTGAGCAGGCGCATGCGGAAGCCTTCTTCGCTCATCACCTCTTCGCCGCTGAGCACCGGCAGCAGGTAGAACTCCTTCTGCAGATCGACGAAGAATTCCGGCTCCTGAGCCAGTACGCCTGGCGC
Source organism: Stutzerimonas stutzeri (assembly GCF_013522825.1). Lineage (GTDB taxonomy): Bacteria > Pseudomonadota > Gammaproteobacteria > Pseudomonadales > Pseudomonadaceae > Stutzerimonas > Stutzerimonas stutzeri_AK. Next base: position 132,621 of record NZ_JAAMQZ010000008.1, read on the forward strand.
CGGCCGGCCCTGCTTGAGCTTGGCCCGCAGCGGCGCGACATGGCTGACCGGGTCGGGCGCATCGAGGATGCCTTCCAGGGTCGGGCGCTCCTTGAAGAACAGCAGGCGGTCACGATTGGCCGGGTTGGTGAAGGCCAGGGTCAGCTGCATCTTCCAGTCCACGGTACAGGCCGCCGGCAGCCAGCCGATGCTCTTGCCATAGCTGTCCGGGCCGACGCGCAGCCACTCGGCATTGCCGGCCTGAGCCCGCTCGTAGACGTAGAAGCGACTGAACGCCGGCTGTGCTTCACCATTGCCGCCGGCAGTGGCGCTCAGCTGGCAGTTGGGCGTGGTCAGCACGCGCTGGAACAGGGTCTGCTTGCCTTCTTGCAACAGGGGCTTGTCTGCCGCCTGCAAGGTGGCGCTGGCGCATAGCGCCAGCAGGGCCGCACAGGAAATACGCAGGCTCACGGCTGCAGCTCCTCGAAGCGTTGCCGGGCCTGGGCGTCATCCGGGACCGAGGCGAGGATGGTTTCGTACCAGTAGGCCGCAGTCGCCGCATCCGGCTCGGCGAAGCAGGTGCTGGGCTGGTGGAACTGAGGGTCGTATTCGCGTGCATAGGCATGGGCGATCTGCACATCGCCGGCCTGGGCGCGATTGGCGTACAGGCGCTGGGCGATACCGCAATGGCCCGCAGTCTTGGCGGTGGCGATGATCTCAAGCAGCGCGGCGCTGTCCGGTGCCTCGCGGATGCAGTTCTGCACGAAACTCAGCTCGCTCTGGCTGGCCATGCTTTCCAACGTGCAGGGGCCGGCGGCGACTGGCTCGCTGGCTGCGGCGGGTTCGGTTGCTGTGGGCGGCGTCTCGACCGGCGTTTCGACCGCCGGCTTCTTCAGCCAGAACCAGAGGCCCAGGGCGATTGCCAGCAAAACCAGCACGCCCAGGATCAGCGGCAGCAGGCTGCGCTTCTTCGCCGCTGGCTCGGGGCTGACAGGCTCAGCGACAACCGGCTCGGGCTCGACGCTGATCGGCTCCGCGGCAGGCTGCGGCTCGGGCAGCTCCAGTGTCGGCAGGTCCGGGATTTCCACAGCAGGCGTCTCAGGAACGGCGCTCAGGTTGCCGCCATCATAGAGGGCGCGCGTTTCGCCACCGGCAATCGACGACAGCAGGCCCTGGCCGGGGAGCACCACGCCCTGGTCAGCGAGGCCGCCATCGAGTTCGCGCAGCTCGATACGGTAATTGGAGCTGCCGCTGCCTTCGAGCAGGGGATCGACCACTTCGGGACCGATCGGAGTTTCCAGCACGTCCTCGTCGGCGCCCTGGTTGAAGCGCGGCACCTGGAACCAGAACGGGTTGTTGCTCCACTGGCGGTTACCCTGCAGGTAGAGTTGGTCCTGGTTGCGCTGGATAGAAAACTCCAGTCTCTCGCTGGCGCCGCGCCATTTCTTCACGGCCAGCCGGGCCTGGCCGGGAATGTTCGGCTCAAGGGCCAGCAGATCGACACGTATGGTCATGAATTATCTCGCTTGGAAGGACTGCAGCACACGGCCCAGCCATTCATTCTGTTCAATGGTGATTTCGCGTCCGGCGCTGTGCCCGGCATTGTCCTCTGTGATCCGGTACAGCCCGGATAGCCAGTCGCCGAGGAACAGCTTGGACTGGTTGGCTGGCTGCGCGGGCAGCTCGGGTAACTGACCCGGCTGCGGATGGCGATAGAAGGCGAACAGGTGATCCTTTTCGCCGATCAGGCTCTTGGGTCGCTCCTCCACTGGTTTTTGCAGGTTGCCGAACCAGGACACGTAGTCGCGCAGCATCAGTTGCACTGTCAGCACCTGGCGTTGCACCAGCTGGTCGCGTCGCGCGCCGCTTTGCGCGCGCTGCTGCAGCGCGCGGCTGAGCTGGTCGGGCACATCGAGGCGGTAGGCGGCGGTGATCAGCTCGTCCACCACGGCCTCGACGATCTTGCGCTCAAGGCCCAGCAGCGTGAGCAGGTTCTGGCGGTTGCTCAGCTCGCGCAGGTGGCTGATCCAGGCCTTGAATACGGCCCTGGCGAAACGGTGCTCGCTGCTCTGCTGTTGCGGTGCCGCTACCTTGGCCGTTGGCGCTGAGCTGCTGGCGCCGCTGTCTGCAGCGAATACATCGCCGAAATCGAAGCCGCCATCGTTGCCGTACAGACTTTGCGGGGCGGCCTGCGCCACCTCTTCTGTGCCTTCGAGCGTTTCCTCTTCCACTTCGTAGGCGCCGCTCAGATACAGGTCGCGCACGCTGTCACCGGGCAATTGCAGATGGTCGATCAGCTCGCCGAGCACCGGTAGCCTGCGGCCCAGATCCTGCAGAATCATCTGTGCCTGGGCACGCTTGAGTGCCAGCGCGCCTTCGCCATCCTTGTGATACCAGCCGTCGAGGCTGTGCAGCAGATCCTCTTGGCAGCGTTCCAGTTGCTCGTTGATGCGGTCGAGCTTGAAGTCCAGGTGGGCAACGCGGCCCAAGTACTGGCTGATGCGTTGGATGCCGCCATCGTTCAGCGCCATCATCGCCTGCCAGGCTTCGTCCGGCTGGGCGATGTGTTCACGCACAGCCGGCGCCTCGACGAAGGTGCGACCCAGCAACTGCAATTGCTGCTGATAACGCGCCAGCATGCCCAGTTCGTCGTAGCTGCCTTCCGCCATTTCGACGAAAGTGGCCATCGGCAGGCGTGGCTTGCGCACCAGGTAAGTGTTGTTGAATGGCTGGCCGGCCCAGTTCTGGATCCACTCGTACTGGCCGAAGCGCTCCAGCATGGTCTTCTTAAGCAGGCCGTCCCAGCCCGCAAGAACCATGCTCTCGTCCTGTTCCAGCATGGAGCCGATCTGCATATCGAACATGGTCAGCGCCCAGATCAGGCCGGGGGTGCGCTTGCCGCGTTCCTGGGCGGTGGCGCCCTGGGTCTTTTCGATCCAGCGGGTCAGTACCGGGCCGACATCCTTGACGTCGATCTGCTTGGACGAGCTGGTGCAGACCACCAGGCTGTTCATTTCCTGGCTGTCGGTATAACGCTCAAAGAGGTAGGCGACCTTACCGCGCAGCAACAGTTGCGACACTGGATTGCCGCCCTGAGTGCTCGCCTGGCTGCCGGCTTCGCTGACCGAGCGGATGCCCAGGCGTCCGCGATAGCCGGGGAAGTCCAGCAGATCGACCTGTTCAACCTGCGGGTCGCGTGTCGGGTTGATGAGCGGGAAGATCATCTCGGCGGTCAGCGCAGCCAGCTGCACCACCGGAATGCCGACTGCCGGCAGCAGGCTCTGGCCCGGCGCCGGGCAGACTTCGACCGGCAGATCGCGACTGCTGCCCAGGCGCTCGAGCATGTCCACGTTCATGATGCTGTCGCGCTGGGAGTAGCCTTCGCCGTCACGGCTGACCAGCACACTCAGCGGTGCGAACACCCGTGGCGCATGGCCCAGGCGCTGCAGCGTGGAAGCCAGCTGGATATAGAGGTTGGTCAGCTCCGGCTGCTCGCCCCAGAGAATCGAGAACAGCTCGGCGCGCTGGGTGCAGCTCAGGCGTGGCGCCAGTTCCATTGCCCGCGGCCAGTAAAGATGCTCCAGCTTGCGGATCGACTTCTCGAAGTTGTCGCGCAGGTAATCCCACAGCGATACCACGTCATCGGCGCTGACTCCGGCCTGCGCGGCGTTCATGGCGCCACTTTCAAAGGGCTTGAGAATACGCGCGATGCGCGGTTCGTCGAGTTCGTAGTCGACCAGCTCCTGGTTGAAGTCGTTGAACCAGGCGTTGGCCAGAATCTTGGCCAGCTCGATCTCGCTGAACAGCTTGAGCTCTACCGGATGGCTGGCCGGCCCCGACTGCGCTGTGCGGCTGAAGCGGGTGACCAGACCGGTGGCCTCCTTGCCGCCACCCGGCGGGTTCACATGCCTGATGAAATCCAGCCGGGTATCGCCGTAGGTGGTTTCCAGTTTGCCGCTGCCATTCGCCGCCAGCGCCGAGATCAGGTACGACTTGCCGGCCTGGGACAGGCCGAAGAAGCCGATGGTCATGGGTGTGCCGGCTACCCGGCCAAGGCTGCGCGCCAGGTTGCGCGCGCGGTGCAGCTTGAGGTTGAAGCTGTCGGCCTCGCTGTCCAGACGCGGTGCGTTGCCGCGTACTTCGTGAATCCACTCCAGGGCCTGGCCGGCGCCTTCGTGAATGGCCGTCCAGGCGGTGCTCAGTTGGTTCTGTTTGGGGGTCAGGTTGCTCATTTGCGCTTCACACTTCCGCTGTCCAGCCAATACTTGGTATCGCTCAGCCCGGCATCGAGCATGGTGTTCAGCTCCAGCTCCAGGTCACTGCGCGGGTTGAACACGACCTTGCTGCTATTCGATTCGACGTTGGCGATGGCCAGCCGGTCGCTGATCAGGCCTTGCTTCTTGGTGCGTCTGTCGCGGGTATCGAGTTGGAAGCGAATCTTCAGCAGCGGCGCTTCACCTTCTGCATCGGCGCGGGAAAACTTCTCGCGCCCGACCTTGGTGAAACGCAGGGTGTACAACGGCGATGCAGCCCAGCGTTCGGCGGTCAACTGGCGGAAGCCCAGGCGCAGGTCACCGCGCATCTCCAGTTGCGGGGTGTCGGTTTCGTCACCTTCACCGAGCAGTGGCAGGCTGATCTTGCCGTCCTCGGAGACGATGTCGCGGTAGAGCACGTCGGCATCCTTGATGACGTTGTTCAGGTCGATCACGCCGATGTGCTTGATGGTCGAGTAGGGCTTGAGCGCCGCCGAGCGGAAATAGAAATTCGGCACGCTGTGGTTGGCGCACAGCAGGCAGAGCATGGCGCCGACCGAGGCGGTGCTTTTCGGGTCGTCGATCAGGCCGCTCTTGTGGAAGGGATACCAGCCGCCGGTGCGGTAGTTCTGCAGCGGCAGGATGCGTCCCGGTGGCAGCGGCAGCATCTTGCGGATGAAGGCCTGCACGCCAGGCAGACGCGAGGGCCGCCCGGTCAGCAGGAGCATGTCGCACGGATACTGGAAGATCACTTCGCACAGGGCGCTGAGCGTCTTGGTCAGGTTGATCTTGTCGTTGAGGAAGGCCGCGTGCAGTTGCTGCAGATCGAAGCTGATCGGTACCTGCAGCAGGTCGAACAGCGTCTGCCCACCCACCTCACGGCGTACCGCGCTGCAGACGTACTCCCAGACGCTTTCATTCACCGCCTTTTCACCGAGCAGCTCGGCATAGCTGTGGCTGATGACTTCCTGCGGATGCTCCGGGTCGTACTGCTCGTAAGCCTTGAGCAGGGCCAGGCCCAGCGGGGTGAAGACCTGCAGGTTGAGCTGCTGGCGGAGGATGGCGTCCTGGGCGCTGACCGATTCGTCGCCGCACAGACGCGACATCAACGCACTTGGGCTGCGTACCCCGGCAACCTGCAGAGCCTTCTCGAAGCTGGGCAGGATGAAGTCCTGGATCATGTCCAGCAGAATGTCGTCGCCGGCCACCTTGAAGCCATCGCGAAAGCGCTGTTCCGGCACGATATGCACATTGCTGCCGCTGCCGCCATTGCCGGCGCGATCCAGACGGTAATCGGTGATTACCAAGTCGGTGGTGCCGCCGCCGATGTCGATGGTGGCCAGGGTGATGCGTTCGCGGTCGGCCTTGTCCGGGCGCGCCAGGGTGGCGAAGAACTCTTCCGGGTGACCGGCGAAGTTCTCGTTGACCTCGGTGTAGAGGTAGACCAGTTGGCCGCAGGAGGCTTCGTCCCACTCGACGCGGATGCTCGGAATCGGTGTGCGCGCGCTGCTGACTTCTTCCTCGTGCGGGTCTTCCTCGCCGGTGTGCCAGCCGAGGCTTTTCCAGACCAGGCCGATGGCCTGCAGCATGCGCTCGTTGAGGATGCTGCGCTCGGCTTGGGGCATGCCCGGCGGCACGGTGAGGATGATGCTGTTGAGCTGGCGCGGCACTCGCGTGTGGCCCTGGCGCGAGCGCTGGGCCGGGCTGTTGATCTGCGACAGCGCCTGGGCCAGGACCTCGGCCAGCATGAAGGTCATCAGCGAGCTGCGCGAGTAGCGCGGCATGAACACCGGCAGGCGGTCATCCTCGTCGAGGCTGTACAGCGCCTCGCCGGTTTCGTTGATCAGATGCGAGAACGGCGCGGCGGTGGCGTAGGGTTCGCTGTCGCCCTTGATGTAGGAGCAGTTGAAGCGCCAGCCATGGCCGTAGGCATTTTCGTCCCAGAGGTAGCGCTTGGGGCTGGACAGCCCGGTCGAGCCTTCGGTGCCGCGGCGACGGCTGGCCAGACGCCCGGCCTCGCTGCCGACACGGGCGATGGTGGGCCACTGGAAGGCGTCGTGGCGACCGCTCTTGACCGAGAACTGATCCTTGCCGAAGTTGGCCTGGGCGAATTCCACGCGGCTCTCGAACGGCTGGTTGTAGGTGTGTTCGGGCGTGATCAGGTCGCGCAGTTCCAGCACGTAGTTGTGCTTGAGGCCCGAGCCCGCCTGACCGTGGTTCTCGATCAGGATGCCGCAGGTGCGCGAGTTGCCGACGTCCAGCACCAGATCCACCGGGATAGGCTTGACCTGGCCATTGACCTCGTTGGCGACTACCTTGATTTCCGGGATTTCCACCTTGGCGCGGGCATTGGTCTGCTGTGCAGCGACCGGGCGGGCCATCAGGCTGAGCAGGTTGAGGTAGTGCGCCAGATGATGGTTTTCGCGCACCTCGATGTCGATTTCCTCGCGCGGGCGATGCGCGTTGCCTTCGAGGAAGACTTCCAGCAGCCATTCCCTGACCCAGCCCTGGTCAAGGAACCAGCGGGTATCGCGGATGTTGCAGGCCAGGCGGAAAGCCACGCCGGAGCTGACGTCTTCCTGGTTGGGTGCGAGGTAGGCAGTGCCATCCTGGCGGGGCATGACCCGGCTGTCGAACGCCAGTGTCAGGCGATGGCTGTTGCCGTCGATGTCCGGTGTGGGCAGCTTGATCAGGCGCATGCGTGCCCAGTTGCTCGGGCCTTCGTCGTAGCGATGGGGTGGCATGAAGCGAAAGAAGGGAATCGGCAGCCAGAGGCCATCGAGCAACTCCAGGCTGCTTTTCATGTCGAGGCTGAAAGCGGGCTTGGTCTTCTCGATCTTCTCCGGCTCGGGCTCGTAGAAGTAGAAGTCCTTTTCCTCGTTGTACAGCAGGCGGGTCAGCAGGCCGCTGGTCAGTGGGGCGAATTCACCCGGCGGCTCCTTGCGCAGGTCCAGCGCAAGGGCGAAATCCATGAACTGGATGCCGGTATCGCTGATCAGGGTGACCGTATCTTCGAATTGGGTAACTTCAGGCAACATTGGATTCATCCAGTCTTATTCGCCAGCACGGCGCATGGACATCGGGAAGCGTTCGTTTCCGTAGCTGCCCGTGCAGTCCGCGATGCTCTGGGCGCCTTTGGCGCAGGTGACCTGCGGCATGTCGTAATTGCTGCCATCGGCACAGGCGGCCTGGCCTTGGCTGTCGATGGCCAGGCTGCCGTTGTTCATGGCGGCGGTGACCGGGCCGGAACAGTCCACGCCATCCGGGCGGCGTACCGTGACCTCACCCTTGCCGTCATCGAAACGGTATTGCAGGCGCAGCGGCTTGCCGGTGCGGCGATCCTGGATGCCGGCGCCGGCGCGCCAGTCACCATTGAGGAAGTCTGCCGGGCCGTTGCCGGCCTGCTCGGGAATGCTCAGCGGCTCTTGCGGGTCTTGGGGCAGTTGCGGTGGTTGCGGCTGCTCGGCAGGCTGCGACGGCTCGGGCTGTGGTTCATCAGCCGGCTGCTCAGGCTCCGCTTCCGGTTCAGGCAGTGCCGGCGGCTCTTCGGTGGGTGCCTCGTTCGGTTCCGGCTCGTTACCCGGCCCGGTGGGCTCGGGTGCTGGCGAATCTCCATTGCCCTCTGGTAATCCGGGTACGCCGCTGGGCCCGCCATTGCCGACACCACCGGAGCCGTTCAGGCCCAGCCCGCCAGCCGGCAATGAACCACTCGGCAGTTGCGGCGTGGACAGTGTTGGCAGGTTCACCTGGGGCAGGTCCGGCAAGCTCGCATTCGGCATGCAGCCGCGCAGCAGGCTGAGCAACAGCAGCGTCAGCAGTAGAAGCAGCAGCGGCCACAGCCACCACCAGCGCCGCCACCAGGGGCGGGTGACGACCGGCACTTGCTCGACGGGTGCCGCCGCCAGTGGAGCCGCCACGCTCGGCGCTGGCGTCACGGGCATGCTGGGCGCCGGCTCGCTGCGTGGATACAGGCAATGCAGCGGTTCCAGGCTACGGTCGGCATCAGCATGCTGAAAGCCCCAGAAGGTCAGTACCGGCTTGCCGTTGACCAGGTAGACGAAGCTTTCATCAGGGAAGTAGATGACCCGCTTGAGCAGCTTGCCGAACACCGCCTTGTCGCCCTGCTGGCCAGCCGGATCGCTGCCGAGGAAGCGGGTGCTGAGATCGTCCAGCGCGGTCTTCAGCCTTTCGAGTTGCTGCCTGGCCGGCGCGCGCTCTTCTTCGGTGGCCGAGGTCCAGGGAATCACATCGCCGGTAATGCCGCTGTACCAGTCGATCTGATTGCCCAGTTCGTCGCTCTGCGGTATCGCCAGATGATCGACGAGAGTCGGATCCTTGCGCCGAATGGCCTCGCGCAGTTGCAGAGCGGCCCGATAGACCGGCTGCCCAGTCTCCCCCAAAGCGGTAAAAGTCTCGCTTTTACCACTGCGTAGCAATGCACCGCGCATCCCTGCTCCAGAACGTGATCAATATGGCGTTCAAACAGAGCCTTGCGCTCCGTCACAATTTGCAACGGACAGTATGGCAAACGGCCTTTCAGGTCAATTTGCCATTAGCACTTTTGAAAACTGCAGGACGCTTCTATGACGACCGTTGTAGGGTTGCACGCATGGCCCTCTGGCCAGCAGCCGCACGACGGCGTTATGGTCGTGACATCTTCTTCCAGGGATGACCCATGGCCAGCAAGTCCAGCACCCCGCACAAGCAGAAATTTCTTGCCGTACTCATCGATGCAGACAATGCCCCGGCGACCATCGTCGAAGCCTTGTTCGAGGAGATCGCCAAATACGGTGTCGCCAGTGTCCGGCGCATCTATGGCGACTGGACCAAGCCCAACCTGGGCAGCTGGAAGAAGGTGCTGCTCGACCACTCCATCCAGCCGATCCAGCAGTTCGCCTACACCTCGGGCAAGAACTCCACCGACAGCGCGCTGATCATCGACGCCATGGACCTGCTCTACACCCGGCGTTTCGACGGCTTCTGCCTGGTCTCCAGCGACAGCGACTTCACCCGCCTGGCCGCGCGCATCCGCGAGGAAGGCCTGACCGTCTATGGCTTCGGTGAGCAGAAGACGCCGTCACCATTCGTCTCGGCCTGTGACAAGTTCATCTACACCGAGATCCTCCGTGCCGCCGCCCTGAAGCAGCCGCCGGAAGCGCCTTCACCGGAAAAGCTCGCCGCCGCCGCTGCCCAGGTCGAAGAGAGCGTCAGCCACGTGGCCAAGCCTCTCGGCAAGGCCGATGCCATCAATTGCCAGCAGGTTCCGGTGGATTTCATCGCCAGGGTGCTCGACGATCTTTCCGAGGAAGACGATTGGATCCAGCTCGGCACCCTCGGGCAGAACATCAGCAAGCTGCGCCCGGCCTTCGACCCCAGGTTGTATGGCTGCAGAAAGCTCAGCGACCTGATCGCCGCCGAGCCCAGACGTTTCGATCTGGAGTCACGTGGCAGCAGCGCCACCGGCGGCCTGGACCTTTACGTGAGATTGCGCAAGCCAGGCAAACCGGAGAAGCAGGGCAAGGCTGGCAAGCGCTGATAGACCGCCGTCGAGTATTCAGTTGGTCCGTCTTTAACGGGCCTTTCTTTCATGAAGAGATACGCACATGAGCTTATGGGATGACCTGAAGCAAAAGGCGGTACAGGCGAACCCGGAAATGGCTGAAAAAGCCTCCCAGGCCCTGAACCGCGCGAAGGAACTTGCTGCCGAAGCCAGCCAGAAAGCTGCGCCGGTCATCAAGGAAGCGACGGAAAAAACCTCGGCTTTCGCCAAGGAAAAGACCCCGATCGTAAAGGCCCAGGCCATGAAGGCCTTCGAAGACGCAAAGGCTCACCGCGCGCAATTGCAGGAGAGAGCCAAGCGCGACAAGGCCGCGCGCGAAGAAATGGTGCGCACGATGTACGACATCACCTTGTCGCCGGATGACGAGAACTTCCTTGAGGAAGGGTTCCGGCATTTTCATCACGAACTACGCTTTTTCTCGTTGACCGGCCAGGTTCTGGATACGCAAAAGCGCGCCAACACCCACCTCTCGGCTTCACATTCCCATAGTGCGAGCAATGGCGGGTACGTCTATGGCGGTTATGGCTCCATGGGTGGAAGCGCGCATTCCTCGATGCACGTCAGCAGCTACACCACCACCGAGCATGAGTTCTGGATCAGGTTGGGCGATGGCAGCGAGGCCTGCTTCGGGTTTGCCGACAGCAGCATCCAGATGCGCACGGGACAGTGGCTGACGCTGGTGTTCGTTCACCCGGCGGAGACCACCAGCGGCCTGCTGTGCGCGATCTACAACCATGCGTCGAAGGCCTACCAGGAGGTGATGTCACCGACCGCGATCAACAGCCGCTTCGGCCTTCACACCGAGCAGCCGGGATTCTTCAACAAGAGGGAGGTCATGGCGACCCAGCTGCGCCTGATGAATGAACTTGATCGAAGGCTGACGCTGATTGGTCAGCACGTTGCGATCCACAATCAGGTTCCGGAGCAGTAAGACGAACTGGAGCTGTACGACCTGCTGAAGAAGGACAGCATGACCCAGGACGAGGCACCTTATTCAGGACGGGACACGCTGTCTAGTCCTGAAATAGGTTTACACCGATTCAGCTAGATTTCGGTACTAAAACGCCCGATGCACGGCATCGGGCGTTTTGTATTTCAGAGACAGATGCGGTCGTTCCGTGTTGTAGACCTCGATGG
>NZ_JAAMQZ010000090.1 GCF_013522825.1 Stutzerimonas stutzeri
AATGCCACCCCTGCGTCGCTGCGCTCCGACTGCCCGGCCGGATGGCCGTGGAACAGGTGGCCAGATGGCCCTGGAATGCCTGGCCAGATGAGAGCGGACTGGGTGGCCGGATGGCGTGGAATCCGCATCGTAGATCTCAGAGCCCTCCGGGGCGACCACTAGCCCATCCACACCATCAGCCTCAACGCTCACGAGGGTCAGCCCCATCTCGTGGTCATCAAAGCAGTTGAGCGAGGCCACAGATGCAAGCGCGGACGGCTCCTGCTGCGGGTGGATGGTGCGGTAGACCACATCATTGTCGTAGTTAACCCGAATGCATGGGGCTACGGAAAAGCTGGTGAACTTGATGGCTTGAGGGGAATTGGCTTCGGGCATGTTCGTAACCTAGTTGGCGATCAGTTGATGGGGACCATGTTGGGGGCGATGCTGGTGTGCCAGAACCACCCCTGATGGGAAATTCTCTACAACCTAGATGGCGGACTCTGCCTCCTCAAACGCATCCGCAATAGCATCCTCTTTGCCCACGCCGTGGCAGTAGCGCTCGAGGTAATCATGCTTCTTAGCATCGCTTTCCTGGCTGAGGGGCCGAACGATCACTACGATATCCAAGGGGTGATCGGAGTAGGCATCGCTGATGGTGATTGGGCCGGTACAGTCGATAACCACACGACCTGTCTTAGGCCCCGCAGCTGCCAAGGATTCCACGTCTACGGGCAGAAGCAGGCCGGGCGCTGAGATGGCTTTGAATATCGCTACCGCTCGGGCGTTGTACGCCTCGGCGTTCATCTTGTCCGTGCCTTCCTGTGCAGTTGAAATCAGGGCGTGCAGGCTATCAAGCTGAGCCTTCAAGGCTTCGATCTGCCTGTTGAGTTGAGCCTCGCGCAAGTAGATGAGGTTCTCAACCGATTCTGCGAGGTCGCTGGCCTGGCCATTGGTGACGTAGCCGGTTGAGCGGAGGGTGGTGTGGATGGTGTCGTGTAGAGACATCTGAATTGACCTTGAGAGGTTGATGATTTCCATGGTCAACCCTGTATCCCAGTGCCAGAAGCACCTGGTGACTGGAAATTCATCATCCTCAAGAAACCCTAGTGTCTCAGTGTGGATGGGGAGCCTCAAAGGCAGGCTAGACCCGAGCTCAGGATCTGCACCCCGTCCAAACTCAAGGCAAGACACCTACCCAGACTGAGGGAATAAATGCGAGCCTTGACATGATAAAGCCGCTTCTTAGAGCGGCTCGGGTAGTTAGGCAGCAGCTTCGTCAAAGTCGTCTGGTGGCCGACGGGTGGAGCGCGCTGTGTCGAGTGGTGGCGTTACCAGGTTTGCCACGCGGGCCTTGGCCCTATCGCATGCAGACAGGTAGCCAGAGAAGGTCGGGGGTTCCACCTCTATCTCGTCCGCCAGCGCTAGGCAGTAATTCACTAATTCAAAGCCGGTCTGAAGGTTTGCGCTTTGCCCGACACAGTAGTTGAGCTTGACCTCTACGACGAGGGCCTCTCTATCCAGATCTGAACGTTGGAGCCGGAATGCGCCATTCGATTCCTTCCTGAGCCTTTTTGTTAGCGTGCCCTGGTGGTAGGTCTTCACACCATCAAGGACAGCTGCGAGACGCCTAACGAGACCAAACACCTCCTTCCAGTGGGCTTGCTGCTCATTGACCCTTCGCATCTCCTCAGCCGCCCAGCACTGCTCGTACTCCGAAGGGTTCATACCACGATACTGAACGTCCTCAAGCAGCTTGCGCTCAAAGCTGTCGATGTACCGATTCCTCGTTGCAGACACGTAGTCGAGCAAGAGATGCATGCAGTCGTGCTTGCGGATTCCACGCCATCCGGCCACCCAGTCCGCTCTCATCTGGCCAGGCATTCCAGGGCCATCTGGCCACCTGTTCCACGGCCATCCGGCCGGGCAGTCGGAGCGCAGCGACGCAGGGGTGGC
>NZ_JAAMQZ010000091.1 GCF_013522825.1 Stutzerimonas stutzeri
CTAGCCCGAAAAATTCATCGGGGGTTGGCGGATGTAGCGTAAAGCCATGATTTGACGTATGATTTGGTTGCTTAATCCGATCAACGTCATTTCTGGAGAGCTACACCCGCCATGGACGATCTTACGCTACCCTTTCCCGGGCTGTCACCTGTTTCTGGCAAGCGGTTGGATGTCAGATTTGACGGCGGCATGCTGTCATCTGATGGCGGGATTTTGCTGTTGCGCGAGGTCGAGCAGCGCCTTGGCGTGGCCGATCGTCTGGCGGCCTGTATCAAGGATCCGCGCTCGCCCGAGCACATCACGCATAGCCTTGCCGACATCATCGGGTTCCGGTTGATGATGATCGCTGCAGGCTATGAGGATGGCAATGATGCATCCAGCCTGCGCGTCGATCCGATGTTCAAGATGGCGCTCGATCTGACACCCTCTGGGACCCGCGCGCTGTGTTCGCAGCCGACCATCTCCCGTCTGGAGAACCTGCCCGATACCCGGGCGTTGTTGCGCATGGGGCGTGCGATGGTCGATCTGTATTGCGAAAGCTTCCCCACAGTGCCCAAGCGCATTGTGCTCGACATTGATGACACCTTCGACGCTGTCCACGGCGGCCAGCAGTTGCGCCTGTTCAATGCCCATCATGACGAATACGGCTTCCAGCCCATTGTCGTGTTCGATGACCAAGGCCGCTTCATCACCGCCGTACTGCGCCCGGCCAAGCGGCCCAAGGGCACAGAAATCAGGGCTTTCCTGCGCCGCTTGATGCGCGCAATCCACAGCCATTGGCCAAAGACACAGATCCTGTTGCGCGGCGACAGCCACTATTGCTGCCCCGAAGTCATCGACTGGTGCCGTGCAGGCGGGCACGACTTCATCCTGGGTGTTGCGCCGACTTCGACACTACGCCGCCATATCACCGATCTTGAAGCCAGCACCAAAGCGCGCTTTGCGGCATCACCCACCGAGGGCAAGGTACGCCGCTTCAAGACCTTCAACGATTGCGCCAAAAGTTGGAGCCGGGTCGAGCGGATCATCGCCCGCATCGAAGTCGGCGATCAGGGCGCTGACACGCGCTTTGTCGTCACCAATCTCAAGAAAGGCTCGCCCCGCTGGCTCTATGAACACGTCTATTGTCGGCGGGGCCAGGCCGAAAACCACATCAAGTCGTGGAAAACCCATCTCGCCGCAGATCGAACATCGTGCTCCAGAGCCACAGCCAACCAGTTGCGGCTGTTCCTTCATGCTGGCGCCTATTGGCTGATGTGGGGCTTGCGCACTGCCATGCCGAAACGCTCGATCTGGCGCACCGTCCAGTTCGATACCTTGCGCTTGCGCCTGATCAAGATCGCCGCCCGTGTTACCGAGCTGAAGACCCTGATCCGCATCCAATGGCCAACAGCCTGTCCCAACCAGCAGGTCTTACGGATCGCCCTTGCCCGCATCCCCAGACTTGTCACCTGAGCGTTGCGGCAAGCGCGCCAAATCAAACCCCTCCCTTCAACCTGTAAACTTTCATCCACCGAAACCCTGGCTCACCGCCGGCGACGATCAGGTATGCTCGGACGACGCCAAATGCTTGAAACTGAGCGCGCCAAACTCAACCGGATGAATTATGCGGGCTAGCGCAATGGTCTTATAGCGGTCCGCCTTCGGGAGCTTGATGCGGCAGTAGAAATGGCTGTGCGCGACATCACCGCGCCGGAAGATGATCAAGCCGGGTTTGAGTTCCTCTTTATCGGCGATAAACGCCATCGCCATCCTCCACTGTGCAGAATCCGTGCAGATCGGCGGCGTAAGTGTTTGATTTGCCATAGCTGTGCAGGGTCTGTGTAGATGTTTATATATGTTTTTCTTGTTT
>NZ_JAAMQZ010000092.1 GCF_013522825.1 Stutzerimonas stutzeri
GCGCTTCGACTTCAAATGCCCCATCGAGGTGATGGGAGAGGTCATGCAAAATGCCATGGCGATGCGGCATGATGCTCCGGCTTCAATTCAATAACCGTGTTGCACTCAGCTCCTGCAACCGCCAAGGGTTTCAATGACGTTTTGAATTTGTTGAGTCGATACGCGGGTTTTAGCGGCCAAGGCCCGGACTTCATCAGCTACTACCGCAAAACCACGACCCTGCTCACCAGCCCTAGCCGCTTCAATTGCAGCGTTGAGAGCGAGTAGGTTGGTTTGATCAGCAATGGCTTGAATCACCCCCGCAGCAGCCATAATTTGCTGGGTTTCATTGGCAAGGTAATCCACAGCAGTGCTGATATTCGTGACGGTACTGGCCAGCAACTGAATGGCCTCACGGGAAGTACCGGCGACTTTATCACCTTGTTCAGCCAGTTCATTTGCTGCTTGCGCTTCCATGGCGGTTTTTTGAACATGCCCTGCCACTTCGTTGATTGAGGCCGCCATCTCCGTCATGGCGGCTGCCGTCATGTCCGTTTCCGCTCGCTGCTCCAGCAAGGCATTTTCAGTTTGGTTCGAGAGTAAGGAGGAATGCGCAGCGGCTTCAGCCACTTGGCTGGCCAGATCGCTTAGCCGAGTCAGTGCGGTTTTAAGGCGTGCATCCTCACTAATCAATATCATTTCCAACTGCGCTGAAGGGCCATACGTATCGCTGTAAGTGATGGCGCTAATCGGATCTGAAAAAGCGTCAGGGGCGCATTTCATGATATGACTCAACTGATGTTCCAGCCGCGTATAGGACCACCATCCTGTAACGAGAAAGAGCACGGCAGTTACCGCTTGTGCTGCCAGGCTTGGCAGCACGCTAGCCGCACCTATTGCCAACGCAGCCGCAGTTGCAGGTAAGACCATCCTCCTCATGAATGCCGCATAATGACGATTTTGGGGAATGGAATTTTTACCTGCACGCAACCGGTCATACAGCTTTTGTGCGCGATCAATTTGCTCCCGAGTCGGCTTGACTCTAACGGACTCGTAGCCTGTTAAGCGGCCATCTTCGAGAATAGGTGTCACATACGCACTGACCCAATAGAAGTCACCATTCTTGCAGCGATTCTTGATGATACCCATCCAGCTTTTGCCAGCCTTCAGATAGCCCCACATCAGCCCGAAAACAGCTGGAGGCATGTCGGGATGACGAACCAAATTGTGCGGACTGCCCAACAACTCTTCACGAGAATAGCCACTTATTCTCATAAACTCGTCATTCACATAGGAAATATTCCCATTCGTATCCGTAGCAGAGATCAATCGCTGCTGGACTGGAAATATTTGTTCAACGGTTGTGACAGGCAGGTTCGAGCGCAAGATGAGTCTCCATGAGCAATAATGGCATTATGCCATAAGGCGTGACTAACGGGTTATGCGAAATAAAGGGAAATCACAGAGCACTGAGATGTTTGTACGCTAAGCCATGGTTCTCAGCTGCAACCATTATCTGACACTGGTGACTTCGGTTGAAGTCCCCCTGCCAGTGCGAATTAGGTTTTGTACGAAAAGTCGTTGTGGCTAAAATTGCCGCCATGACCGGTTGGAGGCCCGTATGGCAAGGCGTTACGAACTTTCTGATGCGTCATGGGAGCTGATCAAGGATTTGGTTTCT
>NZ_JAAMQZ010000093.1 GCF_013522825.1 Stutzerimonas stutzeri
TTATTGATCATGGCGCCCACCTTGGCGGGCTGTAGGATGGCCTGAAGCTTGGGATAGCGGCTGGCTCGACGAATTTCATCGAGTTGCATCCGCGAGGTCACCACCTCGAAACGCGCCGCCCGCCAGGCACGGTAGATCGCATCGGGCGCGCCATGTGGCGAGATCAGGGCGCTGAACAGGATGTTGGTATCCAACACGACCCGCATCAGCGCTTACGTGCCCAGTCGAGCGCTTCGTCAACCGCGTTGGTCAATTCTGCCTCACTCAGATGGGCGTTAGCGGCCTTGGCCTGCTCAGCGCTCAGCTCCAGGATGTGTGCCCGTACCGCTTCTTCGATGAAGCGCGACAGGTCGCCCTTACGGCCGCCGCCCTGGCTGGCCAGAAACATCCGAAGCGACTGGTCGGTGTCGGCCGAGACGGCGACATTCCAGCGAATGGTATTCATAGCGTTCTCCGCTAATAGGTGTTTGTGTGTTTATACGCCAATCACAAAGGGCGATGCAATGGTTCGACAAAACGAAGGTTTTGCCGAACTCTATCGAGGAATGGCTCGGTTCGTTAAGCTCCCCGCGCTACGGTTCAAATAACTGGTACGCTTAATCAAAGTTCAACTATTACTAACGTAGTCGAGTAAACAGTACTTTTGATGAAGATCGGTTATGCGCGAGTGAGCACTCGGGATCAGAAAGCCGACCTACAAGTCGATGCCCTGAAACAGGCCGGGTGCGAACGCATCTACCAAGACATCGCCAGCGGCGCGAAAAGCGCCCGGCCGGAGTTGGACAAACTGCTGGCCAACGTGCGGCCGGGTGATGCCGTGGTGATCTGGAAGCTGGATCGCCTTGGGCGTTCCCTCAAGCACCTGGTCGAGTTGGTCGGCGAGCTGGCAGAGCGCAAGGTCGGCTTACAGAGCCTGAATGACCCCATCGACACCACCCACGCCCAAGGCCGCCTGGTGTTCAACCTGTTCGCCTCGCTGGCGGAGTTCGAGCGCGAGCTGATCCGCGAGCGGACTCAGGCGGGTCTGTCGGCCGCACGGGCGCGTGGCCGGATCGGTGGCCGTCCCAAGGGCCTGCCAGCCAAGGCTGAGGCCACCGCCATGGCGGCCGAAACCCTCTACCGCGAAGGTCGCCTGAGCGTCAGCGCGATCGGCGAGAAGCTGCACATCTCCAAGAGCACGCTGTACAGCTACCTGCGCCACCGTGGTGTCGAGATCGGCGCGTACCAGAAGAGCGCCAGGTCACGCGACCAGCAGCCTTCGGCCGCGTCGCCGGCAGAGCCGCCCGCCGCCGAGCGGGTGGCCACCGTCACCCTGCGCCTCGCGGTGGTGAATAACAGCAAGTTCGTGCGCGGCCGGAAGCGGGCCACGGAGAACATTGAGCGCTACTGCCTGGAGCCCTATGGCATGAAGCGGCTGGATGCCGGCCACTATGAGTTGACCATTCCGTATCGGAGCGACGATGAGCTGGACAAGAGCGTGCATGACCTGCTGACCGAGATCAGCCAGGAGGCCGACATGCGCAACTGTTTTGTCGAGATGGGCGCCTGGGAAGAAGACACCGAAAAGCGTTGGTAGGGCTTACGTTGGTTTTTGGTTCCATTGCTCCCCAAACCCC
>NZ_JAAMQZ010000094.1 GCF_013522825.1 Stutzerimonas stutzeri
TTGCAGCGCTGCGTTAGGCAACCGGCGACGTGCTGCGGATCAGGTGATCGAAGGCGCTCAACGAAGCCTTGGCGCCTTCGCCCAGGGCAATGACGATCTGCTTGTAGGGCACCGTGGTCACGTCGCCGGCGGCGAACACGCCAGGGATGTTGGTCTGGCCCTTGGCATCGACGATGATCTCGCCGAAGCGGTTCAGCTCGACACTGCCCTTGAGCCAGTCGCTGTTGGGCAGCAGGCCGATCTGCACGAAGATGCCTTCCAGCTCGACGTTGTGCAGTTCGTCAGTGTTGCGGTCCTTGTAGACCAGGCCGGTGACCTTCTGGCCATCGCCCAGCACTTCGGTGGTCTGCGCCATGGTCAGGATGGTGACGTTGGGCAGGCTGCGCAGCTTGTTCTGCAGTACGGCGTCGGCACGCATGCTCTCGCCGAACTCCAGCAGGGTGACATGAGCGACGAGGCCGGCCAGGTCGATGGCCGCTTCCACGCCGGAGTTGCCGCCGCCGATCACCGCCACGCGCTTGCCCTTGAACAGCGGGCCGTCGCAGTGCGGGCAGTAGGCGACGCCACGACCGCGGTATTCCTGTTCGCCGGGCACGTTCATCTCACGCCAGCGCGCACCGGTGGAGAGAATCACGGTCTTGGACTGCAACCGTGCGCCGTTCTCGAACTCGACGGTGTGCAGGCCTTCGGCACCCGCCGGGATCAGCTTGCTGGCGCGCTGCAGGTTCATGATGTCGACTTCGTACTCGCGCACGTGCTCTTCCAGGGCGCGGGCCAGTTGCGGGCCTTCGGTAGCCTTGACCGAGATGAAGTTCTCGATGGCCATGGTGTCCAGCACCTGACCGCCGAAACGCTCGGCGGCAACGCCGGTGCGGATACCCTTGCGCGCGGCGTAGACGGCAGCGGCGGCACCCGCCGGACCACCGCCGATGACCAGCACGTCGAAGGCGGCCTTGGCGCTCATCTTCCCGGCGTCACGGGCGGCGGCGCCGGTGTCGAGCTTGGCGAGGATTTCCTCTTCGCCCATGCGACCCTGGCCGAACAGTTCGCCGTTGAGGTAGATACTCGGCACCGACATGACCTGACGCGCTTCCACTTCATCCTGGAACAGCGCGCCGTCGATGGCGACGTGACGGATGTTGGGGTTGAGCACGGCCATCAGGTTCAGCGCCTGGACCACGTCCGGGCAGTTCTGGCAGGACAGCGAGAAGTAGGTCTCGAAGTTGTATTCGCCTTCGATGCCTTTGATCTGCTCGATGACGTCCGCCGCGGTCTTCGACGGATGCCCACCGACCTGCAGCAGCGCCAGCACCAGCGAGGTGAATTCGTGGCCCATGGGCAGACCGGCAAAGCGCAGGCTGATGTCGCCACCGATGCGGTTCAGCGCAAAGGACGGCTTGCGCGCATCCTGGCCGTCGGTCTTCAAGGTGATCTTGTCACTGAGGCTGGCGATGTCCTGCAGCAGGCTCAGCATTTCCCGGGATTTCTCGCCGTCATCGAGGGACGCGACGATCTCGAACGGCTGAGTGACCTTTTCCAGATAGGCTTTCAACTGGGTCTTGAGATTGGTGTC
>NZ_JAAMQZ010000095.1 GCF_013522825.1 Stutzerimonas stutzeri
CCCGGATTTCTCATGAGGCCGGCAGGCGTGGCCGGTGAAGCCTCGGTGTATCAACAACCTGCCTTCCACCGCTAAAAATTGATCGTTTTTTATTCAATTCCCGCGTATGGGGCGCACTGCCCCCTTTCCCCCATTGAGCCGGGCCGGGGGCGCCCGCCTGTTCAGGTCGGCTTGAGGCGGGCAACCAGCCCCGCAAAGAGTTCCTGATGCGGATAGGCCTCGCTGATCAGCACGCGGATGCGCCGGCTGTTGCGAATGATCACCGCACCGATCTTGAGCAGTTTCAAGCGCAGGTTATGGATGCTCATGCGCGCCAATGCGGTGCCCTGGAGATGATCGCGTAGCCGTTCGAACAGCACATAGGCAAAGGCCGACAGCATCAGCCGCCACTGGTTGGTCCACCAGCGTGGGCTGGAGGTGCGGTCGGCGAACAGATCCAACTGTTGGTCCTTGATCCGATTCTCCATGTCGCCACGGCCGCAGTAGTCTTCGTAGTACTGCTGGGCAGCATCCTCGGCAAAGCGGGACACGACGATGAAGCGTGGATTGGCACCCTGCTCGCCATGTTCCAGGCGCGACACGACCAGGCGGCGCCTACGCCAACTACCGGCCTGATAGAGGAAGCGATACACGCCGGACATCTTCTGCCCGGTTTCTTGGTAGGCCTCGGCGACAGCTTGCATGGCCGGCGCCGCCATCCGCTGCAGGCGGGTGTTGCGGGCCAGACCCACCACATAATCCACCTGCTTGCGGTCACACCAGTCGAGCATGCGATGTCGGCAAAAACCGCCGTCACCGCGGAACACGATGCGGGTCTCTGGCCAGAAGCGGCGAATGAACTTGACCAGCAGTGCCAGGATGGCCCAACTGTGTCGGGCGCCATCGATGTTGCTCGGGCGCAAATAGCTCACCAGCAGATGGCGACCACAGAACACATAGAGCGGCAGGAAGCAGTAATGGTCGTAATAGCCATGGAAGAAGCGCCCTTCCTGATCACCATGCACCGGCACATCGGTCGCATCGAAGTCGAGCACGATCTCAGCCGGCGCCTGGTCATGCTGGGCGATGAAGTGCTCCCACAGCAGGCGATGGGCTTGCACCACCGTTTCGCGATCGGCTTGCTGTTCCAGGCGCCCCAGAGTGGATTTGCCGGCCAGCGGTTGCAGGCGGTTGACCGCAGTCTGCAGCGCGTAGTCATGGCGCAGGCCGTCATGATCGTTGAGATCCTCGTAGCCGGCGGCCAGTGCATAGATACGCTGGGCGAGCAGTGTCTGCAGTCCGTGCTGGACACGCCCAGGATCACGCCGATCGGGAACGATTTTGGCCAGGCGGCGGGTCAAGCCATGTTGCCGGTCGACCTCGCGCAGCAGCAACAAGCCCGCATCCGAGGTGATGTGACCACCGGTGAAAGAGGCCTCGACGAGGCGGCGAGAGAGGGGTGAAAAGTGGAGTTTTTCTGGTAGCATTTTGTGCGCGGCTGAAGACTTATGGGGCTTTGTTTGGCGACAAGAATCATAAGGCTTTCAGCCGTTTTTGTTTATGCGGTCATGAGAAATCCGGG
>NZ_JAAMQZ010000096.1 GCF_013522825.1 Stutzerimonas stutzeri
GAAAGTAGCTTTCCGGCCCGCCTGGATTGTTACAAATAATGTCTGACCCTGAGGGTGAATTCTGCCCTCAGGGTAGAACTTCGTCCCTCTTGTTCGGCATAGAGCCTTTATCACCGTCGTGAGACGTTGGGGGACATTGAACCAAGCACGGAGCGTCAGCTCCGAATCGCATTGCTCAGCTCCGCTTGTTTCAGGGAGTATCGAGCCTGGCGTGTACCCGCCAGTTCATTAGACCGGCATGCGTCAGGGGCCAACCCTGGGGTGTGAAGCCCGGTTAACAATGTCTCGCTCGCAAGAGGGTGTTATCCGGTGACGGAGAACGCCATACGTCCGAATTGCACGGACGTGCTGAGGCTAATGACCCAACCCGCATGGCTAACTCATGTGAATCGTCGCCAGAACCCTCGTAAATATGGACGGGCCTACGGCAATTATCGGCCTCAGCCAAAACGGCAGCGCAGTTGGACATCACAGTCAAAGCTTGTGATGCGGTACCACACAACTGCCGGGGGATAGACGAAGCCTAAACGGGGAATTGATGCGTCTCGGGGAACGTGGCAATCCCGACCACTCGCCTGACCAGAAACATCGGTCAGGCAGGCAAACCGCAAGGGGTGCTGATGGGTGTGGGGAATGGGAGGATGCAAGAAGCGAAGGGCTGCCTGTAATGGGTGGCATACCGGTTGAGACATTACCGGCAGGGGCAACCCTGGCTGACGTGCATCTGGTTTACGAGCGCAAGAAGAGCCGCTGATTCCAGCGATAACCAAACGACCCTATGGGCGACTACTGCCCATAGGGGAGTAGTCCGTCCTGAATGTCGTGCATATCAGGAGGACTGTATGAAAACGCAACCAGCAACACCGGTCGCGTCTGCGTCCTTCGACGGGGTGAAGAACTAGCACGCTCTTGAGTGGGCCAGGATTCAACAAACCGTTCGGAAAACGCAGCTAAAGATTGCGCAGGCAACTCGGGAAGGCGACTGGCGCAGGGTTAAACGCCTGCAACGTCTGCTGACCCACTCGTTCTATGGCCGCTGTCTGGCTGTAAGGCGAGTCACGGAGAACCGGGGTCGCAAGACGCCGGGTGTCGATGGAGAAACCTGGGGTACGCCTCAGGCCAAGCTCCATGCCGTGGGACGTCTGTCGAAACAACGAGGCTATCGGCCCAGACCGCTGCGGCGGGTATGGATACCGAAGCCTGGAAAGCAGGAGAGACGCCCGCTGGGTATCCCGACGATGTTGGATCGGGCCATGCAGGCGCTGTATCTGCAAGCGTTGGAACCTGTCGTGGAAAGCACCAGCGATCCGAAGTCCTATGGATTTCGCCCGGATCGCTCGACTGCTGATGCGATGGTTGAGCTGTTCCACCTGCTGTCGTCACAAAAGGCGCCGGTCTGGATTCTGGAAGGTGACATCAAGGGGTTCTTCGACAATATCAACCACGAGTGGCTGTGCCGGAATGTTCCGATGGACAGGAAGGTGCTGCGCAAATGGTTGAA
>NZ_JAAMQZ010000097.1 GCF_013522825.1 Stutzerimonas stutzeri
CGGTTGAGTGGCCGGATGGCCGTGGAATCAGTGGCCGGATGCGCGTGGAATGGGTGGCCGGATCAGCGTGGAATCGGTGGTCAGATGCTCATGGAATGGGTGGCCAGATGACCGTGGAATCCGCATTCTACTGACTTCACCTGTGCTCTCCCGCTTCCAGATTTCGAGCTTGTCCGCCCATGCCTGCATCATGCCCCGCCGCTCTTCGAGGTAGGTGGCATGGTTGTAGGTGCGGCGCACCGAGTTGGGTTCCGCATGGGCAAGCTGCGCCTCAATGGCATCCGGGCGATAGCCCATTTCGTTCAGACGGGTGCTGCCTGTGGTTCTGGTGCCGTGTGGGCTGTAGGTGCCGCTCCAGCCCAGTACCTTGAGCGCCTGCCGGATCGAATGCACCGACATCGGTCTGTTGCGGTCATCCCTGCCGGGAAAGAGGTGTGTCCGGTCGCCGCTGATGGCGTGCAGGCGGCGCAGCATATCCACGGCTTGCGACGGCAGCGGCACAACATGCTCGCGACGGGCTTTCATGCGCCGGGCTGGGATCGTCCAAAGCGCGGCATCGAGATCGAATTCAACCCATTCCGCTTCTGCCGCTTCGCTGGGACGCGCCAGTGTCCACCACATCAACTGGATGCAGAAATTGACCTGATAGCCGCAACGGTGGTTGTCGAAGTCGTTGAGCAGCTTGCCGATCTGCGCGGTGGTCAGTGCCGTCTTGTGTTGCGTCTTGTTGGCGGGCAAAGCCTTGCGGACGGGCCAGACGGGATCGTTGTCTGCCCGCAAGGTGGCAACTGCCAGCTCGAAGACACCGGACATGGTGCGCTTGGCTTCCGCAGCGACAGTCGGCGCACCGCGTTTCACGGTCTTGGTAAGGATGTCGAGAACGTGCGCAGGGGTGATGTCGCGCACCGGGAGCTTGCCGATGCTGGGGAAGACCACCCGCTCCAGCATGTCCAGGCGGCGTTTCTTGGTGATGTCCTCCCAGTCCCGCAGAGCCAGCCACTCTTTGGCGACGGTCTCGAAGGTATTGGCGGAATCCTCTTCGCG
The DNA here is from genome assembly GCF_013522825.1 of Stutzerimonas stutzeri. Taxonomy (GTDB): domain Bacteria; phylum Pseudomonadota; class Gammaproteobacteria; order Pseudomonadales; family Pseudomonadaceae; genus Stutzerimonas; species Stutzerimonas stutzeri_AK. The sequence continues at coordinate 1,045 of NZ_JAAMQZ010000097.1, forward strand.
CTTGAGGCGCTCAAGCTGCCGGTGCTGGACGGGGTTGATGCCCTGCTTGACCAGCTTCCGCGCTTCCTCGCACTTGTCCCGCGCTTCGGCAAGGCTGACGGCAGGGTAGTCGCCCAGCGCGAACCACGACCCCTTGCCGCCCAGCTTGAAGCGGTAGCGCCAAGCCTTCACCCCATTGGGCTTCACTTCAAGGTAAAGGCCGCGAAGGTCATTCAGGCGGTAGAGCTGCTCCTTCGGTTTGGCAGCACGGCAGTGAGCATCTGTAAGCATGGTGTCACGGGGTCGGCAAGAAGGGGTGATAGATGGATCATATACACCTTATTTTGCTAGGGTCTGTTGCCGTTTCACATGGGTAACCAGAGAAAGGCACAGGCCATGGCCACGACGCTTTCGTAATTTCTCTTGAGTTTGTCGAACCGAGATGCCACAGCCCGGTAGTGCTTTAGCCGGGC
>NZ_JAAMQZ010000098.1 GCF_013522825.1 Stutzerimonas stutzeri
TGTCTAGTCCTGAAATAGGTTTACACCGATTCAGCTAGATTTCGGTACTAAAACGCCCGATGCACGGCATCGGGCGTTTTGTATTTCAGAGACAGATGCGGTCGTTCCGTGTTGTAGACCTCGATGGCTTCCCTGACCATTGCTCTTGCCTGCTTCAGGTCACCGGGGCTACGCAGCATCAGTTCATTCTTGAGTGTTCCGTTTACTCGCTCGGCGAGCGCGTTCTGGTAGCAGTCGTATCCGTCGGTCATCGAGCATTGGACGTTGTGGTGCATGTGAAGGGCTTGATACAGCGCTGAGCAATACTGGATCCCGCGATCAGAGTGATGGATCAACACCTGATTGCTGCGGCGCTGCCTCAGGGCATGCCTGAAGGCCATGGCCACGGATTCGGCATGGAGGCTCTCGTGCACGTGATGGCCAACGATCTTGCGTGAGTAGGCATCGGTAACCAAACTCAGATAGAGCGGACCGCTGCGGCTGGGAAGGTAAGTGATATCGGCCACCCAGACATGTTCGGGCGCCGCTGCAGTGATCTGGTCGGGACCAGGTTTGAGCAGATTCGGGTGGCGGTAGAAGCGGTGAAAACTATGGGTTGTCTTGTGGTACGCACGTTTGGGCAGCACCAGTAGACGATGCTCAGTCAGGATCCCGAACAGCCTGTCACGGCCCACTTTCAGGTCATCATTCGATTGGTTGCTCAGCAGATAATGCAGCTTGCGCGTGCCTATGCGCGGCTGACGTAGCCTTACACGCCGGACGTAGCAGGCCACCTGCTCGCTCTGCAGGCGACGCTGATCGGCGCTACGGTTACGCTTGTAGTAAGCCTGGCGGCTGATGGACAGAAACTGGCAAGCCCTGACGATGCTCAGTCCTTCAACTTGCTTTTGCGAGAGGACTTGCCGGGTCGCTTTTTTACGATCGAAACACCGTAGTCATTTTTCAGCACATCGACCACGGACTCGAAGAACTGGGCCTTTTGCCTCATGACCTGCAGTTGCTGTTCGAGCTCTTTGATCCGCTGCTCAGGCGTCAGGTTTGCTGGATCGGTCATGACTTCGCTCCTGCCGGGTCGAACCGAAGCCCCCTGACTCCAATCTTGCCGACCATGCTTGCGCAACCATACCAAAACCGTAGACCTGCCCTGGATCCCGTACTGAGCCTGGGCCTGCTTGTAGGTCAGCTCGCCTTTTTCGATCTGGTCGACCACAGCCAATTTAAAAGTCAGTGAGTAATCACGCTGGGTTCGCTTAACACCTTGATCCATCGAGGTCTCCAGGTTCTCGGGGGAAAGGTGTAAACCTTATTCAGGACGGGACA
>NZ_JAAMQZ010000099.1 GCF_013522825.1 Stutzerimonas stutzeri
TGAATCACCCCGGGTTTCGTGGAGGCCTCAACTCTTGAGAAGATGAGGCCATGAGAAAGACTACTACCTACTCCCCTGAAGTCCGTGAGCGTGCTGTGCGCATGGTTCTGGAACACCTGAACGACTATCCGTCCGAGTGGGCAGCCATTGAGGCCATCGCTCCGAAGATTGGCTGTGCCGCGCAAACCCTGCATGGCTGGATTCGTCGCCAGCAGACTGATGCCGGTCAGCGTCCTGGGCCGACCACCGAAGAGCGCGAACGCATCAAAGCCCTGGAGCGTGAGAACCGTGAGTTGCGCAAAGCCAACGAGATTCTGCGCCTGGCCAGTGCGTATTTTGCCCAGGCGGAGCTCGACCGCCGCACCAAGTCCTGAGGGCGTTTGTCGATCAGCATCGTGACCGTCTCGGGGTCGAGTCGATCTGCCGTGTCTTGCAGATCGCCCCGTCCGGTTACCGCCGGCACGCGGCGCAGCAGCGCAACCCGGAACTGCGCTGTTGCCGTGCTCAGCGCGATGACGCATTGACCCTGGAAATCCAGCGAGTGTGGGATGCCAATATGCAGTGCTATGGCGCGGTGAAGGTCTGGAAGCAGCTGCGGCGAGAAGGCATCGAGGTCGCCAGATGCACGGTGGAGCGGTTAATGCGTCGGGCCGGATTGCAGGGCATTAGACGTGGCCAGATCGTGCAGACAACGGTGGCCGGCGACAAGGCCCTTTGCCCGCTGGATCGTGTCCAACGCCAGTTCCATGCCGACCGCCCGAACCAGTTGTGGGTGTCGGACTTCACCTATGTATCGACCTGGCAGGGCTGGCTGTACGTGGCGTTCGTGATCGACGTCTTTGCACGGCGGATCGTCGGCTGGCGAGTCAGTACCAGCATGAAGACAGACTTCGTACTGGATGCCCTAGAGCAAGCCTTGTATGCCCGTCAGCCGCATTGCTCGGGTGGTCTGATCCATCACAGCGACCGTGGAAGCCAGTACGTCTCGATCCGCTATACCGAACGGCTGGCAGAGGCCGGCATTGAGCCTTCGGTTGGCAGCAAGGGAGACAGCTACGACAACGCCTTGGCCGAAACCATCAACGGGTTGTACAAGGCCGAGCTGATTTACCGTCAGTCATGGAAGAGCCGCGAAGCCGTCGAAATGGCGACTTTGAAATGGGTGCACTGGTACAACCACCAACGCCTGCTGAGCTCAATCGGATATATCCCGCCTGCGGAGGCTGAGGCAAACTTCCACCAGCAACAAGCAGGTCAGGCCATGGCGGCCTGACTTAAACGAAACGGCCTCCACAAAACCCGGGGCGATTCA
>NZ_JAAMQZ010000009.1 GCF_013522825.1 Stutzerimonas stutzeri
GGCGGGTTTCGTCGCAGTGCAACACCGGGTGCTCCAGCAGCTTGTCGCGCATCAGGTTGAGTAGCGGCTGTAACAACTCGCCACTCTGGATCACCCAGCGCGCCAGGGTCTGGCGTGGGATGTCGACGCCGTGGCGGCTGAGCATCTTCTCGAAGCGGTATAGCGGGATGCCGTCGGCGTACTTGGTAGTCAGCAGCATCGCCAGCACGCTGGGGCTGGCCAGGCTTTTCTCGATCAGTTGCGCCGGTTTGTCGGCGGTGACCGGCGCAGCTTCGCAGACCTTGCAGGCGTAGGTCTTGCGGATATGGCGGATCACCCGCACTTGCATCGGGATGATCTCCAGCTGCTCGCTGGTCTCTTCACCGATGACTTGTTTGCAGGCACCGCAGGCGCAGGTCAGTTCGTGGTCGGGCAGATCATGGATGACCTCAACGCGCGGCAGGCTGGCCGGCAGTGGCTTACGCTTGCCGCGACACTTGACCGATGCAATGACCTCTTCGGCTTCGGCTTCGGCATCGCTTGGTGTAGCGGCCGGCTCTTCGCTCAGCTCTTCGGCCTCGTTGAACATGGCCAACTGCGGCGAGTCGGCCTCTTCAGGGCTGCGCTCGGACTTTGGCGAAAAGAGTTTGTGGCGCAACAGGGCGTTCTCTTCCTGCAATTGCAGAATCAGAGCTTTGAGCAGGACGAGATCGTCGGGAAGGGAGTCAGCGCCAAATTTCATGGCGCGGATTATACCGGCTCAGGCCACAAAACGCGGTGTCAGAACCTGGTGCGGCCGATTACGCCACAGGTCGATACCGTCGAGCAGCCAGTTCAGTTCGTCGACCGTCAGTTCGATGGCCTCGTCGCCGGCATCGGGCTTGGTCTGGAAACGCTCGGCTTCCAGGCGCTTGAGCCACAGACAGAAACCATTGCGCTCCCAGTAGAGGATCTTGACCTGACTACGGGTACGGTTGAGGAACACGAACAGCACTGGGTTGAACATTTCCACCTTGATATCCAGCTCGACCAGCGCGGCCAGGCCGTTGATGGATTTGCGAAAATCGACGGGCTTTGGGTAAAGGTAGACCTTCTGCACCTTGGCGTCGGGACGCATCATGACGGGGCTCCACTGGGGAAAACAGGGAGCCCAGCATCCGGGAACGGACAGGTCAGTTGAAGGTGGGGTTTATGGAGCGGTTACGTTGCAGGCATAGGCTGTGCCTTCTGAACCTCATGGGCGGCGATATTGGCTGAAAGACGCTCAGTCAGGTCAGGAAAGAGATGGTGTGACAGGTTTGACGCGTTTGCTTTCCAGCCAACCAGCGTCTCTTCCTGAGGATCGACACAGGCGTGAATAATGGCCTGAACGACCAACTCAGGATCATCCATGGCAGCCATTCGTGGCGCATGGCCACTGTAATTCGCTGCATGCAGCCACCAGGGAGTATCGACAGCCCACGGCATGATGGTCGCGACCTTGATGTGCTCACTGCCGCTCAAACGCAACTCTTCGTTAAGAGTACGGCTCAGGCTGAGCACTGCGGCTTTCGAAGCGGCATAGGACGCTTGATAAGCCAAGGGGACTTCGCTGTCGATTGAACCGACGTTGATCAACGTGCCGAATCCTTGGGCACGGAAACGCATTAACGCCGCATGGGCGCCAAAGATCAGTCCCTTCAGGTTTACATCGATGAGCCGCGCGTGGTCTTCGATAGGAATGTCCCAGAAAAAGCCCAACGCACCGACGCCTACGTTATTGATCCAGACATCTATCGTACCGAAGCGCTCCACGGCTAAACGGGCCACCCGCTCGACATCACGGGCATTGCTGACGTCCGCTGGTACAGCCACTGCGCAGCCACCCACGGTTTCGATTTGCTTCACGAGGTCATCGAGGGCTGCCTCACGACGCGCAGCGAGGACAACGTTCGCCCCGAGCTCGCCCAGCCTGAGTGCCGAACCTCGGCCAAATCCACTGGACGCTCCAACGACAACTACCGTTTTACCCTTCAGCTCGGAAAGATGCTTCGTCATAGCGGTAAGCCTCACAGATGAACTGTCTTGGAGTTTCAAGTAAATGCGCCAATCGGTCTGAGCCACCTTTGGCTGGATTCGCGAGGGTTCATGAGGTACTCAAGAGCACTCATGAATCGACCGAAGTGATGAAGGAGTTGAATCAGGGGCTTATGCCTTGGTTCCTTTTTGGCGATGCGCGGTATCGCAGCACGTAAGCGCCAACAAAGCTTGCGTGCTTGAACGGCGCTCACTTATGCGGCAGCAGCTCGGCTATTTGACACGTAGAAGACCTCGCTCTGCTGGCATCTGGCTCTGGTGCGAGATGTTCTGAACAACGGCGTGCCGACGGCGCCTGGAGATTGGCGAAGATGGCTCACGCCATTGCTTGTCGTCGCCGCAACCCTTGTCCGGCAGGCGGATTTTGCTGATATGGCTGCGAGCATTGGCCTGAACCGGCGCAGCGACGAAGCGTATCGCCTGACCTGACGCCCTGGAGTCAGGCAGGCTGCCCTGCCCCCAGCAACGCAATCTGCCCCGCCTCGACCAGCGCCGTCAGCGGCTTGGGCCTGCCCAGGTAGAAACCCTGCACTGCGGCGCAGCCCATGCCGCGCAGCAGTTCCAGCTGGCCAGGCGTTTCGATGCCTTCGGCCAGCACGGGAATATCCAGGCTGCGCCCCAGGGCCAGCACGGCGGAAATGATCGCGCGCGCCTGCGGATTTTCCTCGATGGTGGGCATGAAGGAGCGGTCGGTCTTGATCTTGTCGAACGGGAAGGCACGCAGGATATCCAGCGAGGAATAGCCGGTGCCGAAATCGTCCAGGGCAATGCTGACGCCCATCGCCTTGATCTGCGTGAGCATGGCCAGCGCCTTGTCCCGGTCGGCGAAGATGCTCGACTCGGTCAGTTCGAGCTCCAGGCGTGCGGGGGGCAACCCGGTCTCGTCGAGGATGCGCTGCACCAGGCTCGGCAGGTCGTCATGGATGAACTGCATGGGCGAAAGGTTGACCGCCACGCCACAGGGGTGCGCCCAGCGCACGGCATCCCGACAGGCCTTGCGCAGCACCCATTCGCCGAGGTTGAGAATGGTGGTATCACGCTCGGCGAGGGGGATGAATTCACTCGGCGGAATATTCCCCCGGACCGGATGCTGCCAGCGCAGCAGCGCCTCGTAGCCACGGATGCGCCCGGTAGTAATATCGATCTGCTGCTGATAGTGCACCTGCAACTGATCCTGTTCGATGGCGACACGCAACTCGCTGGCCAGCGACTGGCGCAGGCGCACCTGTTCATCCATCTCCGGCTCGTAGAAACACACCTGCTGGCCCAGTTCACCCTTGGCCCGGTACATCGCCAGATCGGCATTGCCAAGCAGGGTTTCCTTGGTATCGGCGTCCTGCGGGTAAACCGCGCCGCCCAGGCTGGCGCCCAGATTGAACAGCCCGAACGAGGTAGGCATGGGTTGATTGATCACATCCTGCAGCTTCTCGACCAGCAGGCTCAGCTCCTCGGTGCCCTGCATCCGCAGCACCGTCGCGAACTCATCGCCCGAGAGGCGTGCCAGACAGACACGCTCATCATTGAAGACCTTGAGGCGCTGGCCGAGCAGCCCCAGCACCTCGTCACCGGCGGCATGGCCGTGCAGGTCGTTCACAGCCTTGAAGCCATCCAGGTCGATGTACAGCAGTCCGACCTGGCCCCCGGAGATCTGCGCACGGGCCAGCTCGTGTTCCAGATGACGGTTAAAACTCTCGCGGTTGGGCAGGCCCGTGAGGGCATCGTTCATAGCCAGGTAGTGCAGACGCTTGACCGACTCCAGCCGCACGCTGTCGTCGATCAGATAGCTCGCCAGCCCGGCCCCGAAAATCAGCAGCGTCACGCCAGCCACGGCGAAGGCCAGCGCCTGGATAGCCGGCGGATTGGTCAGTTCATGCTCGATCAGCAACGGTGACACGCCGAAACCGGTCATTCCCGTGAAATGCAACGACACCGTCGCCAGGCTGAGCACCAGCGCGGGCAGCCAGCCGCTGCGCTGACGGTGCGCAAGGTGGAATGCCAGCGCAGCGAGCCCCATCGCCAGGAGGATCGACGCAACGACATAGGTCATCTCCCATACCACCAGCCCCTGCACGCGATAGGCCAGCATGCCCAGGTAGTGCATCGCCGAAATACTCAGCCCGAACAGCCCGCCACCGTAGGCCGGCGCCAACCGCCATTTGCTCAGCATGGCTATCAGCAGCCCCACCGAGGCGCCGAGCATGGCCACCAGCAGCGACAGCGAGGTCAGTGCCGGGTCCAGTTCGATGGGAAGGCCAGGGCGATAGCCCAGCATGGCGACGAAGTGCGTCGACCAGATGGTCGCCCCCGCCGTACCGGCACCGAGCACGCACCAGCCGGCCTTCTGCACACCTTGTGTATGTTGTGCGCGGCGATACAGCCGCATGGTGATGAAGGTGCCCAGCAGGCATAACAGCGCAGCCATGAACACCAACCCCGGATGATGAAGGTCGGCGATACAGCTGTATATCTGGTACATACGTCTCTGAATCCAAGCCCCGAACGGAGCGACTGCGAGTAAGCGGCGGTATTCTAGGTGGCAGGCACCTGGATGATGCATTGAAAATGCCAATGCATTAATAGCACTAGGCTATCACAAGCTGGGGCACGGGTTTGCAAGAGTGAAAGCAGCCGCAAAACCGACGGACGGTTGCTGAGGCTGTGAAGCGTACAAGTCGTTACCGCCTTCTGCAGACTATCGCTGCCGCAGAAAACAGCATCCAATGATGCTTGCAGCAATCAAGATGCAGTCGACCCCGCAAGCCTGACTCCGAACGCGACGAGAACGCCCCCCGTCACCCGGTCCAGCGCCTTCATCAGGCTGGGCCGGCGCAAGAACCTGCCCAAGGGAACCGTGGCAGCGATCAGCACGCCGAACCAGGCAAGTGTCAGCACCACGTGAACGCAAGCCAGAAAAAAGGAATAGCCGGCTACGCTGGCACCAGGGGGGACGAACTGGGGAAGAAAGGTGACATAGAACACGCCGATCTTGGGGTTGAGCAGATTAGTGAGCAACCCGCGCCAGAACGCCTCGCCGCCCCGTAAGGAAGGCGCTTTGCCAGGCGCGGGAGCGAACTCCGTGCGCGGCTTGAACAGCAACCTGAAACCCAGCCAGATCAGATAGCCGGCTCCGGCAAACTTGACCACGGCATAGGCCACCTCGGACGCATGCAGCAGCGCGCCAAGCCCGAGAGACACCGCTGCACCCCAGATCAGACAGCCGAACACGATGCCCATCGAGGCCATGATCGCCTGCCCTCGTCCCTCCACCGTCGCCGTGCGCAGCACGATGGCGGTATCCACGCCAGGTGTAACCGTGAGCAGTGAGGCAGCGGCAATGAAGGCAAGGAGCAGGTGGAAACTATCCATGGGTGCGATCCAGGAGGTGGGTCAAGGTTTCGGCGGGTGCTATCGTCCCCTTTTCGGCCCCGTAGTTATTCAGGAAATCCTCGAAACTGTAGCGCAGTTGCGAGAAGTCGATCGCTGCTAGGCTTCGGATGTCAGGACGCGAACGTCAGCGCGAACAGTGGAGCAGGAGCCGGCTGGTCTTTTCCCGGGCTGACGCGACAGACCTATAGTGAACGCGCCATCCAGGCCGATCTTGCCGGCTTCGCCTTGAGCCATGCCAGTGCGATGATCGCGCCCAGCACGCGCCCGCTCAACCGGCAAAAACAGTGAGAGGAAAGAATGTCCGATCAGCAACGGAAATTCGAGCGGTTCAAGGAACTGCACTGTAGAAGCGGAGCCTTCGTCATCCCGAATCCCTGGGACGCGGGCTCGACCCGGCTTCTGACCAGCCTTGGTTTTGAAGCACTCGCCACCACGAGTGCGGGATATGCCTTCTCAAAAGGCAAGCGGGACTCGCTCACGGGGCTCGGGCGGGACGAGATACTGGCAAACGCCGCCGAAATCGTCGGCGCGACACATCTGCCGGTATCCGCCGATCTGGGGGATGGCTTCGGGGCAGCAGCCGACACCTGCGCGCAGACCATTCGCATGGCGTCTTCGATCGGACTGGTGGGCGGCTCCATCGAGGATGCAACCGGCGATCCCGCTGCCCCGATCTACGAGTTTGCCCATGCCGTGGAGCGTGTCCGGGCCGCCGCCGAAGCCGCGCGCGATCTGCCCTTCGTATTGACGGCAAGAACCGAGAACTACCTTTACGGGCGGGAGAGCCTGGACGACACGATCAAGCGGCTTCAAGCCTTCGCCGAAGCCGGAGCGCACGTGCTCTACGCGCCAGGGCTGCCCGATCTCGAAGCGATCAGAACCGTGTGCCAGGCCGTGGACAAGCCGGTGAACGTGGTCATGGGACTCAGGGGGCCGCTCTATTCAGTGTCGGAACTCCAAGATGCCGGCGTTCGCCGCATCAGCGTCGGCGGTTCGATGGCACGCGCCGCATTCGCCGGTTTGATGCGCGCAGCCGAAGAGGTGCTGACGTCCGGCTCGTTCACCTATGCGACCGAAGCACTTCCCGGCGCGGCCATCGCAAAAATCATGGCAGACGATACAACGCCCGACCGCCAGTGAGCGCTCGCGAGCCAGCAGTGACAGTGCAGCCACCGCCATGCTGTGCAAGTGGCTGACCGAAGGGGTAATGAAGGCCTGGACCAGTAACCCGCCGGTCGATGATTCATGCCCGGCCCTCGCTGACCTGGGGCAAGACCCGCAGCGAAACGCACACCTTCGCCTGATCATTCGGGCGAACGACAAGGCAAATGCCCTATACGCGACGACTTGCGCCCGAATCAAGCGAGCCAGGCATCGCAGGCGAACTTAAGCTTGTGCGTGCCTCGACCGCTCCTGCCGCAACCCTCCTCGCATGGCAGCCCACCAGGGCTGGCCAGGCCCATGAAAATCGATTCGAAGCCTTGCATATGACAACGACCAATACAGCCGAACTCGCCTCTGCCGCGCCTGTTCCACAGGACACCTCATCACCCGGCCAGGCCCACCCGTTTCTACTTCCGGTGGTCGGGGCGGCGGCCTTCTCGCACCTGCTGAACGACCTCATCCAGGCGGTGCTGCCATCCGTGTATCCGATGCTGAAAACCCAGTTCTCGCTCAGTTTCGCGCAGATCGGCTGGCTCGCGCTGGTCTACCAGATCACGGCCTCGCTGCTGCAGCCATGGATCGGGATGTACACCGACAGGCATCCCAAGCCATATCTGCTCCCTTCGGGCATGGTGGTGACCTTCATCGGTATTGCGCTGCTCGCTTTTGCCGGCAGCTACGAGATGCTCCTGGTGGCTGCCGCGGTCGTAGGTGTTGGTTCTGCGACGTTCCACCCGGAAGCTTCGAGGGTTGCACGGCTGGCTTCAGGTGGCCGGTTCGGAACGGCGCAATCGACGTTCCAGGTCGGAGGCAACACAGGATCAGCCATCGGCCCTCTGCTGGCGGCCACTCTCGTCATTCCTTACGGACAACACGCGATTGCCTGGTTCATGCTCGCCGCCGCGTTGGCGATATTCGTGCTGTCGAGGCTCACCGCGTGGACGATCCGCCACGGTCAGGCGAAGCTCAATAGCCTCGCCAGCAAACAAGCGGCAGGCCTGAGCCGCTCCCGCGTGATTCAGGCGATCGTGGTGATCGCCCTTTTGATGTTCGCCAAGTTCGTCTACATAGCGGCCTTCACCAACTTCTTCACGTTCTACCTGATCGAGCGCTTCAGCATGAGCGTCCAGGAGAGCCAGATCTATCTGTTCATCTTCCTGGCAGCGGTCGCAGCCGGCACCTTCGCCGGTGGGCCAGTGGGTGACCGGATCGGTCGCAAGGCGGTCATCTGGCTCTCGTTCCTGGGGGTCGCGCCGTTCGCACTGGCGCTTCCGTATGCCGGTCCCGTGCTGACTGCCGTGCTGGCCATTCTGATTGGTCTGGTCATGTCCTCTGCCTTCGCGGCACTGGTTGTCTATGCCCAAGAGGCGGTGCCGGGCCGGGTGGGAATGGTGTCCGGCGTGATGTTCGGCTTGATGTTCGGCATCGGGGGAATCGGCGCTGCCGGGCTGGGAGAGCTGGCAGATATCCACGGCATCGTATGGGTGTACCACCTGGTCTCGTTTCTGCCGCTTCTCGGCTTGATGACCGCCTTCCTGCCGCGCACGCATGCTCTGAAGGGCTGACCTCGATTGAATAAGCGCAGCCGGTTGCCAGACGCGCCCGGCTCGCCTTGCTTCTACTTTCCGTTGCCGGGGTCTTTGAAGAAATTGCTCGGGGTCTTGCCGAATTGCTTCTTGAACATCACGGCAAATGCACTTGGACTGTCATAGCCGAGCTGCGCCGCGACATCGATGATCTTGTCGCCACGTGCAATCATCTCAAGCGCCAACAGCAGCCTGAATTGCTGGCGCCATTGGCCGAACGTCAGGCCGGTCTCTTTCTGAAACAGCCGCTGGATGGTTCTTTCATCTATCCCCAGCTCCAGACTCCAATCGCGCAGCGTCGAACCATCGTCCGGCCTGGCCATAAGCGCCGCGCAGATTTTCCTGATTCTGGCGTCGGCTGGCCGGGGAAGATGCAAAGGCACCTCGGGCAGTAGCGATATCTCGTCCAGGATGAGATTCATGATCCGGGACTCTCGTGAGTTATCGTATTGGCTCAGCGCCATGCCAACCGATGTCTTGATGAGTTCGCTGAGCAAGGGAGAAACGCTCAGGATCGTCGTTGCCGCAGGCAGGCCTGACGCCAGGCCCGCCTGGATGAAGACGCTTCGCATCTTCAACGGCCCGGCACAACGAATCGAGTGTACCTGGCCGCTTGGCATCCAGATTCCACGGTTGGGCGGCACAGACCACTGGCACTGATCGGTATACACGACCATGACGCCTTCAATCGCGTGAATCAGCTGATCCTTGTTGTGCGAATGGGGCTCGACAATCCAGCCGTCAGGGTAGTCGGTAGCACTGGAGTATGCAGTCCAGACGGCATCATCGATCTCTCTCAGAAAGACCGGCAGAGGCTTGATCATGGCTGTCCTTTTTGAGGGATGAGCTGCCCGAGCCACGCGAGACGGGCACCCAAAGCGCGAAACAGAATTATCTGGGCATGCCCCTGATGGCGCAAGAAACGCTTATGAAGTACCCGGGGGAATCCCTTCACCGACCCCATGGAGTGACACCGTTATGCTGTACTCGACGATCCACCCGTCTCCCCTCGGCAACCTGCACCTGGCAAGCGACGGCGAGCATCTGCTGGGGCTCTGGCTGGAGGGGCAGAAGTATTTCGGCGGCGGCGTATCCGGCGAACTCGTCGCGAAGGATGACCTGCCGCTATTCAACCAGGTGAGACAGTGGCTGGATCGCTACTTCGCGGGCGAACAGCCGGCCATCGCTCAATTGCCTCTGGCCCCTTCCGGCAGTTCCTTTCGCAAGGCGGTCTGGGCGCTCTTGTGCGAGATCCCCTATGGCGCGACCACTACCTACGGCGAGCTGGCCAGGTCGCTGGCCAACCGCACGAACCTGCCCAGCATGTCCAGCCAGGCTGTGGGTGGCGCGGTGGGTCACAACCCGATCTCCATCATCATTCCGTGCCACCGGGTCGTTGGGCACAACGGCAGCCTGACGGGCTATGCCGGCGGCCTCGACAAGAAGGTGCATCTGCTGGAGCACGAAGGTGCGATGATGCCGCTGTTCCATCTTCCCACGAAGGGCACCGCTCTCTAGGGCTTGGGCGATGCCCCGCAGCACCATTGCGAGGACCGGCAGGCCGACAACGAGGTGTCCGCAAGGCTGGCATCCCTGTGGCTTTCGTGTGTTAAATCAGCGTTTTCACCGCTGCCAGGAGCCCCCATGAGCAACGCGAGACAAGCCCAGCACCCCATCTCTCCCACCTTCACCGCACGCTGGTCGCCACGCGCCTTCGATGGCCGGGCGCTGACTCAGGAGCAGATGCATTCGCTGTTCGAGGCCGCGCGCTGGACGCCCTCGGCCCTCAACTTCCAGCCCTGGCGCTTCTGCTACGCACTGGCCGGCACGCCGCCGTTCGAGGACTTCGTCGGCCTGCTGGCAGAGACCAACCAGCTCTGGGCCAGGCATGCCGGCGCGCTGGTGGCGGTGCTGTCGCAAACCACCCGCACCGGCACGGAAGGCGAGGACAAGCCCTTCTCCAGCCACGCCTTCGACGCCGGAGCGGCCTGGATGAACCTGGCCATGCAGGCTCACGACATGGGCCTGGCCACCCATGCCATGGGCGGTTTCGATGCCGAACGCGCTCGGCAATACCTCAAGCCACCGGCCAACGTCGCCATCAACGCCTTCATCGCCATCGGCTATCGCGGCGACGCCAGCGCACTGCCCGAAGCATTGCAGGCACGCGAACAGGCCAGCGACCGCGCTCCGCAGGAGCAGTGGGTATTCGAGGGGCCGATGGCCTGACAGCGACAACCGCCACGGCGCAGACGATGTATGATCACGCCCCGTTTATCAGGGGGTGATCATGTCGCGCGACTGGCTGGAGCAGAACCAGATCGGCCTGTATTTCGTCGCGGTGGCCGTGGCGGCTATCGCCGGGCTGAACTCTGCGGCCTTTGCCGGGCTTGCGGCGGCGGCGATCACACCGGCGATCGCCGTGCTGATGTACGCCATGTTCCTGCAGATTCCCTTCCTCGAACTTCGCCAGCCCTTGGCCAATCGCCGCTTCCTCGGCGCGCTGCTGCTCGCCAACTTCGTGCTGGTCCCGCTGCTGGTCTGGCTGCTGACCCTGCCGCTGGCGTCGAACAAGGCCCTGCTGGCCGGCGCACTGCTGGTGCTGCTGACGCCTTGTATCGACTATGTGGTGGTCTTCACTCACCTGGGCAAGGGTGATTCGCGCCTGGTGCTCGCGGCGACACCGCTGCTGTTGCTGCTCCAGCTTCTGCTGCTGCCGCTGTATCTCCAGGTGATGCTCGGCGCGCAGGCCGCTGCGGTCATCGATGTGCGGCCCTTCGCCGAAGCCTTCGTGCTGCTGATCGTCATTCCACTGCTGGCAGCCGTGGCTACGGAATTCGGCGGGCGGCGCTCCGCCCTGCTCCGCTCATGGAGCGCTGGCTGGGCCTGGCTGCCGGTACCGGCGATGGCGACGGTCCTGATCGTCGTTGTCGCATCACAGATCGGAGCCGTAACGGCACAGCTCGAAATCCTGGCGCCGCTGCTGCCGGTGTACGGCGCATTCCTGATGCTGGCGCCTGCGCTCGGGGCCTTCAGCGCCAGGCTGTTCAGCCTGGGCACGACGGCGACCCGGGCCGTCGCGTTCAGCGCGGCCACGCGCAATTCACTGGTGGTGCTGCCCCTGGCGCTGGCCCTTCCGGAGTCCATCCGCGGACTTGCCGCGGCTGCCGTGATCTGCCAGACCCTGGTGGAGCTGATCGGCGAACTGATCTACCTGAAGGCGATGCCCGCCCTGATAAAGGAGCGCCAGTGACCTGTCAGAACTGCCGGAACAGCGCCGCCGTCGCAATGCCGGCGGCAATCGCGGGCAGCGGCTTCTTCAGCAGCAGCATGGTGATGGCCGTGCTCAGCAGCGCCAGCCGTGCGCCGTTGTCCCCTTCGAGCGCCATGGGTGCCAGCAGCGCCACCAGCACGGAACCGGACATGGCGCCGATGAAGCGCCTGACCCGCTGGCCGATGGGCACGAACGCCATCACGTAGACCCCGCCCCAGCGGGTCGCCAGCGTCACCCCCGCCATCAGCAAGACCAGGACCAGTGCGCCGAAGCCCGTCGGCTCAATGCTCATCGGTCTTCTCCATCCAGAACACGCCTGCCAGGCCGCCCGCCAATGCGCCCGCCACGACATGACTGTTCTCCGGCAAATACCGATAGGCCAGCAAGGAAACACAGGCGGCGACGACCCAGATCAGCAGAATCCGCACATTCCTTTCCCCACCCACCAGCATGGCCAGCAGGAAGCAGCCCATCACCATGTCCAGTCCCAGGCTGCGCGGATCATGGATGACGCCGCCGAAGTGGACGCCCAGCCAGGTGCCCAGCACCCAGAATACCCAGAGCGCAAGGCCACCGCCGAGCAGGATGCCGATGCCCGGCTGGCCGCGCGCGAACGCCTGCAAGGACATCGCCCAGTTGGCATCCGAGGCCAGCAGCATGACGCCATAGCGCCTGCGCGGCGGCAGGTGGCGCAGCCACGGATAGAGCGTCGCCCCCATCAGCAGATGCCGGGCATTGATCGCAAACACGGTGATCGCCAGCGTGAACACCGGGACCTGATTACCCCAAAGCTCCAGCGCCGCGAACTGCGAAGCGCCAGCGAAGACCAGCGTGCTCATCGCCACGATCAGCGAAGACTCCAACCCCGTCTGGACCGCCGCCAGCCCGAAGGCCGCGCCGAATATCGTGACGAACACGGACAGAGGGACGAGTTTCCTGAAGCCGGCCCAGACCATCCGGCGGTCGAATTCATGCAGTTGGGTTTCGGCGTCGGACATGTGCAACCTTGTGTTCGGGGCGGTTGAAACGTCGCACTATGCGCCAGGCGCACAGATCGAGAAAAACGCATAATTCGCTTGTATGCTATTCGCAAAACAAATGGATGAGCATACCCATGACCTTCCAGGACCTCCAGATCGACTGGTTGAAATGCTTCGTCGCCGTGGTAGATGCGGGTTCCCTGTCCGGCGCGGCGCCCCACGTGCACCGCTCCCAATCCGCCGTCAGCATGCAGCTCAGAAAGCTCGAGGCCGCCTTGGATTGCCAGCTGCTGATACGCGGCCCCCGGCAGCACCAGCTCACCCCGCAAGGGCAGTTGCTGTTGGGCTATGCGCGGCGGATGCTCGATCTGCATGCCGAGACCCAGGCGGCGTTCCACGGAGAGGAGCTGAGCGGGCGCATTCGCCTGGGCGTCCCGGATGACTATGCCGCGCGCTATCTCACGCCGGTGCTCAAGCGCTTCGCACCCCACCACGGGGCAGTGGAGACCGAGCTGGACTGCGAGCAGTCGACCTCGCTGATCCCCCGCGTCGAGCGCGGCGATCTCGATCTGGCACTGGTCTCCCGAGACCATCCCCGTCACGGCACCCTGTTGTTCCACGAGCCGATGGTGTGGGTCGGCGCCACCCAGTTCCAGCTCTGGCAACGCGACCCGCTGCCCATCGCCGTCTATGAAGACACCAGCCTGGCCAGACGCAGCGCCATCCGCTCCCTGGCGCTGCAGGGGCGCCGCTACAAGGTGGTGTACAACAGCTCCAGCCTGGCGGGCCAGATCGCGGCGGTCGAAAGCGGCCTGGCCATCGCCGCGCTGACCCGCTGCAGCGCACCGCCGCACCTGGACATCCTCGGCAGCGACCAGGGCCTGGGAGTGCTTGAGCCGATGGAAGTCGCGGTATACCGAAGCCGCGCCTCGCAAGGCTCCAAGGCCGTGGACAGCCTGCACGATCTGCTGATCAGGACGCTGAGGCTTTCGGGTACGCCGTGAAAACGCCATCGAATACGCGACGTTGGAACCTTGCCCATTTTTGCCGCACTCCCCCCTGCCTCAGCAGAGCCAATCCTGTTCAGCAGCCCGGCTTGCAAATTACATTAGCTCTAATGTAATTTGCCGCCCCAGTGTCGGAGAAGCTGCCATGAACAGAAAAAACGAGCCCGGCCTGGGCGAACTGCTGCGTTACGTATCGGAGCTGGTAGAGCTTGGCGCCGAGGAGCATTACCAGCAGATGGGCCTGAACTACCGCGCGCGTTATACCCCCGTGCTGCGGGCCATCCGCTCGGGCGCGCAGACGGTTACGGAAATCACCGCGCACACTCGCCTGACCCAGGGCGCCATCAGCCAGACAGTCGGCCAGATGGAGGCTGACGGGGTGATTTCCCGCCAACGCTGCGAAGATGGCCGCAAGAGCGTTATCCGCCTGACGCCCAATGGAGAGCAGTTGGTGGCGAGGCTGGACGCGCACTGGAGCGCGACCTTCGAGGTCATCGGGCAGCTCGAAGAGGAAATCGGCCACCCGCTGCGCCAGGTGCTGGCGGATACGGCAAGCGCCCTGGAGCAGCGGAGGTTCTCCCAGCGCCTGATCGACATCAAGCGAAGCCTCGCAGCCGGAGCTTCCCAACCATGAATAACCCCACCGCGGAACTGAAGAACTGGTTCGATCAGGGTGGGCAGGCCTATGCGCGCTTCAGGCCCGAATATCCGCCGGAACTTGCGGCCTGCCTGGCCTCGCTGGCTCCCGATACGGCGCTGGCTGTCGATGTCGGCTGTGGCAACGGGCAACTGACCAAGCACCTTGCCGCACATTTCAGCGCGGTGGCCGGGTTCGATCCAAGCGAGGACCAGATCGCCCACGCCGCACCGCAGGAGAACATCGACTATGGCTGCGCCCCGGCCGAAGACCTGCCGCTCCCGAGCCACAGCGCCAGCCTGATCACCGCCGCCCAGGCGGCGCACTGGTTCAACCTGCCCAGGTTCTATGCCGAGGCGCGCCGGGTGGGGGCGCCGAACGCGCTCCTGGCGCTGATCAGCTATGGCGTGCTGCGTCTGAACGGCGAACTGGATGCCCGTTTCGAGCGTTTCTACTGGCACGAGATCGGCCCGTACTGGCCCGCCGAACGCAAGCTGGTGGACAGCGGCTACTCGACCCTCGACTTTCCCTTTACCGAGCTGCAAGGCCCTTCGATAGCCATTCACCTGGAGTGGCGCCTCGAAGAGTTCCTCGGCTACATCTCGACCTGGTCGGCGGTGCGCAGCGCCAGGGAAGCCGGGCGCGAGGAGCTGCTGCATCGATTCGCCGCCGACATCGCCAGGCAATGGGGCGACCCCGCGACCCGACACTCGATCACCTGGCCCATCAACATGAGGATTGGACGACTATGAGCAACCTGCACCCCGCGCCACTTTCAGTGGGGCTGACCCACAGCGAAACCCTCGTCGTGGCTGAACGGCACACGGTTCCCCAGGTGGAACCGAGCTGGTCGGGCTTCGCCGACATGCCGCCGGTGCTGGCCACCGCGATGATGATCGGTTTCATCGAGCAGACCTGCATCGAAGGACTACGCCCGTTTCTCTCGACGGCGCAGCGCACGGTGGGCATCCATGTCGATGTCAGCCACGTCGCCGCGACGCCGGTCGGGATGAAGGTCACGGCGAACGTCGAACTCACCGCCATCGAGGGCAAGGCGCTGGTGTTCAAGGTGGAATGCCGGGACGAAAACGGGGTCATCGGCGAAGGCACCCATCGCCGCGCGATCATCGACCTGGAGCGGTTCGTCCAGCGCCTGGAGGAAAAAGCGGGCCGGACTGGCAGCTAGCTCCGCGACCTCCCCAAGGCCCTCACCCCCTCCACCACCAGCACCACGATCGCCAGCCAGATCGCGCCGTAGGTCAGCCATTGATCCGGCGCGATGCTTTCACCGAGCAGCAGCGCCACGACCACCAGCAGCACCGGCTCGACGTAGCTGAGCAGGCCGAACAGACCGAGATCGAGCAGCTTGCCGGCGATGATCATCAGGGCCAGCGCCAGGGCACTCAGGGTACCCAGCCCGACGATCAGCAGGGCCAGTTTCGGACTAGCGACAACCTGTTGCAGGGTGCCGGTGTCGGCCAGGGCGAAGGTGGCGGCGACCGGCAGGCTGATGACGAGATCGAGCCAGAGACCGCCGAGATTGGCGGTGCCGACCCAGCGGCGCAGGGCGAAGTAGCAGGGATAGCCGAGGGCGACCGCCAGCACCGGCCAGGACAGCGACGAGGCCAGCAGCAGCTCGTTGCCGACGCCAATCGCCGCCAGCACGCAGGCCAGGCGCTGCAAGCGGCTGATCGCCTCGCCGAAGACCAGCCGCCCGGTCAGCACCAGGGTCAGCGGCAGCAGAAAGTAGCCAAGGGAAACGTCCAGTCCGTGGCCATTGATCGGCGCCCACATGAACAGCCAGAGCTGCATCCCGACCAGCGCCGAGGACAGCGGCAATACGAGCCATAACCGCGGCTCGGCGGTCAGGCGCGCAAGGATCTGGCGCACCTCGCCCCAGCGCCCGAAGCCCAGGAGCAGCAACGCCAGGCAAGGCGCGGTGAGCAGGATGCGCCAGCCGTAGATCTGCTGGCCATCCAGCGGTTCGAGCAGCGAGGTGTAGTAGTACAGCGTGGCGAAGAGCACCGAGGCCCCGATCGAACTAGCCACGCCCGGCAGACTGTTACGGCTTTGCATGCAAGGTTCCAGATTCACAACGTCTTTGTTACGCATTCAGCCGTCCACGGATCGCACAGGCCGAACACGTTCGGCCCTACGGGTTTACGGCATCCCCGCAAGGGCTGGCTCCGCCACGACTCATATTCCGTAGGGCCGAATTCATTCGGCACGGAGTGCACTGGCCGAACGAGTTCGGCCCTACAACCGGCTAAGGCTCGACCTGCGCCCACTGCTTGTTCAAGCGCTTGTCCGACACCGGCATCTTCGTCCCGAGCTGCTGCGCCCAGAGCGAGACGCGGTATTCCTCCAGCATCCAGCGGTACTGGACCAGCTCCGGGTCGCGCTTGCCTTCCTGCTGGTGCTTTTTCAGGCGGGCCTGGTACTGCTCCCAATAGCCAGCCAGCTCACCGGACCATACCCGATCACGCTGCAATTGGGCGCCGATCTTCTCGAAGCGCTGTTCGATAGCCTTGAGATAACGCGGATATTCCCTGAGCCATTCGCCGGGTGTTTCGCGGACGAAGCCGGGATAGACGAGGTTGCTCAGCTGCGCCTTGATATCGTTGAGCGCCACCGCCTGGGCCAGGTCTATCTTGCCCTTGAAGCGCTTCTGCAGGCCGTGCCAGTGTTTGAGGATCTCCAGCACCAGGCGCGCCAGGCGCCCGGCGTGATCACTCCAGCCACCGCGCTTTTTCTCAGCAAGCGAGGCCAGGGCGGCGCCGTCGCGGGGCAGCCAGGTTTCGTCGTTGAGGATGCAACTGTCCAGGCTGACCAGCAGGATGTCCTCCACCAGCGCATCGACCTTGCCCATGTCGCGATACAGCAGGCCCAGCTCGGTCAGCCCCGGCAGCTTGCTGCGCAGGTACTTGGCAGGCTCGGCCAGTTGCTGCAGCAGCAGGCGTTGCAGTGCGCGGCGATGCTGCCAGTCGGCTTCGGCCTGGGTCGGGAAGCGGCCTTCCTTGACTACCCCACCCTCTTCCACCAACGCCGGGTAGACGGTCATGGACAGCCCGGCCATCTTCGCCTGGGCCTTTTGCGCCACCTGGGCGAAGCCCTTGGCCTCCACCGGCTTCTGCTCGGCTTTCTGCTGCGGCGGGGCCAGTGCGGCCTGGCTGGCCTCATTGAAACGCGCGGTGAGCTCGGCCAGATCGCGCCCTTCGCCGAGGAACTTGCCACGCGCATCCACCACCTCGATGTTCATCTTCAGGTGCTCATCGAGCCCGGCGGCAGCCTCGGCCCAGGCTTCGTCGGTTACACGGGCGCCGGTCATGCGCAGCAATTCGCGACCGAGCGCCTCGGGCAACGCACCATCACCGAAGCTGATCTTGCCCAGCGCCGCACCGACGAAATCCGGCACCGGCACGAAGTTCTTGCGCATCGCCTTGGGCAGGTTGCGCACCAGTGCCACCGCCTTGGCCTCGATCAGCCCAGGTACCAGCCAGTCCAGCCGCTCGCGGCGTAGTTGCGGCAACAGCGGCGCGGGCACACGCAGGGTCACACCGTCGCGCGGGTGGTTGGGTTCGAAGTGGTATTCGAGCGGCAGTTGCAGCTCGCCGATACGCAGATGGTCGGGGTATTGTGCGGCGGTGATTTCGCTGGCCTCGCGGGCGAGCACGTCTTCCTCACGCATGATCAGCAACTGCGGGTTGTTCACGCTTTCGCGCTTGTACCAGTTGTCGAAACTTGCGGTCTGGTAGATGTCCGCCGGCAGTCGCGCGTCGTAGTAACCGAACAGGGTTTCCTCATCGGCGAGAATGTCACGCCGGCGCGCCTTGGCTTCCAGCTCGTCCATGCGCGCCAGCAGTTCGCGGTTGGCGGCAAGTGCTTTGGCGCGGCTGCTGATATCGCCGCGCACCAATCCCTCGCGAATAAAGAGTTCGCGGGCCGTGGGCGGGTCGACCGGGCCGTAATGCACCGGGCGCTTGCCGACCACGATCAGGCCGTAGAGCGTGACCTGTTCGTAGGCCACCACCTGGCCGCGCTTCTTCTCCCAGTGCGGCTCGAAGTGGTTCTTCTTGATCAGGTGCCCGGCCAGGGGCTCGATCCAGTCCGGCTCGATCTTCGCCACCATGCGTGCGAACAGCTTGGTGGTTTCCACCAGTTCGGCGGCCATCACCCAGCTGGGTTTCTTGCGCCCGATGACGCTGGACGGGTGCACCCAGAAGCGCCGCTGGCGCGCGCCGAGAAAATCCCCCTCTTCAGTCTTGTGACCGACCTGGCTGAGCAGGCCAGCGAGGATCGCCTTGTGCACGGCGGCGTAGCCCTTGGCCTTTTGCGCGGCTTCGCTGGCCTCCGCCTGCTGGCGGAGGAGGACGTTGACCTTTGTATCGGTGGTCGGCGTGATTTGCTCGGCACTTGCTTTTCGGCCCTTGGCGGGTGAAGGCACAGCAGCTTCCACGGCCTTGCCCGCGCCAAGTTTGAGTTCACGCACGATCAGCAGCAGCTGCCGGTGGGCGTCACGCCACTCACGAAGGCGCAGGTAGTTGAGGAAGTTCTTGCGGCACCAACTGCGCAGCGCACCGGAGCCCAGCTCCTGGCGCTTTTCCTCGAAGCCGCGCCAGAGGTTGATCAGCGCGGCAAAGTCCGAGTCAGGGTCCTTCCACTGCGCATGCGCCTGGTCGGCCTGCTGCTGGCGATCCGCCGGACGCTCGCGCACGTCCTGCACGGAAAGCGCGCTGGCGACGATCAGCACCTCCGTCAGGCTGCCCTGCTGCGCGGCTTCCAGCAGCATGCGACCGAGGCGTGGGTCGATGGGCAGGCGCGCCAGTTGCCGACCGAGCGGCGTCAGCTGGTTCTCGCGGCTGACCGCCGAAAGCTCCTGCAACAGGTTGAAGCCGTCGCTGATGGCCTTGCCATCCGGCGGTTCGATGAAGGGGAAGTCCTGAATGTCGCCCAGCCGCAGATGGAGCATCTGCAGAATGACCGCAGCCAGGTTGGTACGCAGGATTTCCGGATCGGTGAATTCGGGGCGAGAGAGAAAATCCTCCTCGCTGTACAGGCGGATGCAGATACCCGGCTCGACCCGCCCGCAACGGCCCTTGCGCTGGTTGGCGCTGGCCTGTGACACCGCCTCGATGGGCAGGCGCTGAACCTTGGCGCGGTAGCTGTAGCGGCTGATGCGCGCGGTGCCGGAGTCGATCACGTAGCGGATGCCCGGCACGGTCAGCGAAGTTTCCGCGACGTTGGTGGCCAACACGATCTTGCGCCCGGCGGCGGGCCGGAAGATGCGCTGCTGCTCGGCAGGACTCAGGCGGGCATACAGCGGCAGCACCTCGGTAAAACGCAGATTGGCCTTGCGCAGCACCTCGGCGGCGTCGCGAATTTCGCGCTCGCCGGGCAGAAACACCAGTACGTCTCCGGGGCGCTTGCCGATGGATCGCTCGTGAGCCTCGATCTCATCGAGCGCGGCGAGGATGCCCTGATCGACAGTCAGATCGTCCTCGACGCGGTTGCCGTCCTCGTCGGTCTCGGCGGCCAAGGGTCGATACCAGGTCTCCACCGGATAGGTGCGCCCGGAGACCTCGATGATCGGTGCATTATCAAAATGCTTGGAAAAACGCTCCAGATCGATGGTCGCCGAGGTGATGATGACCTTCAGATCGGGCCGGCGCGGCAGCAGCGTCTTGAGGAAGCCCAGCAGGAAGTCGATGTTCAACGAGCGCTCGTGGGCCTCGTCGACGATGATCGTGTCGTACTTCTCCAGGAAGCGGTCGTGCTGGGTCTCGGCCAGCAGAATGCCGTCGGTCATCAGTTTGATCAGCGTGCTGTCGGTGCTCTGGTCCTCGAAACGCACCTGATAGCCCACCAGCTCGCCCAGCGGCGTACCGATTTCCTCAGCGACACGCATGGCAACGCTGCGCGCGGCCAGCCGGCGCGGTTGGGTGTGGCCGATCAGACCGTGTACGCCGCGACCGATTTCCAGGCAGATCTTCGGCAGTTGAGTGGTTTTGCCCGAGCCGGTTTCACCGGCGATCACCAGCACCTGATGCTTTTCCAGCGCAGCCTTGATCTCGTCGCGCTTGGCGGCGATGGGCAAGGCATCATCGTAGCGGATGGCGGGCACGCTCTGTCGGCGCGCCTCGACCTTGGCCGCCGAGGTCTGGAAGCGCTCCAGCCACTGGGCGAGTTTGCCCTCGTCCGGTTTCTTGCGCAGCTCGTGCAACTGCCGGCGCAGGCGATGGCGGTCGGCGTTGAAGGCTTGGTCGAGGTTCTTGAACAGGGTGTCGAAAGCGGGCGTTGCGTCGGTCATGGACAGCCGTGGGGCAATTCGTGAAGGACGCGATTGTCGCATACTGCCGGGGCCGAGCGTTCGGCCCCGGAAGCGCCATCGGCAAGGATCAGATACGGAACTGACCCACCACGCGCTGGAGGTTTTCCGCCAGCGCGTTGAGTTCGCGGGAGGTGTGCGCGCCCTGGGCGGCGTCTCTGGCGACACCATCAACGGCATCGGCAATGTGGTGCACGCTGCGGTTGATCTCTTCGGCCACGGCGGTCTGCTCCTCGGCAGCGCTGGCGATCTGGGCGCTCATCGAGTTGATGGTGCCGATCAGCGCGGCGATGGCGTCCAGCGACTCGCCGGCCTGATTGGCCTGGGCCTGGCTGGCCTCACCCTTTTCCCCCGTACGCAGCATGGTCGCCACGCTGTGGCTGGTAGCGCTCCGCAGACGGTCGATCATGCCCTGAATTTCTCCGGTGCTCTGCTGGGTGCGGCTGGCCAGCGCGCGCACCTCGTCGGCGACCACGGCGAAACCACGCCCGGCCTCGCCAGCCCGCGCCGCCTCGATGGCTGCGTTGAGCGCCAGCAGGTTGGTCTGCTCGGCGATGGCGCGGATCACGTCGAGCACCCCGACGATACCCTGCACATCCTGCTGCAGACCTTGCAGCGATTCACCACTGCCGCGCAATTCGCCGACCAGCTCGTGGATCTGCTCGATACTGCTGTCGACCACGCGCTTGGCTGCGAGCCCCTGCTGATCGGTCTCGAGCGCGGCCTCGGCGGCACGCTGGGCACTCATGGCGACTTCGCTGGCAGCAGCGGACATCTCGTTGATCGCGGTAGCCACCTGGTCGGTCTCGTGGCGCTGGCTTTCCATGGCCTGCTCGGAACGATGGGCCTGCTCGGCCACGGCGCCCACCAATCCGGCGAGCTGGGTGGTGGTGCCGGCCACCTGCTGCACCAGGACGTGGATTTTCTCGACGAAACGGTTGAACGACGCTGCCAGGTCACCCAGCTCATCCGTGCTGGTAACCGGCAGGCGCTGGGTCAGATCGCCGTCGCCGGCAGCCATGTCGTCGAGGTTACGCTTGATCAGCAGCAGCGGGCGCAGCAATGCGTTGCTCATCATCAGCACCAGCAGTCCCATCAGCGCCAGCAGCGCGGCCGCCGAGCCCAGCATGATCATCACCAGCGCATCGATCCGCGCCTGGAACTCCGCACGCGCCGCCTGCACGTCACGCTCGACGCCGTCGAGGTTGAGCGCGGTGCCGAAGACCATGTCCCACTTGGGCAGATGCAACGAGTAGCCCACCTTGGGCACGATGACCTTGTCCGCGCCGAGCAGGAAGCTGTAGCGAACGTAATGGCTGCCATCCATGCCGGCGCGGACCAGTTCGCGAATGGGGTAGCGGCCTTCGGCGTCCTGAAAACCGTAGAAGCTCTCGCCGATGCGATCACCGGTGTTGCCCTGGAAAATACGCAAGGTCTTGCTGTCGTAGCCCCAGAAGTAGCCTTCCGTGCCGTAGTTCAGTTCCTGCAGCACGGCGACGGCCTTGGCGCGGGCGTCCAGATCCATCGCGGCAGAGGCTTCGTAGATCGGCTTGATGGCGTTGTAGCCGATGTCCACGTAGTGCTTGAGCTCGGCCTGTCGATCCCGGATCAGGCTGTCACGTGTTTGCGCCTCCTGCTCCTCGGCAAGGAGCTGAAGCCTTTGAACGCTAATGGCACTGAGCAGGATCGCCAGCAGCAGGATAGGCCCAAGGGCCAACAGCAGGAGTTTCGTTCGGAGGCGCAGGCTCGCAAGCATATCGTCTATTCCTAAAGCAACCATCGACCGGCGCGGACGAAGGTATCGGGATGTCGGGGAACGCTTGTCGGCAGCGGCTACGGCTTCTTTACCCTGGCAAGGAGAAAAACCTCTAGAACGGGCCTCACAGCCCTGTTCCGACCTGCAGGCAGACGCGGACCGGCGGTCCGGCTCGTACCTTTTTCGTGCCGCATGAACGCCAACGCCCCGATGATTATCGGGGCGCTGTGGTTGCCGCTGGCTCAGCCGGTTGCCTGCGTGCCGCCAGGAATCGGCGGATAGGCGGTCACTTCTTGCCGAGCTTGCGCAACTCCTCGTCACGCAGTTCGCGGCGCAGGATCTTGCCGACGTTGGTCGTCGGCAGGCTGTCACGAAACTCGACGGCCTTGGGCCGTTTGTAGCCGGTCAGGTTGTCATGCATGTGCTGCATCACCTGCTCCCTGGTCAGGCTCTCGCCGGGCTTGACCACGATGAATACCTTGATCGCCTCGCCGGATTTCTCGTCCGGGACGCCAATCGCAGCGCATTGCAGCACACCCGGCAGGGTCGCAAGCACGTCTTCCAGCTCGTTGGGATACACATTGAAGCCGGACACCAGGATCATGTCCTTCTTGCGGTCGACAATACGGATGTAGCCGTCTTCCTGAATCAGGCCAATGTCGCCGGTCTTGAACCAGCCGTCAGCGTCGAGCACTTCGTCGGTGGCTTCCTGCCGCTGCCAGTAACCCTTCATCACCTGTGGACCCTTGATACACAGTTCGCCGATCTCGCCCAGCGGCAGGTCCTGACCGTCATCGCTGATGACTTTGAAGCGGGTCGAAGGCACCGGGATGCCGATGGTGCCGATCTGGATGTGCTCGATCGGGTTGACCGAGGCCGCCGGGCTGGTTTCGGTCAGGCCATAGCCTTCACAGATGGCGCAGCCGGTAACCTGCTTCCAGCGCTCGGCAGCGGCCAGCTGCAGCGCCATACCGCCCGACAGCGTGATCTTGAGTCCGGAGAAGTCCAGCTTCTGGAAATCCTGGTTATTGCACAGGGCCACGAACAGGGTATTGAGCCCAACGAAACCTGTGAAACGGTACTTCGACAGGTCCTTGACCATCGACGGCAGATCGCGTGGGTTGGTGATAAGGATGTTGTGATTGCCGATCAGCATCATCGCCATGCAATGAAAGGTGAAGGCGTAGATATGATAAAGCGGCAGCGGCGCGATAAGGATCTCGCTGCCCTCGTTCAGGTTCGAACCCATCAGCGCCCGGCACTGCAGCATGTTCGCGACGATATTGCGGTGCGTCAGCATCGCGCCCTTGGCCACACCGGTGGTGCCGCCGGTGTATTGCAACACGGCAATGTCGTCGTTGTCGGGATTGGCCTCCCGCGGAACCTTGCCGCGCCCAAGCGCCAGGGCATCGTTGAGCTTGACCGCTTTCGGCAGACTGTAGGGCGGCACCATCTTTTTCACATGCTTGATCACAGCGTTGACCAGCAGGCGCTTGAAGGTCGGCAGCATGTCGCCGACTTCGGTGATGATGACGTGCCTGATACCGGTCTTGGGCAATACGCTTTCGGCCAGGTGCGCCATATTGGCCAGGCAGAGCAGTGCCTTGGCACCGGAATCGTTGAACTGATGCTCCATCTCGCGCGCGGTGTACAGCGGGTTGGTGTTGACCACGATTAGGCCAGCACGCATGGCGCCGAACACGACGACGGGGTACTGCAGCAGGTTGGGCAGCTGGACGGCAATGCGGTCGCCCGGCTGCAGGTCGGTGTGCTGCTGGAGATAGGCGGCGAATTCGCCGGACAGCCGGTACAGCTCACCGTAGGTCAAAGTCATGCCGAGGTTGCTGAAAGCCGGCTTGTCTGCGAAACGCTCGCAGGACTGCTTGAGCACAGCCTGGATGTTCTGGTATTCGCCGGAATTGATTTCGCTTTCGACCCCGACAGGATACTTATCCTTCCAGAAGTTCTCGGTCATGACCCCACTCCTAAGCGACAGCTTTCTGCGCATGGCAGCTATTTTGTTGTGATTTGTTAATTTTGCGCCATTAAAACGGGCAAAAAGTGGGGCGAGGTTAGCAGCTTTAAAACTGTCCGAACAGCGTCCGGAATAGAGAAAATCGACATAAAGTGACCAACAAGAAGAGAACAGTCATTGGCTTCCTGAATGACCGGCTTCGCCAAAACAAGGCTTGATGGCTGATCGGGGGAGCTGGATCACTGTCGTGAATCTTGCATCAGGGCTGGCGCTGCGCCTCTTGGCAGCCAGGCGAAGGGAGGCTCGTCAAACAGGTCGAACGCCTGAATCTCGTCTCCCTGCACGACAGTGCTCTGAGGACAAGATCGCAGCATGCCTCTAGAATGCGACCGCCATCTTATATGTTGCGGTCGCTTCGGCGTGCTCATGCCCTACCGGACCGGCAGGCAGCACCCCGCAGCGATCCGGCCCTACACCCGAGGAAACATGATGACCACCATCAGCAACACGCCCTATGCCGCTCTGGAAGTCGGTCAGACGGCACAATACGAAAAAACCGTCGAGGAGCGGGATATCCAGCTGTTCGCGGCCCTGTCGGGTGACCGTAATCCGGTGCATCTGGATGCGGAATATGCCGCTGGCACCCTGTTCAAGGACCGTATCGCCCACGGCATGCTCAGCGGCGCGCTCATCAGTGCCGCAGTGGCTTGCACCCTGCCAGGACCGGGCACCATCTACCTGGGCCAGACGATGAGCTTCGTCAGGCCGGTGAAGATCGGCGATACCATCACCGTCCGTATCGAGATCCTCGAAAAGCTGCCCAAGAACCGCGTGCGCATCGCAACCAACGTATTCAACCAGAACGATGAACTGGTCGTGGAAGGCGAAGCACAAGTGCTGGCGCCGCGCCGCGCGGAAACCGTCGAGCTGAAGGAACTGCCGCCGATCAGCTTCGGCTGATAGCCCGTCGTGACTTGAAGAGGAGCGCCGCCCGACCGCTCCCACGACATGCACGTCCGAACGTGTGGGAGACTCTATGTTCCCCTTCAAGCAGTACATAAGGGGCGATAGATCTTCCACAGGCGGTTCATCTTATCGGGTAGGTCGGGTCACGCTTCACCGACCCGACGGGCGAGCAGCCAGACGCGATTAGATGTTGAGCGGTCAGATATGGATGGTCGCATTACACCGTCGGATCGTCGGATTACGCCTTCAGCTAATTCGACCTGCGACAGCCTGCGCTTCGGATAGACGCAGAACGCCCTGGCCAGCCAGGACATCGATCTTCCCGCCATTGTCGAAAAAGCGAACGAAAAAAAGGGCGACCTAAGTCGCCCAAATGCCTTGCGTGCTCTGTTGCACCAGCCGGATCAGCGCTTCTTTTGCGCATCCCGCCAGATGAAATATCCGAAGCCCCCGAGGAAGACGACCATCAGGCCGACTGTGACAACCCCGGCGAGCACCACATTATCGACGAACATGATTACCTTCCTCCAAACCGTTGTGCTTGTCCGATGGCTGCACGTTACTCCGCTGAGCGGATAAAAAATTGACCGATGTCAATAGGCGCAAAGCCTTGGAACACAGGTGCCACGCAAGCTGACCTGGATCAAGAAAACAGGGGTATCGGAGGGATGTTGCGAGAGGGTAACGGCGCTTTTACGGACGCTTCTTCGACTTGCCTCTGACCTTCTTCTTCGGCTTGCCCAGCGGCAACGCCTGCTCGAAAGCCTGGCGCATCTCCTCAAGGCGCTTGTCCTTGATGTCGTGAATACGCTTTTCACGCTCTACGCTGAAATCGATCAGCTTTACTTCACTGCTCATAAGACTGACTCGCGTTCCGGCTACCAGGTGTCCTCAATAATACTGCTTCAGACTTGTACATCGACCCAGAGCCCCTGACGTGGCAGCTCGTCGAGTGCCTGCTGATCCTCTTCGGCGGTTTCGCCTTCGGCCAGTTCCTCTGCCGTATAGCCGCGCCGCTGACGCCGACGCTGCTCGTCGCGCTGCATCTGTTCAGCCTCCTGATGATGTCGGCGATCCAGTTCCACCGCGCTTTCCTTGACGCTCGGTTCCACCGGTGTGACAGGCGCGATATCCGGACGCGGCTTGACCACGTCCTGCTGGGCATTGACTTGAACGACTCCGGCTGGGATGACTGGCAGCATCTTCGCTCTCCGTGCAGCATGACCGGCCCGTGCCTGAACAGAGCCCGTACCGATTGATCGGCTGAACCGCCGACGACTTTAACCGCAAGACTACACTGCCTTTGGGTCAGTTCCCGTTTCATCATCCTGCAGCGAAACGGAAATGGGCTCCTGCCTTGATTCGTCGGCATCTATCGTCGCTCTGGCGGCAGTGTTCCGTTACCATAGCGCGCTTTTTTCACAGCGGGAGGCAGCATGGCGCAGCAGTATCTACCGGGGCAACGCTGGATCAGCGACAGCGAAGCGGAACTCGGTCTGGGAACCATCCTGACGCTGGACGGGCGGATGCTCACCGTGCTCTATCCGGCCACCGGCGAAACCCGCCAATATGCGGCCCGCAGCGCCCCGCTGACCCGCGTGCGCTTCGTCCCCGGCGATGAAGTCACCCATTTCGAAGGCTGGAAGATGACCGTGCGCGAGGTCGACGACGTCGACGGCCTGCTGGTCTATCACGGCCTGACCGCGCAGAACGAAGCCCGCACCCTGCCGGAAACCCAGCTGTCCAACTTCATCCAGTTCCGCCTGGCCAGTGATCGTTTGTTCGCCGGGCAGATCGATCCGCTGAACTGGTTCAAGCTGCGTTACCACACGCTGGAAAACCAGAGCAAACAACTGACTTCCTCGCTGTGGGGGCTGGGCGGCGTGCGTGCGCAACCCATCGCGCATCAGTTGCATATCGCCCGCGAAGTCGCCGACCGCATCGCCCCGCGCGTGCTGCTGGCCGACGAAGTGGGCCTGGGCAAGACCATCGAAGCCGGCCTGGTAATCCATCGCCAGTTGCTCTCCGGTCGCGCCAAGCGGGTACTCATCCTGGTGCCGGAAAACCTCCAGCATCAGTGGCTGGTGGAAATGCGCCGCCGCTTCAACCTGGAAGTCGCGCTGTTCGACGACGAGCGCTTCATCGAGAGCGATGCCAGCAATCCCTTCGAGGACACCCAGCTGGCGCTGGTCTCTCTGGAATGGCTGAAGGACGACGAGCGCGCCCAGGACGCCGCCTTCGCTGCCGGCTGGGACCTGCTGGTGGTGGACGAGGCGCATCACCTGGTCTGGCACCCGGAAAACGCCAGCGCCAAATACCAGTTGGTCGAACAGCTGGCCGAGGTGATTCCGGGCGTATTGCTGCTGACCGCCACCCCGGAACAGCTGGGCCAGGAAAGCCATTTCGCCCGCCTGCGCCTGCTCGACCCGAACCGTTTCCATGACCTGGAAGCCTTCCGTGCCGAAAGCGCCAGCTACCAGCCGGTTGCTGAAGCCGTGCAGGAGCTGCTCGACGAGGGTCGGCTGTCCGAACGCGCTCATCAGACCATCCATGAATTCCTCGGTGCCGAAGGCGAAGCATTGCTGGCAGCGGCTACCGATGGCGACATCGACGCCAGCAGCCGGCTGATCCGCGAACTGCTCGACCGCCACGGCACCGGGCGCCTGCTGTTCCGCAACACCCGCGCCGCCGTGCGCGGTTTCCCCGAGCGCCAGCTGCATCCCTATCCGCTGCCCTGCCCAGCCGAGTATCTGGAGCTGCCGCTGGGCGATCGCGCCGAGCTGTACCCGGAAGTCGCCTTCCAGAGCCAGCAGGACGAGCCCGAGGCGCAGAACCGCTGGTGGACCTTCGATCCGCGCGTCGAGTGGCTGATCGACACGCTGAAGATGCTGAAGAGGTTCAAGGTGCTGGTCATCTGTGCCCACGCCGAGACCGCACTGGACCTGGAAGACGCCCTGCGCGTGCGCTCCGGCATTCCGGCCACGGTGTTCCATGAAGGCATGAGCATCCTCGAACGTGACCGCGCCGCCGCCTACTTCGCCGACGAGGAATTCGGCGCGCAGGTGCTGATCTGCTCGGAAATCGGCAGCGAAGGCCGCAACTTCCAGTTCGCCCACCATCTGGTGCTGTTCGATCTGCCGGCGCACCCGGACCTGCTCGAACAGCGCATCGGTCGTCTCGACCGCATCGGTCAGGCGCATGTCATCCAGTTGCATGTGCCCTACCTGGAAACCAGCCCGCAGGAACGCCTGTTCCAGTGGTACCACCAGGCGCTGAATGCCTTCCTCAATACCTGTCCCACCGGCAACGCCCTTCAGCATCAGTTCGGTCCGCGCCTGCTGAGCCAGCTGGAAGAAGGCGACGACGACGAATTCGGCCAGCTGATCGAAGAGGCCCGTGCCGAGCGCGAACGCCTGGAAGCCGAGCTGCATGCCGGTCGCGACCGCTTGTTGGAACTCAACTCCGCCGGTGGCGAACAGGGCGCCGCGCTGGTCGAAGCCATCGAGGAACAGGACGACCAGTTCGCCCTGCCGATCTATATGGAAGAGCTGTTCGACGCCTTCGGCATCGACAGCGAGGACCACTCCGAAAATGCGCTGATCCTGCGCCCCAGCGAGAAGATGCTCGACGCCAGCTTCCCGCTCGGCGACGACGAAGCCGTGACCATCACCTACGACCGCGAACAGGCGCTGGCCCGCGAGGACATGCAGTTCCTCACCTGGGAACACCCCATGGTGCAGGGCGGCATGGACCTGGTGCTGTCCGGCTCCATGGGCAACACCGCCGTGGCGCTGATCAAGAACAAGGCACTCAAACCCGGCACCGTGCTGCTGGAACTGCTGTTCGTCAGCGAAGTGGTGGCGCCGCGTGCGCTGCAGCTCAATCGCTTCCTGCCGCCGCTGGCGCTGCGCTGCCTGCTCGATTCCAACGGCAACGACCTGGCCCCCAAGGTTGCCTTCGAAACTCTCACCGACCAGCTGGAAAGCGTGCCGCGGGCCAGCGCCAACAAGTTCGTGCAAGCCCAACGCGACGTGCTGGCGGTGCAGATTTCCGATGCCGAAGCCAAGATCGCCCCGCGTCACAGCGAGCGCGTAGCCGAAGCACAGCGCCGGTTGAAAGCCAGCCTCGATGAAGAACTGGCGCGCCTGACCGCGCTGCAGGCGGTCAACCCCAGCGTGCGTGACAGCGAAATCGAGGCCCTGCGCAAGCAGCGTGAAGAAGGTCTGGCGATGCTGGAGAAAGCGGCGCTGCGCCTGGAGGCGATTCGCGTGCTGGTCGCAGGCTGATTCATCCCGCGGGAAGAAAGGCCGGCTGCGAGTGATCGCAGCCGGCCTTTTCGTTTCGCCTCGGCGCTAGCGCCGCGCCATCGCCAGCAGTTGCCGCGCCTTGCGCTGATCGTCTTCATCCAGTTCAGCCAGCAGCTCAGGCTTGCCAGCGATCAGTAATCCCAGCGGTGCACCGTCGCGATAGAGCACGCGATTGCCAGCCACTGCCGGCACGCGCTCACCAGGCAGCAAGGTACCGACCTGATTGAGCGGATCGACTGCCGAGACGGCGATCATTTCGCCCGTCAGTGGCCGCTTGCGTACCTCGCGCAGCAGGCCGACCGCCTCCGGTAAAGCGAACTGTTCGCCCGGCACGCCCGCGACGAAGCGCCCGCCGCGAATCTCGCCGCGCGCTTCGAGCCGGTGGTAGACGCGCAGCAGCTCACGCCAGGGCGGCAGCCAGTCCGCCTCGCGATCCAGCAATCGCCAGAACACCACGCCGTAGCGGCGCAGCAGGGTCATGGCGATGTGTTCCAGCGCTTCTGAATCGAGCGCAGCCGAGCGCGGCATGGCCGTTTCGACCGGCGCCCTCGTACCCTTGCGAACCAGTGCCCAGCGCCCCGCATCGGCCATGCCGCCGATAAAGGCGCCGCCACGACTCTGCCGAGCACTGCGTGAACGCTTGGCGGCGGGCGCCAGCAAGGCGCGCAGACCGGCGAAGCTGTCGGCGTTGACCAGCCCGACCGCGACCAGCTCACCGAGCGCATCTTCCAGTTCGCTGCGCAGCAGATGCGCATCCTGCCGCAGCTCATCGAAGAACAACGCGCCCTGCCCCTGCAGCGTCTCGAAGACCCGCTGCGCCCGCGACGAAAGCTCCGGCTGCGGCGCGTCGCCAGCCAGCGCGTACCAGGCCGCGAGGTGCCGACGCGGCAACAGCACGATGGGCGTGCCACGCACCGGGCCGCTGCTGGCTTTGACCCGCCCGGCCAGGCGTGTCCAGACGATGCGCCCGGCTTGGCAGAGTTCGTCCAGCCAGGTGCGACCGTAATCCTTCAACCGCGCAGGCAACAGGTCGCTCTCCCAGGCCCCGGCGGCGGCCTGGAAACCTTCGAGCTGCTCGACCACCGTGCCGAGCGCGTCGCGGCCCTGCATTCGCGTCGCCTCGGACAGGTGCTGCCAGTCGAACAGAAAGCGCATGAAATCGGCGCGCTCCACCGGCTCGATCTCGCGGCGCAGGCGCTTGACCGTATAACGATGGATGCGCGCCAGCAAATGCCGCTCGCACCATTCGTCTTCGCTCGCACCGGGTGTGAAGCGACCACGCAATACATAACCTTCGGATTCCAGACGGATCAGGGCCTGGGCGACGACCGAGGCCGGCAAGGCCAGCGGTCGGGCGATCAGCGAGACCGGCAAGGGTCCGAAGCCGGTCAGCCGCGCGCGTACCAGTTCCAGCACGGCATCGTCCTCGGTCGGCACTCCATCGAAGCCGGGCAACGGCTGCAAGACCGGCTCGTGTGACGCGCCCGGATAGATGGCCTGGCCAAGCGCGAGCCGTTCCAGCGGCAGCCAGAGCGCGCGCTCCTGCGCGATTCCCAGCCGGGTTGCGCGACCTCCCCGGGCCAGTTCATGCAGCCAGGCGAACCAATCCTGTTCGGCCAGCGCCTCGCTCTCGGCGATACCGCCGAGGCCGACCAGCGCCTCATGCAGCTCGTCCGGATTGCGCGCTTGCGGCCAGGCTTGCTCGCGCACCGCTTCGATGGCGTCGGCATCCAGCGCGCCTAGATCGTCACTGGACTCGGGATCGGTCCAGCGTCGATTGAGCACCGCCTGGGTGCGGCGTTCTTCCAGCGGCGCATCGTCGAGAAAGGCATAGGGCCGTGCGCCAAGCACCTCCATGGCCAGCGGTGACGGCGCCGGCAGGTCACGCGCCAGCAGCTCGACTTCACCCGCCTCGATGCGCCGCAACAGTGCCAGCCAGCCTTCGCTGTCCATGGCCTCGTGCAGACAGTCATCCAGGGTCTGCGCCACCAGTGGATGCTCGGGAATCTCGCGTTCGCCGACGATGTTTTCCAGGCAGGCGACCTGATCGGGAAAAACGGTGGCAAGCAGGTCTTCGCTCTTCATCCGCTGTAGCTGCGGCGCCACCTTGCGCCCACCGGCCATGCGCGGCAGCGCCAGGGCTGTGGTGGCGTTCCAGCGCCAGCGCACGCCGAACAGCGGCGCGTCGAGCAATGCCTGGATCAGGACATGTTCAGCACTGCTGGAATGCAGATAGCGCCAGACCTCTTCGAGCGGAAAACTGTGGCTGGTGGACAGCGAAAAGATGATCGCATCCTCGGTCGCCGCCGCCTGCAGCTCGAAGTTGAACGTGCGGCAGAACCGCTTGCGCAGGGCCAGGCCCCAGGCACGGTTGATCCGGCTGCCGTAGGGCGAATGAATGACCAGTTGGGTGCCGCCTGATTCGTCGAAGAAGCGCTCCATGATCAGCCGGCTTTGCGTCGGCAGCGCACCCAGCGCCGAGCGTGTACGGGCCAGGTATTCGACGATCTGCCGGGCGGCGGAGTCTGGCAGACCGAGGATGCCGGTTAGCCAGTCGATGGCGGGAGTCAGGTCCAGCGTATGCCCCAGCCGTTCCTCGACTGCCTCCCGCAGCCTCGCCACGGCTACCGACAACTCATCACTACGCCCCGGCGCCTCGCCGAGCCAGAACGGGATGTTCGGTGGCTGGCCCTGGGCGTCCTCGACCCGGACCCGGCCAGGCTCGATCTTGAGGATGCGATAAGAAGTGTTGCCCAGCTGGAAGACGTCGCCGGCAAGGCTTTCCACCGCGAAATCTTCGTTCACCGTGCCGATGTTGAATGCCTGGGGTTCGAGCAGCACCGCATAGTCGGCGTTGTCGGCAATGGTGCCGCCCGACGTCAACGCGGTCAGGCGCCCGCCGCGTCGGCCTCGTAGGCTGCGGCTGGCCAGGTCGCGGTGCAGATAGGCGCCGCGTGCGCCGTGGCGGGTGGTGTAGCCTTCGGCGAGCATCGCCAGCAGCGCCTGGTAGTTCGCCTCGCTCAAATCGGTGTAGGGCATGGCGCGGTGGATCGACGCCAATAGCGCGTCCTCCCGCCACTCGCGGCACGACACCTCGGCGACGATCTGTTGCGCCAGCACGTCCAGCGGCGCCACGGGAATCGTCAGCGTATCCAGCTCGCCACGGCGCACACTGTCGAGCAAGGCGGCGCATTCGATCAGGTCGTCGCGCGAACTGGGAAACAAACGGCCCCTGGAAATGCCGCCAACCTGGTGTCCGGCACGGCCAACGCGTTGTAGAAAGGCTGCTATCGAGCGCGGCGAACCCAGCTGGCAGACCAGCTCGACGTCACCGATATCGATGCCCAGTTCCAGCGAGGCGGTGGCCACCAATACCCGCAGCTCGCCACGCTTGAGCTTCTGCTCGGCATCCAGCCGCTGCTCACGCGCCAGGCTGCCGTGATGGGCGGCGACCACGGCATTGCCGAGACGCTCGCTCAGATGCCGCGCGGCGTGTTCGGCCATGCGCCGCGTATTGACGAAGACGAGTGTGGTCCGGTGTTCGCCGACCAGCGTCGCCAAGCGGTCGTAGACCAGGTCCCACACCGCATTGCTCATTACCGCTTCCAGCGGCACCGGCGGCACTTCCAGTGCCAGGTCACGCGCACGACCGTGGCCGATATCGACGATTTCGCAGCGCCGCCCGGCGCCGACCAGGAAGCCCGCTACCGCCTCGATGGGCTTCTGTGTGGCCGACAGCCCGATGCGCACCAGCGGTCGCCGGCACAACGCCTCCAGTCGTTCCAGCGACAAGGCCAGATGGCTGCCACGCTTGTTGCCGGCAATCGCATGGATCTCGTCGACGATCACGCTGTGCACTCCCGCAAGCATCTGCCGGCCAGAGTCGGAGCCCAGCAGCACATAGAGCGATTCCGGCGTCGTCACCAGAATATGCGGCACCCGCTTGCGCATCGCCGCCCGCTCGGCCTGCGGCGTATCGCCGGTGCGCACGGCGGTGCGGATCTGCAGCGCCGGCAGGCCAAGCTGCTCCAGTTCGGCGGATATTCCCCGCAACGGTTGTTCGAGATTCACATGGATATCGTTGGACAGCGCCTTGAGCGGCGAGACGTAAAGCACGGCTGTCTGGTCCGCCAAGCCGCCCTCGCCCAGACGCTGCCGGACCAGCTGATCGATCGCGGCGAGGAAGGCCGTCAGGGTCTTGCCCGAGCCGGTGGGCGCGGCGATCAATGTCGATTGGCCGGAACGAATCAAGGGCCAGGCGGCTATCTGAGCCGGTGTAGGCGAAGGAAAGCTGCGGCTGAACCAGCCAGCTACCGCTGGATGGAACGCGGTAACGGCATCGTGCACGGAAATTGTTTTCATGCATCTGAATATGCTGGCGCCACAGCGTGTCCACAAGGGCGCTCGACCGCAGCCCGTCGCCTGCTCGGAAACGGTCGCCCGCCCCGGCGGTCAACTTGAGACAGCCCGCCAATGGAGAGCACCATGAACGCCCAACCCCTGACACTCGACGATGCGATGCAGCTGGTCACCGAAGCCTTTCTGCCGTGCGGCTGCGTGACCAGCGCCAATCCGGACGACGACAGTTTCGGCTTTACCGTGATGTCCAGCAGCGGCGCCGAGATGCTGCGAGTGCCCAGCGTGCCGCGTGAGGAGTACAGCAGCGCACAGCGGCTCGGCAGCGTCATCGAGCAGGCGCGGCTCGACGTTGAAGACAAGGACCAGCGCCTCGAACCCTGGACCATGCCGGCACTGAGCGACGACACCGGCATTCCGGAAACCCCACCGAACTACTGAGGCTGGAGGTGACCATGAGCGATCCGGTTCTGCTGATCACCGGCGCATCCTCCGGAATCGGCGCGGCCACCGCACGGCTCGCCGCAGAAGCCGGGTATCGCGTTGCCCTGGCGGCACGCTCCGAGCACAAGCTCACGAAGCTGGTAAGCGAACTCGGTGGCCCGCAACGCGCGCTGGCGATCCGCTGTGACGTGAAGGAATACGCCGAACAACAGGCCATGGTGCGGCAGGTTCTGGAGCATTTCGGCCAGCTCGATGCGGTGTATGCCAATGCCGGTATCCCAGGCGGCGAAGGCGGCTTCAGCGGCGCCGACCCGGACGTCTGGCGCGACATGTTGCTTACCAACGTCTACGGCGTCGGCCTGACCCTGCGTTGCAGTATCGAGGCGCTCAAAGCCAGTCGCGGTCACTTGCTACTGACGGGCTCTGCCGCAGGCCGCTTCGTCATTCCCGGCTCGATGTACAGCGCTAGCAAATGGGCGGTGACCGGCATGGGCCTCAGCGTGCGCGAGGAATTGCGCGGCACGGGTGTGCGGGTCACCTTGATCGAGCCCGGCATGGTCGACACGCCGCTGTTCGACGAACCGCCGGCGTACGCGATGCAACCGGAGGACATCGGTCGGGCAGTGGTTTACGCGCTGTCGCAGCCGGCGCATGTGGATGTCAACGAAATGCTGATACGCCCTACCCCGCCAGTCGAAGAAGGCTAAGCCGGCGCCTCGATCAGGCTTTACATCACAGGCGAAGCGACGCCATTGCGGCGCGCTCGCATCAGCCTCGCAGAAACTTTTGCGCCTCGCTTCGGGTCGCTATAGAGGCGGTTATCGACCGTTCCAGCATCGAACATCCGGGCATCGAACAGGGGGACGCCGATGGGCAATCTGGCAGCACAGCCAAACCAGCAACCGGCGCACGCCGAACCGGATCGCCTGCTGCAGCGCTTCCGGCAGGTACGCGCCGCCAGCGAAGCAATCTGCGCACCCTTGCAGATCGAGGATTACATCATCCAGAGCATGCCCGACGTCAGCCCGCCGAAATGGCACCTGGCGCACGTCAGCTGGTTCTTCGAGGCGTTCTTGCTCAAGCCTTATCTGGCGGGCTACAAGCCGCTCGACGCGGGCTATGACCACTTGTTCAATTCCTACTACGAAACCCACGGCACGCCATTTCCACGGGCCCAGCGCGGGCTGATTTCGCGGCCCGGCGTGAACGACGTCTACCGCTTTCGCCATCACGTCGATCAGGCGCTGGGCGAGCTTCTGGCCAATCCTTCCCAGCAGCATGCCACTGAAATCCTGCGCCGGGTCGAGCTGGGGCTGGAGCATGAACAGCAGCATCAGGAGCTGCTGCTGATGGACATCAAGCACATCCTGGCGCAAAACCCCCTGCACCCGGTCTATCGCAACGATCTGAAGCCGGCACCGAGGCCGCAGAATGACCGCCTGCGCTGGCACGACTTTGGCGGCGGGGTACGCCATATCGGCCACGACGACAGCGGTTTCGCCTTCGATTGCGAGACGCCGCGGCACCGGCAGTTCATCGAGGATTTCCAGCTGGCCGATCGACTGGTGAGCAATCGCGAATACCTGTCGTTCATCGCCGACGGCGGTTATGCACGCAGTGAACTCTGGCTGTCCGACGGCTGGGCGCATATCCGTCAGCATGGCTGGAACGCCCCGCTGTATTGGCATCGCGACGACGGCGCCTGGTACGAAATGACCCTTGGCGGGCTACGACCGCTGGATATGGAGGCGCCGGTCTGCCACATCAGTTTCTATGAGGCGGACGCCTATGCCCGCTGGGCCTGCGCCCGACTGCCCACCGAAGCCGAGTGGGAAGTGGCCGCCAGCGACCTGCCCCGACAGGGCAACTTCCTTGAAAACGATCACCTGCAGCCCGTTGCCGCTGCGCCCGGCGAAGGGCCGGCGCAGCTGTTCGGGGATGTCTGGGAATGGACGGCCAGCGCCTACCGGCCCTATCCCGGCTTCCGCCCACTGGAAGGCAGCCTGGGCGAGTACAACGGCAAGTTCATGTCCGGGCAGATGGTGCTGCGCGGCGGTTGTTGCGCCACACCGCTGGCACATATTCGCGCCACCTACCGCAACTTTTTCCAGCCGGCCATGCGCTGGCAATTCGCCGGGCTACGCCTGGCCAGGGAGCTATGACGATGGCATTAGCCGTGCATTTCCATGACCAGACCCAGCAACCTCACGAGGCTTCGCTGCGTGATGAAACGCTGGCTGGTTTCGCGGCCTCGCCAAAACATATCTCGCCGAAGTTCTTCTATGACCAGCGTGGATCGGAGCTCTTCGAGCAGATATGCCTGCAGCCCGAGTACTACCTGACCCGCACCGAAGAGCAGATTCTCGCCGGCGCGGCCAATGACATCCGTGAGATCGCCGGACCACAGACCGACCTGATCGAGCTGGGCAGCGGTGCCAGCCGCAAGGTGCGTTTGCTGCTCGAAGGGCTGCGACCGATCAGTTATCTGGGCATCGACATCTCGGAGCAGTTCCTGCTCACCAGCACGCAGCGCCTGGCCGCCGACTATCCGTGGCTGGAAGTCCATGCCGCCTGCGCCGATTTCTCGGATGAGCTGACCCTTCCGAACGACTTCACCATTCATCAGCCGCTGGTGTTCTTTCCCGGCTCCAGCATCGGTAACTTCACGCCGCTGCAGGCACGCAAACTGCTCGGCCACCTGCACGACATCCTTCCGCCCGGAGGCGGCGTGCTGATTGGCGTCGACCTGGTCAAGGACCGCGACGTGCTCGAAGCGGCCTATAACGACCGCGCGCATGTCACGGCGGCGTTCAACCTCAACCTGCTACGACGCATTCGCCGGGAACTGAACAGCGACATCGATCCATCACGTTTCGCTCATCACGCTTTCTTCAATGAAAACGACTCACGCATCGAAATGCACCTGATCAGTCGCGAGGCGCAGGACGTATCCGTCAACGGCCAGCGGTTTCACTTCGACTCCGGCGAAAGCCTGCATACCGAGAATTCCTACAAATACACCCTGGAGTCCTTCTCCAATCTCGCCAGCAGCGCCGGCTTCGATTGCAGCGGCCAATGGACCGACTCCGGCGAGCTGTTCAGCGTGCACTACCTGCAACGACGCCCATGAAAAAAATTTCGCTCGCCTGCCTGGGCAGCCTGCTGCTCGTTCTGGGTTCACCCTTGGCAAGCGCTGCCGACGAACCTCTCAGGCTCAAGGATCTGCAGCGCTGTGGCGACCTGTTTGCCACCCAGGAGCTGACCTTCTGCCTGCGCAGCGAAGGCCTGGCCAAGGGTGAACCGAGGCTGATGCTGAA
Source organism: Stutzerimonas stutzeri (assembly GCF_013522825.1). Taxonomy (GTDB): domain Bacteria; phylum Pseudomonadota; class Gammaproteobacteria; order Pseudomonadales; family Pseudomonadaceae; genus Stutzerimonas; species Stutzerimonas stutzeri_AK. The sequence goes on from NZ_JAAMQZ010000009.1 coordinate 37,537, forward strand.
CGGCAAGCCCGTCGAGGCCGAGCGTCGTGATGATGGTCAGCTACGCCTGACCCTGCGCAAGGCCGAGCATGAAAGCGGGCCGCTCTGGCTGGAGCAGGGCAAGCGCCGCAGCAATCCGGTCTGGCTGACCCTGAACGGCAGCCATGTGATCGCGGCGAGCCCTGACGAGGTGGCGAAGAACATGGACGGGCTGACCACCTACCTCGACCTGGTCAGCCTGATCATCGAGGAAAAATACGATGGCCTGGACGAGTCGCGCCGCCTGGCCGACAGATATGGTGCCGAAGTCGTCGGTGCCATCGCCCCCCTCAATACCTACCAGCTGCGCCTGCCGGTCAGGAACCTGACCGAGCGCGATGCCCTGATACTGCGGCTGGGCAACGAGGTGAGCGTGGATGCGGTGGTGATCGAGGAGTCCGGGGCTGAAGAGCCCATCGAAAGCGATCAGGAAGAAAAGCCGCGCAACAGCGAGTGGATCGCCAATCGCTTCCTCGACGCCGTGGACTACTACCGGCACCGACTGCCGTCCGAGCAGGCACCGGTCGAGGCCCACCCGGTGCGAATCGGCATCATCGAGCGCGACGTCGATTTCGATTCGCCCGAGTTCTCCTCCTATATCGACGACTGCGACCCGCGCAAGCCGCGAACCTGTGTCTACGCCAGGGATGCCGGCGCGCCTGCCGGGCATGGCACCACCGTCACCGGCATCCTCGCCGCACGCAGCGACGAGCCTGCCGACAGCGGTTTCCTCAGCGCCTTGGAGCCGGTCAGCGCCGGCTACCAGGTGATCGTCGAGCGCAACTCCGATGCCGGCATCACCGCGAACATCGCCGCGTCAGTCAACCTGGTCGAGGACGGCGTGCGGATTCTCAACTGGAGCTGGGGCATCCATCGCATTGGTGCGCGGGATGTCGAGGGCGAGGAAGTCGATTCGCTGATCCGCTCCGGCATCGCCATGAGCGGCTACGAAGAACTGCTGGAAGAGTTCTTCCTCTGGCTGCGCCGCGAGCATCCCCAGGTGCTGGTGGTGAATTCCGCCGGTAACGGCTCAGCCCGATCCGGTCAGGACGACTATCGCCTGCCCTCTTCCTTCATCACCGACCAGTTGCTGGTCGTTGGCGGCCATCAGCGCAGCGACAAGCGGGATATCCCGGTGGAAGACCCGGCATACGTCACCAAGCGGCCTTCATCGAATGTCGACATGCGCGTCGACATCACCGCCTCTGCCTGCACCCGCGCCGCGACGCTGGAAACCGGCAAACGCGGCGAGGTGCATTGCGGCACCTCCTACGCCACACCCATGGTGGCCGGCATCGTGGCGGCAATGCTGTCGATCAACCCCCGCCTGGAGCCGTCCCAGGTGCGTGAACTGCTGCGCCGCAGCGCCCTGACCATAGGCCGCGGCAGCGATTTCGAACCCACCGAAGCAGACGACCTGACCGCACCTATCCTGCCATCGGAGCGCGGCTATCAACTGGACGACCGGGATATCGGACGTTCGGCCCGACTGGACATGCGCAAGGCCCTGGAGCTGACCATAGAAAGCCTGGAACAGAAACGATAGCGCCTGAGGCCTCTGTAATAGAAAGAAATAAAATGAAACTGACGCTCGTCAGTATCTTTTCCAGAGCAGAAAGCCGCCGCCATTATTACGGCTCATCTAGCTGAAAATTTTAAACGATGCTTTTCAGCAACTTATAAGAACAATACACAAACGACCGCAACAGTCATGACCTGCCAATTGACAGCATCGCTATGGATGCATGGCTTTCCGTCGAATTAGTGGCGCCAAGCTAATTTCAATTTCCCAGAGCAAATCTATATAAAGCCTATCCATGCCAACGAACCTTCCGCCATGTGGATGCGTTCAGGCAAACCAGGCGGCATCGGGTCAGTGCTTCGTTCGTTGAATCACCCCAGGTTGCTTCCGTACTTTTTAAAAGGCGCACGGCCTTTTGTCGTATCAAGTTCCGGAGATAAGCATGTTCCTCAACGCAGTGTCAGGCTCGCGAAAAAGCCTGTTCGGCGCCATCACCCTGAGTGCACTGTTCGGGCTCATCAGCATCAGCCCGGTGAGCGCAGCCGCACCGGCCACACAGGCCGCCGCGAACGTTCAGCAAGCAGCTCAGATCAACAACTTCACCAATAGCGACTGGCTCAATGGTGTATGGCGCAAGTCTGCGGGCTTCTCGTTGGCGGCCACCAGCGCCAACCGGGCGGCATTCAAGCCCGGCACCTCGGTCAGGCTGGCCGACGGCCAGGTTCGCACCATCAATGCAATCTACCTCTCCGGCAGCAACATGAGCGTGATGCTCACGGGCGCCGCAATCAGCGGCAATCTCGGCCATCCCAACAAGCTGTTCGCCGGAACCGCCGCCTCTCTTCCAAGCGCCCCGAGCACACCCGCACCAGGCTTCGCGCCACCCTCAGGCACGCCTTCACCAGACACATCGCTGACGGTTGTCCTGAATGCATTCAACGGCAAGGACTTCACCGGCGGCATCTACCTGACCTCCCCAGGATTCTCCATCAAGAGCACCTCCGCCAACCTGGCCGCCTTCCACAAGGGCGCGAAGGTCAGGTTCGCCGACGGCCAGATCCGCACCGTGAAAACCGTCTACCGCTCCGGTGACAACATGACGGTGCTGGTCGATGGCGGCGCCATCAACGGCAAGGCCGTAGGTTACCCGCGCACCCTATCGGTGAGCAGCAATGGTTTCGGCCAGCCGATCCCTGGCAGCAGCTCGCCTTCGCAGGGCACAACGGCACCGGGCAATCCGATCAACCTGGTGGGCGTCAACCTCGCCGGCGCCGAATTCAGTGCCGGCAACAGCGCCAGCGCCAGCCTGCCCGGTCGCTACCAGATCCACTACATCTACCCTGGCGAAGCCGACTTCAAACGCTATGCCGATATGGGCATGAAGCTGGTTCGCCTGCCCTTCCGCTGGGAGCGGATCCAGCCAAAGCTGAATACCGAGCTCAATGCCGCAGAACTGGGCCGGCTGATGACCACCCTCGATCATGCGCGCAAGCACGACGTCCAGGTCATCCTGGACATGCACAACTACTACCGTTACTACGGCAAGCTGATCGCCTCACGCGAGGTACCGATCAGCACCTTCGCCGACAGCTGGCGGCGTATCGCCCAGAAGGTGGCCAACCACCCTGCGGTATATGGCTACGGCCTGATGAACGAGCCGCACTCCACCAATGGCAAGTGGCCCGAGGCCGCGCTGGCAGCGTCGAAAGCCATCCGAGAGATCGATCGCACGCGCTGGATCTATGTCGCCGGGGATCGCTGGTCCAGCGCCTATCACTGGCCGTCCTACAACACCCGGTTGGTGAACGACCCCTGGATGCGTGATCCGAAGAACAACCTGGTGTACGAAGCGCACCTGTATCTGGACAAGGACTTCTCGGGAACCTATGCGGACCGCCGCGCCGTCTACGCTCCCAATACCGGCGTCGACCGCGCCAAGCCTTTCGTCGAATGGCTGCGCAAGCACAGACTGCGGGGTTTTATCGGCGAGCACGGCGCGCCGGACTACTCACCGTCAGCAATAGTCGCCACCGACAACCTGCTGAAGTACCTAGGCCAGAACTGCGTCCCCAGCACCTACTGGGCGGCAGGGCCCTGGTGGAACGATTACGCGCTGTCGCTGGATGTCAACGGCGGCAAGGCACGCCCGCAACTGCCGGTGCTGCGCAAGCACGCGGGCAACAAGTCCTGCGCGAGCATAGGCCCGCTCTGACCGACGATGAATCGCCCCGCCTGGTGCGGGGCGATTCGCTTAACGGGTCAGTTCATCGAATACTTCCGGCACCAGCGCCGCCTGCCCCTTGTCATCCAGTTGCTGGCGCAACCCGACATCCGCCCCACGCTCTTGGAGGATGTCCAGCAACCGCTGGCCACGTTCGGTCAGGATGAAATTCTCGCCGTTACCGCCCTGCTCCTCGGGGCGCGATACGATGAACCCTCCCTCGAACAGCAGGCTCTCGTAGTTCTGGGCATCAGCCTTGAGCGAATCGAGGTTGGGCATCGGCTGGCCGCCGTCCTCCAGCGCGACCGCATGTTCCTCGGCGTACTGGCGGGGTGTGAAGGGTTCGTTGCCGGGCTTCTGCGCTTCCTGCAGCAGGCGCAGCATCAGGCTCCAGTTGTAGGTCATGAGCATTCTCCCGTTGCTTGTCGCCGCTCAAGGGCAGCGGCTCTGCTATAGGGACCATGCCGATCCCGGCATGGTTCGATCAGCTCAAGGCTGAACCAAAGCAGTAGCGCGATGATCCACCGTACAGGTCGTTAACAGGAGCGCAGCCATGAAATACCTGATGATTCCTCTCGCAGCCGCCCTGCTGGCAAGCCAGCCGGTATTTGCCGAGTGCACCACCGACCAGATCAACGCCAAGGCAGCGGAACTGGCCGAGCGCGTCGAACAGCTGACCGAGCGCGACCCGGAGCGTGCCGCCGAGATCAACGAGCAATTGCGGGAAATGGAGGTCAAGCGGACTGCGGACGAACTCGGCGACGAATGCCAGGCCTATGAGCGGCGCCTGCAACATATCGAGCAGGCCGAAAAGGAAGCGGATATACCGCCAGCCAAGGAGCGCTGAGCGATGCAACAGTCGGGTTACGCCTTCGGCTAACCCGACCTACGGCTGAACAGGCCCCGCGGTGGGAGCAACTGGCCGTTATTGCCCTTCAGGCTTCTTGCGCTTGAGCGGCGCCATGCCGTCACCGCTCACCACCTGCGAAGGGGCTTCACGCTTGGCGTTCTTCGGGCGCTTGGCGGCTGGTTTGACTTTCTTGTCGCCCGCCTTTTTCTTGTCTTCTTTTTTCTTCTTGGTACCCGCAGCCTTGCCTGAGGCCTTGAGATTCTTCGGGCCCATGTAGCCGCCCTTCAGCCCCTTGACCACGCGATGCTCGAAGCGCTGCTTGAGGTAGCGCTCGATGCTCGACATCAGGTTCCAGTCGTTATGACAGATCAGCGAGATCGCCAGCCCTTCGGCGCCGGCGCGCCCGGTGCGACCGATGCGGTGCACGTATTCGTCGCCGGAGCGCGGCATGTCGAAGTTGATCACCAGATCCAGCCCTTCGATATCCAGGCCGCGCGCCGCCACATCGGTGGCCACCAGCACCTTCATGCCGCCTTCCTTGACACGGTCGATGGCCAGCTTGCGGTCCTTCTGGTCCTTGTCACCGTGCAGCACGAAGGCTTTCACACCCTCTGCCACCAGCCGCCCGTACAGGCGATCGGCCTGCACGCGGGTGTTGGTGAAGATCACCGCTTTCTTGTAGGTCTCGTTGGCCAGCAGCCAGTGCACCAGCTTTTCCTTATGCTCGACGTTCTCGGCGGTGATGATCTGCTGCCGTGTGCCTTCGTTGAGCTCGCTGACGCGGTTGAGTTGCAGGTGCAGCGGGTCACGCAGCACACTGGCCGCCATCTCGCGCAGGGCGGCGCCACCGCTGGTGGCGGAGAACAGCAGGGTCTGCTGGCGCTTGGCGCATTCGCCCACCAGGCGCTGCACGTCGTCGGCAAAACCCATGTCGAGCATGCGGTCGGCTTCGTCGAGGATCAGCAGCTCCACGTCCTTGAGGATCAGGGTGCCGGCATTGAGATGCTCGATCATCCGTCCCGGCGTGCCGATGAGGATGTCCGGTACCTTGCGCAGGATCGCCGCCTGGACCTTGAAGTCCTCGCCACCGGTGATCATCGCCGACTTGATGAAGGTGAACTGCGAGAAGCGCTCGACTTCCTTGAGCGTCTGTTGCGCCAGCTCGCGGGTCGGCAGCAGGATCAGCGCGCACACATCGGTACGCACCACGGCATCCCCGATCAGACGGTTGAGCATCGGCAGCACGAACGCCGCGGTCTTGCCGCTGCCGGTCTGCGCCGTGACACGCAGATCACGCCCTTCCAACGCAGGCGGAATGGCCGCACTCTGCACGGGAGTCGGCTCGACGAATTTGAGTTCGGCGACCGCCTTGAGCAGGCGTTCGTGCAGGGCGAATTGGTCAAACAAGGGGATTACCTCGGGCAGATCGGGAAACGGGTCGAAAACGCCGCATAGAGTAACCCGTCTGCCCCGCCGAGAGGCGTCTTTATGCACGCGACATCGGCTATTGCGCCTCGCAATCGAGCTGGATGCGCAGGCGGATCACATCACGCTTGAACTTGGCGGTCAGCGCCTTCTGCTCGCCGGCCTGCAGCGTAGTACGGCGGGTACGCGGCGCCTCGGGACCGTTGCGGAACACCGCCTTGCAGGCCACCGGCGCGGCGCCGAGGTTGTGCAGGTGCAGTGCGGCCATGTCACGGTCGATGGACGAGGCGCTGGCCAGGACCTCCGTGCCATTGAGCTGCTGCTCCATTTCCACCGGATAGCTGACGGCCAGGGCGCTCAGTGGGATGATGGCCAACGCAGCGAAGCAGATTCTTTTCATTGTGTGCGGCTCCTCGTTAAGGCGGACGCCAGCCTACCAGACAGATGCAACAGGAAAGCAACGGAATGAAAGTGCCCCGCGTAACCCTCGATCAGTGGCGAACCCTGCAGGCGGTGGTGGACCACGGCGGCTTCGCCCAGGCCGCCGAAGTCCTGCATCGCTCGCAATCCTCGGTCAGCTACACCGTGGCACGCATGCAGGAACAGCTCGGCATCCCTCTGCTGCGCATCGAGGGGCGCAAGGCTGTGCTCACCGAGGCGGGCGAGGTGCTGCTGCGCCGTTCCCGGCAACTGGTGAGCCAGGCCGGTCAGCTGGAAGAGCTGGCGCATCACATGGAACTGGGCTGGGAAGCCGAGGTGCGGCTGGTGGTGGACGCCGCCTACCCCAACGCCCAGCTGATTCGCGCGCTGACCGAATTCATGCCGCGCAGCCGTGGCTGTCGGGTACGGCTGCGCGAGGAAGTCCTCTCGGGTGTCGAGGACGTACTCAAGGATGGCACTGCCGATCTGGCCATCACCGGACTGGACATCACCGGCTACCTGGGCTCGGAGCTGGGCACCGTCGAGTTCATCGCCGTCGCCCATGCCGACCATCCGCTGCACCAGCTCCAGCGCAAGCTCAGCGTGCAGGACCTGCAGAACCAGATGCAGGTGGTGGTACGCGACTCCGGCCAGCGTCAGCCGCGTGATGCCGGCTGGCTGGGCGCCGAGCAGCGCTGGACCGTAGGCAGCCTGGCCACCTCGGTGGCCTTCGTCAGCAGCGGCCTGGGTTTCGCCTGGCTGCCGAGGCACATGATCGGTCGCGAACTGGCAGACGGCCTGCTCAAACCGCTGCCACTGATCCAGGGCAGCATTCGCCGCCCGCTTTTCTACCTTTACACTAATCCCGACAAGCCACTCGGCCCGGCAACACAGATTCTCATCGAGCTGATCAAGACGTACGATGCGCAATCACAGTCTGCACCGGGCAGGCTGGCAGCCCGTTGAAAAACGACCTGCTGAACCAGGCTTCCAACCACACCAGGACTACACCATGAAACGACTCGTACTTGCCGCCTGCTCATTGCTGCTCGCCGGAAATCTGCTTGCGGCGGACAACCCGCACGTACTGCTGAACACCAGCATGGGCGAAATAGAAATCGAGCTGGAGGCCGAAAAGGCGCCGATCAGCGTGAAGAACTTTCTTGAGTATGTGGAAAGCGGCTTCTACGACGACACCGTGTTCCATCGCGTGATTCCCGGCTTCATGATCCAGGGTGGCGGCTTCAATGACGGCCTCGGGCAAAAGTCCACCAGAGCGCCGATCAAGAACGAGGCCGACAACGGCCTGCACAACGTCCGCGGCACGCTGGCCATGGCCCGCACGCAGAACGTCGATTCGGCCACCAGCCAGTTCTTCATCAATCACCGCGACAATGACTTCCTCGATCATGGCAGCCGCGACTTCGGCTATGCCGTGTTCGCCAAGGTGGTACGCGGCATGGAGGTAGTCGACCAGATCGCCCAGGTGCCGACCGGCAATCGCAACATGATGCAGAACGTTCCGCTGTCGCCGGTGAAGATCATCTCCGCGAAGAAACTGTAATTCCACGGCGTGGCGCACGGAGCCCCGTGCGCCAGTAACGCCAATCGCAACGGGAGGACGCGCAATGAGCGAACAGAACTACCTGAACACCCCGGAAGGCGAAGCGAAACTGCTCCAGGACCTGCTCAGCGCCGAACGCGCCGGCGCCAAGGTTGCCGGAGAAAGCCTGCAGCAATGCAGCGACCCGGCGCAGCGCGCGTTGCTGGAGCGGATTCGCCAGGGCGAAGTCGACAGTTGCAAGCTGGTGCTCAACTGCCTCAAGCACCTGGCTATCGAACCCAACCGGGAAACCGGGGCCTTCTACGGCAAGGCGATGGCCATCGAGTCACTGGACGAGCGCCTGCCCTTCGTCGACAAGGGCCAGCAATGGGTCATCCGCAAGCTGCGCGAATACCTGCCCGGCTGCGAGGACGCGCTGATTCGCGGCGAGCTGGAAAAGATGCTGCATATACATGAAGTGAACAGTGCCGCCGCCTGACAGGCCGCTCAGACCGTAGCCTGGATTAGCCGTAGGCGTAATCCGGGGGCGAGGCCTGATCCGACGTGCAAGCCTCAGCATTTCACGCGCCGCAATCTCCGTCCGGCGGATCGGTGAAGCGTTGATCCGCCCTACGCAAGCTGCATTTTTACGGCCCACTGACGCGGAGGCGGCTCAGCCCGCCGCCTGCCAGTAGCAACGCCAACGCGCCACCAGCCTCTTCGGGGACTCCAGGTAGAGTTCGTCGCCCAGGGCGAATGCGGCTTTTTGTAGTTCCTCGCGACGCTGGTCGATGGCCTTGCCGAGACGCTCTCGCTGCGCCTCGTCGCCGAACACTTCAGGCTGCGCCTGCATCAGCTGCCGCATCATCGCCAGGTCGTGATCGTCACCCAGCCTATCCGCCAGCTGTTTCAACGACTGGCTGCGCAAGCGCATCAGCGATGGCCAGATCGGTGTCATCAACTGGGTCTGATACCAGTGATCCTTGACCCGCTTGCGCCACTCATGCAACTGCTCGGCGCTGCGATCGAGCCGCGCCTTGGCCAGCTCCGTACAGCCATCGGCGTAGGTGCGCTCGATACCGGCACGCAACAGATCGAAACCCTGCTCCTGCAAAGGCCAGTCATCGATGCCCTCGTGGATGACGCGCAACTGGGCGATGACCTCGGCAATCCGCTCATCGAGGCCTGCCTCGGCATGCTCGCCTCGTGCACGCGCCGCCAGCCGCTGGCGAACCTTCCTGAAACCGGCCTCGGCGAAGGGCTCAGGAAAACGCTTGGCCAGCAGATCCCAGCTTTCCAGCATGGCGCCGGCATCACGAGCCTGCGCCAGTACACGGCCCAGATCGCGCAGCCGCTCGCTGTGCGGCTTGAACACCACGCCCAGCGGCTTGCGCACCAGACGCAGCAGGGCACGCAATTCCTTGAAACGCTTGCGCGCCTGGTGCACGCCATAGCCGGACTCCGGCACGCTCAGCGCAGCCATGGCCTTGTCGATACGCTGGTGAGCGACCTTGCGCACGCCGCCAGCGGTATCCCGAAGATGCAACCTGTAAGCCATGAGACTCCCCCGAATCGCTTGCCCCGGCCCATGCTGGCGGGTCTCAGATGACCTCCACCGTAGCGCTTCGTTCAGGGGAGGGCCAGCACGCAGCCACTTTCGGAGGTACGCTCCAGCACTCAGGTAATACCTACAAGCACCTTGGAGCCGAGCAGATGTGTGTGCGGGCAGGACGCAGCTGCCCGAACGTTTGTCGATGCTCCAGAGCACCAGCGGCGGTTCCAGCGATACCGAGTTGAAACTGTTGGCAGTGACGCCCGCCTTGGCACCGTCGGGTGTGGCAGCGGTGACGATGGTTACGCCGGTGGAGAAATTGCCCAGGGCACGGCGAAAGGCGCGCGGGTCGAAAGCGCTTGCTTGGGAAAGCATGGCAACAGGAGCTTACGAGTGGCTCTCAGATGGCAGTGTTGCCTGGGCTATTAACTTGATAGCGGGTACTACGCCCGCCGCCTGGCAGACGCACGATGCAGCCTTTTTCAAGAAGATCGCCCAGATGGCGGGTAGCAGTAGCTTTGGAAACCTTGGCCACGGCCTGGTACTGGGCGGCGCTGATGCCGTTTTCGAAGCCGCGCTCGCCGCCATCGAGCAGGCGGTTGAGCACTTTGATTTGCTCGGCTGACAGGGCGTGACCACGGTGCGCCTGCCAGAAGCGCGCCTTGGCCAGCACACGGTCGATGCGGGTAAGGGCCTGCTCCAAGCTCTTGAGCAGTGTGCCGAGAAACCACTGCAGCCAGACGGTGATATCCAGCGTGCCTTTCTGGCTGGCTTCGAGGATGCGGTAATAGCCGGCGCGGTCGTCTAGGATACTCGCCGACATGGCGTAGAAGCGGATGGCCTGCTGGTCGCTTTGCGCCAGGGCCATATCGGTGATGGCTCGTGTAAGCCGGCCATTGCCGTCATCGAACGGATGGAGGGTGACGAACCAGAAGTGAGCAACGCCAGCTCGCAGCAACGGATCGAGGTCTGCATCGTTGCGGCTGTTCTCGAACCAAGCGAGGAAGTCCGTCAGTTGCTGATCCAGCCCGTCGCGTGGCGGTGCTTCGAAGTGAACAGTCGGCTGATCGATCCGGCCAGACACGACCTGCATCGGTTCCTCACCACGCAGCTCGCCAATGCGCAGAGGTCGAGCCGATAGACTCTCATCGACTGGAAACAGCCAGCAATGCCAGTTGAGCAAGCGCGGCAAATCTAGAGATGACTGGCATTCTTGGGTGGCATCGATCAGTAGCTCTGCCAGCCCTTCCGAACGCGGTGTCGTGCGACCAGCTTCGTTCAAACCCAGGCGCCTGGCCAGTGAGGAACGCACCGAACCGACATTCAGTTGCTCGTCTTCGATGGCTGACGACGTAACGATGTTCTGCAGCATGGCATCCAAGCTGCTCTGCACTTGTGTGTCACTTCCCACGGCGCCAAGCATGCCCAGCAAGCGCCCTTGTGCATGAGCGCAGGCACGCAGCTGCGGAGCAAGCGCGTCGGTTTGCCAAGTGAAGTTCGGCCAGTCGATCTGCTGCCAGATCCAGCAAGGGTCATTCATGTGGCTGCTCGTCTGTGAGCCGATTAGCGGGCTTATTCGGCTCATTTGATGAGCTGATAATGCCGACTATTCGGCTCACTGTCCAATTCTGGCTTGAGAGGTGCCCTTGCTGCTCTGGTTGTACCAGGTGCCGCGGCGCCGCCATCTGGTACAGCCGGAATCTTTCCCCATAGATGTGATGCCTTTGCAGAAAGGAACTGGCTCTAGTGTTGCGACCGCCACAAGTCGTAAGCGGCTTGTTCTGCCAGCCAGGTTCTGGCGCTGCCCAGTCCGGCCAGCTCCAGGCATTGAGCCAGATCGGTGTTAATTGGGGCGCAGCAGTTCAGCACGACTTCAAGCCGCTCGACGGGATATTCCAGGTGTTCAGCCAGCTCCGCCTTCGTCATACCCAAGGTCGGCAGCACGTCTTCACGTAACGCTTCGCCAGGGTGAGGTGGGTTGTGCATTGGCATAATGCGAACTCCTCTTGCGGCTAGGATATTGGCGCGGCTGGTTTAGCCACGCGGTGTAGCGGATTCTTCTGGGGCTCTAAAAAGCCGAAATGATAGGATCTTGGTATCCACGGTGCCGAGTGGCTGTTGGCAGTGTACGCAACCAGCGGTGGTTCGACTCGTAGAGGCGGCTTCTGGGGTTTGAAAGGAGCCGCCCCATGCGCGGAAGTGCACCCTTGCAGCGAGCGAAGAGGACGGTGTGAAAATGAGCCTCCGCTACTTCTCTCAGCTTGTGGGCGCTGAACGGCCAACGACCGGCACCGCCGAGATAGTCCCCCGCTTGGCCTCCCCAAGCTCGCCAATAAGCAAGCCAAAGGGGAACGCGGTGCAGAAAGCGAGCATATCGCCCGAAAAAACAGTATTCCTCGCGGAGAATGAACGCATTAAGGCCCTTAGCATCAGCAACGAAGAGAAGAGTCCTCAAGCACTCTTCCCGGCCCTAAACCCTGGCCAATCAGCCTGAGCCTAACCGGTCACAAATTCCATGATGCATCCTCAGCTCGGCACCGCCTCGGCCTGCTCGGCACTCGCGCCCATGCCGGCGGTCATCCGTTTGGCATCCTGGCAAAAACTCCGCGAAGCGCAGAACAGAAACACCATGGTCAGCAGCAGGGTTGCGGGGATCAGGTACATGGCATCGTGCAGACCGACCGCGCGGAACGCCTCGCTCATTTCGCTGGCGCCCGCCGCAAGCATCGCCGCGTGGGCGAAATGGTCAGAGAGCAGTCCCACCACCACAGTGCCCATGCCGCCGCCCAGCAGATACAGACCAGCGAAGAACAGCGCCATGGCGGTGGCGCGCAGGCGCGGCTCGACCACGTCCTGGATAGCGGTATAGACGCAGGTGTAGAAGTTGTAGGCGAACAACCAGCCGATGCTGAACACCGCGACGAACAGGCCAACGGCAATCTGCCCGGCGAACAGTGCGTAGCCGGTACACAGGCTGGCCACCAGCATGCTCGCGGTGGCGAACAGCAGGCGGCCACGCTCGAAGCGCGCATGGATGCGGTCGGCGACCCAGCCACCGAGGGTCAGACCGAACAGCCCGGTCACACCGACGATCACCCCGGTCGCCACCGAGGCTTCCACCAGCGGCACGGCGAAGTAGCGCATCAACATCGGCACCATGAAGGCGTTGCAAGCATAAGTAGCGAAGTTGAATGCCAGGCCGGCCATCACCAGCCACCAGAACGTGCGTATCGCCAGCACCTTGCGTATCGGACGCTCGATGCGCGCCTGGGAAATCTTCACCGCTTCCGCCGCGCCGCGCTGCGGTTCCTTGATCAGGAAAATGAACACCGCCAGGATCAACCCCGGCACTGCCGCGATAAAGAAAGGCGCACGCCAGCTATCGAAGACCTGAACCATCCAGCCGATACTGAAAAAGGCCAGCAGCAGGCCGAACGGCAAACCGAGCATGAAAATGCCCATGGCGCGGGCGCGCTTGTGCGCCGGGAACAGATCACCGATCAGCGAGTTGGCGGCAGGGGCGTAGCTGGCCTCGCCAATGCCGACGCCCATGCGCACCAGCAGAAAGCTCCAGAAATTCCACGCCAGACCGTTGACCGCCGTCAGCCCGCTCCAGGCCGTCAGGCCCCAGCCCATGATCTTGCGCCGCGAGCCGTTATCAGCCATGCGCCCCAGCGGCAAGCCGGCGATGGCGTAAACAATGGTGAAGGCGGTGCCGATAAGCCCCAACTGGAAGTCGTTGAGGTTCCATTCCAGGCGAATCGGCTCGTTGATGATCGCAGGGATGGTGCGATCGAAGAAATTGAACAGGTTCGCCAGGAACAGCAGGAACAACACGCGCCAGGCATTGGCGGCTTGGGTGGATTGCTGCATGACGTCGCTCTCGATTTATTGTTATCGGTCGGTGTCCGAGCATGACTCTAAAGCGCGGTCAGCCGCCTGTCTGTGACCATCAGCCCCACTTATGCCGCGCAATGGGTCTTTCCAACAGGCCTGTTATTCCTGCCGCCATTGCGCCAGCCAACCCAGACTTGCCGCCGTCCCCTGCTCGCCGGGGCGGTATTCGGCAGCCAGCCAGCCGTCGTAGCCGACCGTCTGCAGCGCTTCGAGCAGAGGCGCGAATGCCACCTGGCCGGAACCAGGCGCGCCACGCCCGGGGCAGTCGGCAAACTGCACATGGCCAATGCGCTGGCCCAGCAGTCGAATGCCAGCAGCAATATCCAGTTCCTGCCGCGCCATATGATAAAGATCCAGCTGAGCCCGGCAGTTGGGGTGATCGACCCGCTCCAGCAGTTCCAGCAGATGCTCAGGGGTGTTGATCAGAAAGCCCGGCATGTCCAGCGGATTGATCGCCTCGCAGAGCACGCCGATGCCCAGCGGCGCAAAGGCTTCGGCGCTCTTGCGCAGGTTGTCGGCCAAGGTCGTCAGCGCCTGCTCGCGGCTGACGCCCTCGGCCAGCCGGCCCGGCAACACGTTCACGCACAGGGGCCGGGTCATGGCCGCATAGGTCAGGGCTTCCTGCAGGGCCGCGTCGAATGCCTCCTGACATGCCGGAACCGCCGCCAGCCCGGCGCCGCCCTGCAACAGGTCGCCCGCCGGCAGGTTGATCAGCACCAGCGGCGCGTCGGCGCGTTCGAGCGACTCCTTCAGGCGGATGGCCGGCAATTCGTAGGGAAACTGGACCTCCACGCCATCGAAGCCGGCTACCTTCGCGGCCAGCACACGCTCGGCCAGCGGCAGTTCGCCAAACAACATGGACAGATTTGCAGCGATCTTCATACGTCATGCTCCCGGTACATCCGCACCAGCGTGGCCGGGTCGCGGCCAAGATGGCCCTGGCTGCCATGCAGGCGCATCAGCTGTGCCGCCAGGCCGGTCATGGGTGTGGCGCTGCCTTCTTCGCGAGACAGCTGCACGGCGGTGTCCAGATCCTTGAGCAGGGTACGCACGTGCCACTTGATCGGTTCGAACTCGCTGCTGGCCATCTGCGGCGCGAGAATCTGCAGCGGCTTCGAATCGGCAAAGCCACCGGCCAGCGCCGGCGCGATCAGGCTGGCATCGACACCCGAACGCTCGGCCAGCGCCACCACTTCGGCAATCACCAGCGCGTTGCAGGCGACGATCATCTGGTTGCAGGCCTTGGTCACCTGGCCGGCGCCGATCTCGCCCATGCGGGTCAGACGCTGGCCCAGGTTCATCAGCACGGGCTGTACTCGCTCGATATCCTCGGTACGCCCACCGGCCATGATCGCCAGGCTGCCCGCCTCGGCCCCTGCTGTGCCACCTGAAACCGGCGCATCGACCCAACGCATGCCGCCACGCGTTTCCAGCTCAGCAGCCATCGCACGGGTGGCGGCAGGCTCCAGGCTGGAGTGATCGACCAGCAATTGCCCCGCTCGGGCGCCTTCAACGATGCCGCCCGGGCCGAACACCACCTCGCGCACCACGGCGGTATCGGCCAGGCACAGCAGCACGATATCGGCTGCAGCGCAGAGTTCGGCGGGGCTGTTCGCCTGCCGCGCGCCCGCCTCGACGAGGGGCGCGCATTTGTCCGGCGAGCGGTTCCAGACCGTCAATGGATAACCGGCGGCCAGCAGCCGGCGGCACATGCGCAGGCCCATCAGGCCGATACCGGCGAAGGCAATGGAAGGCAGATCGGACATGACGCAACTCCTCGAAGGCTGGGGATGAGGATTCTAGCGCCGCGCAGGCGCAGACCGCCAAGTCGTCGCCCGTAAAGTCCTCAGCGAGTCGCCTTGATCCGGTGTTCCCAGCGGCGCTTGGCGAAACGGCGCATGTTGGGAATGTCGTCGGTTTCGTCGAGTATCGGTTTGCCGATGATGGTTTCAATGATGTCTTCAAGGGTCACCAATCCCTGCCAACCGCCGAACTCGTCGTACACGAGGCACATATGCTGACGCTCCTGCATGAGTTGAGTCATCAACTGCTCGACATTGGCCGTTTCGTGAACGACCTTGAGCGGTTTGACAAGGCTGGAAACCGGCAGACTGTCGTCTTCCACTGCCAGCGCGTCGTAGCGGAAGATCACGCCCAGGGGCGTCTCGCCCTCGCCAATGACCGGGTAGCGCGAAAACTGACTGTGGCGAATCTTCTGCTTCACAGCGGCAACCGTCTCATCCGGCGATACGAACTCGCAGACGGTTCTCGGGGTCATGACTGCTCGCACCTTGATCTCGTGCAGATCGAGGATATTGCTGATGACGCGCTGCTCATCCTCGTCCAGCTCACCGACTTCGCGACCGAGAACAGTCAGCGCCTTGATTTCCTCACGCACGTCATGGGTGGGGGCCTTCCCGGCAAACATCCGCATGATCTGGTCGGACAACAGGATGAAAGGCTTAAGCAGCAGGATCATCGCGCCAAGCAACGAGGGCAGATAGGGCGCAAGTTGCCGCCAGTAACGGGCACCGATCGACTTCGGCAGGATTTCCGACAGGACCAGGATCAGAATGGTCATGGCCGCCGATGCAAGCCCCAGGTAACCATCACCGAACACCACCGTGACCTGCGCGCCGACGCCTGTCGCGCCCACGGTATGCGCAACGGTATTGAGCGTAAGGATCGCCGCCAGCGGCTGATCGACCTGATCTTTCAGGTTTTTCAGGCGCCCGTAGAGCCTGGGCTTTTCGACCTTTTGGCTGGCAATGAAGCTGGGAGTGATGGAAAGCAGCGCAGCCTCGAGGATGGAACAGAGAAAGGATACGCAAATGGACAGGACAGCAAACGCTATCAGAAGGGTCATGGTGTCGGTAGGTTGCCAAAGAAGACTCATGGTAGATGCGACAGCAAAAAACAATCCATCGACTTGCATTCCTGAGTGCAACATTTGATTTCATGTGCCTACCGAGCGTCCCGCATGCTCCGTGCAGCCTGTTGCCCCCAGACACCCATGTAGCCCTATAATCGCCGCGCTTTTTCCGCTATTTAACCGGAGAACCACAATGATAAAGCGCACCCTGGCAGCCGTTGCCGGCCTTGCTGTTTCCCTTTCCTTTGCCACCGCTCATGCCGCCGAGACCCTCCGCGTGTCGGCCATTCCCGACGAAGCCCCGACCGAACTGATCCGCAAGTTCGAGCCGCTGGGCAAATATCTGGAGAAAGAACTGGGCATGCCGGTGAAATTCACGCCGGTTTCCGACTACGCCGCCGTGGTCGAGTCCCTCGCCTCCGATCGTCTCGACCTGGCCTGGCTGGGTGGTTTCACCTTCGTCCAGACCCGCCTGAAGACCGGCGATGCCATCCCGCTGGTGCAGCGCGAGCAGGATGAGCAGTTCACCAGCAAGTTCATCACCGCCAACCCCGACGTGCAGTCGCTGCAGGACCTGAAAGGCAAGACCTTCGCCTTCGGCTCCGTCTCCTCCACGTCCGGCAGCCTGATGCCGCGCTATTTCATGCTCAAGGACGGCATCGACCCCGAGCAGTTCTTCAAGCGCATCGCCTATTCCGGCGCGCATGACGCCACCGCGGCCTGGGTCGAGGCCGGCAAGGCCGATGCGGGTGTGCTCAATGCCTCCGTCTGGGACAAGCTGGTCGAGGCCGGCAAGGTCGATACAGACAAGGTGCGGGTGATTTCCACCACCCCGCCCTACTACGATTACAACTGGACCGTGCGCGGCAGCCTTGACCCGGCACTGAGCGACAAGATCAAGGCAGCCTTCCTTGCCCTCGATCCTGCCAACCCCGAGCACAAGGCGATCCTCGACCTGCAGGCCGCCAGCCGTTTCATCGAGACCCGCCCGGAGAACTACGAAGGCATCGAAGAAGCAGCCCGCGCCGCCGGCCTGCTGAAGTGACGCTACGCCTGTCCGGCGTGGGCTATGCCCACGCCAACGGCCAGGCAGCGCTGCAGGGCATCGACCTTCAGGTCGACAGAGGCGAGCGCGTCGCCATCATCGGCCCTTCCGGGGCCGGCAAGACGACGCTGCTGCGCCTGCTGGCGACCCATCTGCAGCCGCACGCCGGACAGTTCACGCTACTCGATTGCGAGCCCTGGTCGCTGTCTGTCAGCGCCCGACAAAACGTGCGTACTCGTATCGGCCTGATCCACCAGGCGCCGCCCCTGCCGCCCCGGCAACGGGTCATCACCTCGGTGCTGGCCGGGCGGCTTGGCCAATGGTCGCTGGGCCGCAGCCTGCTCAGCCTGCTCTATCCGCTGGACCGACAGGGCGCTGCCGAGGCGCTGAGCCGGCTGGACCTGGCCGACAAGCTCTACCAGCGCTGCGACCAGCTCTCCGGTGGCCAGCTGCAGCGTGTGGGCATCGCGCGGGTGCTGTACCAGGCGCCCGAACTGATGCTCGCCGACGAGCCGGTCTCGGCCATGGACCCGGTCCTGGCCAGCTGGTCGCTGAACATCCTCAACCGCGAAGCCGCCCGCCGCCAGGCCACGCTGCTCGCCAGCCTGCACGCGGTGGAGCTGGCACTGGAACACTTCCCGCGCGTGATCGGCGTACGGAGCGGACGCATCCTGTTCGACAAGCCATCCACGGAAGTCAGCCAGGCCGAACTCGATGCGCTCTATGCCAACGAGCAACTGACCGGCACCGTTGCCGTCGAGACCCAGCTGCAGCAGACCCTGCTCATTCCACGATGCTGAATCCCGCCCTCGCCCCGCGCGACCCCGCCGCCACCTCGCGCCTGCTGCTGACCGTACTGGCACTGGCACTGCTGTGGCCGGGACTGTCGCTGAGCGAGCTGGATATCGGCGTGCTCTTCGATGGCAGCAACGCCAACACCATGGGCGCCTTCCTCTCGGCCTTCTGGCCGCCCGAGCATGGTCGCGATTTTCTCACCCTGCTCTGGCAGGCGACGCTGGAAACCCTGGCCATCGCCACCGCCGGCATGGCCCTGGCGCTGGCCGTCGCGCTGCCCTGCGCGCTGCTCGCCACCCGCGCCCTGTCGATTTCCGCGCTCAGCCGAGGGGGGCGTCCACAACGTTGGGCGCAGGCGCTGCGCTGGCCGGTGCGTGGCCTGCTGATCATCCTGCGCAGCGTGCCGGAAATCGTCTGGGCGCTGCTGTTCGTCCGCGCCGTCGGCCTCGGCCCTACCGCCGGGGTGCTGGCCATCGCCATCACCTACGCCGGCATGCTCGGCAAGGTCTATGCGGAAATCTTCGAGTCGGTCGATCCGCTGCCGACCCGCGCACTGCTCGGCGCCGGCAGCACACGCCTGCAGGCTTTCGCCTACGCCGTGCTGCCGCAGGCCTCGGGCGAGATGCTGTCGTACACGGTCTACCGCTGGGAATGCGCGATCCGCGCCTCGGTGGTGATGGGCTTCGTCGGCGCCGGCGGCCTCGGCCAGCAGATGGACCTGTCGATGCGCATGTTCGCCGGCGGCGAGGTGGCGAGCATGCTGCTGACCTTCCTGCTGCTGGTATTGCTGGCCGATCTGCTCAGCCAGTTGCTGCGGCGGAGGTTCGTGTGAAATCGCTGTCGCGCTACGCCCTGCCGCTATTGCTGATCGCCGCCGTGATCGGTTCCTTCGCCTGGCTGCAGCTCGAAGCCAGCGCCCTGATCAGCCGGGACGGGCTGGGCCAGATGGCCAGCTATGCCTCGGGCTTCCTCAGCCCGGACCTGTCGACCGGTCATCTGCGAGCCATCGGCTATGGCACCCTGGAAACCCTGGCGATGTCGGCCATCGGCACGCTATTGGCGGCGCTGCTCGGCCTGCTGCTGGCGTTGCCCGCCGCCGGTCGTTTCGGCCTGGTCGCCAAGGGCGGCGCGCGGTTGCTGCTCAATGCCCTGCGCGCCATCCCGGAGCTGGTCTGGGCCGCGCTGATGGTGCTGGCCGCCGGGCTGGGGCCGAATGCCGGCACCCTGGCGCTGGCGCTGCACACCGCCGGCGTCCTGGGCAGGCTGTTCGCCGAAGCCCTGGAAAACACCCCCGGAGCGCCCGCCGAGGCCTTGCGGCTGGCCGGCAGCGGGCGCATCGCCGCGTTCTGCTACGGCACCCTGCCCATGCTCTGGCCGCAGCTGGTGGCCTATACGCTGTACCGCTGGGAAAACAATATCCGCATGGCCAGCGTGCTCGGCTTCGTCGGTGCGGGCGGTCTGGGGCAGATGCTCTACATGAGCCTGAGCCTGTTCCAGGAAGCCCAGGCCTCGACGGTGATCCTTGCCATGCTGCTGATGGTGCTGGCGGTCGATGCGCTCAGTGGATGGGCGCGCCAGCGCTGGGTGCGCGGCTGACAGGCCGTTGAAAGCTAGCTGCGTTGGCAATACTTCGTTAAAAACAGGCTCGAAATGCTCATTTAGGCCACTAAACTCCGCTTCCTCGCCTGTTTTTGCCTCGTCTTGCCTGCCTCGCCTACGCTTTCAAAATTGTCAGTATCGGCAGAACTCACCAGGGCAGCGGCTCGCCCGACAGCAGGCTCAGCTTGCTGCGGATATCGGCGAACATCGCATCGTAGTCGCTGCGCCCATGCAGCACCGGCCCGCCCGGCAGGCACAGACCGTGGCGCACGGCTACCCGCGCAATGGTGCTGAAAACATTGTAGGCGACGTCGCGGTGCAGCTCGAATGCCTCGGCGAAGGGCTTGCCATCCACCTCACCACGCATGCTGACCTGCAGCACCTGCCCCCTGTTCGGATCATTGTGCACGCTGTATTCGATATCGCAGGCAAAATGCTGCCGAGAGCAGCCGTCGGGAAAGTAGACACGAGAAAGACGACCAGGCTTGAACATGCGACCCCTTGTTTTGTGCTCCGGGAAAACGCGTATTTCATCATGCCACTTCGACATCATTCGTGATTTGAATCAGTTCAGACCAGGCTTCGTCGCTCTCTCCTGAACCAGCACCCAGGGAGCAACCACCACGGCCCACAGCGATGGGTCACGCGCCAGCCAATCCTGGGCCTGCTCCGTTTCGAGCCGCCCCAGGCACCCTTCGCTCAGCCATGCCGCAACCTTTTCCCGATCATCCTCGGCAACCGCCTGGGCCGCCGCGATCAGGTCGAAATCGCTGGCGACCCGCAGCAACGCGCCACGCGCGAAGAAGGGTTGCAGCTCCTCCCAGGTGATGGAGGCGGTTTCAGCCAGCAATTTGGCATAAAGGATGCTTGATTCTTCGCTCATGGGACTCGCTCAATAAAGGGGCGGCGCCATGATAGCGTCCGGGTGAGCGCCATCAAGCCATGACGTTCCTGACTGTGCAAACGAGTGCTGACGCTTCTACACTGTGCCGGTACAGTTGCCGTGCGTTCAGGGACGCTTGCGCCCAGGCGACACCGCAACCCACAGGGTTCAAACAATAATTATGAAAGTGGAGCGCATATGAAGACCAAGCAGCCTCTTTGCAAACTGTTCCTGGCCATCGCCTTGACGGGCGCGACGAGCTATACCCTGGCCGCCGACACCATAAAGATTGCGCTGGCCGGCCCGGTCACCGGAGCGGTCGCCCAGTACGGGGACATGCAGTTCATGGGCGCCCAGATGGCCATCGAGCAGATCAACAAGAAGGGCGGCGTCAACGGCCAGCAGCTGCAAAGCGTGGTCTACGACGATGCCTGCGACCCCAAGCAGGCGGTCGCGGTGGCCAACAAGATCGTCAATGACGGGGTCAACTTCGTGGTCGGGCATCTGTGCTCCAGTTCCACCCAGCCGGCATCCGACATCTACGAAGATGAAGGCATCCTGATGATTACCGCCGCGTCCACCAGCCCGGACATCACCGCACGCGGCTACGAGCTGATCTTCCGCACCATCGGCCTGGACAGCCTGCAAGGCCCGACCGCAGGCAATTTCATCGCCGACAAGATCAAGCCGAGCAACGTCGCGGTCATCCATGACAAGCAGCAGTACGGCGAAGGCATCGCCACCTCGGTCAAGCAGATCCTGGAAAGCAAGAACGTCAAGGTTGGCCTGTTCGAAGGCATCAACGCCGGCGACAAGGACTTTTCCTCGCTGATCGCCAAACTCAGGCGTGAAGGCGTCGATTTCGTCTATTACGGCGGCTACCACCCGGAAATGGGCCTGCTGCTGCGCCAGTCCAGGGAAAAGGGTCTGAATGTGCGCTTCATGGGGCCTGAAGGCGTCGGCAACTCGGAAATCTCCGCCATCGCCGGCCCGTCTTCGGAAGGCATGCTGGTCACCCTGCCGAAATCCTTCGACCAGGACCCGCGCAACCAGGCGCTGGTCGAGGCCTTCAAGGCCAAGAAGCAGGACCCGAGCGGCCCCTTCGTGTTCCCCTCCTACGCCGCCGTACAGGTCATTGCCGAAGGCATCGAGAAAGCCGGCAGCACCGACACCGACAAGGTGGCCGCGGCTCTGCGCAGCAATACCTTCGATACGCCGACCGGCAACCTCACGTTCGATGAAAAGGGTGATCTGAAGGACTTCAACTTCGTGATCTACGAGTGGCACCAGGACGGCACCAAATCCGAAGCCCAATGAGCCGGTAACCACCCGACCGAAGCCCACCGCAGCCGCAGTGGGCTTCGTTTCAGCTGATCGGGGCGGCCCCGGCCACAAGCCATTCGGACCCCCCCAGCAACACCTTCAACCAAGCGAGTGGCCTGCACAGCCGGCCCGCCTCGAACCTGGCGCGTGCGTGATCCGCACCCCGCCCTTGGCACTGCATTCTCCATGCAGCGTGTTCGAAGCAGGCCTGCCCTGGCGGGGTCGAGCATTGGATGCCTGGTGTTCAGGAGAGACGTGATGCCTGAGCTTTACCACTACTTCCAACAGCTGATCAACGGCCTCACCGTTGGCAGCACCTACGCCCTGATCGCCATCGGCTACACGATGGTCTACGGGATCATCGGCATGATCAACTTCGCCCATGGCGAGGTATACATGATCGGCTCCTACGTGACCTTCATCGCCATCGTCGGGCTGTCGATGATGGGGCTCGATGCCCTGCCTCTGCTGATGATCGGCGCCTTCATCGCGAGCATGATCGTCACCAGCGCCTACGGCTACAGCATCGAACGGGTCGCCTACCGACCGCTGCGCGGCGGCAACCGGCTGATCCCGCTGATCTCCGCCATCGGCATGTCGATCTTCCTGCAGAACCTCGTCCTGCTGGCCCAGGACTCCAAGGACAAGGCCATCCCCAACCCCATGCCGGGTAACTTCGTGATCGGCGAGAGCCTGATGAACGGCGTGGTGATTTCCTACATGCAGGTGCTGATCTTCATCGTCACCATCGTCGCCATGATGGGCCTGACGCTGTTCATCTCGCGCTCGCGCCTGGGTCGCGCCTGCCGCGCCTGCGCCGAAGACCTGAAGATGGCCAACCTGCTGGGCATCAATACCAACAGCATCATCTCCCTGACGTTCGTCATCGGCGCCGCCCTGGCCGCCATTGCCGCCGTGCTGATCAGCATGCAGTACGGGGTGATCAACCCGCACATCGGCTTTCTCGCCGGCATCAAGGCCTTTACCGCTGCGGTGCTGGGCGGCATCGGCAGCATTCCCGGTGCCATGCTCGGTGGTCTGGTGCTGGGCGTGGCCGAGGCATTCGGCGCCGACATCTTCGGCGACCAGTACAAGGACGTGGTGGCCTTCACGCTGCTGATCCTGGTCCTGCTGTTCCGCCCAACCGGCATCCTCGGTCGCCCGGAGGTGGAAAAGGTATGACTCGCAATCTGCGTACAGCCTTCTTCAGCGCCCTGCTGGTCATCGCCGTCGCGGTTCCGGTATTCGGCCTGAAGCTCACCACGGTCGGTATCCGCATCGAGGTGCGGGGCGCCGACGCCGATACCTTCTGGATCATCGCCGCCTGCGCCGTGGCCATGTTCGTCTGGCAGTTGTTTCGCACCCACCTGGCAGCAGGCTGGGCGGCCAGCCCGAACCTGCCGACCGTGCCCGCCGGGGCCGGCAACTTCCTGACCCTGCCTTCGACCCAGCGCTGGATCATCATCGCCCTGGTGCTGGTGGCGCTGGTCTGGCCCTTCTACGCCTCGCGCGGGGCGGTGGACATCGCCACGCTGATCCTGATCTACGTGATGCTCGGCCTGGGCCTGAACATCGTCGTGGGGCTGGCCGGGCTGCTGGATCTGGGTTACGTCGGTTTCTACGCGGTCGGTGCCTACACCTACGCCCTGCTGTCGCACTACTACGGTTTCGGCTTCTGGCTCAGCCTGCCCATCGCCGGCGCCATGGCGGCGCTGTTCGGCTTCGTGCTGGGCTTTCCGGTGCTGCGCCTGCGCGGTGACTACCTGGCCATCGTGACCCTGGGCTTCGGCGAGATCATCCGCCTGCTGCTGCGCAACATGACCGAGTTCACCGGCGGCCCCAACGGCATCAGCGGCATCGACAAACCGACCCTGTTCGGCCTCTCCTTCGACCGCCGCGCCGCCGAAGGCATGCAGACCTTCCACGAGTTCTTCGGTGTCGCCTACAACTCCATCAACAAGGTGATCTTCCTCTACCTGATCGCCCTGCTGCTGGTGCTGCTGACGCTGTTCGTGATCAACCGCCTGCTGCGCATGCCCATTGGCCGCGCCTGGGAAGCGCTGCGCGAGGACGAAATCGCCTGCCGCGCACTGGGCATGAACCCCACGGTGATCAAACTCTCGGCCTTCACCATCGGCGCGACCTTCGCCGGTTTCGCCGGCAGCTTCTTCGCCGCGCGCCAGGGGCTGGTGTCGCCGGAGTCCTTCACCTTCATCGAATCGGCGATCATCCTCGCCATCGTCGTGCTGGGCGGCATGGGTTCGCAGTTGGGGGTGATTCTCGCCGCCATCGTGATGATCCTGCTGCCGGAGCTGATGCGTGAGTTCAGCGAATACCGCATGCTGATGTTCGGCGCCATGATGGTGCTGATGATGATCTGGCGTCCGCAGGGCCTACTGCCCATGCAGCGCCCACACATGGAGCTGAAGCAATGAGCCGCCCGATTCTTGAAGTACGCGGCCTGACCATGCGCTTCGGCGGCCTGCTGGCCGTCAACGGAGTGGGCCTGACCGTACAGGACAAACAGGTGGTCTCGATGATCGGCCCCAACGGCGCCGGCAAGACCACCGTATTCAACTGCCTGACCGGCTTCTACCAGCCGACCTCGGGGGAAATCCTGCTGGACGGCGAACCGATCCAGGGCTTGCCGGGACACAAGATCGCGCGCAAGGGCGTGGTCCGCACCTTTCAGAACGTGCGCCTGTTCAAGGACATGACCGTCGTGGAAAACCTGCTGGTGGCCCAGCATCGGCATCTCGACACCGGCCTTCTGTCCGGCCTGCTGAAGACCAGGGCCTTTCGCCGGAGCGAGCGCGAAGCGATGGAGTTTGCCGCGCACTGGCTCGAACAGGTCAACCTCACCGACGTGGCCAACCGCCCCGCCGGCACGCTCGCCTATGGCCAGCAGCGGCGCCTGGAAATTGCCCGCTGCATGATGACGCGCCCGCGCATCCTCATGCTCGATGAGCCGGCAGCCGGCCTCAATCCGAAGGAAACCGAAGACCTGAAAGCGCTGATCAGCCTGCTGCGCGACTCGCACAACGTCACGGTGCTGCTGATCGAACACGACATGAAACTGGTCATGAGCATCTCCGACCATATCGTCGTGATCAACCAGGGCTGCCCGCTGGCCGACGGCACACCGGAGCAGGTGCGCGACAATCCGGACGTGATCAAAGCCTATCTGGGAGAGGCGTAAGCATGCTGTATTTCGAAAACGTCTCGACCTGCTACGGCAAGATCCAGGCGCTGCACAGCGTCAATGTCGAAATCCGCAAGGGCGAAATCGTCACCCTGATCGGAGCCAACGGCGCCGGCAAATCCACCCTGCTGATGACGCTCTGTGGCTCGCCCCAGGCCTCCGGAGGCAGCATCCGCTTCGAGGGCGAAGAACTGGTGGGCCAGCAGACCTGCGACATCATGCGCAAGGACATCGCCGTGGTGCCCGAAGGCCGGCGCATCTTCGCCCGCCTGACCGTGGAGGAAAATCTCGCCATGGGCGGCTTCTTCACCGGCAAGGCGGATTTCCAGGAGCAACTGGACAAGGTGCTGCTGCTGTTCCCGCGCCTGAAGGAGCGTTATCAGCAGCGCGGCGGCACCATGTCCGGTGGCGAGCAACAGATGCTGGCCATCGCCCGCGCGCTGATGAGCAAGCCCCGCCTGCTGCTGCTCGATGAACCGTCGCTGGGTCTGGCGCCGATCATCATCCAGCAGATATTCGAGATCATCGAGCAACTGCGCGAAGACGGCGTGACCATCTTCCTGGTCGAACAGAACGCCAATCAGGCGCTGAAGCTGGCTGATCGCGGCTATGTGCTGGAAAACGGTCACATCGTCATGCAGGGCAGCGGCGAAGAACTGCTGAGCGACCCCAGGGTCCGCGACGCCTACCTGGGCGGCTAGGAGAAAGCATGCGGCTCTGGATCAGCAATCCACGCGCGCTTTTCACCGCCAACGATCACCAGGCGCCTGCGGGCCTGGTGATCGAAAACGGCGTGATCGTCGAGCTGCTGGGCGCCGGCGCCGTACCCGCCAGCCCGGTCGAGGAAACCTTCGATGCCCGCGACCATGTGGTGCTGCCGGGGCTGGTCAATGCGCACCATCATTTCCACCAGACTCTGACCCGCGCCTGGGGACCGGCGGTCAACAAGCCGGTGCTCGACTGGCTGCCGGCGCTGTATCCGCTCTGGTCCGGACTGACGCCACGGCAGCTCGCGCTGGCCAGCCGGGTGGCGCTGGCCGAACTGCTGCTCTCGGGCTGCACCACGACGGCGGACCAGCATTACCTGTTTCCCGCCGGGCTGGAGCAGGCCATCGATATCCAGGTCGAGGCGGTGCGCGAAATGGGCATGCGCGCCACTCTGAGTCGTGGCTCGATGAACGTCGCCGGGTCGCACAATAGCGCCTGCGTGCAGAGCGCCGAGGCGATCCTGGCTGACAGCCAGCGCCTGGCCGAGCGCTACCACGAGCGCGGCGAAGGTGCGCAGATCCAGATCGCCCTGGCCCCCTCCTCCCCCTTCGCGGTGACCCGCGAACTCATGCGCGCCAGTGCCGAACTGGCCCAGACTCACGACCTGCGCCTGCATACCCACCTGGGCGAAACGCCCGACGAGCAGCAAGCCTGCATCCGCCGCTTCGGCATGCGCAGCGTCGACTACCTGAAAAGCATCGGCTGGCTGGGACCGCAGACCTGGCTGGCCCACGGCATCCACTTCAACCAGATCGAGATCGACCGCCTCGGCGCGGCGGGCGTCGGCATCTGCCACTGCCCCAGCTCCAACATGCGCCTGGCCTCGGGCATCTGCCGGACGCTGCAACTGGAAGACGAGGGCGCGACCATCGGCCTGGGCGTCGATGGCGCGGCTTCGAACGACACCTCGAACATGCTGCTCGAAGCCCGCCAGGCGCTGTTGCTGCAGCGCCTGCGCTACGGCGCCGAGAAAATCACTCCGCACAAGGTACTCGGCTGGGCCACCCGAGGCTCGGCACGGCTGCTCGGACGCCGTGATATCGGCGAGATCGCGCCGGGCAAACAGGCCGACCTGGCGCTGTACCGGCTCGATGAGCTGCGCTTTTCCGGCAGCCACGACCCCATCGCCGCCCTGCTGCTGTGCGGCGCCGACAGGGCCGACCGGGTGATGATCGCGGGTCGCTGGAAGGTCATCGACGGCCAGATCGAAGGGCTCGACCTGGAACGGCTGAAAGCCGACCACCGTCAGGCCGCTATAGATCTGGCTGGCGGTTGAGCAGATCGTAGGGTGGAAGACTGCGAAGCATCTTCCACGCGTTGTTGTCAGACCAACCAAACGGTGTCGGACCAACCGAACGCGTGGATATGCTTCGCGACATCCACCCTACCGGAGCCAGAACTCAGGCCTTCAGGGCCTCGGCATGATGCCGCAGGTGGTCGTCGATAAAGCTGGCGATGAAGTAGTAGCTGTGGTCGTAGCCGGGCTGGATGCGCAGCGTCAACGGATGGCCAGCTGCTTTGGCTGCGGCTTCCAGCGCCTCGGGCTTGAGCTGGTTTTCCATGAAATCTTCGCGATCGCCCTGGTCCACCAGCAGCGGCAGCTTCTCGCCCGCCTCGGCCAGCAGCGCGCAGGCGTCCCATTCGCGCCAGCGCGAGCGGTCCTCGCCCAGGTAGCGGGAAAACGCCTTTTCGCCCCAGGGGCAATTGAGGGGATTGGTGATGGGCGCGAAAGCCGACACCGAGCGATAGCGACCGGGATTCTTCAACGCACAGACCAGCGCGCCATGGCCGCCCATGGAATGCCCGCTGATGCCGCGCCTGTCGGACACCGGGAAATTCGCCTCGATCAGCGCCGGCAGCTCCTGCACCACGTAGTCGTACATGCGGTAGTGCTGCGCCCAGGGCTGCTGGGTGGCGTTCAGATAGAACCCCGCGCCCAGGCCGAAATCCCAAGCGCCGTCCGGATCGTCCGGCACATCCGGCCCGCGTGGGCTGGTATCCGGCGCGACGATGATCAGCCCCAGCTCGGCGGCCAGCCGATGCGCGCCGGCCTTCTGCATGAAGTTCTCGTCGGTGCAGGTCAGGCCCGACAGCCAGTACAGCACTGGCAGTTTCTCGCCCTGTTCCGCCTGCGGCGGCAGGTACACGGCGAACACCATGTCGCAGTTCAGGCTGCTGGAGCGGTGACGGTAACGCTTGTGCCAGCCGCCGAAGCTTTTCTGGCAGGAAATGTTTTCCATGAAAACTCCGTAAAAGCCGAGAAAAGCGCTGAAGGCTGGAGGCTGAACGAAGAAGCGAATCGTCCAGCCTTCAGCCTATGGCGCTTTCAATCGTCTTTTCAAAAGTGGATAACTGTACGAATGCTCTTGCCTTCGTGCATCAGGTCGAACGCCTGGTTGATTTCATCGAGCCCCATGTTGTGGGTGATGAAGGTATCCAGCGGGATCTCGCCACTCTGCGCCTTCTCCACATAGCCCGGCAGCTCGGTGCGACCCTTGACGCCACCGAAGGCGCTGCCGCGCCAGACCCGGCCGGTGACCAGCTGGAACGGACGGGTGCTGATCTCCTGCCCCGCGCCGGCGACGCCGATGATCACCGACTCGCCCCAGCCCTTGTGCGCACACTCCAGCGCGGCGCGCATCAGTTGCACGTTGCCCACGCATTCGAAGCTGTAGTCCACGCCACCATCGGTCATCTCGACGATGACCTCCTGGATCGGCTTGTCGTGATCCTTCGGGTTGACGAAATCGGTGGCGCCCAGCTCTTCGGCAATGGCGAACTTCGACGGGTTGATGTCGATGGCGATGATGCGGCTGGCGCCGGCCATCTTCGCACCGATGATTGCCGCCAGACCGATGCCGCCCAGACCGAAGATGGCCACCGTGGCACCCGCTTCCACCTTGGCGGTGTTGAGCACCGCACCGATGCCGGTGGTCACGCCACAGCCCAGCAGGCAGACCTTGTCCAGCGGCGCCTCCTTGGGAATCTTCGCCACCGAGACTTCCGGCAGCACCGTGTATTCGGAGAAGGTCGAGGTGCCCATGTAGTGATAGATCGGCTGGCCCTGGTAGCTGAAGCGGGTGGTGCCGTCCGGCATCAGGCCCTTGCCCTGGGTGGCGCGCACCGAGCTGCAGAGGTTGGTCTTGCCGGAGGTGCAGAACTTGCACTGGCGACATTCGGCGGTATACAGCGGGATCACGTGGTCACCCACCGCCACCGAGGTCACGCCCTCGCCGACCGCCTCGACGATACCGCCGCCCTCGTGGCCGAGGATGCAGGGGAAGACGCCTTCGGAGTCCTCGCCGGACAGGGTATAGGCATCAGTGTGGCAAACGCCGGTGGCGACGATGCGTACCAGCACCTCGCCGGCCTTGGGCGGCTCGACATCCACTTCGACGATCTGCAGGGGTTGATTGGGGCCGAAGGCGACGGCAGCGCGTGATTTGATGCTCATGAAGGACTCCTCCTGGGTGAATGGGACAGAGTGTAGTTTCATCCGCGCTTTGGGTTAATGAGCCAAGCGTGGAAACATTGTTGCCCCACAGGGATAATCGAGTCTTTCAGCCAGGAGCCGATATGAATCGCTGGGAAGGTCTCGACGAGTTCGTCGCCGTCGCCGAATGCGGCAGCTTCATGCGTGCCGCCGAGCAATTGCGGGTGTCGTCTTCACACGTCAGCCGCCAGGTAGCCCGTCTCGAAGAGCGATTGCAGGCCCGCCTGCTCTACCGCACCACTCGGCGCGTCTCGCTGACCGAGGCGGGACACACCTTCCTGGCACGCTGCCAGCGCCTGATCGAAGAACGCGACGAAGCCTTCCATGCCATCAGCGACCTGCACACAGCCCCCACCGGGCTGCTGCGCATGACCGCCGCGGTGGCTTACGGCGAGCGCTTTATCGTCCCGCTGGTGAACGACTTCATGGCGCAACATCCGCAGTTGCGGGTGGAAATAGACCTGTCCAACCGCACCCTGGACATGGTGCAGGAAGGCTTCGATCTGGCGATACGCCTGGGCCGCCTCGGCGAATCGCGGCTGGTGGCGACCCGCATCGCACCACGCGCCATGTACCTGTGTGCCGCGCCGGCCTATCTCGAACGCTACGGGCGTCCGCATACGCTGTCCGAACTGGCGCGGCACAACTGCCTGGTGGGCACCGGCGATACCTGGATGCTGCAGGTCGATGGCCGCGAGCAACCCTTCAAGCCCAGCGGTAACTGGCGCTGCAACAGCGGCCAAGCGGTGCTGGACGCAGCCCTGCGCGGTTTCGGTCTCTGCCAGTTGCCGGATTACTATGTGCAGGAGCCGCTGCGCCGGGGCGAGCTGGTTTCGCTGCTCGAAGCCCATCAGCCGCCCAATACCGCCGTCTGGGCCGTCTACCCGCAGCGTCGCTATCCACTGCCGAAGGTGCGCCTGCTGATCCAGGCACTGAAGGACGGCCTGGCCAGTCGTCCGGAATACCTGCGCACCTGAACCAGGCCGCCCTGAAACAATGTCTTACTGCCCGTGCGTCCGACTACCTGCTCGGGACAGGAACCCCCTTCCTGCAACTACGTCGTAACCAGTAACCAGTCCCTTCACCCGTTTTGATCGAAGTCGCTTCCGCGCACCGATCATCGGTACATCCCGCGAGGACCCCAACCACCCAAACGAACGAGGCCGTGCATGAACAGACTGCTCGATAGTAAAACCCTCAATCAGTTGCTGGCCCAGCGTGAGGCCCCCTGCCTGTCCCTCTACCAGCCTACTCACCGCAGCTTTCCTGAGCGCCAACAGGACCCCATCCGCTTCAGGCATCTGGTTCGCCAGCTGGAAGACTCGCTCAGGCAACAGGGCTGGAACGGCCAGGCCGAGGCCCTGCTCCGCCCGTTTCTGGAACTGATGAATGATGCCGAATTCTGGAATCACAACCTGGACGGGTTGGCGGTGTTCGCTTGCCCCGGCTATTTCCAGTTCTTCCGGCTGCAGCGCGGCGTGCCGGAACTGGCCGTCGCCAATGACCGCATGCATGTCAAACCCCTGGTACGCATCGCGCAATCGGCGGATCGCTATCAGATTCTCTGTCTGTCACGCGACTCGGTACGCCTGCTGGGCGGCAACCGCGATGCGCTCGACGAGATTCCTTTGCACGAGAACGTCCCCCGCACGCTCGCCGAAGCCCTCGGCACCGAACTGACCGACAAGAGCCAGAGCGGTCTTTCGCAAGGCTATAGCCGCGCCAGCGAGAGAGGCGACGCCATGCAGGTCGAGGCAGGCGGCAGCGGCAAGCAGGCGGAAATCGACCGCGACCGCGATCGCTACTTCCGCGAGGTGGACCGAACCATTCTCGAATATCACTCGCGCCCCAGCGGTTTGCCGCTGATCCTGGCCGCACTGCCGGAGCAGCAGTCGCATTTCCGTCGCATCAGCCACAACGAGTACCTGCTGCCCGAAGGCATCGAGGTCGGCCAGGGCGCGCTGACGCTCAACGAGATCAGGGAAGACAGCTGGCTGGTGATGCAGCCGCGTTACCTGAAGCGGCTCGAAGGACTGATCAACCAGTTCGGCACCTCCCACGGCAAAGGCCTGGCCTCGGATCAGCTGGAGGAAATCGGCCAGGCGGCGGTACAAGGCCGCGTGGCTACGTTGCTGGTGGAGGCCGAGCGGCAGATACCCGGTTGCGTCGACAAGACCGAAGGCAAGGCAACGCCGGCGGAAAATGGGGACGCGACAACGCCCGACCTGTTGGACGAACTGACCATCTGGACTCTGGAGCAAGGTGGCGAGGTCATTGTCGTTCCGGTGGAACGAATGCCTACACAGAGCGGTGCGGCGGCGATCTATCGCTTCTGATCGGTAAGGCAGCGTTGGTCAGGACTTCCAGCGCTGCTCCAGCCACTGCAGGTCTTCCGGGCGGGTAATCTTCAGGTTGTCCGCCCGTCCTTCGATCAGGCGCGGTGATTGCCCGGCCCACTCCAGCGCCGAGGCTTCATCGGTGATCACCACCTTTTGTGCCAGCGCATCAGCAAGCGCACCTTGCAGCGCGCCGAAACGAAACATCTGCGGCGTATAGGCCTGCCAGATCACGCTGCGGTCCACGGTTTCCAGCACGCGACCGCCAGGGCCGGCACGCTTGAGCGTGTCGCGCACCGGAACGGCCAGCAGGCCTCCGACCGGGTCGTCCGCCAACTCGGTCAGCAGCCTGTCGAGATCCTCTGGTGCCAGATTGGGTCGCGCCGCGTCGTGAACCAGCACCCAGTCGTCGGTGCCGGCTCCCAGCTCACCGAGCAGGCGCAGCCCTCTCAACACTGAATCGGCTCGCTCGGCACCGCCCTCGGCACGATGAATCCGCGGATCGATAGCGCACTCCAAGGACGGCCACCAGGGATCGTCGCCAGCCAGGCTTACAACCAGGCCTCGCAAGCCCGGATGCCCGAGAAAACAGTCGAGGGTGTGTTCGAGAATGGTCCGCCCGGCCAGTGGCAGATACTGCTTGGGACGGTCGGCGCGCATGCGGCTGCCCACACCGGCCGCCGGGATCACGACCCAGAAGGATGGCGCGGCGCTCATTCGCTGAGCTGATAGAGGGTTTCACCCTCTTTGACCATGCCCAGCTCCTGGCGGGCGCGTTCCTCCACGGTTTCCATGCCCTGCTTGAGCTCCATCACCTCGGCTTCGAGGATGCGATTGCGTTCCAGCAGGCGCTGGTTCTCGCCCTTCTGTTCGGCGATCTGACGGTTCAGCCCGCTGACCTGGGCCATGCTGCCCTCGCCCACCCAGAGGCGATACTGAAGGCCACCCAGCAGCAGGATCAGAACGACGAACAACCAGTAGGGAGTACGCATGGACGGCATTGAATGAATTCGGTTGGGTTCCAATGAGGGTGTAAAGGCAAGCGGCGACATCATCCGACCCTTTCAATCGCCGATTGATCCACGATGTTGGTCACCCGCATCAGAACCGGACTTAAGCTTTCACAAAAAAGGGCGGCTTACGCCGCCCTTTCTACCACGTCGGGTTTAACCGCGGAACTCGGCACGTCCCTTGTACGGCGCCTTGCCGGCCAGCTGCTCTTCGATGCGCAGCAGCTGGTTGTACTTGGAAACGCGGTCCGAGCGGCACAGCGAGCCAGTCTTGATCTGACCAGCGGCAGTGCCCACGGCGAGGTCGGCGATGGTGTGGTCTTCGGTTTCGCCGCTGCGGTGCGAGATCACTGCGGTGTAGCCGGCGGCCTTGGCCATCTGGATGGCTTCCAGGGTCTCGGTCAGCGAGCCGATCTGGTTGAACTTGATCAGGATCGAGTTGCCGATGCCCTTCTCGATACCTTCCTTGAGGATGCGGGTGTTGGTCACGAACAGGTCGTCGCCGACCAGTTGCACCTTGGCGCCGATCTTGTCGGTCAGGACCTTCCAGCCAGCCCAGTCGGACTCATCCATGCCGTCTTCGATGGAGATGATCGGATAACGCTGGGCCAGACCGGCCAGGTAATCGGCGAAACCGGCGGCGTCGAACGCCTTGCCCTCGCCGGCCAGGTCGTACTTGCCATCCTTGTAGAACTCGCTGGAAGCGCAGTCCAGCGCCAGGGTCACGTCGGTGCCCAGCGTGTAGCCGGCCTTCTCGACCGCTTCGGCGATGGCGCCGAGGGCGTCTTCGTTGGACGCCAGGTTCGGTGCGAAACCGCCTTCGTCGCCCACGGAAGTGCTCAGGCCACGGGCCTTGAGGACGGCCTTGAGGTTATGGAAGATTTCGGTGCCCATGCGCAGCGCATCGGCAAAGGTCTTGGCGCCGACCGGCTGGACCATGAATTCCTGGATGTCGACGTTGTTGTCGGCATGCTCGCCGCCGTTGATGATGTTCATCATCGGCACCGGCATGGAGTACTGGCCCGGCGTGCCGTTGAGGTTGGCGATGTGCGCGTAGAGCGGCAGGTCCTGATCCTGGGCAGCGGCCTTGGCGGCGGCGAGGGACACGGCGAGGATGGCGTTGGCGCCCAGCTTGGCCTTGTTCTCGGTACCGTCCAGCTCGATCATCGCGCGATCCAGCGCCTTCTGGTCGGCCGGGTCCTTGCCCAGCAGCAGATCGCGAATCGGACCGTTGATGTTGCCGACCGCCTTCAGCACGCCCTTGCCCATGTAACGGCTCTTGTCGCCATCGCGCAGCTCCAGCGCCTCGCGCGAACCGGTGGACGCACCGGACGGCGCACAGGCGCTGCCGACGATGCCGTTATCGAGGATAACGTCCGCTTCCACGGTGGGGTTGCCACGGGAGTCGAGAACTTCACGCCCTTTGATGTCGACGATCTTTGCCATTTTTATTAACACTCCGTAGATAGCTGCAAGGCTTCAAGCAGTTTCGATTGGCGAAAAATTCTTGATCAGGTCATCCAGCTGCTTGAGCTGGGAGAGGAATGGCTCGAGCTTGTCCAGGCGCAACGCGCAGGGACCATCGCACTTGGCATTATCGGGATCGGGGTGCGCTTCCAGGAACAGGCCGGCCAGGCCCTGGGACAGGCCGGCCCTGGCCAGCTCGGTGACCTGGGCGCGGCGCCCGCCCGCGGAATCGGCACGACCGCCTGGCATCTGCAGCGCGTGGGTCACGTCGAAGAACACCGGGTACTCGAACTGCTTCATGATGCCGAAGCCGAGCATGTCGACCACCAGGTTGTTGTAGCCGAAGGATGAGCCGCGCTCGCAGAGGATCAGCTGATCGTTGCCCGCTTCCTCGCACTTCTTCAGGATGTGCTTCATTTCCTGGGGTGCCAGGAACTGTGCCTTCTTGATGTTGATGACGGCGCCGGTCTTGGCCATGGCCACCACAAGATCGGTCTGGCGGGAAAGGAAGGCCGGCAGCTGGATGATGTCGCAGACATCAGCCACCGGCTGCGCCTGGTGCGGCTCGTGCACGTCGGTGATCACCGGCACGCCGAAGGCTTTCTTAACGTCCTCGAAAATCCGCATGCCCTCTTCCAGTCCGGGGCCACGGAAGGAGTTGATGGACGAGCGGTTGGCCTTGTCGAAACTGGCCTTGAACACGTAGGGGATGCCGAGCTTCTCGGTCACCTTCACATAGGTTTCGCAGATCTGCAGCGCCAGATCGCGGGATTCCAGCACGTTCATGCCGCCGAACAGCACGAACGGCTTGTCGTTGGCGATCTCGATATTGCCGACGCGAATGATCTTCTGGCTCATGCCTTGCCCGCCTTGTAGTCCAGCGCCGCCTGGACGAAGCCGCTGAACAGCGGATGACCGTCACGGGGCGTGGAGGTGAATTCCGGGTGGAACTGGCACGCAACGAACCAGGGATGATCCGGCGCCTCGACCACTTCTACCAGCGCACCGTCACTGGAACGCCCGGTGATCTTCAGGCCGGCGTCCTGCAGCTGCGGCAGCAGGTTGTTGTTCACTTCGTAACGATGGCGATGGCGCTCGACGATTCGCTCTGCACCGTAGCAGGCAAATACCTTGGAGCCTGCTTCAAGACCACATTCCTGGGCGCCCAGGCGCATGGTACCGCCCAGGTCGGAAGCGTCGCTGCGGGTTTCCACGGCGCCGGTGGCATCGGCCCACTCGGTGATCAGGCCCACAACCGGATGGCCACTGTCCTTGTCGAACTCGGTGGAGTTGGCGTCGGTCCAGCCCAGCACATTGCGGGCGAACTCGATCACCGCCACCTGCATGCCGAGGCAGATGCCGAGGTAGGGAATCTTGTTCTCGCGGGCGTACTGCACCGTGGCGATCTTGCCTTCGACGCCGCGCAGGCCGAAACCGCCCGGCACCAGGATCGCGTCCATGCCTTCGAGCAGGCCGGTGCCCTGGTTCTCGATGTCTTCGGAGTCGATATAACGGAGATTCACTTTGGTACGGCTCTGGATGCCGGCGTGGCTCATGGCCTCGATCAGAGATTTGTAGGCATCGAGAAGTTCCATGTACTTGCCGACCATGGCGATGGTGACTTCCTTCTCCGGGTTCAGCTTGGCATCGACCACGCGGTCCCACTCGGAGAGGTCGGCGCCACGGCATTCGAGGCCGAAACGTTCGAGCACATAGTCGTCCAGGCCCTGGGCATGCAGCATGCCGGGAATCTTGTAGATGGTGTCGGCGTCCGGCAGGCTGATCACCGCTCGCTCTTCGACGTTGGTGAACAGGGCGATCTTGCGCCGCGAGGACAGGTCGATCGGCACTTCCGAACGGCATACCAGCACGTCCGGCTGCAGGCCGATGGAGCGCAGCTCCTTCACCGAATGCTGGGTCGGCTTGGTCTTGGTCTCGCCGGCGGTGGCGATGTAGGGCACCAGCGTCAGGTGCATCAGCATGGCGCGCTTGGCGCCGACTTCCACACGCAACTGGCGAATCGCCTCCAGGAACGGCTGCGACTCGATGTCGCCGACGGTACCGCCCACTTCCACCAGGGCCACGTCGGCATCGCCGGCACCCTTGATGACGCGGCGCTTGATCTCGTCGGTGATGTGCGGGATGACCTGGATGGTCGCGCCCAGATAGTCACCACGGCGCTCGCGGCGCAGCACGTCCTCGTAGACGCGACCGGTGGTGAAGTTGTTGTTCTGGGTCATGCGCGTGCGAATGAAGCGCTCGTAGTGACCCAGGTCAAGGTCGGTCTCGGCGCCGTCGTGGGTGACGAACACCTCGCCGTGCTGGAACGGACTCATGGTGCCCGGATCGACGTTGATGTAAGGGTCCAGCTTGAGCATCGTGACCTTCAGGCCCCGCGCCTCCAGGATGGCCGCCAATGAAGCCGAGGCGATGCCTTTCCCCAATGAAGAAACAACACCACCCGTGACGAAGATGTAGCGCGTCATGAAAAACCCTAGAAGTCTGCGTTAAGCGGTCAGCGCCGCCGGGGGAAAGCGAAGATGCCATTGCGCCACAGGCGGCAATAGCGCAACTGCCACGGATTCGAAGAAACCGCAGAAGCTGTATTGAGACGGGAGCGTAGTCTACTGGAAAGACCCCATCAGCTCAAACACGCATCACGCCGGTGGCGTCCAGACGAGTGACGCCCGTGCGACATCGAATTGCGGCATATTGGCGACGGCGACCAGCTCGCCATTGCGGTAGAGCAACGGCAGGCGCGAACGGGCAAAGCCGGGCACCGCAGCCTCATTGAGCAGACGTTTCAGATCACGCCTGCCGCGACCAGGCAACGCCAGCGTCTCGCCGCCCTGCCGATAACGCACCTCGAACGAGCCGTGCTCCGCCCCCTCAAGGCTGGCCACGCCATTACCAGGCAGCCTCAGCGCCACAGAAGTGTCCGGCCAGGGACATACAGCGGAAACCGGCTCAAGCCAGGCCCCGGACAGCCACCACACACGATCCCCCGCACGCCGCAGCTCGCCACCCGCCAGACGCCAGCACGGCGCGGCATCCGCAGCGGCATCGCGCAATGCGTCCCAGCCGGCCCAATGGTCCGTGTCCGGCAGCGGGGTCAAAGGGGCCAGCCAGTGACGCAGCGCATTGCGCTGACGGGCCGGGCTCAGTGAACGCAGGGCCGGCAGATCCAGGCTTGGCAGCGGCAACCAGGGCCAGTCGTCCGATACCCGAGCCGCCAGCAAATCCATCTCGGCCAATTCATCGAGCAGCGACTGCGCTTCTGCCAGATGCGCAGCGGTTCGCGCCATATTCGCCGAGGCCTGCGGCCAGCGCCGCTGCAGCAGCGGCACGACCTGATGGCGAAGATAATTGCGCGAATGATCGAGACACTGGTTGGAGGGATCATCGATCCATTCCAGCCGATACGCCTGGGCATGGACCTCCAGCTCCGCACGGCCCACATTCAGCAAGGGCCGCACCAGCCAGCCAGCCCCCAGCGCCCGGCTTGCCGGCATGGCCGCCAGCCCACGCACCCCGGCGCCACGCAGCAGGCGGAACAGCAGGGTTTCAGCCTGATCGTCGCGGTGCTGCGCGGTCAGCAGCAGCTCGCCATTCTGCAGGCAGGAGGCAAAGGCCGCATAACGCGCCTCGCGCGCGGCCCGCTCCAGGCTGGCGCCCGCCCGAACCTGCACAGGAATGACCTGCAGCGGCACGCCCAGCCGCGCACAGAACTGCCGGCAATGCTCGGGCCAGGCATCAGCCACGGCTTGCAGACCATGATGGATATGGATCGCGGAAATGGGCGGAAGCCGATGTCGCTCGGCAAGCTGCACCAGGGCATGCAGCAGCACCGTGGAATCCAGCCCGCCTGAAAACGCAACGCGCCAGGCCGGAGCCTGGCGCCATTGAGACAGGGCCTGAAGAAGACGGGATTCCAGAGTCACCTGCCTTTCACCCTGCCTGTCGCGTGCAGCCTGTTATTGCTGAATGCCGTAACTCATCAGCCGCTCGTAACGACGGGCCAGCAGCGCGTCGGTGTCGAGTCCCTTGAGCATGTCCAGCTGTGCGGTCAGTGCTTCGCGAACGGAGGCCGCAGTGGCGACCGGGTTGCGATGAGCGCCACCGAGCGGCTCGGGAATGACCTGATCGACGATACCCAGGCTCTGCAGGCGCTCAGCCGTCACACCCATGGCTTCGGCGGCTTCCGGCGCCTTCTCGGCGGTACGCCAGAGGATCGAGGCACAGCCTTCCGGCGAAATCACCGCGTAGGTGGAATACTGCAGCATGTTCAGCTGGTCGCAGACACCGATGGCCAGCGCGCCGCCGGAACCACCCTCGCCGATCACGGTTGCGATGATCGGGGTCTTCAGCCGCGCCATCACACGCAGGTTCCAGGCGATGGCCTCGCTCTGGTTGCGCTCTTCGGCATCGATACCCGGATAGGCACCGGGGGTGTCGATGAAGGTCAGGATCGGCATCTTGAAGCGTTCGGCCATTTCCATCAGGCGGCAGGCCTTGCGGTAGCCTTCAGGGCGCGGCATGCCGAAGTTGCGGCGCACCTTCTCGCGCACTTCGCGGCCTTTCTGGTGACCGATGATCATCACCGGCTCGCCGTTCAGGCGCGCAGTACCGCCAACGATGGCGGCATCGTCGGAGAAATGCCGGTCGCCGTGCAGTTCTTCGAACTCGGTGAACAGATGCCTGATGTAGTCGAGGGTATAGGGCCGCTGCGGGTGCCGGGCCAGGCGAGCGATCTGCCAACTGGTCAGATTGCCGAAGATGCTCTCGGTGAGCGACTCGCTCTTGTCCTGCAGGCGGGTGATTTCTTCGCCAATGTTCAGCGAATTGTCATTACCAACCAGGCGCAGTTCTTCGATCTTGGCTTGCAGGTCGGCGATCGGCTGTTCGAAATCGAGAAAATTCGGGTTCATAGTCATCCGTCATGCGTCGTCGGCCTAGGTGGCCGGGAGCTGTTCCGTTTTTTTGCGCCCTACCTTACGGGACAGGCGCTTTCAGGTCGAACAAAAAATGTTCGTAATCGTGACCCGATCGGATCGGGCCTTCGGCAGCGGTCGGCTCATGCGCCCCTTTTCCGGCGCCGACGCGATGCTGGCCGCTATCGGTATTGCAGGAAGACGTTGTCGCGCCCGAACTGGTCACGCAATGCCTGGATCAGGTTGTCAGCCGGGTCGATGCGCCAGCTCTCGCCGAACTGCAGCAGCGCCTTCGCATCGCTGCCGGTGTACTCCAGGGTGATCGGACAGGCGCCGCGATGACGACCGCAGACGTCCGCCAGCCAGCGCACCCGGTCACCCTTGAGCGCATCGCTGGCGACCTTGACACGCAGGCTCTCGGCCAGGCCGGTGCGCGCTTCCTCCAGGCTCAGCACGCGCTTGGCACGCAGACGCAGACCACCGGAGAAGTCGTCGTTGCTGACCTCGCCCTCGACCACCACCAGCGCATCGGTCTGCAACAGCGCCTGGGCCGTATTGAAGGCTTCGGCGAACAGCGAGGCCTCGATGCGCCCGGAGCGGTCGTCCAATGTGATGAAACCCATCTTGTCGCCTTTCTTGTTCTTCATCACCCGCAGGTTGACGATCAACCCCGCGACGGTCTGGGTATCGCGCGCCGGACGCAGGTCGATGATGCGCTGGCGAGCAAAGCGGCGCACCTCGCCTTCGTATTCATCGATCGGATGGCCGGTGAGGTACAGACCCAGGGTGTCCTTCTCGCCCTTGAGGCGCTCCTTGAGCGTCAGCTCGCGGGCCTTGCGATGGTTGGCGTAGACATCCGCCTCGGGCTCGGCGAACAGCCCGCCGAACAGGTCCATGTGGCCGCTTTCCTCGCTGCGCGCGGTCTGCTCCGCCGCCTGGATCGCCTCCTCCATGGCAGACAGCAGCACCGCCCGGTTGCGATCGATACCGGCCTGATAGAGCTTCGGCTCATCGGAAAAATACGGCCCGAGGCGATCCAGCGCGCCGCCACGGATCAAGGCTTCGAGGGTGCGCTTGTTGATGCGCTTGAGATCGACCCGGCTGCAGAAATCGAACAGGTCCTTGAACGGCCCGCCTTCGCTGCGACATTCGGCGATGGCTTCCACCGGCCCTTCACCCACACCCTTGATCGC
This sequence comes from Stutzerimonas stutzeri, assembly GCF_013522825.1. Taxonomy (GTDB): domain Bacteria; phylum Pseudomonadota; class Gammaproteobacteria; order Pseudomonadales; family Pseudomonadaceae; genus Stutzerimonas; species Stutzerimonas stutzeri_AK. Next base: position 77,902 of record NZ_JAAMQZ010000009.1, read on the forward strand.
ACCCAGGCCATAGATGATCCGCCCGTCATCGCCGACGGTGAACTTGAATTCGGAGTTGTTCACGTCCGGCGCATCGATGCGCAGCTTCATGCTGCGGCATTCCTCGATCAGCGTGACCACCTTGTCGGTGTTGTGCATGTCCGCCGAAAGCACCGCCGCCATGAACGGCGAGGGGTGGTGCGCCTTGAGCCAGGCCGTCTGGTAGGACACCAGACCATAGGCCGCCGAGTGCGATTTATTGAAGCCGTAACCGGCGAACTTCTCCACCAGATCGAAGATGTTGCCTGCCAGGTCGGCGTCGATACCATTGTTCTTGCAGCCCTCGATGAAACCGCCGCGCTGCTTGGCCATTTCCTCGGGCTTTTTCTTGCCCATGGCGCGACGCAGCATGTCGGCGCCGCCCAGCGTGTAGCCGGCCATGACCTGGGCAATCTGCATCACCTGTTCCTGGTACAGGATGATGCCGTAGGTGGGCGCCAGTACCGGCTTGAGGCCTTCGTACTGGTAGTCCGAATGCGGATAGGAGATTTCCGCACGACCATGCTTGCGGTTGATGAAGTCGTCGACCATGCCCGACTGCAACGGGCCGGGGCGGAACAGCGCCACCAGGGCGATCAGATCTTCCAGGCAGTCGGGCTTGAGCTTCTTGATCAGCTCCTTCATGCCCCGCGATTCGAGCTGGAACACGGCGGTGGTTTCGGCTTTCTGCAGCAACGAGAAGGTCGGCTTGTCATCCAGAGGAATGAAGTCGATATTCAGCGGCTCCAGGCCTTTCCTGGCCTGTTCGCGGTTGATCGTCTCCATGGCCCACTTGATGATGGTCAGGGTACGCAGGCCGAGAAAGTCGAACTTGACCAGCCCGGCTGACTCGACGTCATCCTTGTCGAACTGGGTGACCAGGCTGCCGCCCTCTTCATCGCAGGCAATCGGCGCAAAGTCGGTCAGTTTCGTCGGCGCGATCACCACGCCGCCGGCGTGCTTGCCGGTGCCGCGGGTGATGCCTTCGAGCTTGAGCGCCATGTCCCAGATTTCCTTGGCGTCTTCATCGACGGCGAGGAAATCGCGCAACGGCTCTTCCATCTCATAGGCTTTTTCCAGGGTCATGCCCACTTCGAAGGGAATCATCTTCGACAGCCGGTCAGCCAGGCCGTAGGACTTGCCCTGCACCCGCGCCACGTCGCGCACCACCGCCTTGGCCGCCATGGTGCCGAAAGTGATGATCTGGCTGACCGCATTGCGGCCATACTTCTCGGCCACGTAGTCGATGACCCGGTCGCGGCCATCCATGCAGAAGTCGACGTCGAAGTCGGGCATGGAGATCCGTTCGGGATTGAGGAAGCGCTCGAACAGCAGGTCGTAGGCCAGCGGGTCCAGATCGGTGATCTTCTGCACATAGGCCACCAGCGAACCGGCGCCCGAACCACGCCCCGGCCCCACCGGTACGCCATTGTTCTTGGCCCACTGGATAAAGTCCATGACGATCAGGAAGTAACCCGGAAAGCCCATCTGGATGATGATATCCAGCTCGAAATTCAGCCGGTCGACGTAGACCTGCTTCTTCGCCTCGTAGTCGGGCGTATCCCTGGGCAGCAACACTTCCAGGCGCTCTTCGAGGCCGTCGAAGGAGACCTTGCGGAAGTAATCATCCATGGTCATGCCGTCCGGCACCGGGAAATCGGGCAGGAAATAAGTGCCCAGCTGCACCTCGATGTTGCAGCGTTTGGCGATCTCGACCGTATTTTCCAGCGCCTCGGGCAGATCGCTGAACAGCTCGTGCATTTCCTCGGGCGTTTTCAGGTACTGCTGATCGGAGTAGTTGCGCGGTCGCCGCGAGTCATCGAGGGTGCGGCTTTCGCCGATGCAGACGCGGGTTTCATGGGCCTCGAAATCATCCTGTTTGAGGAAGCGCACGTCATTGGTCGCCACCAGCGGCACGCCGCAGCGCTCGGCCAGCGCCACCGCCGCGTGCAAGTGCTCCTCGTCGTTGACGCGATTGGTGCGCTGGACCTCCAGGTAGAAACGTCCGGGGAAGACCGCCTGCCACTCGGCCAGCAGCGCCTCGGCCTGCGCTTCCTCGCCGTTGAGCAGGGCGAGCCCGATCTCGCCCTCCTTGGCGCCGGACAACGCGATCAGCCCTTCAGCTGCCTGCTTCACCCAGTCGCGCTCGATGATCACCTGGTCATTGCGCTGGCCTTCGGTCCAGCCACGCGAAATCAGCTCGGTAAGGTTGCGATAACCCTGGACATTCATCGCCAGCAGGGTCAGACGAGTCAACGGGCCGTCGTCCTCACGGCTGGCCAGCCAGATATCGGCGCCGCAGATCGGCTTGATCCCCGCCCCCTGCGCTGTCTTGTAGAACTTCACCAGCGAGCACATGTTGCTCATGTCGGTGACCGCCACTGCCGGCATTCCCGCCGCAGCCACCGCCTTGATCAGTGGCTTGACGCGCACCAGCCCATCGACCAGGGAGAATTCGGTGTGCAGACGGAGATGGACGAACGAGACGGGCATGGACGAACCTTGAGCTGGTGAAACGACAGGCCGGGGATTGTACCGGCCCTTGCCGGAAACCACAGCTGCCGCCGGGAATCGAACTGCGATTGCATAGCCGCAGTTGCAGAGACGCCCGTCTCGCCTCAGGTTCGGAGCAGCAATATCAAGGCTTCGAGCGACTTACTGACCGCGCCCAAGCAGGAACTCCCGCTGCCTGCGGGCGATATCGAGAATGAAACTGCGGCTTGCCTCATCAAGCCCCTCGAACAGGCTTTCCATCTGCCGGGCCTGGTCACTGGGCAACGTGGAGCTGCCGCCGACGAGCGCGGCAACCGATACGTCCAGCGCGGCTGCCAGCTCTTCGATCTTCAGCAGCGACGGCAACGCGCTACCTCGCTCCAGTCGCGAGATGGTTTCTGTTTCCACCCCCACGCGCTCAGCCAGCTGGCTCTGAGTCAGGCCCCGCGCCTGCCGATACCCCCGCACCTGTGCTCCAAGCAACTGGGCGATACGAGAAGATCTGTTCTTGGGTTTTGACATGGTTGGCGCCCTAAGGAGTACGCCGTAAATCGTTGCCTATAGACACATTATGTTGAATGAGGTAATTTGCCGTGATACATGTTTTTATGTCTACAACGAGCATAATTGATACGCATGCAGAGACTTATCAAATCCCTCGATACGCTTATCTATGGTTTCGTCGCCCCTTTCGGAGTCCTCTATGTGTTCCCGCGCTTCTTTCTCGGCCTGGAACAGAACCTGGACATCGAACTGCCGCGCATCCTCGCACTGAAATATACCGGGGTCTTGCTGATGAACCTCGGCGGCCTGCTGGCGATTACCTGCGCACTATTCATGCACACCCGCAAAAGCGGCACGATCAGCCCTTTCGTTCGACCGACCGAGCTGGTGCGCCGAGGACCTTATGCCTGGGTGCGACACCCCATGATGTGGGCGGGCAACTTCGTGCTGATCGGACTCATGCTGATATACAGCTCGCCGCTGCTGGCACTCTGGCTGTTGATATGGAGTCGCTTCGCAGCAATTTATATTGACCGCTACGAAGAGCCTTATCTGGTGAGAATCTTCGGTGACGAATATCGTGAATACTGCCGAACGACACCTCGCTGGTGGCCGAAACCCATCTAATAGGCCTCAATGAATACAGACATCTACCTACTGCACAAACAATAGAACATTAGAACGGCATGAAAATCATATTACTTGCAATTAGCTTGTTCCTATTCGGCTGCACCAGCGCACCAATAAACAACATACAGAATGAAGTCATACCAACAGGATGGAGCGGAAAGAATTTTGCTATTGAAGAAATAGAGAAAGCAATACTATCCGCATCCCAGAAGCGTGGCTGGAGTTCGCGCATAGTCAGGCCGGGCCTCATAGAAGCCAGAATTTCGGTCCGCACTCATCGCGCGGAGATAAGCATCCCGTACTCAAAAAACAACTACAGCATTTATTATAAAAGCAGCGAAAAACTTGGCCATCGCAATGAACGAATACACAGAAACTATAACAACTGGGTGACCCGACTATTCCAGTCAATTCAGAGAGAGCTTGGTGTCAATGCGCAAAAATTTTAACTCTTAAAATACTTAATAAACGGAAAAAACAGGCCGACATCAGGCGCAGGCCAGCAGCTGCGCCATACGAAGGCATTCGTCAGCGCGTTGGGCGTCTTCGCGGGTATGGGTGCCGCCAGTGCATTTTCTCAGCGCCGGAATGTCGAGACCGGCGAAGCGCGCATAACGGCCCTTTTCCACGCCGTAGTGCAGCAGGTTGGCGGCGATCACCAAGTCCACATAGTCGGGCAAGGGCTGCCCGGTTTCACGCAGGATAGACTCATGCCCGCGCGCCATCTGCACCAGCTCCTCGGACACCTTCCACTGGCGCAGCATCATGGCGCCCACATGGGGATGCAGCATCAGCTCGAAATGCAGCCGCTCGGTCGGCGTCAGGTTTTCCTGGCGCTGAAGGAAATCACGCAGGGGCAGCTTACCGATGTCGTGCAGCAGCCCGCCAAGGGTGGCCAGCTCGGCATCCAGATGCGGAAACGGGGCGGACAGAGCACGGCAGAGCGCACTGATATGCGAGCCGCTGGCAACGAAACCGCGTAGGCGCACCTTGTCACCCTGGGTACTCTTCATTGTTTGCAGGATGGCCAATTGGCTGACCAGCAGGCGCACCAGGTCGAAACCCAGGCCGGCGATGGCCTGCTTCAGGGAACTGACGGGAACGCCCCGGCGCATGACCGAGCTACTGGCTACCTTGACCAGACGGGCAGCGAGGGCAGGATCGGTAGCGATTTCGCGCTCCAGTTCACCGAGGGTGCAGTTTTCCTGCAGGGTGATCAAACGAACGCGCAACCCCACCTCGGGCAGCGACGGCAATATCAGCCGGTTGGCTGCGATATCGCTTTGCAACAACGTCAACAGATACTTGGCACGCTCTCTCACTTCAGCCCCTGATTCCCCGGCATAACGTCGCAACGGAATTCTGTCACAGAAGATAGCGACCGACTTTGCCGAGGCGGCTTGCTGCTTTGCTCCAGGAAGGGACTTTCCGCAAAACCCATTCTTTCTCGCGCAACACGCTGCGAGCAGGCATGTCTTCAGACCGAGACTTGCTCAGCGCACGCCAGGTTTTCGACCTCCAGCGCCATCCGCACCGGCGCAAAGCTGCGGCGATGAATCGGGGTGGCGCCAAGGCGTTGCAGGGCTTCGAGGTGGGCCGGTGTGGGATAGCCCTTGTGTCCGGCCAGGCCGTAACCGGGATAAACCAGATCGAAGGCCTGCATCTCACGGTCGCGGCTGACCTTGGCCAGGATCGAGGCGGCGGCAATTGCCGGCACTCGACCGTCTCCCTGGATCACAGGTGCACAGGGCACGCCAAGCTGCGGGCATCGGTTGCCGTCGATCAGTGCCAGCTTCGGGGTAATGCTCAGCCCCTCCACAGCACGCTGCATGGCCAGCATGGTGGCGTGGAGAATGTTGAGACGGTCGATTTCGTCCACCTCGGCACGGGCAATGCACCAGGCCAGGGCCTTCTCGCAGATCTCGTCGAACAATACTTCGCGGCGCGCGGCGGTGAGCTTCTTGGAATCGTTGAGGCCCTCAATCGGACGCCTGGGATCAAGGATCACCGCGGCGGTGACGACAGGCCCGCACAGTGGCCCCCGGCCCACCTCATCGACTCCCGCCACCAGTTCCTCGACGAGATTGAAATCCAGCCCCATCTGCATCAGCCTGCCTCGACCAGTTCGAGCACCGCCTGGGCAGCCCGGTCCGACGCATCGCGGCGCAGCGTGCGATGAATGGCGTCAAAGCCTTCGGTTTGCACCTCGCCGTTGCTCAGCAAGGGCGACAGCAATTGCGCCATGGCCTCGGGAGTTGCCGCATCCTGCAACAGCTCGGGCACCAGCAGGCGCTGTGCAAGCAGGTTGGGCAGTGCGACGTAGGGGCTTTTTACCATACGCTTGAGAATGGCGAAGGTCAGCGGCGCAACGCTGTAGGCCACCACCATCGGGCGCTTGTACAGCAGGGCTTCGAGCGTTGCCGTACCGGAAGCGATCAGCACCGCATTGCACGCAGCGAGTGCCTCGTGGGAACGACCATCGAGCAATGTCAGCGGCAGGTCGCGCCCTGCCAGCATCTGCTCAAGCTGCGCCCGACGCTCGGGGCTCGCGCAGGGCATCACGAAATGGATGCCGGGGCGCATCGCCCGCAGGCGGTCAGCCGCATCCAGGAACAGCTCGCCAAGCCGCCCGACCTCGCCACCACGACTGCCCGGCATCAGCGCCACGACCTGGCTTTCCCGGGGCAGGTTGAGCGCATCCCGCGCAGCATCGCGATCAGGCTCCAGCGGGATGGCATCGGCCAGTGGATGGCCAACGAAACATACGGCCACCTGATGCTCGTCGTAGAACTTCGCCTCGAAGGGGAACAGGGTAAGCATCAGGTCGCAGGCGGCGCGAATCTTCAGCACGCGCTTCTGCCGCCAGGCCCACACCGAAGGGCTGACGTAATGCACGGTCTTGATGCCGGAACGTCGCAGTTTGAGGGCCAGATCCAGGTTGAAATCCGGCGCGTCGATACCGATGAACACATCGGGACGCAGCTCGCACAGCGTCTGCACCAGACGCTTGCGACGCATCAGCAGCTCCGGCAGGCGACCGAGCACTTCCACCAGCCCCATCACGGACAGGCGTTCAAGCGGAAAATAGGAAGTGAGGCCCTGAGCCTCCATGCGCGGCCCACCGACGCCGACGAAACGAACATCCGGTCGTTGCGCCCTGAGCGCCTGCATCAGGCCCGCACCGAGGATGTCGCCTGAAGCCTCACCAGCGACCAGCGCCACTACCAGAGGTCTGGACATATCAGCGGGTGATACCACGGCTGGATGCCTGGATCGAATCACGGAACAGCGCCACTTCCGGGAAGATCCCTGCATCGCCAGCCAGCTCGCCAAGCGCCTGCTCGACGGTAAGCCCTTTGCGATAGACGATCTTGTAGGCGTTGCGCAGAGCCGCAATGGTCTCGGCACTGAAACCACGACGACGCATGCCCTCGAAGTTCATGCTGCGCGCCGCTGCCGGGCTACCGAATACCGTGACGAACGCAGGGACATCCTTGCCGATGGCGGTGCCCATCCCGGAGAAGCTGAAGGCGCCAATATGGCAGTACTGATGCACCAGGGTGTAGCCGGAAAGAATCGCCCAGTCACCGACATGCACGTGGCCGGCGAGCGCTGTGTTGTTGACCAGAATGCAGTGATTGGCGATGACGCTGTCATGACCGATATGCGCATAGGCCATGATCAGGTTGTGATCCCCAATGGTGGTTTCGCTGCGGTCCTGTATGGTGCCCCGGTGAATGGTCACTCCTTCGCGAATCACGTTGTGATCGCCCATCACCAGGCGCGTTGGCTCGCCCTTGTATTTGAGATCGGGGGTGTCCTCGCCTACCGAGGAGAACTGGTAGATACGATTGTGTCGACCGATCCGGGTCGGCCCCTTGATGACCACATGAGACGCGATCACCGTGCCCTCGCCTATCTCGACGTCCGGGCCGATGATCGACCACGGTCCGACCTGAACGTCGTCGGCCAGCCGTGCGGCAGGGTCGACGATGGCGCGAGGGTCAATCAAGCTCATATCTTCTGTTCCGCACAGATGATTTCAGCCGAGCATACAGGTTTGCCATCAACGCTGGCGCGGCAATCGAACTTCCAGATGCCGCGCTTGGCACTGATGAAGGACGCTTCAAGCACAAGCTGATCGCCCGGCACCACGGGCTGGCGAAAACGCAGCTTGTCCGAGCCGACGAAGTAGTAGAGCGTGCCGTCAGCCGGTTTGACGCCCATCATCTTGAAACCGAGCAATCCAGCCGCCTGCGCCATCGCCTCGATGATCAACACGCCCGGCATGATGGGATGTTGCGGAAAGTGCCCATTGAAAAACGGTTCGTTGATGGTGACGTTCTTGTAGGCGCGAACACGCTTGCTTTCCGTATCCAGCTCCACCACCCGATCAACCAGCAGAAAAGGATAGCGGTGCGGAAGGTATTCGCGGATTTCGTTGATGTCCATCATGTGGGGAAATGCCTGTAATGAGTAGGGAAGCAGCACGCCATCACGGCTGTGCAGCCAGCCGCTGAGTGGCTGGCAGGGCAATCAGAGGATAGGATCAGGCATCTGAAGACGAATCCCCGTCCGGGGTCACGGCAGCCAGGCTTTTTTCCACCTGTTGCAGTCGGCGGGCCATCTCGTCGAGATGCCGTATTCTGGCGGCACTCTTGCGCCATTCAGCGGCAGGCTGCATGGCAGTGCCCGATGAATAGCTGCCTGGCTCGGTGATCGAGCGGGTCACCATGGTCATACCGGTGACGAATACGTTGTCACATATCTCGATATGCCCGACGAGCCCGACACCACCCGCCAGCATGCAGTTGCGACCGATCTTGGCGCTTCCCGAAATCCCGGCACAACCGGCTATGGCCGTGTTGTCGCCGATCTGCACGTTGTGCGCGATCATGATCTGGTTATCCAGCTTGACGCCGTTGCCGATAAGCGTGTCGGAAAGCGCCCCACGATCGATCGTGGTGTTGGCGCCGATTTCGACGTCATCGCCGATCCGCACGCCACCGAGCTGGGCGATCTTCTCCCAGTTGCCCTTTTCGTTGGCGAAACCGAAACCTTCACCACCGATCACCGCTCCCGGCTGTATCACGACCCGTTCACCGATGCAGACGTCATGGCAGAGGGTGACGCGCGAAGCCAGACGACCACCCGCGCCCACCCGGCTACGTGCGCCGACGAACGACTGGGCGCCGATCACCACATCCGCGCCAATCCATGCATCCGCCTCGATCACGACCTGAGCGCCGATGCTGGCACTGGGATCGATCTTCGCGCGCGGATCGACGATGGCGCTGGGGTGAATGCCGCCCGCTGCCTTTGGCCGCGTCTCGAACAGGTGCGAGATGCGCGCATAGGCAAGATAGGGATTGGCAACGAGCAACGCGGTACCGGGGTAACCTTCGGCATCCTTCGGTGTAAGCAGGACGGCCCCGGCGCGGGTGCTGGCGAGATACTTGCGGTACTGCGCGTTGGCCAGAAAGCTCAGCTGCTGCGGGCCGGCGTCCTGCAGCGTAGCCAGACCCGTCACCGATTGTGCCGCCTCGCCACGCAATGTGGCGCCCAGCTGCTCGGCAAGTTCACCGAGCGTATAGACAGGCCCGTTCATTAGCGCAGCTGATTCATGCGCTCGATGACCTGGCGGGTAATGTCGAGCTGAGGTTTGACATCGACCACCGCGCCACGCTCCAGAACCAGATCGTAGTCGCCTTTCTTGATGACTTCCTCGACGGCCTTGTCCAGCTTCGGCTTGAGCTGCTTGAGCATGTCGCGATCAGCTGCAGCCTTGGATTCATTGAGCTCCTTGGAGAGGAACTGGAAATCACGGGCCTTCTGCTTGAACTCCAGTTCGAGGCGCTCACGCTCGGCCTGCTGCATCTTGTCGCCGTCCTTGCCGAGACGGTCCTGAATGCGCTTGGCATCGTTTTCAAGCCCTTTGAGCTTGTCCAGCTGAGGGCCGAATTTCTTTTCCGCATCGACCGAATAACGCTTGGCGGCGTCGGATTCGAGCAATGCCATCTGGTAGTTCAGCACGGCGATTTTCATATCGGCGAATGCAGGGGCGGCTGCCAGTGCAGCAACAACGAAAAGCAGTTGGGTCAACTTACGCACGGTATATACCACTCTTGAAAGAAAGCCCTGGAGCGAAACGCCCCAGGTCGTTAAAAGGTTTGTCCCAGGGAGAACTGGAAGACTTGGGTATCGGCATCATCCGGCTTGACCACCGGCATCGCCAGGCTGAAGCTCAGCGGGCCCATAGCGGTGATCCAGGTCAGGCCTACGCCGACCGAGCTGGCCATGTCGCCGAAGTCGATATCGCTGCAATTGTTCGAACCGGAGGGGCAGTTGGTGTCGAACACATTACCAACATCCCAGAAGACAGAGGTACGCAGCGACCGCTGGTCCTTGACGAACGGCATCGGGAACAGTACTTCGAGGCCACCCTGGACCAGTACGTTGCCACCGAAGGGCCTTGGGTCCTGGTCATCGGTACAGGTCGGTCGGCCCTTTCTATCGACGCCACACTGGCCTTCACCATTCAATGGAGCTCCAGTGACAGGATCATAAGCCTGGCTCGGCGTGCTGCGCGGGCCGAGGCTGCTGTCCTCGAAACCGCGTACCGAGTTGAAGCCGCCGGCATAGTAATGCTCATAGAACGGCAGGCGCGAAGTGGAGCCATAGGCGTCCCCATAACCCAGGCGCGTGTGCATGCGCAGGGTATAGTTCTGAGTCATGGGCACGAACAGCTGACCGTTGTAGTCGAGTTTGTAGAACGACAGGTCGCTGCCCGGAATGGTGGTTTCAAACACCAGGCTCTGCGAATGACCACGGGTAGCCAGCACGCCACGGTTCAGGGTCGATTCGGACCAACCCACCGACGCCTTGAAGTTGAGGAAGCTGTCGCCTTCCTCTTCCATGAAATCGTAGATCTCGTCGACGGTATAACGACCTGTGCCCAGATCGTCCTGCTGCACGGTAAGCCCGAAGGACAGGCGCGAGGTCTCGCTGATCGGATAACCGATATTGATGCCGCCACCCAGACTGTCCACCGAGTAGCTGGACACGTCGTAATCGAGCTCGTCGTAGTCGGTGGTGCGGTAGAAGGCGTTGTAGCCCAGGCTCACGCCATCTTCGGTCCAGTAGGGATCGACGAAGCCGAAGTTGTAGCGCGTCTGGTATTCGCTGCGGTTGAGGCCGATGCTGACGCGGTTGCCGGTGCCGAGGAAGTTGTTCTGGCTGATCGAGCCACCGAGGATCAGACCGGCGTTCTGGGCGAAACCGATACTCGCCATGATCGAGCCGGAGGGCTGCTCCTCGACGCTGTAGTTGACGTCGATCTGGTCGTCGGTCCCTGGTACCTGCGGGGTTTCGACGTTGACTTCCTTGAAGAAGCCCAGACGCTCCAGGCGGGTCTTGGACTGGTCGATCAGATAGGTCGAGGCCCAGCCACCTTCCATCTGGCGCATTTCGCGGCGCAGTACTTCGTCCTCGGTCTTGGTGTTGCCGCGGAAGTTGATGCGGTTGACGTAGGCACGCTTGCCGGGATCGACCACGAAGGTGATCGAGACGGTATTGTCCTGGTCATTGGCTTCGGGGATACCGTTGACGTTGGCGAAGGTGTAACCCTCGTTGCCGAGCCGCCGCGTGATCAGTTCCGAGGTGGTGGTCATGACCTTGCGCGAGAAAACCTGACCTTCCTTCGTCAGTAGCAGCGCCTGCAACTCTTCCTGAGGGACCTTCAGGTCACCACTCAGTTTGACGTCGCTGACGGTATAGCGGTCGCCTTCGTCGATGTTCACCGTGACGTAGACGTCTTTCTTGTCCGGCGTAATGGATACCTGGGTAGAGGTGATATCCATGTTGATGTAGCCGCGATCCAGATAATAGGAACGCAGGCGCTCAAGATCGCCGGAGAGCTTTTCACGGGCATACTTGTCGTCGTTACGGAAGAACGACAGCCAGTTGCTGGTCTTCAGCTCGAACAGGTCGGTCAGGTCCTCATCAGCAAAGACCGTGTTGCCCACCACATTGATGTGTTTGATCGAAGCGACCGAGCCTTCGTTGATGGTGATCTTCAACGCGACACGGTTGCGCGGCTGCGGTACGGCTTCGGTTTCGATGGTGGCCGAGTAACGACCCTGGGCCACATACTGGCGCTGCAGCTCGTTGCGCACGCCCTCAAGGGTAGCGCGCTGGAAAATCTCGCCCTCGGCCAGGCCTGACTGCTGTAAACCGGAAAGCAGGTCTTCGGTCTTGATCGCCTTGTTACCCTCGATTTCGATACCGGAGATCGAAGGTCGCTCCACTACGCTGATGACCAGCACATCGCCTTCTCGGCCCAACTCAATGTCTTCGAAGAAACCGGTGCGGAACAGCGCACGGGTCGCATCGACCAGGCGACGGTCATCAGCGGCCTGGCCAACGTTCAGCGGCAGGGCACCGAAGACGCTGCCGGCGGAAACCCGCTGCAGGCCGTTGACGCGTATATCGGAGATGGTGAAGGACTCGGCGTGAACTTCGGCAATCATCAGTGCGGAAATCACCGCAGGTAGCAGCAGACGTTTCATGAAGTCCTTTCTTTTCAAACCTGAAAATTGAACCTGCGCAGGGCGCGGCGACATCAAGTTGTAGGCGATTAAAGCCGGCCAATATCATTGACCAACGCAAGCAGCATCACCCCGATAACCAGGCTGATACCAATCTGTACTCCCCAACCCTGGACCCTGTCCGACAGGGGACGTCCACGGACCCACTCGACCAGATAGAAGAGCAGATGCCCGCCATCCAGAACCGGGATAGGCAAAAGATTGAGTACTCCAAGGCTGATGCTCAGGTAGGCGAGGAAGTTTAGAAAGTCACCCAGGCCGGACTGTGCAGAAGCGCCCGCCACTTTAGCAATGGTTATCGGGCCGCTCAAGTTTTTTACCGAGAGCTCGCCAAAGAGCATTTTCTTCAAGGAATCGAGGGTCAGAAGGCTCATCGCCCAGGTCCGCCGAAGCCCCTCGCCAATGGCTTCCAGAGGCCCGTAACTGATGGTGCGCAGCATGTCGTCCGGCCATTCTCCGGCGGCAACACCGGCCCCCAGGTAGCCGCGCAAATCCTCACCTTCGCCACGTGTCGCCAGGGTCAGGGGCAGCTCCAGACGCCGCCCTTCACGCTCCACTTCCAGCTGCGCGGACTTGCCGGGCAGCAACCGGACCCGGTCGATGACCTCCTGCCATTCCTGCAACGGCTCGCCATCGAGACTGACCAGTCGATCCCCCAGACGCACGCCGGCAGCCTGCGCAGGACCTTCGAGATCCAGTTGCGCGACCACCGGGGCGATGGCCGGTCGCCAGGGACGGATGCCCAGCGAGCCGATCGGGTCGGGCTCTTCGGCGCCTCTCAGCCAGTCGTTCAGCTCCAGCCGTATGGACTGTTCCTGAGTGCTGCCAAGGCTGCGCACACGCATGTCCAGCGAACCGCTCTCGCCCAGCCGGCGGATCAGTTGCAGGTTGACCTCAGCCCAGCCGGAGGTGGGCTTGCCGTTGACCTCGATGATCTCCTGTCCCGATATCAGACCAGCACGTTCGGCAAGGCTGCCCGCCTCAACGGCGCCCACCACCGGCCGGATCTGCTCGCTGCCGAGCAGCGCCAGCGCCCAGAAAAACACCAGCGCAAGCAGGAAGTTGGCCAGCGGCCCGGCAGAGACGATGGCGAAGCGCTGCTTCACCGTCTTGCGATTGAAGGTCTGATCGAGCAGTGCGGGCGGCACATCGCCCTCGCGCTCGTCGAGCATCTTCACATAACCGCCGAGCGGGATGGCCGCGATGACGAACTCGGTGCCCTGGCGATCGTGCCAGCGCACCAGGGGCCGCCCGAAGCCTACCGAGAAGCGCAGCACCTTGACGCCACAACGCCGCGCGACCCAGAAATGCCCGTATTCGTGAAAGGTGACCAGTACACCCAGAGCAACCAGGGTGCCGGCAAGCATGTACAGCGCGCTCATAAATTCCTCTGCCTCGAAAGGCCGTTCTGCAGCGATGGGGCTCGCCCGCTCCGCCGGTCCAAGACCGACCCGCTAGCGATTGCGCCCCTCAAGCCAGTGCGACGCCAGCCTGCGCGCCTGCGCATCGGCGCCCAGGACATCACCGAGGCAGTGCACCGCAACCGCCGCCTCACGATTCAGCACGTCTTCGATGATACTCGCGATTTCAGTGAAGCGAATCCGCCCATCAAGGAAGGCATCGACGGCCACCTCGTTGGCGGCATTGAGCATCGCCGGCGCCGTCCCGCCATTGTGCGCTGCCTGACGCGCCATGCGCAGACAGGGAAAGCGCCACTCATCCGGCGCATGGAAATCCAGCCGACCAATGCGCACCAGATCCAGCGCGGATACGCCAGAGTCGATGCGCTCCGGCCAGGCCAGCGCATGGGCAATCGGCGTGCGCATGTCGGGATTGCCCAACTGCGCCAGCACCGAGCCGTCGACATAATCGACCATCGAGTGGATGACGCTCTGGGGATGGATCACCACCTCGACCTGATCCGGGCGCGCATCGAACAGCCAGCACGCCTCGATCAGCTCCAGGCCCTTGTTCATCATGCTCGCCGAATCCACCGAAATCTTGCGGCCCATGGACCAGTTGGGATGCGTGCAGGCCTGCTCGACAGTCACGTCAACCAACTGCTCCAGCGGCCACTCGCGAAACGGCCCACCGGACGCGGTGAGCAATATGCGCCTGACGCCGACGCCCGCAAGGCCCTGGGCATAATCACCGGGCAGGCACTGGAAAATCGCATTGTGTTCGCTGTCGATGGGCAGCAGCACCGCCTTGCTCTGGCGCAGCGCCTGCATGAACAGCGCGCCGGACATGACCAGGGCTTCCTTGTTCGCCAGCAATACGCGCTTGTCGGCCTGCACCGCCGACAGGGTCGGACGCAAACCCGCCGCACCGACGATGGCCGCCATCACCACATCGGTTTCGGGATGGGCCGCCACTTCGCTCAACCCACCCTCACCCACCAGCACACGGGTCTGCAGGTCATCGCCGAACAACTGATCCTGCAACAGCCGCGCCTGATCGCTGTTCGCCACCACCGCGTAACGCGGACGATGCAGGCGACACAACTCGCGCAACTCGGCAATGCGATTGAAGGCCGTCAGGGCGAAAGCCTGATAGCGCCCCGGATGACGCGCGATCACGTCCAGCGTGCTCAGACCGATCGAACCCGTCGCGCCGAGCACCGTTATCTGCAAGGGCTCAGTCACCAGGCACCCCAGCCGGCGAGCCACAGCAGGACGGCAAATACGGGCACGGCTGCGGTCAGGCTATCGATACGATCCATGACGCCGCCGTGGCCCGGCAGCAGTTGACTGCTGTCCTTGATCCCCGCACTGCGCTTGAACATGCTTTCGGTCAGGTCACCCACCACCGATATCAGTACCACCACTGTCGCCCCCAGCAGCGCCAGCACCAGCTCACGTGCGGACCAGCCGCGATAGAGCCCGACCCCGAGCGTAACCAGCAGGCTGGTCAGCAGGCCGCCCACCAGCCCTTCCCAGCTCTTGCCGGGACTGACCTGCGGTGCCAGCTTGCGCCGCCCGAAACGCTTGCCGGAAAAATAGGCACCGATATCGGCGACCCAGACCAGCACCATGACGGCAACGATAAGCCAGTTGCCTTGCGGCCACTGCTTGAGCACAACCAGCGCCTGCCAGGCCGGCAGCAGGATCAGCAGGCCGATCACCAGGCTGCCTGCCCGGCCACGCCAGTGGCGCTGGCTGTCCGGGTAATTCAGCACCAGTGCCGTCGCCGCCAGCCACCAGAGCACGCTGGCGGCCAGCAGCCAGGGCGCCAGTGCCGGAAGCTGGTAGAGCACGGCCAGCAGCGCGACCACGAACAGCGCATAAGCCACCCGCGCTGGCTGACCGACATGCCCGGCCAACCTTGCCCACTCCCAGGCGCCGAGGCTCACCACCACACCGATGAACAGGGCGAAGGAGAGCCCTTCGAGCAGGAAAAAACCGATCAGCGCGATCGGCAGGAGAATCGCAGCGGTGATGATGCGTTGCTTCAACATTCTGCACGAACCTCTGTTTCGAGCTGATCGCCGGTTCTGCCGAAGCGCCGCTGCCGCCTGGCGAAATCAGCCAGTGCGGTGCGCATTGCTTCGTGCTTGAAATCCGGCCAGAACAGGTCGGAGAAATAGAGTTCGGCGTAAGCCATCTGCCACAGCAGAAAATTGCTGATGCGCCGCTCGCCACCCGTGCGGATGCATAAATCCGGCAGCGGCATATCGCCGGTGGCCAGGTAGCTCTGGAAAAGCGATGCGGTGATCGCGTCGGCATCAAGCTGGCCCGACCGGACCTCGCGTGCCATGCGCTGCGTAGCCTGGAGAATGTCCCACTGCCCGCCATAGTTGGCCGCCACCTGGAGCACGAAGCGATCATTGCCGGCCGTCATCGCTTCGGCCTCGGCCATCGCCAACTGCAATTCGTGATGGAAACGCGTGCGGTCGCCAATGATGCGCAGACTGATACCGTTTTCATTGAGCTTGCGCGCTTCGCGGCGCAGGGCCGACAGAAACAGCTCCATCAGCGCGCCCACTTCATCAGCCGGTCTTTGCCAGTTCTCGCTGGAAAAGGCGAACAGGGTCAGGACTTCGACGCCCTCCTCGGCACATACCTCGATGACCGCCCGCACCGCATCGACGCCCGCCTTGTGCCCGGCCACGCCAGGCAGGAGACGCCGCTTTGCCCAGCGATTGTTGCCATCCATGATAATTGCGACATGACGGGGTACATTCCGCCCGGCAATCGGCCTGACCTTTTCCATGAAACGACTACCTGCGCTCAATCACGCTGCAAACAATAGGAGAAACAACCAGCGGAATTCCGGGGATACGACTCATCAGCCCCACGCATGCCAGTCCGATGCGGCCTGGCATGCTGTAAGCGAGCAGTACGAAGCGTGCCGACACGGCTCGGTCAAACCGCCATCAAGTCGTTTTCCTTGTTTTCCAGCGCCTTGTCGATTTCCGTAACGTACTTGTCGGTGAGCTTTTGAACGTCATCCTGGCCACGACGTTCCTCGTCTTCGCTGATTTCCTTTTCCTTCACCAGATCCTTGAGCTGGGCAATGGCGTCACGACGGATGTTGCGCACCGCGACACGGGCATTCTCGGCCTCGCTACGCGCCTGCTTGGTGAAGCCCTTGCGCGTTTCCTCGGTCAGCGCCGGCATCGGTACGCGGATAGTGGTGCCGGCAGTGGCCGGGTTCAGGCCCAGGTCGGAGGTCATGATGGCTTTTTCCACCGCCTGGATCATGCTCTTGTCGAAGATGGTCAGAGCCAGGGTGCGCGAATCCTCGACGGTGACGTTGGCAACCTGACGCAGCGGTGTATCGCTGCCGTAGTAGGACACCATCACGCCATCGAGAATGCTCGGATGCGCGCGGCCCGTGCGGATCTTGGCGAAGGCGCCTGCCAGCGACTCCAGGGTTTTCTTCATGCGCTCCTGCGCATCTTGCTTGATCTCGTTGATCATTGATTCGGCTCCTCGATCAGGGTTCCTTCGGCACCGCCAAGCACGATATTGAGCAGGGCGCCGGGTTTGTTCATGTTGAATACCCGCAGCGGCATCTCGTGGTCGCGACACAGGCAGATGGCGGTCAGGTCCATCACGCCGAGCTTGCGGTCGAGCACGTCATCATAAGTCAGTTGCTCGAACTTCTCGGCATTAGGATCCTTGAAAGGGTCGGCGGTGTAGACACCATCGACCTTGGTGGCCTTGAGCACGACGTCGGCGTGGATCTCGATGGCGCGCAGGCATGCCGCCGAATCGGTGGTGAAGAAGGGGTTGCCGGTCCCGGCGGAGAAAATCACCACCTCACCGGTCTTCAGATGACGCATCGCCTTGCGACGGTCGTAATGATCGGTCACGCCGACCATGGAAATGGCGGACATCACCAGCGCAGGAATATTCGAGCGCTCCAAGGCATCGCGCATGGCCAGGGCGTTCATTACGGTCGCCAGCATGCCCATGTGATCGCCGGTGACCCGATCCATCCCGGCAGCCGACAGCGCCGCGCCACGGAACAGGTTGCCACCACCAATGACCAGCCCCACCTCAACGCCGATGCCGACCAGTTGCCCAACTTCCAGAGCCATGCGATCGAGCACTTTGGGATCGATGCCGAAATCTTCCGAACCCATCAGGGCTTCGCCACTCAATTTGAGCAGAATGCGTTTGTAGCGTGGGTTGCGTGCACTCATCTGCTGAGCCATTGGCGTTGTTTCTCCTGCGGCGTTATGACCAGGTTGCATGTCGGTTCGGGCCACACAACCAGAAATATCTGCGCTATGACAGCGCGACTGCGTTTTGGTGCCAAGCGGTGACTATACAGGGACAAATAACCATTTCTTTATCCCTATCAGGCCGTTGAAAAACTACCTGCGTTGGCAATACTGCGTTAAAAACAGGCTCGGAATGCTTATTTAGAAGACTAAACTCCGCTTCCTCGCCTGTTTTTGCCTTGTCTTGCCTGCCTCGCCTACGTTTTTCATCGACCTTCTATTCGACAAAGAGGCCGCGCGCGTGAGCGGGCAGCCTCTTCGAGGGACAGCAGGAAGCTGTTACTGCTTGGTCGCGGCGACCTGAGCGGCCACTTCGGCAGCGAAGTCGACCTCGGCACGCTCGATGCCTTCGCCTACTTCGTAACGCACGAAGGAAACGATTTCGGCGCCGGCTTTCTTCACCAGCTCACCGACCTTGACTTCCGGGTCCATGATGAAGGCCTGCTCGACCAGGCTGGCTTCGGCGAGGAACTTGTTGATGCGGCCCTTGACCATGTTCTCGACGATGTTTTCCGGCTTGCCGGCGATCTTCTCGGCGTTCAGTTGCAGGAAGATTTCCTTTTCCTTGGCAATCAGCTCTTCGGACACCTGATCCGGGCTGACTACGGCCGGGTTGCTGGCGGCGACGTGCATGGCAACATGCTTGGCCAGCTCTTCGCTACCACCCTTGAGCACCACCAGGACACCGATGCGGTGACCATGCAGGTAGGCACCCACGGTTTCGCCGGCAACGGCGGTCAGGCGACGAATGTTGACGTTCTCGCCGCACTTGGCGACCAGCGCTTCGCGATTGCTTTCCTGAGCGGCGATCAGCGGAGCGGCATCAGTCAGGTTTTCGGCGAAAGCCTGCTCGACGCTGTTGTTGACGAAATTCTTGAAGTCTTCCTGCAGGGCCAGGAAATCGGTCTGGGAGTTGACTTCGATGATCACGGCACGCGAGTTGTCATCGGCGACCTTGATCGCGATGGAACCTTCGGCGGCGATGTTGCCGGCTTTCTTGGCTGCCTTGATGGCACCCGCAGCACGCATGTCGTCGATGGCTTTTTCGATATCACCACCAGCAGCGGTGAGTGCCTTTTTGCAATCCATCATGCCTTGGCCGGTACGCTCGCGCAGTTCTTTAACCAGGGCTGCAGTAATCTCTGCCATGTTCGCAAATCCTCTCGATTCGTTATCGATCATCGCCCTTCACCAGAGCGATCAAATTCGGAAGTGGCAAAAAGGGGGCATAGCCCCCTTCTTGTTCACCGGGTTCAACTAGGCGGTACTGCTCACTCAGCCTTGAGCGGCCTCGGGGGCGGCTTCTTCGACGAATTCGTCAGCACCACCGGCGCCATTCTGACGGCCACGCACTACGGCGTCGGCCATTGCGCCGAGGTAGAGTTGCACGGCGCGGATGGCATCATCGTTACCGGGGATGATGTAATCGACGCCTTCCGGGCTGCTGTTGGTATCGACGATGCCGATGACCGGGATGCCCAGCTTGTTGGCTTCGGAGATGGCAATGCGCTCGTGATCGACGTCAACGACGAACATGGCGTCCGGCAGACCACCCATGTCCTTGATGCCGCCCAGGCTGCGATCCAGTTTTTCCAGATCGCGGGTGCGCATCAGTGCTTCTTTCTTGGTCAGCTTGTCGAAAGTGCCGTCCTGGGACTGGGCTTCCAGCTCACGCAGGCGCTTGATCGAGGCGCGGATGGTCTTGTAGTTGGTCAGCATGCCGCCCAACCAGCGATGATCGACATACGGCGAGCCGCAACGAGCAGCCTCTTCGCGAACGATCTTGCCAGCGGAACGCTTGGTGCCGACGAACAGAATCTTGTTCTTGCCTGCGGCCAGCTTCTCGACGAACTGCAGTGCGTCGTTGAACATCGGCAGGGTTTTTTCAAGATTGATGATATGAATCTTGTTGCGCGCACCGAAGATGAACTTGTTCATTTTCGGGTTCCAGTAACGGGTCTGGTGGCCGAAGTGCACACCGGCCTTCAGCATGTCGCGCATGGTGACTTGAGTCATTGATACTTCCTCGGATAAAACGGGTTAGGCCTCCACGCGCCCCGATATCCAACTCTTTCGAGCACCCAGGATACCGTGTCGACACGTGTGTGGGGTCAGGCGCAACGGGCTGTCCCGTCGAGCGGCGCGTTTTATAGCATAGAAAGCAGCTACAAGCTACAAGCTACAAGCTGGAGGCTGGACGAAAATGCCGAACCTGGATCACTTGTCGTTCAGCCTCCAGCCTTCCAGCGCTTTTGTCGGCTCTGCGCCTATTTGGTTTATCATTCGAACTTTCCTTTTTTCGCCGGGCTTCCCGGCACCCTCTGAGGTTTTGCATGACTGTCACCATCAAGACGCCTGAAGATATCGAGAAGATGCGCATTGCCGGCCGCCTGGCGGCCGAAGTGCTGGAAATGATCGGTGAACATGTGAAGCCGGGCGTCACCACCGAAGAGCTGGATCGACTCTGCCACGAGCATATCGTCAATGTGCAGCAGGCCATTCCGGCGCCGCTCAACTACAAGGGCTACCCGAAGTCGATCTGCACCTCGATCAATCACGTGGTCTGCCATGGCATTCCCAACGACAAGCCACTGAAGGATGGCGACATCCTCAATATCGACATCACCGTGATCAAGGACGGCTATCACGGCGACACCAGCAAGATGTTCATCGTCGGCAAAGCCCCCGAATGGGCCGAGCGCCTGTGCAGGGTGACCCAGGAGTGCCTCTATAAAGGTATCGAACTCGTGCGCCCCGGCGCGCGCCTCGGCGATATCGGCGAAGTGATCCAGAAGCACGCCGAGAAGAACGGCTTCTCCGTCGTACGCGAATACTGCGGTCATGGCATCGGCAAGGTGTTCCACGAAGAGCCGCAGGTGCTGCATTACGGACGTGCCGGCACCGGCCTGGAGCTGAAGGAAGGCATGACTTTCACCATCGAACCGATGATCAACCAGGGCCGCTCGGAAACCCGCCTGCTGGGCGACGGCTGGACGGCCATCACCAAGGACCGCAAGCTGTCCGCGCAATGGGAGCACACGCTGGTGGTCACCGCCGATGGCTACGAAATCTTCACCCTGCGCAGCGATGACACCATAGCCCGCACCCGCCCCTGAATACTGCTTGATGGAGAACTGGCATGCCACAGGTTGATCCCGAACTCTTCGACCGCAGCCAGTTCCAGGCGGAGCTGGCGCTCAAGGCCAGCCCGATTCCCGCATTCAAGAAGGTCATCAGCAAGGCACGTCAGGTGCTGGACGCACGCTTTCTCGCAGGCTGCGACATTCGCCGCCTGATCGTCGACCGCGCCTGGTTCGTCGACCAGATCCTGCGCGCCGCCTGGTCGCGCTTCGACTGGAGCAAGGGGGCCGACATCGCCCTGGTAGCCGTTGGCGGCTACGGGCGCGGCGAATTGCACCCCTATTCCGATATCGACCTGCTGATCCTGCTCGACGACAGCGATCAGGAACTGTTTCGCGACGCCATCGAAGGTTTTCTGACCCTGCTCTGGGACATCGGCCTGGAGGTCGGGCAGAGCGTGCGCTCGGTGGCCGAATGCGCCGAAGAGGCTCGCGCAGACCTGACCGTCATCACCAACCTGATGGAAAGCCGCACCATTGCCGGTCCCGAGCGCCTGAGGCAGAACATGCTGAAGGTCACCAGCCCGAGTGAAATGTGGCCAAGCAAGGAGTTCTTCCTCGCCAAGCGCAACGAGCAGCGCGCCCGCCATGCAAAATACAACAATACCGAATACAACCTGGAACCCAACGTCAAAGGCTCCCCGGGCGGATTGCGCGACATCCAGACGATCCTGTGGATCGCGCGGCGCCAGTTCGGCAGCCTGAACCTGAGCGCCATCGTCGATCAGGGCTTTCTCACCGAAGGTGAATATTCGCTGCTGGTGTCCAGCCAGGCCTTTATCTGGCGGGTCCGCTACGGGTTGCACATGCTCGCCGGGCGCGCCGAGGACCGCCTGCTGTTCGATCACCAGCGCAGCCTCGCCACGCTGCTCGGCTATGAAGACAGCGATGCCAAGCTGGCCATCGAACGCTTCATGCAGAAGTACTACCGGGTGGTGATGAGCATTTCCGAACTCAGCGACCTAGTGGGCCAGCACTTCGCCGAAGTGATTCTCTGGGAAGGCGACAGCGGCGATGCCGTCCCGCTCAACAGCCGCTTTCTGGTGCGTGATCGTTACCTGGAAGTCGCCAGGGACTCGGTCTTCGTCCATCGTCCCTTTGCGCTGCTGGAAGTCTTCGTGCTGCTCGCACAGCACCCCGAGATCAAGGGCGTGCGCGCCGAGACCATCCGCCTGCTGCGCGATCACCGCCACCTGATCGACGACGAATTTCGCAGCGATATCCGCAACACCAGCCTGTTCATCGAACTGTTCAAATGCAAGGAAGGCATCCACCGCAACCTGCGGCGGATGAACCGCTACGGCATTCTCGGACGCTATCTGCCGGAGTTCGGCCATATCGTCGGGCAGATGCAGCACGATCTTTTCCACATCTATACCGTCGACGCCCACACGCTCAACGTCATCAAGTACCTACGCAAGCTGAGCAAGCCCGGCGTCGCCGAGAAATACCCGCTGGCCAGCAAACTGGTGGGGCTGCTGCCCAAGCCGGAACTCATCTACATCGCCGGTCTTTATCACGATATCGCCAAGGGCCGCGGCGGCGATCATTCCGAACTCGGGGCGGTCGATGCCCAGGCGTTCTGCGTGCGGCACAAGCTGCCGGCCTGGGACACGCGCCTGGTGGTCTGGCTGGTGGCCAATCACCTGATCATGTCCACCACGGCACAACGCAAGGATCTTTCCGATCCACAGGTGATCAACGATTTTGCCCAGATGGTCGGTGACGAGACGCATCTGGACTATCTCTACGTGCTCACCGTGGCAGACATCAACGCTACCAACCCGACGCTCTGGAACTCCTGGCGCGCCAGCCTGCTGCGCCAATTGCACAACGAGACCAGGCGAGCCCTGCGGCGCGGTCTGGAAAACCCGCTGGAGCGCGAGGAACAGATCCGCCAGACCCAGCGCGCCGCACTCGACAGCCTGGTACGCAACGGCACCGACCCGGACGATGCCGAACAGCTCTGGGCGCAACTGGGCGATGACTATTTCATGCGTCACTCGCCGACCGATGTGGCCTGGCATACCGAAGCCATACTCCAGCATGGCGACAGCAGCGAGCCGCTGGTACTGATCAAGGAAACCACCCAGCGCGAGTTCGAGGGTGGCACCCAGATCTTCATCTACGCCGCCGACCAGCATGACTTCTTTGCCGTGACCGTGGCCGCCATGGATCAGCTCAACCTGAACATCCATGACGCCCGCATCATCACCTCAAGCAGCCAGTTCACCCTCGACACCTATATCGTGCTGGACGTCGATGGCGCGCCGATCGGCCACGATCCGGAACGCATCCAGGAAATCCGCCACGGGCTGATCGAGGCGCTGCGCAGACCGGAAGAGTACCTGACGATCATCAAGCGGCACGTGCCCCGGCAACTCAAGCACTTCGCCTTTCCGCCGCAGGTCACCATCCACAACGACACCCAGCGTCCGCAGACCATCATCGAGGTCATCGCACCGGATCGCCCCGGCCTGCTGGCACGCATTGGCCAGCTGTTCCTGGACTTCGACCTGTCGGTGCAGAACGCCAAGATCGCCACCATGGGCGAGCGGGTGGAGGACGTGTTCTTCGTGACCAATGCCGATAATCAGCCACTGTCGGACCCGCAGCTGTGCCTCCAACTGCAGGAGGCGCTGGTCAGGCAGCTATCGCAGGAAAACGAGCATCAGGCATCGCCCAGCAGCATCGAGATCTGAACAGCCCGCCTTGCCAAGCGCCGTTCAATCCCAAGGCCGGCCCTTGGTGCGCTCGACGCTGAACAGCTTCTGCTGCATGGCCGCCTTGGCCAGCATGTGAGCGCTGACCGGGGCGGTGATGAACAGGAACAGGGTTATCAGCAGTTCGTGCAGGCTCAGGCCATCGTTTTGATAGCTGAAGAAAAGCATCGAGGCGACAAGTATCCCGCCCACTCCGAGGGTGGTGGCCTTGGTCGGCCCATGCAGACGAGTATAGAAGTCGGGCAGGCGATACAGGCCTATCGCTCCGATCAGCGCAAAGATGCTTCCGACGATCAGACAGACGCTGACCAGCAATTCAATCCAGAACGGCATGTGCTCTCCTCAATCGATGATGTCGCCGTGCAGCAAATGCTTGCCTACCGCAACGGTACTGACGAAGCCCATCACCGCAATCAGCAGCGCGGCCTCGAAGAACAGATCGGAAGCCAGCCAGATACCGAACAGCACGATCAGCGCCAGGCCATTGATATACAGCGTATCGAGCGCCAGCACCCGGTCTGGCATGTCCGGCCCCCTGACCAGGCGAATGAGATTGAGCAGCACCGCCACACCCAGCAGGCCCATACAGAAGAGAATCACGTAGGCTAGCATTCGAAAATCTCCAGCAGCGGCGCCTCATAGCGGCTCTTCACCTCGGTGACCACCGTCTCTATATCGGGTGCATCCAGCGCATGCAGAAGCAAGCTCCTGTGATCGGCACTGAGGCCAGCCGATACTGTACCGGGCGTCAGCGAGATGATGCTGGTCAGCGTCGCCAGTACGAATTCGTTTTCAATCAGCATCGGCACTTCGATGAACGCAGGCTGCAGTTTCTCCTTCGACCCGAGCACCAGCCTGGCCACATGAATGTTGGCGATCACGATGTCATAGAACACCATCAGCATGAACAGGCACAGCTTGAGCGGCTTGCGCACAGGCGGCACATCGATCAGGAAGCCTGCGACCAACAGCGGGATCACCCAGCCGAGGAACAACCCCAGTACGATGTGACCGACCCCCAGGGTATTGTTCATCAGCAGCCAGAGTGCAGCCAACAGCAGCGTCAGCATGGGATTGGGCAGCAGACGGAACCTCTTCATGCACCACCTCCCTGAATGATCTGCAGATAAGGACCGAGGTCGAACAACTGTGCAGCCGTGGCCTGGACATACGCCTGCACCGGCTGTGCGGAAACGACCAGCAGCACGCTGCCCAGCAACAAGCCAAGAGTCGCCAGCAAGCGCAGCGAATCGGACGGCGCCCCTACAACCTCTGCTACCGCATCGCTCGGTCGCCAGAAGATCGTGCTCCCAGCGCGGCTCAGGGTGATTACCATGCCCAGCCCGCCCACCAGCACCACAGGCCAGAGCGCCAGGGCGCCGTTACCGGGCGATACCGCCTGCAACAGCATCACCTTGCCCAGAAAGCCGGAAAAAGGTGGCAGTCCGGCAACCGAAATGGCACCAAAAAAGAACAGCGCCCCCAGCAGCAACGGCTGCCTCAGCGCTGGCGCCGATACCAGCTCTGAGCCCTTCTCACCCCGCTGACAGGCAATCAGATCCGCCAGCAGGAACAGCCCACCGGCGACCAGCGTACTGTGCAGCAGGTAGTAGAGCGCAGCGCTCAGGCCCTGCTCGGTGCCCAGGGCAAACCCGGCCAGCAGGGTTCCCACCGAAACCACCACCAGATACGCCAACAGCATCTGCAGATTGCGCGCCGCGAGCGCGCCCAGCACGCCAGCGGCAAGGGTGAGCATCGCCAGCGGCCACAGCCAGTCGAGCACCATATTGTTCAGGATGCCTGCCTCGCTGCCGTAAACCAGCGTGAATACCCGGACAATCGCATACAGACCGAGCTTGGTCATGATCGCGAACAGCGCCGCAACCGGTGCCGTCGCCGCGGCATAGGCGCGCGGCAACCAGAAGTACAACGGCAGAATCGCACCTTTCAGCGCAAATACGATCAGCAGCAGATAGCCCGCCGCCGCCAGCAGGGGTGCATCGGCAGGATCGGTCGCGCCGACCCGGATGGCCAGATCGGCCATGTTCAAGGTTCCGGTGAGGCCGTACAGCATGCTGACCCCGATCAGGAACAACCCCGAACCCAGCAGGTTCAACACCACATAGTGAATACCGGCCTGCACGCGCTTCGCCCCGTTGCCATGCAGCAACAGCGCATAGGATGAAATCAGCAGGATCTCGAAGAACACGAACAGGTTGAACAGGTCACCAGTCAGGAAGGCGCCGTTGATGCCAGCCAGCTGAAACTGGAACAGCGCATGGAAATTCGGGCCTTTTTCATCGTCTCCACGCGAGGCGTAAAGAACCGCAAAGCCCGCCAGCACTGCCGTCACCAACAGCATCATCGCACTCAGGCGATCGAGCAGCAGCATGATGCCGAACGGTGGCAACCAATTGCCAAGCTGGTAGACGAACAGCGTTCCGCTATTGGCTTGCAGCAGCAGCCACAGGGCCAGCGGCACAAGCAACCAGGTCGCCAGCAAGGACAGCAGACGCTTGAAAGGCGTACCCATTCTATGGGTCAGCAACAGCAGACTGCCGACGAGCAACGGCAGCAGGATCGGAAGGATCAACACATGATTCATTCGCGCGGCTCCCGACCGTCCACATGATCGGTTTTCAGCTCACCCAGACCACGCAGAGACAGCACCACGACAAATGCAGTCATGGCAAAGCCGATGACGATGGCGGTCAGTACCAGCGCCTGCGGGAGCGGATCGCCATATTCCGCGCTTCTGCCGATGACAGCCGGCATGCCCGTGGTCAGCCGGCCCATGGAAAAAATGAACAGGTTCACAGCGTAGGATATGAGCGTCAGCCCCATCACCACCGGAAATATTCGCGCACGCAACAGCAGATAGACACCGCTGGCCATCATGATTCCCAGCGTTATCGCCAGTACAGCTTCCATCAGAGCACCTCCTTGCACGATTCATCCTGGCTGACGTGGCCGATATTGGACAGGATCAGCAGGGTTGCACCGACTACCGCCAGATATACGCCCAGGTCGAACAGCATGGCCGTAGCCAGCTCGAACTCACCAATGAATGGAAGATGGAAATGGTCGAAGGCTGAGGTCAGGAACGGATAACCGAACAGCCAGCTGCCCAACCCGGTCAGACCTGCGGTGAGAACACCGAGGCCGGCGATGCCGTGGTAGCTGAAGGGTTGGCGCTGCTGCGCCCAGGTCACGCCGTGGGAAATGTATTGCAGGATCAATGCGACCGCCGTAATCAGGCCTGCAATGAAACCGCCACCCGGCAGGTTGTGCCCACGCAGGAAAATGAACACGGAAATCAGCAAGGCCATCGGCAGCAACGCACGGGCCAGTGTGTCCAGGACCATCGGGTGGCTGTCGGTGCTCCACAGCCTACCGCCGTAGTCACGCAGCGGATGGGGCAGATGCAATCCATAGAGCAATCCATAGATGCCCACCGCAGCGATGGCCAGGACCGATATTTCGCCGAGCGTATCGAAGCCACGGAAGTCCACCAGAATCACGTTGACCACGTTGGTGCCGCCGCCACCCGAAACGCTGTTCTCCAGAAAGAAGGATGCGATGCTCTCGTAAGGCCGCGTCAGTACCGCATACGTGAGCAAGGCGATCATGGTGCCGAAACTGCCGGCAAGGATCAGGTCACGGAAGCTGCGCAGGCTGCTCGACTCCGCCGGAGTTCGGTCAGGCATGAAGAACAGCGCCAGGATGAGCAGGATGATGGTCACCACCTCGACCGACAGTTGCGTCAAGGCGAGGTCTGGCGCCGAATAGCGAGCGAAGGCCAGCGCCACCATCAGCCCGACCACGCTCAGCACCATGAGCGCCACGAGTCGCCGACGGTGGAAAAGCACTGTCAGCAGCGATGCCAGACTGAGGATCGCCATTCCGCCGACAGTGATGATATCCAGAGGGGTGAGTGCAACCGGACCACTGAAGATCTTCAGCGGCGTCAGGGCATAGATCACCAACAGCAGCGAACTGAACAGTACCAGCATCAGGTAGCGCTGCAATGAACCGTTCTCCAGGCGTTCGGTCACCCAGCGCGCGCCTGCGGTAAGGTCGCTGATCACACGCCTGAAAACCTCCAGCGAATCGACCCGGGGAAGCCCTTCGTACCAGAGGAATATCCACTTGCGCAGTCCATAGATGAGCACCCCACCGAGCAACGCGACAAAACTCATCAACAGCGGCAGGTTGAAGCCGTGCCAGATCGACAGGCTGTATTCGGGCACCGTGCCATTCAGGGTTCCGGCAACCGCAGTCGCCAGCAGAGGCGCCACGGTGTAGGCCGGCAACATGCCGAC
This sequence comes from Stutzerimonas stutzeri, assembly GCF_013522825.1. Classification (GTDB taxonomy): domain Bacteria; phylum Pseudomonadota; class Gammaproteobacteria; order Pseudomonadales; family Pseudomonadaceae; genus Stutzerimonas; species Stutzerimonas stutzeri_AK. The sequence goes on from NZ_JAAMQZ010000009.1 coordinate 106,069, forward strand.
CATCAGGCAGAGCAGCACCAGGATCTCCACCGGAATCTTCATGTAGCGCGCCGGCTCATGCGGTGGGTATTTGGGCAGGTCGATCGGCTCGCCATTGAAGAACACGTCATGCACGAAGCGAAGCGAATAGGCTACCGAGAAAGCGCCAGCCAGGGTCGCCAGCGCCGGGATGGTCCAGTAGAAGCTGCCCAGCAGATGCTGGTCGAGGGTCTCGGCGAAGAACATTTCCTTGCTCAGGAAACCATTGAGCAGGGGCACGCCGGCCATCGCCAGCGAGGCGATCATCGCCAGTACTGCCGTGTGCGGCATGTATTTCAGCATGCCGTTGATACGCCGCATGTCGCGGGTTCCGGTCTCGTGATCGATGATCCCTGCGGCCATGAACAGCGAGGCCTTGAAGGTGGCGTGGTTGATGATGTGAAAAATCGCCGCCACCGCCGCCAGCCGCGAGTCGAGACCGAACAACAGGGTGATCAGCCCCAGATGGCTGATGGTCGAGTAGGCCAGCAGCCCCTTGAGATCGTGCTGAAACAGCGCCATCACGGCGCCGATCAGCAGCGTTGCCAGCCCGGTCATGCTGACCAGGTAGAACCACCACTCCGAATCCGACAGCGCCGGATACAAGCGCGCCAGCAGGAACACTCCGGCCTTGACCATGGTGGCCGAATGCAGAAAGGCCGAAACCGGCGTCGGCGCGGCCATCGCCTGCGGCAGCCAGAAATGGAACGGGAACTGTGCGGACTTGGTGAAAACCCCGAGCAGCACCAGAATCAGCGTCAACGGATACAAGGCATGCGCCCGAATCAGGTCGCCGGAGACCAGCACCGCACTCAATTCGTAGCTGCCAACGATATGACCGATCAGCAGGATGCCGGCCAGCAATGCCAGCCCGCCGCCCCCCGTCACCGCCAGCGCCATGCGAGCGCCCTGGCGCGCATCGGAGCGATGATTCCAGAAGCCGATCAGCAGAAAGGAAGAGAGGCTCGTCAGCTCCCAGAACATCAGCATCAGCAACAGGTTTTCGGACAGCACCACGCCAAGCATCGCGCCCATGAACAGCAGGAAAAAACTGTAAAAGCGCCCCATCGGCTCATGTTTCGACAGGTAGTAACGCGCATAGAGAATGACCAGCAAGCCAATGCCCAGAATCAACAGGGCAAACAGGAAGCCCAGCCCGTCGAGCCTCAGGCTCAGATTCAGACCGAGCTCCGATAGCCAGGGCAACATCTGCACTTCGACTTCGCCGTCGAACACCGCGGCACGTTTGGTCATGAGGAGAATCAGCGCCGCCAGTGGAGCCAGGCCTGCACCGAAAGCACAGGCGGACCGGCCAAGCCTTTCGAACAGCAACGGCAGGCAGATTCCGAGGAATGGCAGAGCGATTATCAGCGCAAGCGCCATGAGCAAAACCCCTTGAGCCGCGCAAGTGCGCAGCGGTTATATCCTTTGGTAGGCCAGCACTCAGCCCAAAGAGGCATGACGGCGTGCGACGATTATCCACACCGACTACCGTAACGTCATGGATTGATATATTTCTAAAAACGAAAGCGCGATCCGCTTGCGTGGATCGCACTTCTTCGCATGACGGGCTCAACCTAACAACTGGAGCGGTACAAAACCACCGCACCAGCCGAAAGTATCAGGGCGCTATACGACTGGTGCCATTGACGGTCATGACCCGCACCCGCTGGCCCACTCGAAATACCTGATTGGGCTCGACCTGCTGCACATAGGCACGCAGGCTGCCATCGTCCTCACGCAGCGTAATCTCGACGCCCTGGGTGCGCGTGATACCTTCTTCCGCTGCGGCACCCAGCATGCCGCCAGCCACCGCACCGATCACGGCGGCCACCGCACTGCCACGTCCACCACCGACACCACTGCCAGCTATGCCACCCACAACGGCGCCAGCGCCGCCGCCTATGGGCGTCTTGGTCCCTTCGATCTGGACCGGACGGAGCGACTCGATGGTTCCATAGCGAACGGTCTGCACCGTTCGCGCTTCATCGCGGGAATAGGAATCACCGGTCAGATTGGATGTACAACCGCCCACGGCCAGCGCCATGACGGTGAACGAAGCAACTAAGACAGGGTTGCGCATATGTACTCTCCTGAAACGATATTGACCCGGCGCTGGGTAGGCCTGTGGCGAAGAATCCCTTGGCAACAGACTCGTCCTGACTCAGCATGTTCAGGCTATCCTGGTCCTTCATCCCGGTCCGATGAAACATAACAGACCTTGGCAAGGCCCTACTGTACCCGAGGCTATAGCGCCCCGCACAGGCGAAAAGCCCTCTGCAACTCATGAGACTTCTCCATGGATTACTTCATCATAGCCGTCACCACCATTGCCGGCCTGGCATTTCATGCCTGGCTGTTCGTGCGTTTCAGACGCTGGGCCGACCGCGACCTGGCACTTTCCCTGGCAGGGAATGACCCGGATAGACGCACCTGGATATTGGAAAGACTGGCAGCCGCCAAAGCGGCGAAAGTCAAAAGAAAGGATTTGCAAAGCTGGCTGGAACGGGAGCTGGAAAATCACACCTGAACGAGCCGGTAATTGAGTCGATCATGCAACCGACTCGAACGCCCCTGCCAGAACTCCATCCGTTCCGGAAGCAACCGATAACCGCCCCAGTGCGGCGGACAATGCGGCTGTTTGTCGAGAAACCGCTGCTCGGCTTCGGCCAGCATCCGCTCCAGTTCGGCTCGATCACGGATCACCCGGCTTTGCGGCGAAGCCCAGGCACCCAGGCGACTGCCCAGCGGTCGTACCTGATAGTAGGCGTCCGAATCGGCAGCACTGACCTTCTCGACTCGCCCCTCGATGCGCACCTGCCGTTCAAGGCTAGGCCAGAAGAAGGTCATCGCTGCAAACGGGCAGACCTCAAGCTGTTCGGCCTTGGCGCTTTCGTAGTTGCTGAAAAAGGTGAAGCCGCGTTCGTCCAGCGCCTTGAGCAGCAGCACGCGACAATGCGGACGACCCTGGGCATCGACCGTGGCCAGGGTCATGGCGTTCGGCTCGACCGGCAACTGCTCGGTCTGCACGGCATCGCTGAACCACTGACGGAACAGGCCGAAAGGCTCGTTCGGCGCATTGGCTTCACTGAGTCCATTACGCGTGTAGTCGCGGCGCATATCGGCCAGGGTCTGGGTCATCGCAGGCATTCCTGAAACAGTCGGAGTCGAAGCTTAGTCGGTTTGGCGCCATACTCCGCTTGACTCAGCGCAAAACAAACCCAAACAGTTGCCTGCACAAGGCAGCAACGGCATGGGTTACTTGGCCTTGCTCACCTCGGCGGCTGCGACCTGAGTCTGCTCGGTCGGCGGCGTATTGTATTGACTGATCAGGGCGAGCAGCGTGGCTTGCGGTGCAAGCATCATCTCCACGCGACGATTCAACGCGCGGCCTTCTTCATGCTCGTTCGACGCTCGCGGCATATCCGAGCCCATGCCCCGAATGCGCAACCGGTCATGCTTGAGCCCGCTGAGGCGGAAGATAGCCGCCACGGCACCCGCGCGCTGGCGACTGATGGTGCGATTGATTTCCAGCGAACCCGTGCTGTCCGCATGCCCCAGCACCACGACTGCAGTTTTCTCATCCCCTTCGACCATCTTCGCCACGCGGCTGATCGGCCCCAGCGTCACTGGCAGCAACATGCCAGGGCGATCCGGGTTGAAGCTGGCATCCACTGGTGCCGTGACCACCAGCATCCCTTCCTTGCGCCGCTCGACTTCGAAACGGCTTTCTTTCAGGGCATCGCGCAGGCGTGGCTCGTAGTCATCCAGCCAGGCATGATCGATCACCGGTTCCGGCAGCGCCGCCGCTTCGGTTGGCTTCTCGCTTTTGGAACTGCAGCCGGCAAGGATCATGAGCAGGATCAGGGAGGTGCTTTTCAGCAGGTTCATGTAGCGGATTCCATGAATGTGAATGTTGATGCGGCAGATAACGGGTGGGACAGCTTAAGCAAGGATTTGCTTCAGATTGTGGACGCAGGTCCTTGTTCTGAAAAGTCGTGTTGGCACAAACAGACGAGCGGCTCAGCCCAGACAGGCGTTCACCACCCGCGCCAGACGCTGCGCTCGCGGGTCCATCAGCACATAAGGCCCCAGGGTATTGGTGACAAAACCGAATGCCAGTTCACGCTGCGGATCGGCGAAGCCAATGCAGCCGCCCGCGCCCGGATGGCCAAAGGCGCCCGGCCCCATGCCGAAGGTAGCATTGGCCACACCCGGCTGGTCCAGCCAGCAACCCAGAGCGAAGCGGGTGCGCGCCAGCAGGGTGCGATCTTCGCCGATACTGTGCTCGCGTGTCATTTCCGTAAGCGACATCGGATCAAGCAGGTCGCCGTTCAGCAGCCCCTGGTAAAAGCCTGCCAGTGAGCGCGCATTGCCATGCCCGTTGGCCGCAGGCTGCGTCATGCGTCGCCATTCAGGCTTGTTGGCGCTGTTCATGACCGACGGCGGATTGGTGAAGGCCCGCCCCGTGAGCGACTGCGGATCGCCCATCATCGCCTTGAGCAGGCGCTGGCTGGCCTCATCGCCAAAGTTGTTCTTCTGCCGTGTCAGGTAGGCGACACGATGGTCCTCGGCGGCATCGAGCCCGATATGCAGATCCAGATTCAGCGGGCGGGCGATGCGCGCCACTATCGCCTCGCCCGGCTCACGCCCATCGGCGCGACGAATCAGCTCGCCCAGCAGCCAGCCATAGGTGATCGCGGCGTAGCCATGCCCTTCGCCCGGCGTCCACCACGGGCGCTCGGCGGCCAGCGCGGCAACCATGGTGTCCCAGTCGTACAGCGCCTCAGCGGGCAACGGCTGACGAATCGCCGGCAACCCGGCCTGATGGCTGAGCAAGTGGCGCAGGGTGATGTCCCGCTTGCCGTTTGCGGCAAATTCGGGCCACAACCGTGCAACCGGTGCATCGAACTGGAGCTTGCCCTCCTCCACCAACTGCATCGCCGCCACGGCGGTGAGGGTCTTGGTGCAGGAAAACAGATTGACCAGGGTGTCACTTTGCCAGACCTGCTCGCCGGCATTGTCGGCGCTGCCGGCCCAGAGATCGACCAGGGTTTCACCGCCAATCATCACGCAAACCGCCGCGCCACGCTGGCCGGTCTGTTCGAACAATTCCTCAAAACAGTCCCTGACCGCCTCGAAACGCAAATCGAAATAGCCCTGAATCTGCATGTGTTCGCTTCTCCGATAATATTCAGCGGGCCTGCTAGCCGATTTCCCGGCGAAACGGCGGCAACGCATTGAGAATCGCCTTGCCATAACGCTGGGTCACCACCCGCCGGTCGAGCAGGGTTATGGTGCCGCGATCCTCTTCGCTACGCAGCAACCGACCACAGGCCTGCACCAGGCGCAGGGAGGCATCCGGCACTGCGATCTCCATGAACGGATTGCCGCCGCGCGCCTCGATCCACTCCGCCAGCGCCGCCTCGACCGGGTCGTCGGGCACCGCAAAGGGGATTTTGGCAATCACCACATGCTCGCAGTAAGCGCCGGGCAGATCGACCCCCTCGGAAAAGCTGGCCAGCCCGAAGAGCACACTGTCCTGGCCCTCGTCCACACGCGCCTTGTGCTTGTTGAGGGTTTCCTGCTTGGACAGGTTGCCCTGGATAAGCACCCGCTTGCGCCAGTCGCGCTCCAGGCCATCGAATACATCCTGCATCTGCTTGCGCGACGAGAACAGCACAAGAGTGCCGCGTGAACCTTCCACCAGTTGCGGCAGTTCGCGCACGATGGCCGCGGTATGCGCCGTGGCGTCACGCGGATCGGCATTCAGATCAGGGACCCGCAGCACGCCGGCGTCGGCATGCTGGAAGGGGCTCGGCACCACGGCGGTCACCGCGCAGCGCGGCAGGCCGGCGCGCATGCGATAACGGTCGAAACTGTTCAGCGCGGTGAGCGTCGCGGAAGTCACCAGCGCGCCGTAGCAGACGTTCCACAGATTGCGCCGCAGGGTTTCAGCCGCGAGGATCGGGCTGGCATTGACCTCGATATCGAACAGCGCGCCGCCCTCGGCCAGCGTCAGCCAGCGGGCCATCGGCGGACTGTCTTCGGGATCGTCGACGGTGAATGCGGTCCACAGCTCCCAGTTGCCCTGGGCACGTGTCAGCAGGCTGCCGAACAGCGGATACCATTCCTCGGCCTGATGACTGGCAATGCCGACCCCGGACTCGCCATCCATCGCTTCCTTGAGCAGCTCGGCCAGGCGCGTGAACAGATCGGTCAGTTTGGAAAAACCCTTCTTCAGCTCGACGCCCATTTCAAGCAGATGCTCGGGCACCACGCCGCCAACGAACCGGTGCCTGGGCCGCTCTCGGCCCTCCATGTCCTCGCCGGCCTTGAAATCGGCCAGCTGTTCGCAGGCGCTGAACATGAACTGCTGCTGGCCGCGCAGATCGCGGGCGATTTCCGGCACCGCCTCGATCAATCGCCCCATATCGCCTGGCAAGGGATGCTGGGCCAGCAGTTTGGTCAGATTCTTTTCGACCTGGCCAAGCCAGTCTGCCGTGGAGCGCAGGCGGGTGAAATGGGCGAAATGGCCGATGGCCTTGTCCGGCAGATGGTGGCCTTCGTCGAACACATAAAGCGTGTCACGCGGATCGGGCAGTACCGCGCCGCCGCCCAGCGCCAGGTCGGCCAGCACCATGTCGTGGTTGGTCACGATCACATCGACCTTGGTCATGCCTTCGCGGGCCTTGTAGAAGGCGCACTGCTGGAAATTCGGGCAGTGGCGACCCGTGCACTGACTGTGATCGGTAGTCAATCGCGCCCAGTCGGGGTCGGCCAGTTCTTCCGGCCAGCTGTCGCGGTCACCATCCCAGCGATTGCCGGCGAGCTTCTCGATCATGTTGCCGAAGAGCTTCTGGCTGCGCTCGTCCACATCGATGCGAAAGCCCTCCTCCTCGAACAGCTGAGCGGTGGCGCTTTGCGCCTGGCCTTCCTGCAACAGCACATCGAGCTTGGACAGGCACAGATAGCGACCACGCCCCTTGGCCAGCGCGAAGGAAAAGTTCAGGCCGCTGTTGCGCATCAGATCCGGCAGATCCTTGTGCACGATCTGCTCCTGCAAGGCGACCGTGGCGGTGGCGATGACCAGCCGCTTGCCAGCCGCCCTGGCCGCAGGAATCGCCGCCAGACTGTAGGCGACCGTCTTGCCGGTCCCGGTGCCGGCCTCGACCGCGACGACTGCAGGTTCGCCATCACGACGGCCTTCGTCGTCAGCCTTGATCGCGCCCAGCACTTTCGCCACCTCGGCAATCATCAGGCGCTGGCCATAACGAGGCTTCAGGTTTTTGGCCTCGAGAAAGCGGGAGTAGGCGCCCTGGATCTGGGTCTTGAGTTCAGTGCTGAGCATGGGCGTGGGGGCTGTATATATTTTCAGTACTTCGAAGGGATGGCTATGATAGCGCGCGTTTCCCCAACTGCCACCGGAGATTTCCATGACCCCTTTCGCCCTGCTCTATTCGCTGCATGTACTGGCCGCCATGGTCTGGGTAGGCGGCATGTTCTTCGCCTGGATGGTGCTGCGCCCTGCCGCCGTGTCCGAACTGCAGCCGCCCGAACGCCTGAAACTCTGGGCCGAGGTATTTCGTCGTTTCTTCCAGTGGGTCTGGGCCGCGGTGCTGCTGTTGCCGATCAGCGGTATCGGCCTCTGGCACATGCGTTTCGACAGCCTGGTCGCGGCGCCTCGCTATGTGCATGTCATGGCGGGCCTGTTCCTGGTCATGCTGGCGCTGTTCCTGCGCATCCAGATGCTGCAGCTTCCCCAACTCAAGCGCGCAATTGCCGCGCAGAACTGGCCTGAAGGCGGCGCAACCCTGGGGCGCATTCGCCGGCTGGTAGGCATCAACCTGTTGCTGGGGCTGGGCGTGGTGGTGCTGGCCAGTGCTCGTCCGCTGTTCTAACAGTTTTTTTCACGCATGAAAAAGCCGGGCGAGGTGCCCGGCTTCGTGGTTTCACCAGTCCGTCAAGGACGCGCTTCTACCTCGGCTTCCACGCGGCGGTTGATGGCGCGGCCTTCCGCGGTCGAGTTGTCGGCAACCGGGCGGGATTCACCATAGCCGACTGCGTCGACACGGCTGGCATCGAGGCCGTGCTGATTGACCAGCACATCGCGCACGGCATTGGCCCGACGCTCGGACAGGCGCTGGTTGTAGGCGTCAGTGCCTACCGAGTCGGTGTGGCCTTCAACGACGGTGGAGGTCTGGCCGTACTGCTTCATGAAGTCCGCCAGATCCTGGATGTCGCTCATGCTGTCCTGCTTGACCACGGCGCGATCGAAATCGAATTTGACGTCAAGTTCGACACGCACAGGCTCGGCCATCGGCTCGGGTTCCGGCTCGGCAACCGGGGTGGGTTCGACCGTCTCGACCAGCGCGACGGTCTGCTCCTCGGTGCCGTTGGCCCAGCAATAAGCCGCGCCTACGCCTGCACCAATCAACGCCCCGTAACCGGTGTAGGTACTGCTTTCTATCGCGCCCAGGGCCGCCCCCGTCACGCCGCCGACCGCAGCGCAGGTGGGCCAATCCTGTTTTTGTACTCCTGCACAACCGGCCAGAAAGGTGGTCATTACAATCACGGGTACTGCTGTCCGTAAGCTACTCATCGGTAAAGCCTCCTGGTTTGAAATCGGCTAGAGCGCATGCAGCAAGCACAAGCGGCTCCAGTTAGAACGAGACTAGGCCGGCAAGCGCCGCCGCGCTAGTCTTTAAGCCCATAGAGGCTGCAAAAAGACGCGCAGGCCGCAACAACGAACGAACAGGCCCTGCTCACTGCATGTGTGACCCGCCTGGGCGCTAGCAGGTTCCGAATCGTTGACGTGCAAACCGGGTCTGATCCACAGCTGCCGAAACAAGACTGATAGTGAGTGAACGATGAACATTGAGAATCCCGGCAATGCCAGTTGCCCCTGCGGCAGCGGCGACATACTCGGTGCCTGCTGCGGGCGCTATCACGCCGGAGCACCGGCACCCAGCGCGGAATTGCTGATGCGCTCGCGTTACAGCGCCTATGTACTGGGCCTGATCGATTACCTGCAGGCTACCACCCTGCCTGCCCAGCAAGCATCGCTGGACCTGCAGTCAATGCGAGACTGGAGCGCCGCCAGCACCTGGCTGGGGCTGGAGGTGGAGCATAGCCAGGTACTCGGCGGCCAGCCGGAACATGCTCTGGTGACCTTCACCGCCCGCTGGCACGACCAGACGGGAGAGCACGCCCAACACGAGCGTTCGGCTTTTGTGCAACATGGCGGCCAGTGGTATTTCATCGATCCGACCGTTGCGCTGAAAGCAGGCCGGAACGATCCCTGCCCATGCGGCAGCGAGCAGAAGTTCAAGAAATGTTGCGCGGCCTATCTATGAAAAAGGCCGGCAGACGCATCGCGCCAGCCAGCCTTCGTCAATACGTGCGAGCTGCTACTTCTCGACGAAGGCCCGCTCGATCAGGTAATGCCCCGGATCGCCCATTCGCGGCGAAGCCTTGAGTCCGAAGCTGTTCAACACTTCGCTGGTTTCGCTCAGCATGCTCGGGCTGCCGCAGATCATCGCGCGGTCATCCTCGGGATTGATCGGTGGCAGGCCGATGTCACGGAACAGCTTGCCACTGCGCATCAGATCGGTGAGCCGGCCCTGATTCTCGAAGGGTTCGCGCGTGACCGTCGGGTAGTAGATCAGCTTCTCCTTCAGCGCTTCGCCGAAAAACTCGTTTTGCGGAAGATGGCTGGTGATGAAATCACGGTAGGCGACCTCGTTGACGTAGCGCACACCATGTACGAGCACGACCTTCTCGAAGCGCTCATAGACTTCCGGGTCCTGGATGACGCTCATGAAAGGTGCGAGACCGGTACCGGTACTGAGCAGATACAGGTGCTTGCCCGGCAGCAGATCATCGAGCACCAGGGTGCCGGTCGGCTTGCGACTGATCATCAGCGAATCCCCTTCCTGGAGATGCTGCAGACGCGATGTCAGCGGCCCATCCGGCACCTTGATGCTGAAGAACTCCAGGTGCTCTTCGTAGTTCGGACTGGCAATGCTGTAAGCCCGCATCAGGGGGCGGCCTGCCACCTCCAGGCCGATCATTACGAACTGGCCATTCTCGAAGCGCAGCCCGGGATTGCGGGTGGTTTTGAAACTGAACAGCGTGTCGTTCCAGTGATGCACACTGAGGACTCGCTCGACGTTCAGGTTGCTCATGTATGAATACCCCTTCTAGTGCGCGATGGCGCATCAAATCTATGCGAAGTCTAGCGGGACGACTAATATTCGTTAAATGAATATTAACGATATGCTTTATCGGTTATATAGATATGCACTTTACTTTGAGGCAACTTCAGGTATTCGTTTCCGTCGCCCGCCAGGAGAGCGTTTCACGCGCGGCGCAAAGCCTGGCGCTTTCGCAATCGGCGACCAGCACTTCGCTGGCCGAGCTGGAACGCCAGTCCGGCTGCCAGCTGTTCGACCGCGCCGGCAAACGCCTGTGGCTCAACGCCCTGGGCCGCCAGTTGCTGCCGCAGGCAGTGAGCCTGCTCGACCAGGCCAAGGCCATCGAGGACCTGCTTGCCGGCAAGACAGGCTTTGGCTCCCTCCATGTCGGAGCGACGCTGACTATCGGCAATTATCTCGCGACCCTGCTGATCGGCAGCTTCATGCAGCGCCACCCCGAATGCCGGGTGAAACTGCACGTTCAAAACACGGCGCACATTGTCCAGCAGGTCGCGCAATATGAACTTGATCTGGGCCTGATCGAAGGCGATTGCCAGCACCCCGATATAGAGGTGCTGCCCTGGGTCGAAGATGAGCTGGTAGTGTTCTGCGCGCCGCAGCATCCTCTGGCCGGGCGTTCGATGATCACGCTGGAAGACTTGTCACGAGAAGCCTGGATTCTGCGTGAACAGGGCTCGGGAACCCGGCGAACCTTCGACCACGCCATTGACAGCCACTCGCTCAGACTCAATATCCGCCTCGAACTGGAGCACACCGAAGCAATCAAGCGCGCCGTCGAGTCAGGGCTGGGGATCGGCTGCATATCCCGCCTGGCGCTGCGCGATGCTTTTCGACGCGGGAGTCTGGTGGCGCTGGAAACACCCGATCTGGACCTGACCCGGCAGTTCAATTTCATCTGGCATGCGCAGAAGTACCAGACAGCCGCCATGCGCGAATTTACCGAACTGTGTCAGGCACTTACCGAGGGGGTGCGGCGCAGCGACGAAATAGTGCTGCCGGCAATTGCCTGAGCAACGCCGGCACTGCATGCCATGCACCGAAGCTTCGCGCCAGTCAAGGCAACCAGGCCGTCATCAATTGGCTGGAATGGAACCCATCTGCTGCAGCAGCAAGGCTGCCTGGGTCCGGGTGCGAACACCGAGCTTGCGAAAGATCGCCGTCACATGCGCCTTGATGGTCGCCTCGGAGACGCTCAGTTCATAGGCGATCTGCTTGTTCAGCAAACCGTCGCAGACCATGGTCAACACTCGGAACTGCTGGGGCGTGAGACTGGCAAGGCCTTCGCTGGCCGCCTTGGCCTCGGGACTGACATGCGCTACGTCCTGAATGTTGCTGGGCCACCAGGCGTCGCCGTCAAGCACGGCTCGCACCGCTTCCTGAATAGTCTCCAGCGAACTGGATTTGGGAATGAAGCCACTGGCGCCGAACTCGCGAGAGCGGGCAACCACCGCGGCATCCTCCTGGGCGGAGATCATCACGACTGGCAACTGCGGATATTGTCCCCTGAGCAGGACCAGCCCGGAAAACCCATAGGCGCCCGGCATATTCAGGTCCAGCAGCACCAGATCCCAGTCCGAGGTTCGGTTCAGTAATGTTTCCAGCTCGGCAATACTGGCTGCTTCGCAGAGCCGTACCTCGCTCCCCAGTCCAAGCGTCAGCGCTTGCTGGAGCGCACTACGAAACAGTGGATGATCATCGGCGATAAGGATTTCGTAAGCAGCCATTGGCAGACCTATAGTTTTTATTGGCGCTTTCATCGGCCTGAGCCGAATCCGACAGACTGTCGTCAGGGGGAGCCCGAAATTATAGTTCGGAAATGGTATGGCGTGATGATATCGCGCCACCACCCGGAATTCGATTGGCAACCCGCATTTAAATCAGGCGGCGCAAGCATGCCGGCCTGGGAATAAGTGGTCAAGTCAATCGTTTTGAGGCAAAGTTCCCGCCTTTTCCCGACGAGTCCAGACATGCGCAACCAGGCCCTTCGCGCCGACTTTCTGATGCTGATCACTGCGATGATCTGGGGTACCGGCTTTGTTGCGCAGCGGATCGGCATGGATAACATCGGTCCGTTCCTGTTCACCGGCCTGCGCTTCGCCTTGGGCGCCATGGTTCTGCTGCCGCTGCTGCTGCGCCAGGGCCGCGGCCCCACACGGCACGAACCCTTCCTCAAACGCAGCATGCTGCTGGGTGGCTTGTGCATGGGGCTCGCACTGACGCTGGGCATCAACCTGCAACAGGTCGGCCTGCTGTTCACCAGCGTGACCAACTCCGGCTTCATTACCGGACTCTACGTCATCGTGGTGCCCCTGCTGGGGCTGATCATCGGTCAAAGAACCGGAATGGGCACCTGGCTGGGCGCGACCCTGGCGGTCGTGGGCATGGCGTTGCTGAGTATCAGTGATGACTTCACGGTGGCTTCCGGCGACTGGATCCAGCTGGCCGGCGCCTTCGTCTGGGGTGTCCACGTCCTGCTGGTGAGCTTTTTCGTCGGTCGACACGACGCCATTCGTCTGGCATTCGTGCAATTCGTCACCTGCGCGGTGGTGAGCCTGGCACTGGCGGCGCTGTTCGAGGAAACCAGCCTGAACAGCATCTGGCTGGCCGCGCCGGCACTCATCTATGGCGGCATGTTCGCCGTCGGCGTCGGCTACACGCTGCAGGTCGTCGCGCAGAAACATGCGATTGCCTCCCACGCGGCCATCATTCTTTCGCTCGAAGCGGTATTCGCGGCGATCGCCGGCGCGCTGTTTCTCGATGAAAGCCTCAGCCTGCGCGGTTATTTCGGCTGCGCCCTGATGTTCATCGGCATGCTCGCCGCCCAGCTCTGGCCACGCAAGCCGGCCCCGCCACTGACGGACAGCGACGTCATGCCAGCAGCATCTAAAACCTAGCCGCCAGCATCCGATGGGCGGCATCGTCCAGACTGGGCGCGCGCTGATGCTTGGCCGCCAGATAGTGATCGGTGAAGACGTCGAGCCAGGCGTCCAGCGCAGTCGAGGCCTGGACATCACCCGCAAGCCCCAGACACAACGCCGCCACTTCGGCGGTACACAGATGTTCGCTGCGCGTGGAGCGTCTCAGTCGATAGCGCGACAACACCTCGGCCTGCAGACTCAGCACCGGCAGGCGGTTCAGGTATGCACTCTTGCGAAACATCTTGCGCGCCTCGGTCCAGGTCGCATCGAGCAGGATGAACAGTGGCCGCTTGCCCGTATCGACCTGAACCGTTTCGACCACGCGCTCAGGCGCGGCATACTCGCCGGGAAAGACCACGAACGGCTGGTATTGCGGATCGGCCAGCAATTCGATCAGCGCCGGTTCGACCGCCGTGCGCTGCCAGCCGAAGGCATGGGTATCAGCGACCACGTCGGCGATCAGCCAGCCGGTGTTGCTCGGCTTCAGCGGCTCGATATCGTGCATGATCAGGCATACCACACTGTGCGCCTCCACCTGCGGTAGCCAGGCGCACAGGCAGTGGCTGTCCCGGACACGACAACGGACGCAGCGCGGAGCACGCGAGCCTCTGGCAATGAAGGGCTTGAGGCTGCGCTCAAGGCGCGCCTCGCGCAGACGGGCTACGGCATGGGGCATGGGTATTGAAACGACTGAGGCTGCGAGTGGGCCGGCAGTCTAGCAAAGGGCAATGAACCGCGCAGGCAGCCATCGGTCGAACGACGGCAGTCATCAGGAGATCGCCATGTACCGCACGACCGCTTTATTCACACTTTGTCTCGCCCTGCCCTTCAGCCACATCGCCGCGGCGCAGGAGCAGCAGACACTGACCCAACTGCTCGAAAAGGTCGCTCACGAAAGCAGCGTCGGCACGCCCCGCGCCATCAATGAAGACCTTCTTGACGAAGGCTACACCGTCGATGGCAACGAGCTGGTCAACCACCTGAGCGTCCGACCACGTCATGCCGCGCAGATGCGCGACAACCCCCAGCAGGTCCGTAGCCAACTGGCATCGAGCGTGTGCAATAACGACGGCCTGCGCCAGTTGATGGCCCAGGGTGCCGTGCTGCGCTTCGAGTTCAACGAATACCAGAGCAAGAAGCCGATCACCCGCGAGCGCTACCGCGCCAGCGACTGCTAGACATGAAGTGCCGGAGCAGTGCGAACTGCCCGGCCTCTCGACTGCAGCAGCCTGTTAGCGCAGCACGTCTGGATCACCTTTACCAGCCACGGCAGCGGCCTCGTCGGCCTTGAGCAGCGCCGTGCGCGGCATACCCAGCAGCCGTGCGCAGGCGGCCAGCACGTTCGCCCAAGAGGCACGGTTGGCGAACTGCATGCCCGCTTCGTCCAACGTCCCGCCCCGATTGCGATAACCCAGCACCGAGCTGCAACGCGCATCCGGCAAGATGGGCCAGAGATGGCCACGCAGCACCTCGGGGCGCATGTGCGTCAGCATGACCCTAAGCGCCATCCGTTCGGGAAACAGTCGCTCGCTGACGCCATCTGCCGCCAGCGCATCGATTTCCCAGCGGTCGCGCGGTGCGCGGAAACGCCCCGGTTCCTGTAGATAAACCAGTCGATAGGCGACACCCGCCTCCTTCAGACGCAGCGCCGCCCGCTGCATTTCGCTCAGTTGGTAACTGCCGTTGGCGATCAGCAGGACGGGGCTGTCGCCGATCTGTTCATCGACGACGATCGCGCCATCCCTGGCCAACTGCTCGGCCTGATCGCGATTGAAGAACCCCGGTCGATCCCGCTTGGGCATCACCAGGCAGGCCAGCTCACCTCGTGCCTGATAGATCGATGGCAGCAGCGCCAGGGCACTGTTGTGGTCGGCGGGAAAGAGCACCCGCACCATATCGTTCATTTCTCCCAGCAGCGCCTCGCAGAAGGTGGTGTCCTGATGGGATTGCTGATTCTTGCCATTTTCCCAGGTGTGCGACGTCGCGATCAGCGGCCAGCCGAGCCAGCCAGCCGGGCGACCGACTTCCTTCTGCTGACGCGAGAAGATCAGGGACTGGCGCACCGCGCCGAGCATCTTCACGCAGAACGCTTCGTAGCTGGCCACCAGGTTGAGCCCGCCCTGGTTGGCCAGGCAGGCGGAAACCACGGCCTCTTCGTTGAGTGCGGTAATGATCTGGCCATCGACCGCCTCAAGCTCGCTTTCCGGGTCGATCACACGATGCTTGAGCGCCCTGAGCACGCCACCCAGGCGGTTGCTGGCAAGCTCGTCGGGGTTGCCGACACGCGGGCGCAGCGACGGATTGGCCCGGGTCAGCGCCACGAAGAAATCATCGACCGCCGTCATGGGCGAGCAGCTGTCATCGCGATAGTTGAGTGCCGGCATCGTCGGCTCGTCGGGGTGACGTCGCGCCAGCGCATTGTCGCGCTCCAGTGGACGTCCCTGGCGGTGCTTGAGCAGCAATTCACGCGCGGCGCGCAGCTCGTCCTGCGGGACGAACAGTGGTGCGACGTGCTCGTTGAACAGATCGCGTGAAACCTCGTCCCGGGACGGATTGCCCGGCAGCGGCAGGTTGTGCGAGGCATTGCTGCCGGCGCCATAGAAACCGAAGCCCTTCACCGTCTCGGCGATACCGTAGGGAATGGGCAACGGGTAGTTGAGAATGCCCCGCTCCTTTTCCTCGACGCGCCTGGCCAGGCGCTGCTCCATCTCCCACAGCATGCAGACGAAGGCAGCCGGATCGCGACCATCGAAAAGAACCGGATCGAAGCCGCAGCCACTCAGATGCTGGCGGAACCCTGCCAATCCCTCATCGGTGCCGAGCTGGGTGCGCTGCTCGATGCGCCGGCCATTGGCAATCATGATCGGCAGCGCCATGCCGCAATCCTCGGCCCGCCACCAGCGTGGAATCCAGTCACTGCCGCGCTGCTCTTCAGCCGCGCCGTCCGAAAGAAAGGCCACCAGCGTTTCGCCCGGCAGCGGCATGTGCGCGTACTGCAATTCGGCGAAGCCAAGATAGCCGCCTTCGGCTATTCCACCGGCGGTATGCGGATTGACGTGACTGCCCAGCGGCGCGGCAGGGCTGCCATCAGGCGCGAGGTGATAGCCGTAGAAATCCTGGAGCAGGCGATTGATGCCCGCCTCACCGCCACCATAGGCCTGTGCCTGCTCGGGATGCAGGTTGTCGGTGAGCAGGTTCAGCGCTTCGATTGCCGCCACGCAATGGCCCTGCCCCATCAGCCAGGCGCGGGTTGTTCCTGTCAGGGCATTGAGCCCCAGGTAGCCGGCATAGGCCGGGACCATGTTCAGCGAACCGCCCGTATGCCCCTCGGGGGAGGGCTTGAAATCCTCGGCTGCCAGCGGCGAGCCATCGAGTCGGACCTGACGCGCATAAGTCATGTGCACCACCAGCCAGAGCCCCGCAGAACTCAGCCGGTCGATGGCCTGCAGCAGGCGATACACGCTGGCAAGATCCTCCTGCAAACCAGCCTGGACCAATTGGTGGGCCAGACGAAAAACCGCCGCCTGGGTTTCCAGTGAATGCTCGAACGGACCATAACCGGCTCGCCAGACGCCAAATTCCGGTTGAAGTTCGGCGTGGCGGTCCATTTCGGCAAGACTGGGCAGTAGTTGATTCATGAGGTCGCTCCATAACTTGGCGGTTGCGGTAGTCTAGACAGCACTCGCCCGGCTATCGCTGATATGTATCAAGACACGAAGCCTGGGTAGCGGGCATTCTGGAGTTCATCGTATAGACAGGAACCTACCATGGCTTTGCTCAGTTTCTTCGGCGCCGTTCAGCAGGTCACCGGCTCATGCTATCTGATAGAGACTCATGACGGGGTTCGCGTTCTGCTCGATTGCGGCATGCATCAGGGGCGACGCAAGGACGAAGAAGGCAACCGGGCGGCCTTCCCCTTCGATCCGAAAAGTCTGAACGCCGTGGTCCTGTCGCATGCTCACATCGACCATAGCGGCCTGCTGCCCAAGCTTGTTGCCGAGGGTTTCAAAGGTCCGATCCATGCAACCGATGCGACCTGCAAACTGCTCGAACTGATGCTGTTCGATTCGGCGCATATCCAGGAAAAGGACGCCGAGTGGGAAAACAAGTGGCGGGCACGCCTGGGCAAGCCGCCGATCAAGCCGCTCTACACCCGAATCGATACCGAGCGCATGCTCACACAGCGCCAGGCGCAATCCTACGGCGAACCTTTCGAGGCGGCACCAGGCGTCACCGTGACCTTCCACGATGCCGGTCACATTCTCGGCTCGGCCATCGTCCAGACGGATGTTACGGACTTCGGGCGCACACGCCGCCTGGTGTTTTCCGGCGACCTGGGTAACGCCTGCTCGCCTCTGATGCACGAACCCGCGACATTGAGCGAAGCCGACGTGGTACTGATGGAGTCCACCTACGGCGACCGTGATCACCGCGACCATCAGACGACCATCGAAGAACTAGCCGACATCCTGCAGCAGGCTCACCGGGATGGCGGCAATGTGCTGATGCCCTCCTTCGCCGTCGGTCGCACGCAGGATCTGATCTACTATCTCGGCCTGCTCTATCAACAGGGTCGCCTGCCGCAACAGGCGGTATTCCTCGACAGCCCCATGGCCATCGGCGCGAACGCCATCTATTCACTGTTCCAGGAGCAACTGGACATCGCTGGTGTCCAGCCGGGCGATCCGAACGGCAATGGCAGGCAACGCATCGAAAAGTGGCTGCCAATCCTCAAGAGCACGCCCAGCGCGGAAGAGTCGATGACCATCAACCGCTTCAAGAGCGGCGTCATCATCATCGCCGGTAGCGGCATGTGTAACGGCGGGCGCATCCTGCATCACTTCAAGCACAACCTCTGGCGCAAGGAGTGCCACCTGGTCATTCCGGGCTTCCAGGCGCGTGGCACTCTGGGCAGGACCATTGTCGACGGCGCGCAGACCGTCAAGCTGCTGCATCAGCGCATCGCGGTGAATGCCCAGGTCCATACGCTCGGCGGCTTCTCCGCGCATGCCGGGCAATCCCAGTTGATCGACTGGGTCAGCCATTTCAAATCCCGCCCCGAATTGCATCTGATACACGGCGAACTGGAGAAAATGCAGGTACTGCAGAAGGCGCTGGACGAGCGACTGGACTGGCAGGCCAATATTCCCGAACCCGGTGACCGTATCGCACTCTGATGGGAGCGCAGATCACCTCGTCTCACCACCGGAGCGCATTCCACGCTGGTCGCAGCGCTTCTTCAGTCATCAGCAGATTGCTCAGCCACAGACCGGCTGACACAGATATACGTCAAGGGAGCCCCTGCATGCCGTTTGAAACGGACGATTATCTTTCACGCCACTTCAAGACCAGCGGCGCGGACCTGTCGAAAAAGATAGACGAGCTGGTCGAACTGGTCATACCGGCCACCAGTCAGAACCTGCCCCTCTACCGGGAGATGCTGGTCACCGTGATCCGGATGGCGCAAGCGGACCGCAACCGCTGGGATGCCAAGATCCTGCTGCAGACCATGCGCGAAATGGAACATGCCTTCGGCGTGCTCGACCGCTTCAAGCGACGCCGCAAGGTGACCGTCTTCGGCTCTGCACGCACCCCCATCGAACATCCGCTGTACGCGCTGGCACGGGAGCTGGGCGCAAACCTGGCGCGACACGACCTGATGGTCATCACTGGCGCTGGCGGCGGCATCATGGCCGCCGCGCATGAGGGCGCCGGCACGGACAACAGCCTGGGACTGAACATCACCCTGCCCTTCGAGCAGCATGCCAATCCGACCGTGGGCGGCACTGACCGGCTGCTGTCATTTCATTTCTTCTTCGTGCGCAAACTCTTTTTTATCAAGGAAGCCGACGCGCTGGTTCTTTGCCCCGGCGGCTTCGGCACGCTGGACGAAGCATTGGAAGTATTGACCCTGATCCAGACCGGCAAGAGTCCGTTGGTGCCTATCGTGCTGCTGGACGAACCCGGCGGTACGTTCTGGAAGGACGCCCTGAGCTTCATGCGCCACCAACTGCAGGACAATCGCTACATTCTGCCCAGCGACATGCACCTGGTACGCCTGGTCGACAATGCCGAGGATGCTGCCAGAGAGATCGACACCTTCTACAGCAATTTCCACTCAAGCCGCTGGGTGAAAGACCGCTTCGTCATGCGCATGAACCATGTGCTGACCGATGCCGCACTCGACTTCATGAACCGGGAGTTCGCCGACCTGTACCTGCAAGGCCGCTTCGAGCAACAGGCCTGCTGCGAAATGGAACTGGATGAGCCCGAACTGCAACGGCTGCCGCGCCTGAGCTTTGCATTCAATGGCCGCGACCACGGTCGCCTGCGCGAACTGACCGATTTCATCAATGAAGAACGCAACTGGGCGGCCCCGCTGGGCGCGCAGGATTGAAGAAGAGAACTCCAACCCAGTGGAGCGGGCCATGCCCGCGAAGAGGAACATGGCCTTGGCAAAGGCCGAACAAGTTCGGCCCTACGCGGAAGGTGCGGCCTTGCAGAGGCTCTGCCTGATCCGGCGCATCCTCATCGGCAACGACACCAATACGCCGGCCCTGCAAGGCCCGAGAGCCATTCGCCAGGCGCTCGTAGGGCCGAATTCATTCGGCCACGGATCAACGGATCGCCCCGTTGCGTGTCGCTGGCGCAACCCTGCTTTTGTGGGACTTGTCCGCGAAGCGCTTCCCGAGCATCGGAGTGGCTTCATTCGCGGCCAAGGCCGCTCCCACAGAAGTCGCCTCACACCTCAAATGCTCGCAACAGCTAACCGGGATATGGCCAAACGTTTCACAGGCATGGCCTGCTGCTACCGGGTTGGGCAGTGCTACGCCTGCCGGAACGACGATAACGAGAGGAAGCTTGCGCCAGCGCAGATATCTTCAATGCCCCGCCACATCAGGACTCCGCCGAGCCACCACGCAACACTCGACCGATCATGTCCAGGGAATAGCCGCGATAGCTGAGAAACCGGCCCTGCCTGGCTCTTTCCTTGGGATCGGTCGGCAGCTCGCCAGCGAACTTGCGCTGCCAGACGGCACGCAATTGCTCACCCCAGTCGAAACCACTGTCTCGCAAGGCCTGCTCGATATCCTCACGAGGCAGACCACGCTGGGACAACTCTTCACGAATGCGCAAGGGGCCATAGCCGGCATTGGCGCGCATGCGGATGAAGCTTTCCAGATAGCGCGCTTCGCTGAGCAACCCTTCCTCGGCAAGTCGATCCAGAGCCGATTCGATCAACTCAGCCGGTGCGCCGCGCTGGCGCAGCTTGCGTGACAGTTCAAGACGCCCGTGCTCGCGTCGAGCCAGCAAATCCATTGCAGCCCGACGCACGGCGGTGGGGTTATCCAGCACGACAGCCATGGGCTCAGATGTCGGCGTCAGCCAGGTCTTCGGCCACCGGGTTGGCCTTGGTATTGGCCGAAGTCACCAGCAGCTTGTCGCGGATCTGCTGTTCGATTTCGCGACCGATCTCGGGATTTTCTTCCAGATATTTGGCCGCATTGGCCTTGCCCTGACCGATCTTGCTGCCCTTGTAGGCGTACCAGGCACCGGATTTCTCGACAAGGCCCTGCTGCACGCCGAGATCGATGACTTCGCCGTTGCGGTAGATACCCTTGCCGTAGAGGATCTGGAACTCGGCCTGGCGGAACGGCGGGGCCACTTTGTTCTTGACCACCTTGACGCGGGTTTCGCTGCCCACCACTTCGTCGCCTTCCTTCACCGCGCCGGTACGGCGGATGTCCAGGCGGACCGAAGCGTAGAACTTCAGCGCGTTACCGCCGGTGGTGGTTTCCGGGCTGCCGAACATCACACCGATCTTCATGCGGATCTGGTTGATGAAGATCACCAGGCAGTTGGCGTTCTTGATGTTGCCGGTGATCTTGCGCAGCGCCTGGGACATAAGACGGGCCTGCAGGCCGACGTGAGTATCGCCCATCTCGCCTTCGATTTCCGCCTTGGGCACCAGCGCCGCCACGGAGTCGACGATGATCACGTCCACTGCATTGGAGCGCACCAGCATGTCGGTGATTTCCAGCGCCTGCTCGCCCGTATCGGGCTGCGACACCAGCAGGTCATCGACATTGACGCCCAGTTTGCCGGCGTAATCGGGGTCCAGCGCGTGTTCGGCATCGACGAATGCGCAGGTCGCGCCCATCTTCTGCGCTTCGGCGATCACCGACAGAGTCAGCGTGGTCTTGCCCGAGGATTCCGGGCCGTAGATCTCGACGATCCGGCCTTTTGGCAGACCGCCTATGCCGAGAGCGATATCCAGCCCCAGGGAGCCGGTGGAAATGGAAGGGATCGCCTGGCGATCATGATCGCCCATGCGCATGACCGCGCCTTTGCCGAACTGCTTTTCGATCTGGCCCAGGGCAGCGGCCAAGGCACGCTTCTTGTTCTCGTCCATTACAATCCTCACTTGATCAAGAGGGCCAGAGGCCGCAACAACTGTATAAGTAGACAGTATTAGAGCATAGGCAAATTTGATCGCCTAGCCCTGAACGGGATTTTCTCCATTGACCAGGCTGATCAAACCGACGAGCGCCGCCTCCACGCTCTGCTCACGCACTGCCTGACGGTCGCCGGCGAACTGGAAGCGCCGGGCAAACAGCTGATCGCCCGCCGCCCAGGCCAGCCACACGCTGCCCACCGGCTTCTCCGGCGAGCCGCCGCCCGGCCCGGCCACGCCGCTGACCGCGACGGCAAAGCGCGCGCCGCTGCCTCGTTGCGCGCCACGTGCCATGGCCTCGACCACTTCCCGACTCACCGCACCGACCTGCTCGAACAACGGCGCAGGCACGCCCAGCTGGCGTGTCTTCTGCTCATTGGAATAGGTGACGAAGCCCGCCTCGAACCAGGCCGAGCTACCGGCGATGCGCGTGATGGCTTCGGCGATACCGCCACCAGTACAGGATTCGGCGGTGGTGACGTGCGCACCAGCAAGCTGCAGCGCACGGCCCAGGTCGGCGGCCAGTGCTTCGATCGGGTTCATCGCAGTTCCTCGACGGCATTGAAAGAGGCACAGCCTACCCCAGTAGGAAAAGACGCACAGCCGTGCGAACAACTACGAGCTTCGAGAAAAAACGAGCCCCGCCGAAGCGGGGCCGTTCACCGGTTCGGAAGTCCGTCATACCCGCGGGATGTCCGGGTCGTCTTCGAACATATCGACGTCCTCGTCGGTCAGCTCGCCATTATCCGGCTCCGACATGGGAGCATCGTCGATGCTGGCGCCGTCCGGATCGCCGGGCAAGGGCTCCTGGGATTTCGGATCGTTCGGGTCGCGTTCGTCTTGCATGGTTCACCTCCGACGAGGCCGCCAGTGGCCTCCTGGCAT
Organism: Stutzerimonas stutzeri; assembly: GCF_013522825.1. Classification (GTDB taxonomy): domain Bacteria; phylum Pseudomonadota; class Gammaproteobacteria; order Pseudomonadales; family Pseudomonadaceae; genus Stutzerimonas; species Stutzerimonas stutzeri_AK. The sequence continues at coordinate 128,562 of NZ_JAAMQZ010000009.1, forward strand.
TCGAACGACGCAGGGGGAAAAGGTGGCGCCCGTCAGTCCGATTCATGGTCGCCACTTTTGCCCCAAGGAGACGGCTTCGGCTGCTGGCTGGCGATAGCCCGTGTTAACCTTCGCCCACCATCAGGCAGCCGGCAGCCCCACCGGCTGCCCAGGGCGGATGATCGACCGGAGGCTGAAGCACATTGCCTTCCATGCCCCGTACGGTCTCGATCCAGCCCGGCCTGCCCCACCGTCTCAGCCCAGAAAACCGATGACCAAAGACGTTCAAGACCTGTCCAAACACACCCCGATGATGCAGCAATACTGGAAGCTCAAGCGCGAGCATCCGGATCAGCTGATGTTCTACCGCATGGGCGACTTCTACGAGTTGTTCTACGAGGACGCCAAGAAGGCTGCCAAGTTGCTGGACATCACCCTCACCGCGCGCGGCCAGTCGGGTGGCAATGCTATTCCCATGGCCGGGATTCCCTTTCATTCCGCCGAAGGCTATCTAAGCCGACTGGTGAAGCTCGGCGAATCGGTGGTGATCTGCGAGCAGATCGGCGATCCGGCTACCAGCAAGGGCCCGGTGGAGCGTCAGGTGGTGCGCATCATCACCCCCGGCACGGTGAGCGACGAAGCACTGCTCGACGAGCATCGCGACAATTTGCTGGCCGCCGTGGTCGGCGATGAAAGACTCTTCGGACTCTCGGTGCTGGACATCACCAGCGGTCGTTTCACGGTGCAGGAATTCGGCGGTTGGGAAACCCTGCTGGCCGAAGTCGAGCGCCTGAACCCCGCCGAACTGATGATCCCCGACGACTGGCCCGCCGGCCTGCCGCTGGAAAAACGCCGTGGCGTGCGCCGCCGTGCGCCCTGGGATTTCGACCGCGACAGCGCCTTCAAGGGCCTCTGCCAGCAGTTCGCGACCCAGGATCTGAAAGGCTTCGGTTGCGAGAAGCTGACCCTGGCCATCGGCGCCGCCGGTTGCCTGCTGACCTATGCCAAGGAAACCCAGCGCACCGCCCTGCACCATCTGCGTAGCCTGCACTATGAGCGGCTCGACGACAGCGTGGTGCTCGACGGTGCCACCCGGCGCAACCTGGAGCTGGACATCAACCTCGGTGGCGGCCGCGACAACACCCTGCAATCGGTGGTGGATCGCTGCCAGACCGCCATGGGTTCACGCCTGCTGAGCCGCTGGCTGAACCGCCCACTGCGCGACCGCCAGGTGCTGGAAGCGCGCCAGGACTCCATCACCTGCCTGCTGGAGCACTACCGCTTCGAGCAGATCCAGCCGCAGCTCAAGGACATCGGCGACCTAGAGCGCATCCTCGCCCGCATCGGCCTGCGCAACGCCCGCCCGCGTGACCTGGCACGGCTGCGCGACGCCCTCGCCGCCCTGCCGCAGCTACAGGCGGGCATGCAGGAGCTGGTCGCACCGCACCTGATCGAACTGGCCGCGAGCATCCGCACCTATCCCGAACTGGCCGATCTGCTGGCCAAGGCGATCATCGACAATCCGCCGGCGGTGATCCGCGACGGCGGCGTATTGAAGACCGGCTACGACGCCGAGCTGGACGAACTGCAGTCGCTCTCCGAAAACGCCGGCCAGTACCTGATGGACCTGGAGACGCGCGAGAAGGCACGCACCGGCCTGGTCAACCTCAAGGTCGGCTACAACCGCGTGCACGGCTACTTCATCGAGCTGCCGAGCAAACAGGCCGAATCCGCGCCGGCCGACTACATCCGCCGGCAGACGCTCAAGGGCGCCGAGCGCTTCATCACGCCGGAGCTCAAGGAGTTCGAAGACAAGGCACTGTCGGCCAAGAGCCGCGCCCTGGCCCGTGAAAAGCAGCTCTATGAAGAATTGCTGGAACTGCTGATCGGCCACCTGGCGCCCCTGCAAAACTCCGCCGCGGCGCTGGCCGAGCTGGACGTGCTGAGCAACCTCGCCGAACGCGCGCTGACCCTCGACCTGAACCGCCCGCGCTTCGTCGAGCAGCCTTGCCTGCGCATCGAGCAGGGCCGCCATCCGGTGGTCGAGCAGGTGCTGACCACGCCCTTCGTCGCCAACGACCTGAGCCTCGACGACGAGACCCGCATGTTGGTGATCACCGGGCCGAACATGGGCGGTAAATCCACCTACATGCGCCAGACCGCCTTGATCGTGCTGCTGGCGCAGATCGGCAGCTTCGTCCCGGCGGCGGCCTGCGAGCTGTCGCTGGTGGACCGCATCTTCACCCGCATCGGCTCCAGCGATGACCTCGCCGGTGGACGCTCCACCTTCATGGTGGAGATGAGCGAAACCGCCAACATTCTGCACAACGCCAGCGACCGCAGCCTGGTGCTGATGGACGAGGTGGGGCGTGGCACCAGCACCTTCGACGGCCTGTCGCTGGCCTGGGCCGCCGCCGAGCACCTGGCCAAGCTGCGCGCCTTCACGCTGTTCGCCACGCACTACTTCGAGCTGACCGTACTGCCGGAAAGCGAGCCGGTGGTGGCCAACGTGCACCTGTCAGCCACCGAGCACAACGAGCGCATCGTCTTCCTGCACCATGTGCTGCCCGGCCCGGCCAGCCAGAGCTACGGCCTGGCGGTGGCGCAACTGGCCGGCGTGCCGGGCGAGGTGATCCAGCGTGCCCGCGACCATCTGTCGCGCCTGGAAACCACCAGCCTGCCCCATGAAATGCCGAAAATGGCCCCTGGCCAACCCGCACTGCCCTTGCAGAACGACCTGTTTGCCAGCCTGCCGCACCCGGTCATCGAGGCGCTGGGCAAGGTCCAACCCGATGACTTGACGCCGCGTCAGGCTCTGGAACTGCTATACCAGCTGAAAACGCAAATCTGACGGGCCGTAAAAAGCTGCTAGAATCGCGCGCATTTTTGGATATGAGCGGCATTTGCCTGGTGCCGCCCAAGCCTGCCGAACCGGGGGCGTCACTGCCACGCCACCCGAAACGCCTGAGGAGATAATAGAAATGACCTTCGTCGTCACCGACAACTGCATCAAGTGCAAATACACCGATTGCGTAGAAGTCTGTCCGGTGGACTGTTTCTACGAAGGCCCGAACTTCCTGGTCATCCACCCGGACGAGTGCATCGACTGCGCGCTGTGCGAGCCGGAATGCCCCGCCCAGGCGATCTTCTCCGAGGACGAGGTGCCGGACGACCAGCAGGAGTACATCGAGCTGAACGCCGACCTGGCCGAAGTCTGGCCGAACATTACCGAGAAGAAGGACTCGCTGCCGGACGCCGAAGAATGGGACGGTGTGAAGGATAAATTGCAGTATCTGGAGCGCTAACAGACCGCTGAAAAACTACCTGCGTTTTTCAACGACCCTGTTCAGCAACGATGCACAGCTGAACGAAAAATGCCCGCCTCTCACAAGGCGGGCATTTTTGTTTTTACAGGTCGGTCAGGCCTTATCGACGCCCTTCTTCACGGCATCTTTCACGTTGCCCTTCACCTGTTGCGCGTCCCCTTTGATTTCCTGACGCTGGCCTTCGTTTTTCATGCGCTCGTTGTCGGTCGCCTCGCCCAGGCCCTGCTTGGCCTTGCCGGCGGCTTCGTTGAGGTTGCCTTTCATCTTGTCGGTAGTGCTGCTCATATTGATTTCCTCTCGTTCTGCATGGGTTACTCCATGTTGAGCGAGCCGACAGGCAGTTAGTTTCACTTGTCCGAGGAACGGTCACTGCCCGCATCATCGAGGCGCTTGTCACCTTCTTCCTTGCCCTCGACCGAGGCATGTTCGATCACCGCATTCATCTCCGCACCAAGCAGCAACACCGCTGCCGAAATATAGAAATAGAGCAGCAGCACGATGACCGCCCCGATACTGCCGTAGGTCGCATCGTAGTTGCCGAAGTTGCCCACGTAGATGCCAAAACCCACCGACGCCGCGATCCAGACGATCACAGACAGCACCGAGCCCGGAGTGATAAAGCGGAACTCCTGCTCCACATCCGGAGTGACGTAATACAGAACGGCCACCACCAGCATCATCAGGATCACGATCACTGGCCAGCGCAGCCAGGTCCAGAGCGTGACCACGATATCCTTGAGCCCCACCTGCTCGGCAAGCCACTCCATCACCTGTGGGCCGAGGATCATCAACCCCGCCGCCAACAGCAGAATGATCGCCAGGCCAATGGTGTAAAGCACCGAGAGCAGCATCAGCTTCCAGGCCGGACGCCCTTCCTCGACACCGTAGGCCTTGTTCATGGCATTCATCAGCGAGCGAATGCCGATTGACGCCGACCATAGCGCCACGAGAATACCGACCGACAACAGGCCGCTTTTCTGAGTCTGCATCTGGTCGATCACCGGGTTGACCAGATTGAGCGCATCGGGCGGCAGCACCAGCGATACCTGTTCACGCAGCCAGTTGAAGAACTCCTGCAGATCGAGCACTCCCAACATTGCGATCAGGAACAGCAGGAAGGGGAACAGCGAGAAGATCGCCCGGTAGGCCAACGCCGATGCATAGGTGGTCATGTCGTCCTTGCTGAAATCCTTCAAGGTGCGTTTCAGCAGCTCGAAACTGCCAATGCCCCGCGTATCCAGCAATGCCATTGCATACCCCCATTGTTAATCGAAACCGACACACGTGTGACGATCAGCCCATACAAGAGTTCGTCTCAAGCGCCCCGGCGTGTCGCCTGCACAACCATAACGGCAATCCTGCCGATGCGTCTCCCGGAACTTTCCGCCGCACGCACGCTCTGGATGGAGTCCCCGATTCAATCGGCCACGGACGACACGGGACCCTCTTAATGACACTGAAATCAGCCTGTGCTGCGGATGCCCCACAGTCCGCCATGAAAACCGGCCTGCTTAAATACGCCCGACTGGTCGTCACCAAAGGCAGCGGAGCGGGGGCCGCGCTCGGCCTGAACATTCTGTTGGCACGCCTGCTGGTGCCCGATCTGGCCGGCCTGCTGTTCTTCTGCATCGCACTGGCCACCTTTGCCTCGCTGGCTTCGCGGCTGGGCCTGGATGTGGCCTGCCTGAAAAACATCTCATCGCTGCGCGACGAGCAGCAACGCGGCTATCTCGACCGCGCCATGACCCTCGCCCTGCTGGCGAACATCCCGACGATTCTCATCGGGCTGCTGGTGGTGAATTTTGCCCCCAGCACCCAGGCTGACGTTACAGCCGCCGCCGTGCTGTTCGCAGTCGCCGCACTGGGCCTGTCGCTGACCAATATTGCCAGCGAAACCCTCAAGGCCCGACACAGGACCGGCGAAGGTCTGTTCTGGCAAACTGTTTTCCAGCCGACCCTGACGCTGCTGCTGATCGCCCTGCTGGGCAGCGAGCTGACCACCGTGGTGGCCTGCTTCGCTGCCAGCTATGCACTGGCGACACTGGGCTCGACCTGCCGCGCGCGACTGAGCCTGCCGGTGGCCGACCCGCAGGCGCGCATCGGCTGGCGTGACATGCTTGTGCTGGGCACTCCGCTGATGCTGATTGCGGTCATGAACAGCGTGATCGAGCTGTCCGATACCCTGCTGCTCGGCATGCTGCGTTCGGCGGGCGAAGTCAGCATCTATTACATCGCCGCCAAGATCGCCGCCCTCTCCACCACCCTGCTGTTCATCATCAACGGCACCATCGCACCGGACATTTCCCGGCGCTGGGCGCACCACGACCGGGCCGGCGCCTTCGCCGTCGTCAGAAAATACTCGCGCTTCATGCTGGCCCTGGCCGTGCTGATCCTGCTCGCCATTGGCCTGTTGCACGACTACATCCTCGCCGTATTCGGCGACCAATACCGTGAACAGGGCGCCTTCGCGCTGCTGATCCTGGCCACCGGCTACTTCTTCGTCCTGGCCGCCGGACCGCTGGGCATCTTCATGACCATGACCGGGCACCATCGCCAGTACCTGCACAACAATATCGCCGCCTGTGTGCTCAACCTGGCCCTGAACCTGATCCTGATCCCGCGCTATGGCGTCAACGGCGCCTGTTTCGCCACCGCCGTGGCGTTGGCCCTGAAAAATGCCCTGCTCTATCTGCAGTTCAAGAAAATCGAAAGGAGTTCGCAACCATGATCGACCGGATCGACGGGTCGTCGCACAAACCAGGCGACAAGACGAATGTGATCGCCTACGGCGCCTACGACAGACACAACTACGGCGACCTGCTCTTTGCCATCGTCCTCAAGCACTACCTGGAAGCCGATGGTCGTTTCCGCGTGCTGATCGCAGCGACCAAGCAATCAGACCTCTCCAGTTACGGCGCCTTGCCGACCATCGCGCTGAAAAAAGCGCTGGAGGCGACACGTCAACAGGACAAGACCCTGCTCATCGTGGCCGGCGGCGAATGCCTGACCGCACAGTGGGAAAGCATCATCGGCTACCTGGCGCCACAGGCCATCTACTACCCGATCAAGGCAAGCCCCTACCTGATCGGCCACCGTCAGTTCATCCGCATGAGCCGCGCCTTCACCTCGATCCCGTCCGACCTGCCGCTGGTGCTGGGCGAGCGTGAGCTGCCGGGCTACCAGGTGATGTACAACAGCGTTGGCGGCAACGAAATCAGCCGCAAGAAGCCGCTGATCCACGCGGCGATCGAACGCAACCTCAAGGACTGCACCTACGTCTCGGTGCGCGACCGTGAAACCTCCGCCGAGCTGGACAAGCTGGGCGTCGAACACAATCTGGTGCCGGATAGCGCTGTGCTGATCTCCGATATTTTTCCCCAGCAGCCGGAACCGAGCGAGCCGGGCCATATCGTCTTCCATATCTCCGATCACCATGCCAAGCGGCGCATCGAGGCCATCGCCCGGCAACTGACCGAACTCAGCGCGAGCACCGGCCTGAAGATCGCCCTGCTGACCATTGGCAAGGCCCCCGGCCACTCCGACGACGAGCCACTGGACAAGCTGCAGGGCCTGCTGGGCGAACGCGCCTACCGCGTCAACAGCGGGCACATTCAGGACATCATCCGCTGCATCGCCACCAGCAGACTCTACTGCGGCACCAGCCTGCACGGCGCCATCACCGCCCTGACCTATGCGGTTCCGCAGATCGCCCTGCTGCCCAGACGCGTGGTCAAGCTGTCGAGCTTTCTCGAAACCTGGGTGCCTCAGCAGTCATGCGGATTCGCCGAAATCGAGCAGATCAGCCAGACGGCCAGCGCCCTGCTCACCTCCTTCGGCGAACCCCAGAAAGCCGAACTGCAGGCCATGGTGGAGCTCATGAAGAACCGCGTGCGGGCCAATCTCGAACACATGACAGCACTTTACGAGCAGGCCACGACGGCAGACGAGCCTGCCACACAGAGCCCCACAGGCAACACCACCCTGTTTGCAGCCCATTGAATCGCTGCAATGGCATAGCAACAAACCCTTCGCGCTGAAGACGCCGCTCCCAGAAAATGCATGCGGGCGGCTTCAACCGCAAAGCGCTTTTGCCGTTTCTCTTCGCACTTTCGGCTAGGGCGTGTTAACACATCTTCAGTCCGTCAACTATTAGCGCGAAGTTGATGAATCCGATGAACATCACATCAAGCTTCTCGAAGCGAGAGAATATACGCCGAAACCCCTTCAAGCGCCGGAATAGACGCTCAA